>CAYRAO010000023.1:0-41236 GCA_964422395.1 uncultured Clostridia bacterium
TGTCAGTCCGCTTAGAACTGCAATTGCTACAAATAGCATAAATAACTTTTTCATAATAAACCTCCTTTAAGTCTATTTACCGTTATAGGTGCAATTGCTCTTCCTTTCGCATAAAAAAAACTTAATATTGGGACGGATAAATAAAAAACCGGGACAAAATCACTTTATTTGTTCATGAAATCAAAAAAAATGCTTCAATAAATTTTAATGAAAAAATAATTTTCGAGAAAAATCCAATTATATGGAATTACTTTCCAATAATTTGTCTCTTCCCGACACTAAAGTTTAAATTTGAAATTAATTTTAAACTATCTTAAGAATTTTTTGATAGAGTAAAAACAGATTTATTATCCTTTACTAATATGTCTGGATAAAATCTTATTTTACAATTGGTTTAAAACAGCTGAATTTATTTCCGTCTCACTCAAATCAAGGACATTAAGATTCAAAATAACTTTTTTGACACTCTTTTTTAAATTGTGTTTTTTTATCTTTTCACACAAAGATGTTTCCTTTACCCCAAGTATACGTGAAGCATTTTTCTGATTCCCGTTTGTCAATTCAAGAGTAAAATTTATGATACGGCGTTCAAGATCCTGTATAAAATATTTTAAATCAATGTTCTTCTTCGTAATATTTCCCGTAAGATACTGTTTAATCAGCACATCTACTAACAAATCCAATTCCAAAGTAACTTCCCCATTATTAATAAAATTCTTCTTACCGGTATTTTCGGTTCTATTAGTTTTATAGTTGTCCATAACTAACTCATTTTTAATTATGAAATACTCTTTTTAAATTATTTCTAAATTTTTTCCCCCATAGTACACTTACATCATTTGTTAGTATTACCGAATAATTGTACTTCGGATCGGATTCAATTTTATATATCCTCTCAATGTTTATTATAGTCGATCTGTTTACCCTTATAAATTTTTCAGAATCTAATTTTTTTTCAAAATCCGATAGAGTTGTTCTTATCAAAAATGATCTTTCCCCTTTGTAGAGTCGTAAGTAATTTCTTTCGGATTGTATCCAGTCAATATCATCACATTTTAATACTATGAAATCTTTTCCGAGTTTAACCATTAGTCTATCCATAATCAACCTCCTTTTTTGACCGTACATACATAATAATATTAAAACCGAATTATAAAATAGAACTTTAGTAACAAATCCGAATATGTGAATTGAGTCATACATTTCTTGAAAATATAACTTTAGTCCTATTTATCTATTCTCCCCTTTTTAATATAATTGTAATGATGTATTATGGAAGATCGTTATTAAACAAGTGGGGAATACAATTTAGTGTATTTGATTGGAAACTTAAATGAGGAATTTTACTAATATTTTATTGTTAATGATACTGATATTTCCTCTGCACGGTAATAAAATCGAATCTTCTTTATCGTTCAAACACTTGACAAAAGATAACGGACTTTCCAACAATCTTGTTTTTTCAGTATTTCAAGACAGTCGCGGATTCATATGGATAGGGACTTCAGACGGTCTTAACAAATATGACGGATATAGTTTTAGACAATTTTATCACGACAATGACGACATGGAGTCAATCCCGCACAATGTGGTTACATCCATATGTGAAGACAAGAATAATGCTATATGGATAGCAACATACGGAGGGGGAATTTCAAAATTTGATTTTAAAAAAAATAAATTTAAAAATTATCTCTCTTTCAATGAACTGAAAAAAGGTACAAGCATAAAAATCATCAATCATATTTTTCCCGATTCCAGAGGTACATTGTGGATATCATCAAAAAATGAAGGATTAATACGCTTTAATCCGGATAATAATCGATTTACGGAATATAAAACAGATCCCAATTCTTCAGGGTCAATAAGTTCAAATAAGATAATGTCGGTTTTTGAAGATTCCAACGGAAATATATGGATTGCAACTTGGGGGAGCGGACTTTGCAGATACAGAGAAGAAGATGATTCCTTTTACAGGATTTTTCAAAAAAGTATATCCCCTATATTTCCCGAGTTTATCCATACTATTATTGAAGATCCTGAGAAAAATCTATGGTTGGGAACAAAAAACGAAGGATTGGTAAAATATATCAGAGAATCCGGAAAATTCAAGATCTACGGTATGGAACAAGAGAGATATGTAAATTTAATTGATAAAAGAGTAAATATAATTTTCCATGATCCCAACAATGATAATTTAATCTGGATAGGGACAGAAAACGGATTGTATATTTATAAAATTTCCGAGAATATTTTCCTATCCTATAAAAAAAGTGCCGATAACTCAGGTCTGAGCAACAATTTTGTGTGGAGTATAATGAGAGACAAATCCGGACTTTTATGGATAGGAACCGTAGGGGGGGGGATAAATATAGAAAAAAGAGGCATTGAATGTTTCAAAAAAATAGGGGAATCCGGCAAAAAGTCATTTAGTCTAAGTTCCAAGAAGATCGGCTCCATATATTCCGACGCAAAAAACCCTGCAATATTATGGGTGGGAACCCTCGGCGGAGGATTAAATAAGGTTGATCTAATCTCCGGAAAAACAAAAATTTTAAATTCGGATAACCGAAAAAACAATTCACTTGTGGAAAAAAATATCACTTCTATCATAGGTACAAAGTCGGATTCTGAAATTTTGTATATAGGAACAAATTCGGGACTAAGTAAATACAATATTAAAACTAATAGATTTTCAAGGCTTAAGTCTCCTCTTAAAAAACATAAAAAATTCAATACGGCATTTATATCCACTTTGATGGTATCGAAACTGAATGAAAACTCCCTCTGGATAGGATCTCTTGGGAACGGTTTGTATAGGTTAAATATTAGCAATTATGATCTTTCAAACTATCTTTTTCAAAATAATGATAAACACAATCCTGAGTTGAACCGGATTTATACCGTAAAACAATCACTATTGGATCCGGGAGTACTTTGGTTAGGTACAAATAATGGAATTGCAAAATTTACAGTAAAAACGAAAAAATTCGAATTCTTTAATCCTTCGGAAAAAGAAGACTCGACAATTAGGACTACCATATTATCACTTCATCAATCAGAGCAAAATCACAAAATTATATGGGCGGGTACGAGGAGAAAAGGATTAGTACGATTTGATTTAAACAAAAAGAATTTTACTTTTAAAACAATAAAAAACGGTTTGCCTGATAACGGGGTGTTATCCATAGTAGAGGAACCAAAAGGATATTTATGGCTTGCTACACTTAACGGACTTTCAAGGTACAACACAAAAACAGGAAAATTCAGAAATTTCAACACATATGAAGGGATGCTAAATTCCGACTACAATCTGAATGCATCTCATATAAATTCGAATGGAATTCTATTCTTCGGCGGTTCGGAAGGTATCGATTTCTTCTCTTCTGAAAAACTTTGCACAAACATGTTTGTCCCGCCGGTAGTTCTTACAGGTTTAAGGATATTCGGAAGTTCGGATCTGCCTGGAATGGATAAAATACTTCAAAATGATATTTCGGGAACAGAAGAGATCATACTGCCTAATAACTATAACACAATTAATATTAGTTTTGCGGCTTTGGACTTTACTTCACCAACTCAGAATCAGTTTTCATGTTTTTTAGAGGGATTTGATAAAAGTTGGGTCTATCTCGGAACAAAGAATCAAGTTACCTACAATAATCTTAAATCCGGGAAATATGTATTTCACGTCAAAGGATCTAACAGTGATTCCATTTGGAATGAAGAGGGTAGAAAATTAACCGTAATTATAGAAAGATCATTTGCAAAATATGTATGGTTTTTATTTTTTTTAGCTTTAACGGTATTTATTGCCATATTTATATTCTTATATCTTCATGGTAAATCGAAAAGAATTTCCAATAAGAGAAGAGTTGAAGTTGAAGTTCTGCTTCAGAAAAAAATCATTACCGAGAGAGAGAAAGAGATTATTGTTCTGATTTTAAAAGGAAAAAGTAATAAGGAAATTGAAGAAGAATTGTTTATTTCTCTCGGAACCGTAAAAAATCACCTGTATAATATTTATAAAAAATTGAAAGTTAAGAGCAGGACGCAATTGATAAGCATATTAAGATCAGAATAAAAAATGAACCGATTATGATAAGTTTGATTTTTTAATTTACTGTTGATATAATTTTCTTTGGAGGAACTATGAAAAAACTGCTTAAAACTCTACTAATAGTAACACTAATTACTACCTTTCAAATATCAGGGATGGCAAGTCAGGGGAAATTTTCAATCACCGTGGGTGGAGGATTGAAAAACATATCCGAAGATATATTCAAAACCGTGTATGGAACAAATAACATAGCATACAGTATAGACTTTGCTTATAAAATAGGAAAATCACTTGAAGTATTCCTCCACTCGGATCTCTTTAAGGCAGAAGGGAAACTTAAATTTGATCCTAAAAAAACAACTCTTTCAATCACTCCTGCGGAAGGAGGATTGAGAATGTTGTTTGGCAAAAACAAATTTAAACCGTATTTGGGACTTGGAGTAGGAAACTATAAATTTAAAGAAGAGAATTTTATCGGAACCGTTGATGATAGCAGTATCGGATTTTTCGGTGAAGGAGGGTTGAGGATTTATTTTGGGAAACTGTTTTTAGATCTTAAACTAAAATATCTGCAACTTAAATACAGTATCTCCTCTGTTGATGTTAATCTCGGAGGTCTCTCTTATTTCGGTGGAATCGGGATTTGTTTTTAAATATATCTTGGTTTATTTAACTTAAATTTTAGAAGTTGACCATAGTAGTATTTCACATTTTTGTCGACGAACTTCGAATATTTTCTTAACTTTGGAGTCTTAAGATTTGTTTTTCCGACTTTCTTTTAGTACACTCTTAATCATTTTAAGTTTGGGAACACCGTGGATAAACAAGAATTATAATAAACTAATTATCCAGCTTCCGGCAATTATTCCGACAGACATATAAAGGAACAGTTTTACACCCTCCTTTTTTATCAACTTCATATCATCATGCCTGATAAATGCTAAAATAACCGAAACCACACCGGAAAAGACTAACATTGAAATCAAATGACTTTTAAAGATCACTTTTCCCCCTTTTTTGCAATATCAAAAGCATTGAGAGATATAAGATAGTTCAAAAGTCCTGCCGATACGAGATAAGTGGTCCCGTAATGGTAAGTAACAGCCTCTATGTTTCCTCTTGCATATCCAAGTAAATTTACAATAATGTTGAATAATCCAAGTCCTATATCGCCTAAAAAACCAAGTATCAAGAGTGGATGAAACTGCCTCTGAACAATTCCCGAATTATAAGAATTCTCGGAATAAGGGAGAAAAAATTTTCCTTCCATAAGGACACCAAGCAATACAAGAAGCAGAATCCCTGAAAAAAAAACCAATGCTTTCACATGTTTTTTCTGTATAAAATGACCTGATCCCGGAATCAGCCATGATATTAAAAATATTAAGTATGGTCTCATTTTTATATTATACTAAATTAACTCCGATCTTTCAATTTAATCGGCCTCTCCTTTTTTAATTTATCGGTTAATATGATAAAATATAAAATTAAGTGTTAATTTCCCCACAGGAGACATTATGGAGTTTAAGAAAAAGATTTTATGCATCGGAGCAGGATATGTCGGAGGTCCTACGATGGCTGTTATTGCACTGAAATGTCCGGAATATAGAGTTGATGTTGTTGATATCAGTAAGGAAAGGATAGATGCTTGGAATTCATCTTCTCTCCCCATTTATGAACCGGGGCTTCAAGAAATAGTTGAGGACAGAAGGGGGAAAAACCTCTTCTTTACAACTGAAGTTGAAAAAAATATAAAAAATGCGGACATTATATTTGTCTCTGTAAATACCCCCACAAAAACTTTTGGTGAGGGGGCGGGAATGGCTTCGGATCTTCAGTATTGGGAATCAACAGCTCATCAAATTGTTAAGTTTGCCGAAAGTGATAAGATCATTGTTGAGAAGAGTACCTTACCGGTCAGAACAGCTGAAGCAATGGAAAGAATTTTGAAAACACATAACGGAAATATTAAATTTGAAGTAGTTTCAAATCCGGAATTTCTTGCGGAAGGGACGGCAATTAAAGACCTCCTTGAACCGGACAGGGTATTAATAGGAGCACACAAAACCCAAGAAGGGAGAAAAGCCTCCAAGGAAATAGCAGATATTTATAAACATTGGATCCCAAAAAGAAAAATAATAACTACAAATCTCTGGTCATCGGAATTATCAAAATTAATTGCAAACGCATTTCTTGCACAAAGAATATCATCCATTAATTCCATTTCCGCATTATGTGAAAAAACTGATGCCGACATATCGGAAATTGCTCATGCCATTGGCAGTGATTCAAGAATAGGGGAGAAATTTCTCCAAACAAGTGTAGGGTTCGGAGGTTCTTGTTTTAAGAAAGATATTTTAAATTTGGTTTACATTGCAAAAAGCTACGGTCTCTATGAAGTTGCCGATTATTGGGAGTCGGTAGTAAAAATGAATGAATATCAGAAATCAAGATTTGTCAGGAAAATAATAAAAGAGATGTTCAACACCGTTGCCGGGAAAAAAATAACTCTATTCGGTTTCTCTTTCAAAGCCGATACGGGAGATACGAGAGAATCTCCTGCAATAGATATCACAAAAGCCCTTCTTAATGAAAATGCAAAGGTCACAATTCATGACCCGAAAGCTTTAAAAAATGCCAAACTTGATTTAAAAGATTTTGACAAAGATATTATCTATGATACAGATCCGTATAAAGCTGCAGAAGATGCAAATGCTATCGTTATTACAACCGAGTGGAGTCAATTTAAAGAACTTGATTATTCAATAATATTCGATTCTATGAAAAAACCGGCTTTCATATTTGACGGCAGGAATATACTTGATCACAATAAATTGTTCGATATGGGATTTAATGTTTATCCTACCGGGAAAAAACAGTTAACACACTTCTCATAAAGGGGGAAAAATGTGTGGGATTATTTGTTACACAGGTAAAAAAAAAGCTATCCCGATACTCATTGACGGTTTAAAGAGATTGGAATACCGTGGTTACGATTCCGCCGGTCTCGCGGTTATTGATAACGGAAATACTTTTCTTGTAAAATCCAAAGGGAAGGTATCGAACCTTGAATCCAAACTTGATGATTCGTCGTCCGATGCCACTTTCGGAATTGCCCATACAAGATGGGCAACCCACGGAAAACCATCCGAAGTAAACGCTCATCCTCAATTTAGCAACGATAATAAGGTAAGTGTGGTTCACAACGGAATTATAGAAAACTATACGGAGATTAAAGAAGAACTGATTTCAAAAGGATATAAGTTCAACTCCGATACGGATACCGAAGTTATAGCCCATCTAATAGAACACAACTTTAACGGAGACATTGAATCTGCCGTGCTAAAATCAATTGAGAAAATTGACGGGACATTCGGTTTGGCTGTCATTCATGCGGATGTAGACCATAAAATAGTTGTGGTAAAAAGGGGGAGTCCCATCATTATCGGGATTGGAGAAAACGAACTTTTTGCAGCATCGGACTCTACGGCATTATCGCCATACACAAATAAGATGATAATTCTCAGTGATGATGAGATGGCCGTTCTAAACTATGACAGTTACTATATAAAAAACCTCAGTAATGAAATCCTAAAGAAAAAAGTTGAATTTGTAGATTCAAATATACATTCAAATGATAAGAAAGGGTTTAAACATTTTATGCTTAAAGAAATTTTTGAACAGCCGAAAACTATTGAGAATGCCTTCAGAGGGAGGATGATAGAGAATGAAGGAGTATCGAAGTTAGGAGGGCTTGAACCCGTTATCGAAAGACTGAGAAACACAAAAAAATTGATAATAATTTCCTGTGGCACCAGTTTTTATTCCGGACTTATAGGAAGATATATATTTGAAGAATTAACTGAACTTAATGTGGAAACCGAAGTCGCATCGGAATTCAGATATCGGAAACTTAAACTTGATAAGAATGTAGCAGTACTGGCAATTTCACAATCCGGTGAAACGGCGGATACATTGGCTGCTCTTAAAGAGGCAAAAAGGAAAGGTGCCTTACTTTTGGGAATAGTAAATTCCGTCGGAACATCCATTACACAACTGACAGATGCCGGAGTTTATAATCATGCAGGGACAGAGATTGGAGTGGCATCAACAAAAATATATACATCCCAGCTCGTTATCTTAACGCTGATTGCATTGCTTATAGGGAGATACCAAGGAATGTCGTTTACGGAGGGTAAAGAGATAATAAATGCGATAAAAAAACTGCCGGATCAGGTAAGAAAAATTTTAAGTAACGCCAAAGCAATAAAAGAAATTTCCCTGAAATACTCTGTTTATAACGATTTCTTTTACATCGGTAGATTGTTTAATTATCCCACCGCAATGGAAGGTGCTTTAAAGCTAAAGGAGATATCTTACATTCATGCGGAAGGGTATGCTGCAGGAGAGATGAAGCACGGTCCTATTTCCCTTATAGATAAAGATTTTCCGACGGTTGCCATTGCCACCGATGATCTTGTACTTGAGAAAATAATCAGCAACATGGAAGAGATAAAAGCAAGAGATGGAAAAATTTTGGCAATCTCAAACGAAGGTGAAAATAGAGTTTCAAAAATAGCGGACGATACAATCACTGTACCAAAGACTCTGCCACTTCTTCAACCTATCCTTAATATTATCCCTCTGCAATTATTTGCTTACTATATTGCTGACAAAAAGGGGTGTGATATAGACAAACCGAGAAACCTTGCCAAATCGGTTACAGTTGAGTAACATCTTTTTAATTACTTGAGGATATTATACATTTTTTTCAACCACTCTTCTTTTGCTTTTTGGATATTGGGACTTGGATGAAGATATAGTCTTGAATGTTCGTTTGAAACCAAACCTTTTGTATTGTAATCTTTCAGATAATAAAATGCTTTTTCAGCAAGTGAAATAAGATGTTTATCTTTACCCCATCCTATTACTACAGGAGAGTCTTTTTTCTTTAATCTGAATACGGCTTCCCTCTCGAATTTTCTCACATTTGAAAAAATCGTATGGATATCACTATGCTTATTGCCAAATTCCTTAACAATTTTAAAAAACTTAACACTTTTAGCCTCTCTGATATCGGACAAATTAATGACTCTTACATGATCCCAGCCCATTTTAACCATTATTCTCATTACCTGATATTGAGTTACATCCGGTTTTGCAAAAACCATTCTAAGAGTCTTGAGTTTATCCGGCACATCAAGGATATTAACTCGCGGCTCCACATATCCTAACTCTCTCGGTTCGGACGAACCGGGGTTCATCATGACAAAAACGGAGTCGGGGATAGATGAGAACAAATCAATAGGTTTCTCAAGTGCTTTATAGTAGGTTTTGTTATATATTTCAAGAATATTTCTGCATTTGATTTTACAATCATCATCAGTAAACAGATCATAGTAACTTCCATAGACCGTAAATAATTCTTTTAATTCATTTGCATATAAAAATTTAAACATATTTAATTCACATAAGCACTCAAATAACCGACTACCTGATCAAAATCTCCACTTGTATATCCCGAATTCGTATATTCCACCACTTCTCCTTTGGAAGCACCTATAACTTTTGCCGCTGTAAGCATAACGTAGGTAGGAGCAACTCCACACATAGAAATATTATTTGAACGAACCGTATCAAACAGTCCGTCGGAATCAAGAACCTTTATCTTCTCTATTGCTAAAGTATCAAGCTCTTTTGCCACATCGGATCTTACGTAATGACTCATATCCGTGGATGCGACCATTAAAACTTTCCCGTTTATTTCCCTTATCATATTCCCAATCTCTTCTCCACCTTTTTTTAATATTTCTCTATCCCGTGCCCCAATTGTAACAGGCAATATCTTTGCCGAAGAGTTTAAAAATTGGATAAAAGGGAGTTGAACCTCAACGGAATGCTCATCTTCGGATGGAATGGAATCAATTTTAAAAACTTTACTACGGTTAACAAGATTTTCTCTTAATTCTTCATCTATTCGCACGTCTCCGAGTGGAGTATTCCAACTGCCGTTACCGTCTACAGCCATAGGATGACCCCGCCCGTTATGATTAACACCAAGAATAATTATACTATCGGGAATTTCAATTTTCCCAAACCCTACTCCGGCACATTTACCGGAATAAATATAACCTGCATGAGGAGATATTAATCCTATAGCAGATATCTTTACATCATCCTCCTTTATCAGATTATCCATATCGGTTTGCAATATATCCCTTTCCTTCGGATAAAACATACCGGCAACAGAAGGGTACCTGATCATATAAACCTCCGGTTTTTTTTATATAATTTTACCATATCCGAAAAATAATTTACCGGATATCAGAAAGTAAGATTTCCATCTTCAAAAACAACTTCACCGGATTTTATTATTGTTTTGAACGGATTGATCCCAAGGTGATAAGCAAGGTAACTGTAATCCGGAATATCCGCAAGAAGAAGATCCATCTTTTTCCCCAAACATACGGACCCTACACTTTTATTCCTGTCAATTGAGTAAGCCGCATTTATTGTAACGGTATTTAACGCTTCTTCAATTGTTAAATCCATTTTGAATATCCCGAGATGAAATACAAATAATTGTGAGGAGATCATTGAACTGCCGGGATTAAAGTCCGAACCGAGTGCAACAATTGCATTTGCCTCTATCATCTTTCTTACAGGTGCATATTTTTCCATTTTAAGGAAAAATGAGACTCCGGGAAGAAGAACCGCCGAAGTGGAAGAACCGGAAATCACATCAATTTCCTCATCCGTTATTTCAATAAGATGCTCCGATGACACGGCACCTTTTTTAACGGCAAGAGTAGCTCCGTTGTTTGACTTAAATTCATCTGCATGAACTTTTAATTTAAATCCGTTATTTTTTAATTCTTCAAGATAATATTCCGATTCATCATAAGAAAAATATCCATCCTCACAAAATATATCTCCAAACTCCGCTAAATTATCCTCTTTTACCTTTGGAACAACTTCCTTAATAAGGTATTTCAAAAAATCCATATTTCTTCCCGAATATTCTAATGGAATTTCATGAGCACCGAGAAAAGTGGATACCAAGTCCACGGGATGAAAAGAGTCCAATGCTTTAATTGATTCCAACTGTTTTATTTCACTCTCAAGATTAAGTCCGTATCCACTCTTTGCTTCAACGGTGGTACTCCCCGATATAAGCATCTGATTCAATCTTTTTTCACTCTGAGAAATCAATTTATCCAAACTTATCTCTCTTGTTTTCCTAACACTTCCTTTAATGCCTCCACCTTTTGCAGCTATCTCCTGATAACTGACACCCTGCAATTTTTGTCTAAACTCATCCTGTCTCGTGTCGGCAAAGGGAAGATGTGTATGTGGATCAACCAACCCGGGAAAGACAACAAATTCAGAACCGTCTATAACCGTAGCATTGCTTTTAAGAATACAATTTTTGTTAAACTCATCTTCAAATCCCAAAAAAGTGATTATCTCTCCCGTAGAACCTATCCATAAGTTTCTTGAAATCCTAATTGAGTTCAGTTCGTTACCTCGAACCACATCATCATTTGCAGGATTTATAAGTTCTTTTACATTCTTAATTAAAAGATCTATTTCAACCATTTAAAACTACTCCGATTTTTTCTCTCTTTGAAACGTCGGTATATCAAGTTCATCTTCTTCATTCTCCAAATGGTGCTTTTTTGTTAATCCCGGGAAAGTACCTTCGTTAATATAACCCGGATTTACATCAGTAAGATCGGCGGGAGTTATCGGTTTCTCAAATAAATACGGTATGCTTGCCGGAGTATCTTTCCTAAAATCCTTGCTCGTTATATTATCCGTATCCGGTCTTACGGAAGTCGTAGCTGCCGGAGTTGACGAAATAATATTTTCTTCCCTCATGGTTTTCTTGATTTTTCCTCTCTTTTCCGTACTTTCAAATCCTGTTGCTATCACTGTAACTCTTATAACTTCACCCATATTATCATCTTCAACAACTCCGAACTTGCTCTTTACGTTCGGCGATACTTCCGCATTTATACTTTCCGCAATAATTTTAAGCTCATCACGTCTAAGAGGTAAAGTGGATGATGTTGTAATATTGAACAAAAGCCCTGTAGCACCTTTTATCGATATATTATCAAGCAACGGTGAATTAAGTGCTTTATTAACAGCCTCCTCAGCTCTATTTTCTCCTTTGGACTCTCCGGTACCCATCATAGTCATCCCTTTTTCAGACATAGTTGTTTTAACATCTGCAAAATCAACATTCTGAATGCCGGAAGTGTTTATTATATCCGATATCCCTCTTACCGCCTGCAAAAGGACTTCATCAACTTTCTTATAGGAATCCTTCAAAGGTATTTGTTCATCATCAAGGTCAAAAAGCTTTTCATTCGGAATTACGATAATAGCATCTACACTCTCAAGAAGACTTTTAATACCTGCTTCAGCAACTTCCAAACGGTGAGCTCCTTCAAAATCAAAAGGCTTGGTTACAACTGCAACCGTTAGAATCCCCATAGATGCCGCATGATTAGCTATTACCTGTGATGCTCCTGTACCTGTTCCTCCACCCATTCCGGCAGTAATAAATATCATATCCGATCCTTCAAGGATATCTGTTACCATCTCGGTACTCTCAAGAGCAGCTTTCATCCCGATCTCGGGATTTGATCCGCTTCCCCTTCCTCTCGTTAGTTTTTCACCGATTTGGAGAGTAAGTGACGGAGATTTAATATTTGACAAGTCCTGAATATCGGTATTGACGGCAATAAATTCAACACCTGACAATTTCTCATCAATCATTCTATTTATAGCATTCCCTCCGCCTCCACCTATACCGAGTACCTTTAAAACCGCACCATTATTCATCTTTTTCTTTAATGTTATTTTGACTTCATCACTCATTTCCCCTCCTAAAATCCTATAAATTCTTTTACTTTCTGAAAAAAATTTCCGGAAGAATCCGGCATAACACCTCTGTTCCTCATATCGAGGAGACCATACTTGATCAATCCGAGGGATGTTGAGAAATCCGGTGTATTCACCTTATCAATCAACCCCCCAAGACCCATAGGCTTACCAACTCTTACAGGCGTCGAGAATATTTCATCTGCAACTTCAAGTAGTCCGTCAAGTTGAGATGTTCCACCCGTAAGTACAACACCCGCATTTATCTTGTTTTCAAGCCCTTCCTGTTCTATCCTATTTCTAATCATTTCAAATATCTCTTCTGCACGCGGTTTTAATATTTCAGTAAGAAGTGAAGGGTTTATCAGCCTCATTTTTTTCCCTCCGACACTCGGTATTTCAATATTCTGATTTCTCAGATTGGGATCCATCCCCATTCCGTACTTTCTTTTTATAATCTCCGCTTTATCGATCGGAGTCCTTGTTCCGATTGCAAGATCATTTGTAAAATTAAACCCTCCGACACCTATTGTCGAAGAAAATTTGAGTGCTCCTTTTTCATAGATGGAAAAATCGGTAGTCCCTCCACCAATATCAATTAATGCCACTCCGAGTTCCTTTTCATCCGGAGTTAATACGGCTTCTGCGGTTGCTATGTGAGAGAGTACCATCTTCAGAACATCTATTTTTGATTTCTTTAAACATATAAGCAGATTCCTCGTCGCGGCTTTTGAGGCGGTAACTATCAAAATATAAACCTCAAGACTGTTTCCGGTCATACCGATCGGGTTCTTAATATCGTCCTGTGTATCAATAATGAATTCCTGAGGAAGTACATGAAGAATATCCTTATTGTTAGGAAGCATAATACTGCTGCCGTGTGTAACAGCTCTATCAACATCATCCTTGGTGATCTCCCTATTTCGTCCTCCGGTAATATTAATACTACCCTTTGCACTTATGGATTGTACATGACTTCCCGATATATTTATGTATGCGGATTCCACTTCAACACCGGCTGTTAATTCCGCTTCCTTAACCGATCTTTTAATATCTTCAACGGTTTTATTCATATCAACGATAACGCCTCTTTTTATTCCCGAAGAGTCTGCAATCCCATACCCTATCACCTCAACTTCATCTCTCCCTTCTTCACTCTTTACCTGTCCAATAATCGTACTTATTTTTTTAGTCCCGATATCAATACCTACAATAAAATTATTTTTCATTGCACTAAATTATCTCCTTATCAAATTCCAGGTAAAATCTATTCTTAAATCTCAGATCAACACTTTTTATTACTTCTTTTTCATAACCGAGTTCATCCTTTATACTCATATATCGCTTTATTTTATTTAAATTAACATTATTTCCGGTATAAAAAATTTCAGATATCCCTTTTAATTTCAGTGCCGTACCATAAGGTTCTTTAAAACTAATGTATTCAATAATATTCCTCTCTTTTATCAACTCCGAAATTCCGGGAAATATATCAGGTAAATCCGACGGAGTTATATCTCTTATCAACATTATTCCGTCCATTTTCCTCTTACTATCCGCCAGAATAATCCCATTTATGTCAACCATATGATATTTACCTTTGTAAAAAAACTGAAAAGACGGTTTCCTCAATCTTAATCTGACTTCAACGGTAGATGGCAATTTACGAGAAATCGAAACATCATCAATTTCCTTAATTTCCAATAATTCATCTCTGAGCTTTTTTGTATTTAGGGTAAGAATATTCCCTCCGTATTTTGTTAATATTTTTTTAAACTTACCGTTTTGAAAAGTAGGTGAATTAATCAGTTTAAAAGATTGTATATTAAATTTTTCCCAACCGGTAACAAACTTACCTACCGAATAAGCCGCATATCCCGAGAATACAAACAATACAATTAAAAGTATAACATGGAAACTTCTGATCTTAATTGTCTTTATCTTTTTTTGCCGGATAACCGCTCTGTTGTTATTCTTTCTAAGAAATTCTATCTCCGATACGGGGCAATAACCGGCTGTCTTATTCATTTGTTATCCATCTCCATTATTCTTGCAAAATCATGGGCACACCGTGTAAGGTCTCCCGCTGAGAAAAATATAACTGCATCTCCGTCTCCGATTTCCGCTTTTAGAAATGATAAAATATCCGCTACATTATCTAAATAATGTACGGTTCCTGAATTTTTATCTTTTATCATTTGAGCAAGAGTTCCACTGTTAACACCGACTATTTCTTTCTGGTTGGCACTGTATACTTTTGCAAGAATCGTTATATCCGAACTTTCAAATGATTCGGCAAAATCCTCCATGAGATTCTGAAGTCTCGTAAATCTGTGAGGCTGAAATATTGTAACGACCCTTTTAAATTTTCCATGTTTTAATGTATCAAGTGAAACTTTAATTTCAGTCGGATGGTGAGCATAATCATCCACTACAAAAATTCTCTCATTTCTGTACAATACTTGAAATCTCCTGTCCGGAAGAGAAAATTTTATAAGTCCGGATCTTATATCTTCAATATTTATTCCGGATTCAACAGTTGCGGCAATAGCAGCTAAACTATTTAGGATATTATGATGCCCCCCTATATTAAGATTGATCCTCCCCTTTTTTATTCCGTTTATTATCAAGTCAAATGAAGATAAAAAAGTACCAAGCATAATATTTTCCGCTCTTATGTCCGCCTCCTCAGATGTTCCGAAAGTAATCACTTTTTTATTAATATTTCGGATAATTTTTCTTGAGTTAGGGCAATCGGAATTAATTATAACAGCCCCATAAAACGGCACTTTGTTCCCAAAACTCTTAAAAGCCTCCAGAAGAGACTCAAAATCCCCGTAATAATCAAGATGGTCACCTTCAATGTTGGTAATAACGGAGATTGTTGAAAACAGTTTAAGAAAACTTCCATCGGATTCATCCGCTTCAGCAACAAGAAACTCCGAATTCCCAAGTTTTGCTCCACTCTCTTCCGTCTTCAGTTTCCCTCCTACCACGTACGTAGGATCTTTTTTAGCTTCATTCAGTATCGAAGCAATCATTGATGTAGTCGAAGTTTTTCCATGAGTTCCCGCTACGGCAATTGAAAATTTCACCCGCATTAATTCGGCAAGCATTTCTGCTCTCGGAATAACCGGAATTTTCATTTTCGATGCCGTCTTGTACTCAATATTCTCTCCGGTAATGGCACTTGAATAAACAAGAGTCTCAACACCATCGATATTTTCTCTTTTGTGTCCTATAAAAATTTTTATCCCTGCTCTCCTAAGTCTTTTAACCGTACTACTCTCATGAATATCTGAACCCGATATCTCAAAGCCCATATTATTAAGAACTTCGGCAATTCCCGACATCCCCGCACCGCCGATACCGACGAAATGTATCTTTCTAATCCGGCTGTAATTAATCATTTAACAGCACCGTTTTCCTGTGTCTTGAAATATTGAGTAACAATCCTCCTATGAGTAAACTCGACATAAGAGAACTTCCTCCGTTTGAGATAAAAGGGAGTGGAATTCCCTTCGTCGGGAAAATCCCTATAGTCACGGAAATATTAATCATTGCCTGAAAAACAATAAGAAAAGTCAATCCGGTAACAAATAGATAAGTGTATCTATTTCCCGATAGCTTGGCAATATTCAGCCCCCTTATCAAAAAAAGAGCAAACAATCCTACTACAAGAAAAGCTCCTATCAGACCGGCTTCTTCTCCGATAACGGCAAAAATAAAATCCGAGTATGCATATGGCAGAAAATAGAGTTTCTGAACGGAATTACCCAATCCCTGGCCAAAAATCCCTCCGGACCCAATTGCATAAATAGACTGAAGTGCTTGAAAACCGTATGTTGTGGAGTATGCTTCGGGGTTAAGAAACGCAAAAATCCTCCCCATTTTATCGGGATTCATTTTTAAAACGAGAATAAACGAGGGTAGTATAAAAAAAGCGGATCCTATAAGATATCTGAATTTCAAACCTGCTACAAATAATATTACAGCCGTAATCAGAAGAATTAGAGCAAATGTTCCGAGATCGGGCTCCCTGAGTATTAACAACTCCACTATAATGATCGGAATCATTATAAAAAACAGTTTTTTAAGATCATTAACATCACTTTTTTTTCTGCTTAACATAAACGAGAGATAAAGCACAACCGCAATTTTAGCAAACTCCGAAGGTTGGATTGAAAAATTCCCTATTTTAATCCATCTGAAACTATTGTTTATTTTTCCAATAAAAAACACAGCAACGAGACCTGATATAGCCATTATTATCGAAAAGAAAACAAAATTTCTCTCAAGATAAAACGGCTTTTTCAGAGATGTGATAAAGACAGTGACGATAGCTCCGAGAATCAACCATGTTATCTGACGCTTAAAGTAATGGAGACTATCCCCAAACCTTTCCTTTGCAAGAATTGAAGTTGAATTGTGTACCATAATTATTCCGAAAAGTGTAAGCATTACTATAACCACTATTAACACCTTATCAACGCCTACATTTTTTACCATTCAATCCTCTTCAATGAAATCCTTTACATTACTCTTAAAAATATTTCCACGCTCTTCATAATTTTTAAACATATCAAAGCTGGCGCAACCGGGAGCGAGAAGTACGCTCCCTCCGCTCCCGATCAGCACCTCATAGCCTTTTCTTAACGCTTCATCCAGGGTGTTAGCCCTGGTTAAGAAATGTTTATCCAAATTTAAAGCAGCTGAAATTGCATCAGCCGCTTCCCCTATTAAAATTATTTTTTTTATTTTTTTCCCAACTTGATTTTTAATAATTGAAAAATTTCCACCTTTATCTTTCCCACCGAGAATAATGGCAATGTCACCGTCAATTCCCGAGATCGACTTAATAGTAGCTTCGACGTTTGTAGCTTTTGAATCGTTAATAAATCTGACACCTGATTTTTCTCCGCACATTTCCATTCTGTGATGAAGTCCTTTAAAACCGCCAAGTGCTTTCGCTTGATCTGAAGAAGAGATACCAAAAAGTCTCAATACAAGAAATGAAGCAAGAATGTTTTCAAGATTGTGTAAACCCAACAAGGAATTTCCTTTAATTGAAATATTTTCCGTCCTATCCCCTATTCTAATAACAACACGGTCACTATCCAACCATGCTCCCTCTTCAAACCCTCTATTTTCGACTGAGAACCATAGTATTCTAAATTTATTATCTCCTTTTTTGTAAAACTCTTTTCTTAGAAAAAGGTCATCGTAATTTAGGATCAACGGGTCATCCTTCGAAAGATTTTTAAGAATATTTAATTTTGCATCCTTGTAGTCGGAAAACGAGGTATATCGGTCGAGATGATCGGGTGTAACATTGAGTATTGCAGTAATATTCGCTCTAAACTTATCAATTTCTTCTAACTGAAAACTGGAAATTTCCAGAACGGTTATACTATTTTCCCCGATCTTTTTTACTTCGGATATAAACGGAACTCCAATATTTCCAACAAGATGAGAATCCCATCCCGATTTTTTTAGAATATGGTCAATAAGACTTACTGTTGTCGATTTTCCGTTGGTACCGGTAACGGCAATTATCTTGGATCTTATGTAAGAAAATGCAAATTCCAATTCGGATACAAATTTTATCCCAGACTCCCTTAACGGGGTAAATCTATCTTCACGTCCATTTATTCCCGGGCTAATAATTATTTGATCGGATTCGGTTAATCTTGATATACCATTCTTTCCCGACAAAAACTCCACGGGAATACCATTCTCATCAATACCGATGTTTGATTTATCAATCTCATTATCATCAAAAATCATAATTTTCGAGTAATTCGGATCATTCTTAAGAAAAGAGTAAAGAGCTTTCCCTGTTCTTCCGTATCCGATAATTCCTACACTTTTCTTATCCATTTTTTATTTTAGCGATCGCTTTTTCCAACTTAATACCTCTTGATGCTTTGAATAAAAGAATACTGTTTTTATTAACATTATTTACGATATATTCTCCTGCTTCCGCCGAAGTTTTAAAAGATTTTATATTCTTCGTCGAGAATCCGCCCTCTTCTGCTCCCTTCGCAATTAATTCCGATCTTTCTCCAACGGTTATCAGCATCGCGTAATTCAATTTTGATAATTCTATTCCCGCTTCCTGATGATATTTCTCTTCATCATCGCCCAACTCAAGCATATCTCCCAATACTGCAATTTTCGGTTCTTCAAACTCCTTGTCAACCCATTCGAGAGTTTTACTTAGTGCAACCGGATTCGAATTATACGTTTCATCAATAAGAGTTAATTCTCCAAATTTTTCAACTCCTCCTCTTCCCAAAATCGTCTCAATATTCTTAATTGCAGAAGAAATTTCAAAACATTTCATTCCCGAGTGTTGAGACACAATAATTGCGGCAAAAAGATTTTCTATTTGGACTATATTTGTCAGATTGGTTTGAAATCCGACTTCAATACCATAAAAATCTATAAAGAAACTACTCCCGATTTCACTCCTCTCAATGCCTCTGAGAACAATTTCATTTCCTCCATCCATCATTCCGAAAAAAACTTTTCTCCCCTTCTTAATTCTCACTTCATCCTTTATAAACTCGGAATCTCCTGTAATGAAAGCAACACTGTCGGCATTCATATAATTGAGTATCTCCGCTTTTCCCCTTGCAATATTCTTTAAAGTTTTAAGGAACTCCATATGAACCGGAAAGACATTTAATATAACTGCAATGTCGGGTTTGAGAATATCGGCAAGCAAATCTATTTCACCTATTCCCGGATAACTCATTGCCAATTCAAAGACTGCAAAATCTTCATCTCCCTTAAGTTTAAGCATTGAGAAAGGGAGACCTATCCAATTGTTCCAATTCTTAATTGACCTGAACACTTTATACTTTGATGATAGTATTTGAGATATAAACTCTTTTGTAGTGGTTTTTCCGGCACTCCCCGTAACTCCGATATATTTTATCCGTTTATATCTTTTTCTGACCTCGGATGCAAGTCTGTGAGCCGCTTTCAATGGATCTTTAACAACGATAAGAGGAATATCCGTTTTAGAACGATCAAAATCGCTATTCACAACAGCCGCTGATCCCTTAAACTTTTTTAAATTCGGAACAAATTTATGACCATCTCCGTTTTCCGAATTAAGGGCAAAGAATAGTGTTTTATCATCTTTAATATTGCGAGTATCAAATTCAAATTCGGAGTAAATTTCTGTACCTCTAAGATTGAATGCTTCTCCGTTAGTTATCCTTACAATTTCCTCAACTTTAAATTCCGGCACTATTTCCTCCGATATAATTCCTGACAACCTCATAATCATCGAAAGGGATCACATTTTTACCGGTCACCTGATAGTTCTCATGCCCTTTCCCCGCTACTATAACGATATCCCCTTTACCTGCTTTTTTTATTCCCAAAGCAATTCCCTTTTTTCTGTCAAGCTCAATTTGATAAGAATCAAAATCGATAGGAAAGCCCGCTACAATCTGCTCGACAATCAATTCGGGATCTTCATCTCTGGGATTATCACTTGTAACTATTATCTCATCCGCATAACATGCTGCAACAGCACCCATTCGAGGTCTTTTTGTAATATCTCTCGAACCTCCCGCTCCGAATACAAGTATTATTCTTTTGAAATTTAATTCCTTAATACTTTGGAGGAGATTTTCGAGAGCATTATCCGTATGAGCGTAGTCTATTATTACACTGAAATTATTATTATAAATCGTATCAAGTCTTCCCTTGACAGCCTTAAAACTTTTTAGTGCAGAGGATATTTCATCAAAGCTAATATTTCTAACTATTGCCGATGCTACCGCTGCAAGAATATTTTGGAGATTTAACCTTCCTACAAGCTGACTTTCAATCTTTAAATCACCTGCCGGAGTTGAAATTATCGCCTCAATCCCATTTGCAAATAACTTGTAAGTAACAGGTTTAACATCCGCTTCATCGGAAAAACCGAATGTAATAGATTTGGAATTGATAGCTTCAATAATTGATTTACCTCTTTCGTCATCAATATTTATAATTGCCCACTTGTCCGGCGATAAAGATCTGAACAGTTCCAATTTGGAGTCAAAATAATTATCCATGTCGTTGTGAAAATCGAGATGGTCACCTGAAAAGTTTGTAAATATTGCTTGCGAGAATTCAATACCTTCCACCCTTTTCAATTTAAGAGCAACGGATGATACCTCCATAACAACATTTTCAAAATCTCCCTGACACTCTTCGGTAAGGAATCTATATATTTCACTGACTTCCGGAGTTGTAAGAGAAGTGTTATGCCCTTTTAAACCGCACCAAACTCCGAGAGTACCAATTTTAACCGTTTTCATTTTCCTTTTAAAAATAGATTCAATAATAGCAATAACAGTAGATTTCCCATTCGTTCCGGTTACACCTACCACATATTTATTCTTTAACGGATCCCTGAAAAAATTCAGACTCATCCTTGCAAATGCTTTCCTAATATCTTTTAACCTTATCCATGTTACTTCGGTTGAACCGATACAATTTCCCATTTCCGAAACAATTAACTTCGCTCCGGCCTTAATTGCATCCTTAACATATTTATTCCCATCTTCTTTATAACCTTTTATTGCAAAAAAACAATTTCCGATTTTTACACTTCTCGAATCATGAGTAATTCCGGTAATCTCGATATCCAAAGATCCGGATATTTCAATAGTCTCAATCCCTTCAAGCATATCAGAGATCTTAATCATATCTTTATCCCCTCTACATCATTTTGCTTTGAACCGATATTTAAACTCATAATCACCCTCTTTGATATTTCTCTAAACAACGGAGCGGCAACATCTCCCCCATAGAAAAGACCCTTAGGTTCATCTATTACTACAAACATGGTAATTACAGGATTTTTAACAGGGAAAAATCCACCGAAGGAGGAAACGTATAGTTTTCTGAACCTTCCCCATTTATACTTTTTTGCCGTACCGGTCTTTCCGGCTATCCTTAAGTCCGTAAGACCGGCTTTCTTTCCTGTACCCACCTCAACAACTTCAATCATAATATCGGCAACTTTAGAAGCTGTATCTTTTGATATAATACGCTTGGGTTTTTTGTTCCTGAATAAAACACCGTCTATTGATTTTAATATTCTCGGTTCAATCAGATAGCCTCCTGAAGCAATTACATTCAGTGCTCTGACCATTTGAAGCGGTGTAACAAATATTTCATATCCGTGTGCAACATATGCAGTCGAATACCTATTCCATTTATCAAGAGGATTGACAATCCCTTTCTCTATTGCCGGAAGTCTGATACCAAGCTCATTTCCGAATCCAAACTTTTTTACCGAGTTGTAATATCTTCTGTTCCCAAGTTTTAACCCTATCTGGGCAGCACCTATATTACTGGAATAGACAATAATATCCTTAAAACTCAATGATTCATAAGGGTGAACATCTTGAATTTTCAGATTATTCATTAAATATTCACCGTTGTAACAATTAAATCTTTGATTCAAATCACATATCTTGTTTTCCAATGCAGCGGAGGCAAGAATAATTTTAAATGTGGAACCGGGATAATACAAAAACGATACTGCTTTGTTCTTAAGTATTGATTGTTTTGTATATCTTATCCGAGAAGGGTTAAAATTCGGATAACTCGCCATAGAGAGCAATGACCCGTCCTTCGAATTCATTACGATAATCGAACCTCCCTTGGCACTATATTTCATTACGGTTTCTTTAAGTTTCTTTTCAACAAAATATTGGACGGGAAGATCTATAGTTAGATGCAAATTTTTCCCAGGAATCTCTTTCTCAAGATATTCGAGATTAAAAATTTGACTCCTTGCATCAAGTTTTGCATCAACTTTTCCACCCTTTCCCATTATTACCGAATCCAATGAGAACTCTATCCCCGATAAACCCTGTTCATCTATTCCAACACCACCTAAAACATGGGATAATACTTTTTTCTGGGGATATATCCTTTTATGCTCACTAATAAATCCTATTTTTGATTTGAATCCTTCAATATTTATGTTTTTAATTTTATTAAATTCCGAATCTGATAATTTCCTTTTTATCCAAATAAAATGCTTCCCCGATGAAATCCTCTTTCTAATATCAAGTCTTTTATTGTAAGTAAGAGATATCTTGTTAGCTAATCCCGCATACAATTTCCTTGATTCTTTTTTATTGTTATTTCTAAGAAAAGCTGATTTTGAAAGAATTGAGATTGCAAGGATATCTCCATTCTTGTCATAGATAGTCCCCCTTTTAGGGTGAAGAGAAAATATTCGATTGCTCTGAAGTCTGATTTTGTCAGAGTATTTTCCATAATTAAATATTTGAAGTTTGACAAGGACTCCAAGTATTAAAACAACCCAAATCATGAAAGAAAAAAAGACTATTATTACTCTCCTCCTCTCTCCTCTGTTTATTTTCATTTATTTCCCATAGACTTTAATAACTTGACCTTCTTTCGGATACACATATCCAAGTTTGTTAATAGCAATCTTTTCCACCCTTCCGAGAGCCAATAATACCGCCTTTCTGGCACTCAATATATCTACCTCCTCTTTTAATACTCTTTTTTCATTTATTAATTTTTGTTTCTCATAACCATGATTTGTATTTCTTAAATTCAGGCTGGAATAGGTAAAAAGTAGAGTAAACAGGATAATTACAGTTAGCACTATAAGTTTTCCGTAATGACTTTTTTTTTTCATAAAATTTCAACCGCCCTCAATTTTGCTGAACGGGAAGGATTATTTTTTTCAATCTCTTCTGTAGTTGGAACCATAGGAAACGGTCTTATTGTTTTTATACTTCCTGAGTTTTTTAATTTTTTAAATACATTTTTTATAATTCTATCTTCTGTGGAATGGAAAGTAAGAAAAACAATCCTTGCTCCCTTTTTGAGTTTTTTTGAAAGAGTTCCAACAAATTCCGATATCCCCTCCAACTCTTTATTCACATAAATCCTCAATGCCTGAAAAACTTTGGAAGCCGGATGAGTTTTCCCTCTCTTCGGTCTCCATCCGAAATAATCTTCCGAAATTTTTTTCAATTGTAACGATGTGTCAATAACCTCGAAAAGTCTCCTCTCTATGATTCTTTTTGCAAATCCGTCCGCCCTCCGTATCTCTCCGTACTTTTCAAATATTTCAGATAATTCTTTCTCGTTAAATGTATTAACGATCTCGTGTGCCGTAATCCCTTTGGACATATCCTTTCTCATATCCAATTTTGAATCCTCGGAATGAGAAAACCCTCTCCCTTCCGATTTAATCTGATAAACAGATAATCCGGGATCAATAAGAACTCCCGAAACTCTATCCCAATCTATTTCTTCCGCTTCAAACAGATCTTTAAAGTTGGTATTTATAAACCGGACTCTATCTCTATAATCCGCCATATTCCTTTTAGCAATTTCCAAACTCTCCTCATCCATATCAACCGCAATTAATTTCGACTCCGGAAACTTATTTAGTATCAACGCTGCATGCCCTCCCATTCCGACCGTACAATCAAGGAAAATATCCCTTGCCGAATTTTCAAGAACGGAGATCACTTCGCTATTCATCACTGGGTAATGGATACTCATTATTTAATAACCTCGATATCTCATCCATTTCACTATCTGAAAAACTCTTTGAAGCATATTTCTCTTCAAATTCCTCACTGTTCCAGATTGCCATATGATCAATCTGCCCGATAATCAATACACTCCCCTTTAGTTTTATTTTATCTCTCAAGTCAGGTGGTATCAGTATTCTTCCTTTGGGATCCAATTCCGATTCAGTTCCCCAATAGCCTGTTACTCTGACGAAATCTTCAATTTTTCTTGTCCGTAATTGTATTTTTCCGATTTTTTGTTCTATAATTTCCCAAGTATGAAGTGGATAAAAGAGGATATGATCGCTGTTTGCGGATGTAAGGTACACCTCCCTTCCGAACTGTGTTTCGAGGATAGTACGATAACGTGAGGGTACAATTATTCTGCCCCTGTCATCAACTTTGAGGGTGTAACTACCCCGAAATCTCCTATTCATCCCATTTTGTCCCATTTTACCCCATTCATCTTAATACATATATACTTTAAATGTCAAGAAATTTCAATAAAAAATATCTTTTTTTAAAATAAAAAAAATTTTTTCAAAAAAATATATTGACACGCTATATATAGTGTTTTAAAATTTTCCAGTAACTATATGTGAGAGGAGAAGATCGCATGGAAAATTTTTCAGAAAATGCTTTAAAAATTTTAAGGGCAAGATATTTCAAAAAAAATACAAACGGGGAATTAATTGAGAAAAAACCTTCCGACCTGTTCAAACGGGTCTCAAAATTTATTGCAAAAGCGGAAAAGAACGAAAATGACAGAAAAATTTGGGAGGAAAAATTCTTTACGGCAATGATGAACAAGGATTTTATGCCGAATTCACCGACTCTTACAGGTGCCGACAGAGGGATGTGCTTGTCGGCTTGCTTCGTACTTCCCATCAAAGATTCACTTGAACAGATATTTGAAACCGTAAAACATGCGGCTCTCGTTCACAAAGAGGGAGGCGGGACCGGATTTGATTTTTCACTTATAAGACCTCAAGGAAGCTTTGTAAAAAAAACTCAGGGAATTGCGTCGGGACCTGTATCATTTCTCAAAGTAATTGATGCCGGAACGGAAGCTGTAAAACAGGGTGGTACAAGAAGGGGAGCCAATATGGGTGTTCTTCGAGTTGATCATCCGGATATCAAAGAGTTTATTACAATGAAAGATGATGGAAAAACAGCTTCAAATTTCAATATTTCCGTAGCTATAACAAATGATTTCATTGAAGCGGTTAAGAATAAGACTACTTATGACCTTATTAACCCGATGGATAATGAAGTTACGGGAAAAATGGATGCAACAGAGATTTTTGAATTAATTGTCGATTCGGCATGGAGAACAGGGGATCCGGGTCTTATTTTTATTGATAAAGTCAACGAATCAAACCCAACGGCAATGCAAGGTCCTATTAGAGCAACAAATCCATGCGGAGAACAACCACTTCATGATTATGAATCTTGTAATCTCGGGTCGATAAACGTATCAAATTTTTTCTCGGGAAAAAAAGAGGATATGTTCGACTGGGAAAGGTTTAGAGAAACAATTCATATGGGAGTCAGATTTCTTGATAATGTAATTGATGTAAATGAATACCCCTTGAATGAAATTGACAAGATTGCCAAAGGTAACAGGAGAATTGGGCTTGGAATCATGGGATTCTCCGATCTATTGATAAAAAAAGAGATAAAATATGACACTGATGAAGCCAGAAACTTCGGTAAAAAAATTGTTATGTTTTTAAGAAAGGAAGCAGAATACTACTCTGTAGAGCTTGCAAAAGAGAGAGGTAATTTCCCAAATATTGAAAAATCCGTTTACAAGGGTAAACAGATGAGAAATGCAACAGTTCTTACAATAGCTCCGACAGGAACCATATCCAGAATAGCAGGATGCTCATCCAGTATAGAGCCCATTTTTGCATTTAAAGTAATTTCGAAAATTCTCGACGGAGAAATAAAAGATTTCCACCCCTTGTATCTTAAATGGGAAGAAGAACATGGTGAAGAGGATGCACCTGATTATTTTATCACTGCTTCGGAAGTTTCACCTGAAGATCATATAAAAATGCAAAATATATTTCAACAAAGTGTCGACAGTGCCGTATCAAAAACCATTAATTTCACAAACGATGCAACAAGAGAAGACATAGCGTCGGCATATATGATGGCATTTGATATGCAAGTTAAAGGTATTACGGTTTACAGGGACGGATGCAGAGCATTACAAGTACTTAATCATATTGATGAAAATAGTTCCCCGGCTCCTCTCGGAAGGCCGGATTCACTTCCGTCAATGACACACAAGGTCTCTACCGGATTAGGTAGGCTTTATATTACTATCTCAAATTATAATCATAAACCGTTTGAAGTATTTTGTTCAATCGGGAAAAGCGGTTATTCCACTATGGCGGACGCTGAAGCAATAGGAAGACTTACGTCTCTTGCACTTCGTAGCGGAATTGCAGCAAAGGAGGTAGTAAGTCAATTAAAAGGGATTGGAGGATCTGAACCTACTTTTCATAACGGAGCACTAATCCAATCAATTCCCGATGCAATCGCTCAAGCACTGGAATCACATATCGGTGAAGTTAATGTAAGCAATCAAGATTTGAACTCTATAACCTGCCCGATGTGCGGTGCATCGCTTCCGGATGAAAAATGCCCCACATGCCCGAATTGTGCTTGGACCAAATGTGGGGGAACTTAATCTGTTCTAAAAACATTGGGACGGGGCTTGCTCCCAGTACAGCTTATTCAAAAAATTAAATCACATTAAAATAATATTTAGGGCGGGTTGAACCGCCCTGTTTTCACAGAATTATTTTTCTACTTTCAAAATAGTTTTTATGTTTTCTTCGAAACCTTCTTTCGGAAGAGCTCCCATTGCCATCTGCGGTTTATCATCTTTGGGAATAAACAATATTGAAGGAATGCTGGTTATTTGAAATACTCCGGCAAGTTCTCTCTCTGCCTCTGTATCCACCTTGAATATATCAACCTTCCCTTCATACTCTTTCGAGAGCTTTTCGAGAACAGGTGCTACCATTTTACACGGTTGACACCATTCTGCATAAAAATCAATAATTGCAGGACGTTCACCCTTAAAAGTCCACTCTTTCTCATTCTCATAATCAAATATTTTCTTAACGAAAGTTTCTTTTGTTAAATGTTCCATGTTTTAAATCTCCCTTTGTTTTGTTAAAATTTAATTATACCACCGGCAACCAATTTAGTCAATACAGTAGCCGCTTATTAATAATTTTCCAAAATTTTTAGCGTTGAACTTAGTTCAAGTACTTCAAGTGAACAATCTTCCCAATCATGTTTCCAACACACAAGTAAGTCCCAACTATTTGTAAGCTTTCTGCTATCTTTAAGATCATAACTGTTTAAAGCAAATCCGATTTTAACTTTTTCCCATTTTTCCTCTTCAATTGACAGGTTGCGTTTTCCAAAAAATCCGGAGCGACCCGACCCGAAAGTTTCAATTATAAAATTTAACTCTTCGGATACAAGACCAAATATGTATATCACACCACGCGTATCGACAGGAGAACGCTTAATACCCCTGAAATTCAACTCTTCTCCTTTCCCATTATCTTTTTTATCATTTACAGGTTTAATGGTCTTCGGTATAATTTTTTTCTTTTTGGGTTTGGAAATATCTATTGCGTTAAGATTTTCAATTCCACTGTCACCGGAAAGATAATCAAAGCTGGGCTCGGACATTATTTCATCCTTTTCGTTCTTTTCCTTTTTCTTCCCTTTGTTCTCCATTTTCTCAATTGTAAGGATATTATCACTACTGAAATTATCACTGAATTCACCTGAGTTCGGATCTGTCGTTTCTTCTAAATCTATATCTTCTTTTTTTATGGAAATAAATGTATCCTCCATATCAACACTAAAATCCTTATTTTCAGAATCATGTGCAGTAGCCATTATTGTTTTATCGGGAGAAACTATTTCATCGGTATTTCCGGACATTATAATTGTTTTGTCGGAAGCGGCGGAAGATTTATTACCGTACTTCTTTTCCGCAAGTCTATATGCATCATCCAAATTTCTCCATTTTTTCTGATAATCCTCTTTTGAATATTTCCCAATTTTTTCCACAAGTGCAAATGTGGGGGTTCCTCCTGATTCACTTTTTATCCTTAATAGATCATTTAACAGATCTTTAGTCTTAATATTTGATTTCGCTTGTCCATCCTCCAGTCCGGCTTCGGAAAGAACTTCATTCCACGAACTGATATAAAAATTAATCGTACTCAACGGAATCATTGTATTCTTTAAAAAGTCTTTTTTTTTCAAACTTTTTGTGCCAAGGAGTTCTGCAACTCTCCTTATTTCTTCAATAATTTGCCTTTTATTATACATATTATCCCTTCCTGCATCTTATGGTCTGTTCGCTACTAACTCCAACGGAAATAATTTTAATCGGTATCCCTACAAAATTTTCAATAAATCCTATGAAACTTTTTGTTTTATCAGGAAGATCATTGTATTCTTTTATTCCCGATATATCCGATTTCCAACCGTTGTGCATTTTTACTACAGGAGACACGTTATCAAGAAACATATGGTCAACCTCAAATGTTGTTCCCGATTCATCTCCATACTTGTACTCCGTAACCACTCCTATTTCATCAAGATTATCAAGGACATCCAATTTCGTAAGGAAGATGTCATCCACTCCATTTATCATTACGGCATATTTGAGAGCAACAAGATCAAGCCAGCCGACTCTTCTCGGTCTTCCGGTAGTTGAACCGTACTCTTTCCCTGTCTTTCGAAGATATTCCCCCTTTTCACCATCCAGTTCGGAAGGGAAAGGACCTCCTCCTACTCTTGTAGTATAAGCCTTTGATACACCGGTTATTCTATCAAGACTTTTATGTGGAAGACCGGTACCCGTAAACATCCCTCCAACTGTCGGATTTGATGATGTAACAAATGGAAAAGTTCCGAAATTGATGTCCAGTAAAACTCCCTGAGCACCCTCAAAAAGGATATTCTTCCCTCCTGTAAAATATTCATTCAATAAATATACCGAATTTTTAGTAAAATCCTTTAAAAACTTTCCTGCTTCCAAATAATCTTCGACATATGAATCAATCTCTACAATTTCACCGTTAAATGTTTTGATAAGTTTATTGTAATATTCATTTATCGGTTTTATTTTATTTAGAAACTTTTCCTTATCTAAAAGATCCCCTGTAAAAATCGCTCTTCTTCCCGTTAGATCTTCGTATGCAGGTCCTATCCCTCTTCGTGTGGTTCCTATCTCGACATAACGTGAATTTTCAAATACCACATCCAACTGTTTGTGTTCCGGAAGTATCAACGGTGCAGTAGAACTAAGGACAAGGTTGTTATAATCCACACCAAATTTTTCAACACCTTTTATCTCTTCGACCAACTTTATAGGATTTACAACAACACCATTTCCAATAACTGAAATTGTTGTCGGAGAAAATATTCCGGAAGGCAATAAATGTAGAATGATTTTTTCTCCATTATGATATATTGTGTGACCGGCATTATGACCACCCTGATATCTAACAACAACTTCATATTTTGGTGCAAGATAATTTATTGCTTTTCCTTTTCCCTCATCTCCCCACTGAAGTCCTATTACCGCTAAATTCATAAAATTCTCCTCACTTTAACACCGGTAATGACTTTAGCATCATAACAAAAAAAAAAATACAAATCAATCATCCGATCAAAACCGATGTAAAACCCTCTTTATGTCAGATTATTACTTTTTAAGTCCTCTTTTTCTTAGGAGAGCATCTATTTTGGGTTCTTTTCCTCTGAACTTTTTATATAGCACCATCGGCTCTTCCGTACCACCTCTTGCTAAAATATTATCTCTAAATGCTTTAGCTGTTTTCCGATCAAAGATTCCGTTTTCTCTAAAAGCTTCAAAAGCATCCGCACCAATTACTTCCGCCCAGATATATCCGTAGTAACCGGCATCATATCCGCCGACAATATGTTCAAAATATGTACTCCTATATCTTGAAATGATCTCGGGAATCAATCCGATTTTATTGAAACAATCTTTTTCAAACTTATTAGTATCCCTGATCTTCGGATCTTTCAAAGTATGCCAATGAAGATCAAGGTAACAAGCAGCAAGATATTCCAAAGTAATGAATCCCTGATTAAAATGTTTACTGGCATTTAACTTTTTCAAAAATTTTTCAGGAATTAACTCACCCGTTTTATAATGCTTTGCATAAACTTTAAGAACATCCGGATGAAGTGCCCAGTATTCCATTATTTGTGAAGGCATTTCTACATAGTCTAACGCGACATTCGTTCCCGAAAGCGAATTGTATTTGACCTTGGAAAGCAAATTATGAAGAGCATGACCGAACTCATGAAAAAGAGTTGTAACATCATCAGGACTTAAAAGAGCGGGTTTATCTCCAACCGGTTTCGATGCATTTAACACCACATACACAACAGGAGACACTTCTTTTCCGTTCCTGTAATGGTGATCTCTTATGCTTCCGCACCAAGCCCCCCCCCTTTTACTTGCTCTCGGGAAAAAATCCATATAAAGGATACCTATATGACTCCCATCCGACTCAAGAACTTCAAAAGTTAACACATCTTTATGGTATAACGGGATATCTTTTCTCTCTACAAATTTTATCCCATACAACTTATTAGCTACATAGAACACACCCTCTCTCACATTCTCAAGTTTGAAATAAGGTCTTAAAACATCTTCGTCAAAATCATACTTTTCTTTCCTGAGTTTTTCCGTATAGTACCACCAATCCCAAGATTTAAGCTTGAATTTTCCGCCCTCTTTATCTATAAGTTTTTGAAGTTCGCCCGCTTCATCTTTTGCTGCTTGAAGAGTCGGGACCCAAAGCTTATCAAGCAATTTATAAACATTTTTCGGATTCTTTGCCATATTCCTATCAAGTCTGAAATCAGCATAGGTATCAAACCCCATGATGTTAGCTTTTTTCACTCTCAGAGACGCTATTTTAGCAATTATCCTCTTGTTATCGTTTTTATTGTTATTGTCTCCTCGCATAATATAACCTTTATAAAGCTTTTCTCTTAAATCTCTCTTTGTCGAATACTGTAAGAAAGGGGTCCAGCTTGGTCTTTGGGGAGTGAATACCCACTTACCTTTTTCACCCGTTGCATCGGCAACTTCGGCAGCACCGTCAATAACAGATTGAGGGAGACCGTCTAAATCTTCTTTTCTGTGAATAACCATTTTAAAACCGTTAGTCTCCGCAAGAAGATTCTTTCCGAATTGAAGTTCAAGAAGGGAAAGCTCTTTATTTATCTTCCTTAATCTTACTTTGTCTTTGCTGTTGAGATTGGCACCATTTCTAACAAATTCTTTATAATGCTCCTCCAATACTTTCTTCTGTACTTTATCAAGATTAAACTTATCTCTATTATCGTAAACGCTTTTAACCCTTGCAAACAGCTCATTACTAAGGTTAATATCATCCTTATGCTTTGAGAGTAACGGAGACATCTTTCCCGCAATTTTCTGCATTTTGTCATTTGTTAAGCTACTGTATAGACTAAAAAAGACAGCAGATACTTTGGAGAGGAGTTCACCGCTATTCTCAAGAGCTTCAATCGTATTCGCAAAAGTTGCTTTTTCTTTGTTTTTAATAATAGCATCAATCTCTTTTTTGTGAATCTCCATCCCTTTTTTAAAAGCAGGGATATAATGATCTTCTTTAATCAGATTAAACGGAGGTACCTCAAACGGAGTATCATATTTTTTAAAAAAAGGGTTCTCACACATCTTATTCTCCTTGGTATTATCATCAGCGACAATAATACCACTGCTTACAATCAACAAAGCCACAAGTATGGAAATAAATTTTAAACTTAATTCTGTGTTATTTTTTTTCATTTTGTTTCATTGAAATACCATTTTATAATTTCGGTATCATCCTCCTATGGTTAATAATTATATAACGAATCTCTCATTTTGCAAGTTGTTGTAACAATTGCAAAAAAACAAATAAACTATTTTTACAAAACAGAATCAATCCGACCAATAATATATCCATCCCCCCAAATCACAGATGGATACCATTAATAATACCATTATATATTTAACAAGACAACGTAATTTCCTGTTTCTTCAATCAACTTATTTGTGATATAATTTTTTTACGGAGGTATTTTATGGAATTCTCAGGGATGCTTGAAAGATTTTTAAGTTATGTAAAAATTGATACACAATCCGATGAAGAATCGGAATCTTATCCTTCAACAAAAAAACAATTCGATCTTCTCAACAAGCTTGAACAAGAACTTACGGATATGGGACTTGATGATGTTAAAAAAGATAAATGGGGTTATGTAACCGCAACTCTAAAAACAAACAAAAAAGGGGAAATCAAGACAATTGCTCTGATAGCTCACGTTGACACTTCGCCTGACGTATCCGGAAAAGATGTAAATCCTGTTATTCACAAAAACTATGACGGGAAAGATATAATTCTATCCGCAAAAGATAATGTGATTCTTAAAGTGACCGAGAATCCTCTTCTAAAAGATAAAATTGGTAAAACCGTTATAACAACAGACGGAACCACTCTTCTGGGAGCAGATAACAAAGCCGGTATATCTGAAATAATGTGTGCAATCAAATACCTCTTGGATAATCCGAATTTACCGAGACCGAATATAAGAATACTTTTTACTCCTGACGAAGAGGTGGGTCGCGGAACGGAACATATTACCAACGAAGATATAAAAGCCGATTACGGCTACACCATAGACGGAGAAAAACTTGGTGAGATTGAAGATGAAACTTTCTGTGCTGACACTCTGGAGTTGGATATTACGGGTATAATGGTTCATCCGGGATATGCAAAGGATAAAATGATAAACGCAATTAAAATCGCTTCGGAAATTATCGATCACTTTCCAAAGAACGGACTTGCTCCGGAAACTACCGAAAAAAGAGAAGGATATATACATCCTTTCACAATATCCGGTGGAGGGGAGAAAACAAATGTCAAGATATTGTTGAGAGATTTTGAAGAATCGGGATTAAGAGAAAAAGAAGGATATATTAGAAATGTTGTTGAAACAATAATGAAAAAATATAAAGGGGCAAAAACGGAAGTTAAGGTTACCGAATCATACAGGAATATGAAACAGGTTCTTGACAAACATCCTGATGTTACTGAAAAAGCTATCAAAGCAGTAGAATTGGCAGGAATAAAACCTTTAAAAAACATTATCCGTGGAGGTACAGATGGAGCAAGACTTAGCTTTATGGGTCTTCCTACTCCAAACATCTTCACCGGAGGTTCAAATTTTCACTCCAAATATGAATGGATTACACTTGAGGACATGTACAAGGCATCCGAGGTAATTGTCAATCTAATGAAACTTTGGGCGGAATGATCCGAACCCAAATTCATTATTTTATAGTATTTTGTTAAATGGAGATCCAAATGAGGAAAATAATTATAATCACACTTATTTTATCTGCTATTTCAATTATTCCTGCAATTACAAGAGATTTGAATGTTACCGAAATTAAAGAACAGATAACAAAAGTTCTCAGCGACTCGGAAAAGGGTTGGAATAACGGAAACCTTGAAGAATATATGCAATGTTATCACAAATCTGAAAAGATGAGATTTGCAGGAAACGGTAATTTTAATCTCGGGTGGACAAATACTCTTAAAAGATATAAAAAAAGCTATCCCGATAAAAAATCAATGGGAAAACTTACATTTTCCGATGTTGACATTACCGTTCTAAGCAAAGATTCATCTCTGGTTTTCGGGAGATGGACTCTTCACTATAAAGATAAAAAAAGAACTGGACTCTATACCCTCATTTTAAAAAAATTCAAAGAGGGATGGAGAATAATTCACGACCACTCTTCCTCCAAAAAATAGCTTTGCGGGAAACAGATAAAAAGCAAAAACAGAAGAATCATATCATTTTTGTATTTTTACTTCTGTGTCTACATTAAAGAACTGATAATCATTATATTCATAAGTAATTTTACTCCTTTCCCAAGCACGCCCCCGTCCCAATTTTCCTCCAAAATAACGCTCATGAATCCTAACCTTTGTCGGATATCTTATTCCATTCCGTTTCAACCCGAAATCTATTATACATTTTAAATCAAGGGTGCTGTGCAACATTGAAGCAAATTTCATTAATTTTTTAAACCCTCCGATTGAAAGAGGATTAACCTGAATTCTTAAAATTGAATTATCGGTTTTGTCTATCCAAATTTTTCCAAAAACAGATTTTAATGTATTAAGTTTTCTCGGAAACACTTCAATAAGTGTTGCTTCTGCTCCATTTATCCTATCACTCTTAACATATCTGAATTTATATTTCTCCTGATTTAAATATCCGAGTAATGAAATTGGAGTTAAAATAATCTTTTTTGCTAAAAATGACTCTGTGTTTAAATAATTATGATTTAATGATTTTTTCCGACTTCCACCAATACTTTTTCTTTGCTCCTTCATAACCCCCTTATCATAGATGAGTTGATAATCATTCTTAATTCTGTTAGTAGCATTTTTACCTAATCTTTTTCCAATATTGTTTTTTGCTTTTGAATCAAAAGCAAGGATCATATAGTAATCAATTGCTGATTTCTTCATATCCGTTTTTTTAAGTATCTCTTCAATGTTCTCCTTGCAAATAAAGTGAAAAACGGAATTTTCAAGCTTAATGCAATATTCTGCTACCCCTTGCAAAATGTTTTTTAATTCATTTTTTTGTTTTGCGGTAGTATTTTTTAATTTCAGATCAAATCTTTTATTCATCTTATCCAAACGTTTTAATAATCTTTTACCGAAATTTACCACCCCATCCACATATGCAACATTATTTTTTTCATCTATAAATACAAATTTCGATCCGTCTAACTCTTTGTTATCAACTTTTACATCTATTATTCTTCCCGTAACCAATTTTCGCTCTTTCTTTATATTCACATCCATTTTTGATCCGGGGATGAATCGAACAATAAAAAAATCCAAGTTTTGTCTTTCAAAAGTTTTTAAAAATTGTATCCTAAATGTTGTCTTCAAACTACCTTTCCTCTTGCTGAGAGTATCGAATCCTTCTATTTTTAACGGTGATTTAAAAAATATATTCCTTTTAAGTAAGTTCAACGCCAAAACTTCTTTCTCAACATCTTCCATCTCATTGTACTGTTTCCTTTTTTCAAGAACCCTTAACGAATGTATCTTAACACCCTTACGTTTTGATCTAATCTCAATCATAAGTTTACTCCTTTTCAAATTATCAGCTGAAGAAAAAGCAATCTCATAATAAGCCCTATTCATCTTTTCTATCCTTTTGGAAATATCTTTTCTATTCCCTCTCAGATATTTTCCACCTGACTCAATAGCTAAAGTTTTCAGCGAATCGGAACCGGACAATTGGCTGGAATCTCCCCCAGGTATCCTCGGATCAACAATAAAAATTACAGATCCGCTTTTCCCTAAAAAAAGGGCTGATTTTTTTAACCCCTTATAAAATTCCCCCCTCGCATATTTTGTGCTGTTTAACGCAAGAGATGCAAGTCCTTCGGAAAAAAAATAGATGAATTTATTATCGGTTATCTGATTTAGAGAATAGTAAAGTGTTTTAAAAGAGTCGAAGTATCTTTTGTTGGCATGTATTTGCTCAGACGCCAATTGCTCACGAATAGACCTCTTTTCTTTAGGAGTAAATTTACTGATTTTTACGCCGGATTTAATTTGTTTGGAAGTCATTCCAAGGCCAAATGGATCCTTTTTTAGAAGGTAGGAAGGATCCCGTGTTTCGGGAAACATTAAAATCTTTTCCAAAACAAAAGAAATAAGTTTCTTCTTATCGTTTGAAGGACCGTAAACATACTGAAGACCTGAAGAGAAATCCACTGTCATAAGGACGAAAAGTGAGTTTTCAGAACCCCTTTTTATAATATCCGATGCAATTTCTTTCGATTTTTCAAATCCAAGTTTTGATTGAAAAGCTATATCAATTATAAGAAGAATAATATTCTTTTTCTTTAGACTATTCTCAACCTTTTTATCCACCGGTCTAACATTGACAGAATTAAATTCCCTTTTTAACACTACGAATTCATTTATCCTTTTCCCGTCAACAAAAAGTTTTATATCTCCCTTCTCCATATCCATTATCGGATTGTCACTATTGTCAATTGCAAAAAACGGAACAATCCACCAATCAACTTCAACCTTCTCAACAATATTTTCCCCGAAAGCGATAAAAAACAGAGAAAACAATACTATTACAAAACTTGAAAAAGATTTCATTTCAGTCTCCTTTTTTGGGTATTTAAATTCATATCAGACTTACATTCCATTGTTAATCAGATTTTCAAAATCACTGTTATTAACGAAACTTTTTTATTGATTTTATTTAATCTTACTATTATTAGCAAGAAAACTTCCGAATTTTCAAGACATATTTTTGGATTATTGTCACATTATTTACAATCACCCGTATAAAAAGGTGACACCTCTAACAATAGATAAATCCACTTTACCTAATTCCTACAGTTCCAACCTTGACAGATATCCGCCTAAATGCTAACATCGAATTTCCATTCCGGAGAATTACCGGTTAAGCGATAAATATGTGAGGTAGTCATGAAAAAGAAAGAAAGAGAACATCTTAAAGAAGATCCGTTTGCAAATTTTATCCAGTTGGTTATTGAAAAATTTCACAAGCTAAAGAGAGAAATTATGATTATTCTGGGAACTTTGGGTATTATTACGGTCATAATAATTGCAATTCTCCTTTTAAGATCAAGTACCATTTCCAAAGACAATAAAATTTATTCTTCCGCTCTTAATATTTGGAACTCAACGGAACTCACCTCCGATCAAAAAATAGAAAAACTTTCATCTTTAAAAATAGGCAAGGGCATTTCATCCGCAACAACTTTTTACATTGCTTCTCTTCAATACGAAAAAGGTGATTACGAAAAAGCTAAAGAGTCCTTATCAAAATATAAAAGTGGTAATAAACTTCTTAATGATCAAAAAAAATTACTTGAATCCGAGATACTGTTTGCAATGAAAGAAGAAAAAAAAGGGATGGATATACTTAACCAATTACTATCCGATACAAAATCCGAGATAACAAAAGATTTTCTTCTGCTCAGGATCGCCAAAATTAACATTAAAAACGGTCTTGTCAGAAGTGCAAAAGACAATTTAAACAGATTACTAAGCGAATTTCCCCAGTCAATCTACCAGCGGGACGCAAGGCAATTGATGTCTAAGCTTTCCAAATAAAATTTCTATTTTTTATTATTATTAGAGAATTTTTCTTTTACCATTTCGGTAACGAGTCTAAAGTTAATTTTCCCGCTTCCCATTTTCGGAAGTTCCTTAATTACTAAAAAACTTTTTGGCAAAGCGATTGTCGGAAGTTCAGCTGCCATCTTCTTTAAAGTTGCTCTTTCATCTATCTTTTTAGTTACGGCGGCGATAATTTTGGCTCCTTTGAGATAATCGGGAATCTCAACGACACAACAATCCGTCTCAGTCGGGAGAAGATCGGTTAATACACTTTCCACTTTAACCAGGGATACCATTTCACCTCCCACCTTTGCGAACCTTTTCAACCTCCCTCTATGCCAAACATATCCGTCTTCATCAACCATCCCCATATCGCCGGTATCATACCAACCGTCTTTTATTCTTAACGATGTTTCCTCTATATCGTCAAAATATCCTTTCATTACATGATCACCCTTTGTAAGAAGTTTACCCTCTTCACCCCTTGGTACCTCATCCCCCGTATTAATATCGGCAATTTTAACTTTAACCGTAGGAAGAGGTTTCCCAGTGCTTCCCGGTTTATTCGCATTCGGAAGATTTACAGATATTACAGGACTTGTCTCTGTACATCCATACCCTTCGAGAAGGGTAATACCGTGTTTTTTCTGATATCCTTCTCTTAATATTTCAGGGCATTTATCAGCACCGGCTACAGCTATTCTGATTGATGATAACTCCCCCGGCTCCGACTGCCTAAGGTAGCCATTGAAAAATACAGGTGTTCCTAACATTAGAGTTATCTCTTCCTCTCTGATTATTTGAACCATCTTTCTATATTCAAGAGGATTCGGATACGTGACCACGCAAAGCCCCCTCAACAAAGGCAACCAAAGATTAGTCGTATATCCGAAAACATGAAATAGAGGTAGATTACCGAGAAAGATATCGTTATCATTCAACATAAGGCTTACAAAAATATCTTTAACATTTGCCGCAATATTTTTGTGGGTCAACTGAACTGCTTTTGGATCCTTCTCACTTCCGGAAGTAAACAATATTACGGCATTATCCTCTTCGTGAGTATTTGGAAGTGATCTTTTAATTATTCCAAACGGCATTTTGGACTTAAGAGCTGCTTTAAGTTTGTCAATAGTAGAAATAGTTGTCATAATATCTTCAATAAAGACCATCCCGGGAACGAGACGGCACCCTATTTTTTCTATAAGAGCTTTTGATGTAATAATGGTTTTAAACCCACACTTTTTTTGAGCATATTCACAATTTTCCGAAGCACCTGTGGAATAATTTATCATTACCGGAACACTTCCTGACATCAGAACTCCGATCGTAGTAAGTATTGCACCGGCTGAATTGGGAATCATAACTCCGATAAACCCGTGCTTATAAGCTTTAAATTTTTCAGCAAGCATTAACGAAGCAATAAGAGACTTCGAAAAAGTTACGGTAGACTCTCTACCTCTATCAATAACCGCTCTCTTTTTTCCGTTTTTCTTTGCAATCTTAACAAATTCTTCGTGTAAAATCATAACATCCTCCGGTTTCTTATCATTCGATTATTAAAAAATATATCATAAAAAGAAAAAAAAATGTACAAAAAAGATAACTCGGTACCGAATCAATTAATAAGATATTATTTGTCATGCAAATAAACTATAATGGATACTATCAATCGGAATATATTTTGAAATTAAAATAACATAGAACTTGATACTGTTTTTATGTATAATACAATTAGCGAGACGGAAATATTATTGTATTTCGGTTCAACTGAAATTCGGAAACCAAATGAAGAAAAAGATCACTCTCATCCTATCAATAATAGGGGTTGCTCTGTTTATAAACCTTATCAGAAAGATCGGTATTTCTACAATTCTAAATACAGTTAAAAATATTTCCCCCCTCTTCCTTTTAATACTTTTGTTTCTCAGATTTATATTTTGGATAATAAGAACAATTAACTGGAAAATAATACTCTTGAAATGTTCAATAAAACTCCCTTTTTGGAAAATCTTTTATGCAAGGATTTCAGGCTTTACAGTAAATTACCTTACCCCATCGGCAAATATTGCCGGAGAGGCTGCAAGGGTGATGATAATTAACAAAGATACCGATAAGAATACTCTCTCCACAGTTATCCTTGACAAAACCATTGAACTGATCGCTTCAGCTTTCACGGTTATGATTGCAATAGCTATAGCGATTTACATGATTCCAATGCATAGAGTACAAAAATACATTTATGTAGGATTTATCCTTTTCTCCATTATTTCAATAATATTTGTTCTCAGGAAACAACATCAGGGATTGCTAAAATGGATAATTGGCAAACTTGATAAGTTGAAAATTTCATTCAAATTTATTAACAATAATCTGGAAAAAATAAAAGAAATCGATGAGAATATTTCAAGTTTTTATAAAAATAATAAAAGCTCTTTTATAGTAATCTTGTCTCTCTATTTTCTACAGATGTTAATATGGACATCTGAAATCTTCTTTACACTTAGATTCCTCGGAATGGACAGTATTACATTCCTTAACAGTTTTCTTATAGTGTCACTCGGAACAGTTGCTTTTATGCTCCCTGTTCTTCCCGGTGGAATTGGAGTTTATGAATTAACATATCTTGCGATATTCGAACTGCTTGGATTAAACGCCGCTTTTTGTATGGCTCTTGTTATCACAAGAAGAGTGATAGCACTGGTATGGGCAGGAATCGGACTCATCTTTTTTGCAAAAGCAGGGATTAAAAAGAGAGATCTTGTTAAAAAAGTATAGAAATAAAAAATTACCGTTTTTCAATGTTGCCAACCAAAAAGATAGTGTTAATTGTGACTTTGTTTTAAAACAACATCCCAGAATCAATTTTTTGGGGATTACTATCAACATTTATCGTTATAAGCATATCATTACCGTAATGCACAAACTCCGAACTCTTATCAAATTCACAACTACCTATTTTCTTGAACTCATTACTCCAGAATTCTACTATAACCTGATTCGTTTTGCTGTTCTTCCAATTGGTCAGCAAAGCGACAAAACCGATAATATCCTCTCCCGTATCCAAAACAATTTCCTTCTTTTTTACAATTCGGATTAACATGTTTCCTTTCTCGATTAATTTTTCATGAGAAACCTTGCTGTACGAATTTTCATTATTACAACTTATAAAAAACAATATAAGCGGTAAACTTACCAAAGTAATTTTTAATAATTTCATTTTCTTACTCCTTGTTGTTATAGCAGTCCGGTTTGTCAAGACCACTATATGTCAAGACTTTTTTTTAAAAAAATTATTGCACAAAAGTCACACTCTCTTTACGCACTGGTGATTCTATCTCTGTCCCCTTTTGTTTGCACTTAACGATGGATGAAGTAATTGTGATATTTTATTC
>CAYRAO010000024.1:0-39782 GCA_964422395.1 uncultured Clostridia bacterium
CAGTTGTAAGTTTTAGTTTTTCAACTGTTGACGATAAATTAGGCAAACTTCTTGAGCCCGGAGCGTCATTACCAAGCAAAAGATTGGAAACAATAAAAAGAATTAAAGACTCCGGAATTGTAACCGGTATATATCTTATGCCGGTTCTTCCATATATTACAGATGGTTATGAACAAATGGAAAATTCTGTAGTAAAAGCAAAAGAAGCAGGAGTTGATTTTATTGTTTTCGGAGGAATGACTTTAAAAGAAGGTAAACAAAAAGATTATTTTATAAATTTTCTGCAAAACAATTTTTCCGAATTACTTCCTAAATATCGATATATTTACTCAAATAATAGTCAGTGGGGCTCACCCGATAAGCAATATCTGGAAAAAACAGGTGAGTTATTTTGTAAGATAGCTGATAAATATAAAATCCCTAAAATGATGCCGGCAAAAATGTATCAACAATTAGTCAATAAAACCGAACTTGTATCTCTCATTCTCGAACAGCTTGATTATTTGGCAAAATTAAAGGGGAAAAACACGCCATACGGATATGCTGCATATCAAATATTAAAATTGGAAAAACCGGTAGAGGAATACGAATATAAAGATTTAATTTCAATTAACGGAATAGGAAATGTTACGGCTGGTATTATTCTGGAAATTATCAAAACAGGAAAATCCGGTTTTTATGAAAAACTGTTATGATTCTAATAAAAATAAATAACGACGCCACAACAACGGCTATAAGCAATGTGCGGGCGAAAGTGTTAAAAATAAAATGATGAGTAAAATTAATCAATATAACGGTTTGAAAATGAAGTGCAATAAAATCCGCACTGCTTATAGCCAAGACCGTTGGACTTCATTAGAAAAAAGTCAAGTAAATTGAGCAAAATACTTGACATATTATGAAAACAAATTATCTTTGTAGTACGAAGAAAGAAATATCTCATCCGGAAGATCAAGAAGATTTTTATCTTCTCTCCTTTGATCGCTTCCAAAACAACCTATAGTGGTCTGATTTGTCAGGACTATTATACATTATGGTAATAACAGAAATACTATTGATGAAATTATCAAGTAATAGTATACTTATATATTATAGAATGTTGCTGAATAGATGTATATTAAAAGAGATATCTGTTCATAGGTAGTATATACATATGCTGTCAGAAAATAGAAAAACAGAAAAATTATAATAGGTAATAATATGAAAAATCAAAAATTAAATGATATTTTTTTAGTTTTAGGAGCGGTATGGTTTATTGTTGGTTTTATAATTTATAAAAATTCAGCAATTTGGCCATTTGGATCTATTTTCTTGATAATTGGTTTAATCGGAAAATTTGGACAAAAAAAAAGATAACCATAAGAGAGAAAACCAGTTAAGAATTGATTATGAATTAACCGGAGACGAATTGATAATTTGTAAAGATGGATTCAAAGAAAGATGTGTTGATCAATGCCGACCATTATTTTTCGGCAACTTTTAATATCTACAGGCATTGTGTATAATCAAGAATAACAAAATGGCAATTCCGACATCAAGGACAAAAGAAAAAGCTGATATCAGAATAAATACGGCGATATGTATCGGTTGCGGATTGTGTGTTTCCGTATGTAATGATTTTAGTATAGTTGTAAAAGACGGAAAAGTAACCCAAAGCGATACTTCTGTTTTCGGTTGCATGGGGTGTGGACATTGTATGGCAATTTGTCCCACCGGAGCGATAGGAATTTACGGAAGATATATTTCTCCCGATGATTTATTTGAGATACCCAAAACCGAAGATATATCGGATTTTGATCAATTAATGTCGTTATTCCGGCATCGCAGATCAATCAGAGAATTTAAGGATAAAGATGTTGAAGATGAACTTGTTGAAAAAATATTAACCGCTGCCAAAACGGCACCTATGGGACTTCCCCCTTCCGATGTGCACGTGATGGTATTAAAGGGTATAGATAAAACAAGGAAATTTGCACGGGATTATTCCGATTATTTAAAGGGGATGAAATATATAACGTCAAAATTTTTTTTAATGTTAATACGTCCTTTTTTGGGAAAAGAAACTTCAGAACTTTTCAGATGTTTTATCAAACCGCTTTTTAAAATATACACGGAAGATTTCAGCAAAAGTAATAATTCAATTAACTATGATGCACCTTTGGCTATGTATTTTTATGCAACTCCATATGCGGACCCTGCCGACCCGATAATAGCTGCAACTTATGCGATGATTGCCGCCGAAAGTTTGGGATTGGGATCTTGCATGCTGGGAGGAATTCATCCGTTTATTCAAAGTGGAAATAGAGCAAAAAAATTTAGAAAATCTTACGACATAAAATTTAAAAGTCGAGAAGGTCTTTTCGTCATATTCGGATATCCGAAAGTTAAATACAGGAAAGGGATAAATAGAACTTTTGCTTTGATTAAAAAACTTTAGAACAATGTGAGAAACATGAAAAAAACGTATAAAAAGTAGTTATTTTATGGTCTAACACTTAATTGTAATTTGAGTATTCCAAGATCGTTTATCATGTTGAATCTTGCCGATGGATCCCAAACTTTTTCCCAATTCTTATTGTAAACAAGATAAATGATATTTCCGGGAGAAAATCTCCATTTGAATCTGAAGTTGATTCCGAGTTCGTTTGAATCATCATCAAACTGAACGAGTCCCATAATACCGACATCAGGATTTAAGAACAGATCACTGCTTACTCTGAACAGGTTTTTTTTATATTTCCCCTCGGGAAAATTTCCGCGAAGGAAAAGAACATTTACATCCAACTTGAAATTTCCACTATGCTTGTAAGATGATCCTATATTAAATTTTGTCAGTTTTCCCGTATAAAAATTTCCGAATGAATAATTTAATCTCAGGTCTATCTTTCTGTGTCGAGCGGAATTAAATTGTGCTCTTAAGCGTGTTTGTTTGTATTCCATAGCCGGAAAAGTGATATTGTCCGAAAAGTTAAAAGGTTCGTCAAGGACCTCTTTTTGAGGTATTATGTTAAATTCAAAATGATCTCCGGATTCTGTTTTAATGTTGACGGGAGCTGTAAATGCTCTTGCGGATAGAACTCTCCCTTTAAGATCAAGATAGATTGAGCTGAAAAATTCAAAATAGAATTTCCTTACGAGCTTCCCGATGAATCCTTTTTTCGGTCTTGGCATGTATACAATCATCGGGCGAATTATTTGTACACCGTTTCTCGGGAGATAAGATAACCCCGGTTCTAACGAATCCCCCAAATAATTGTAGACAAGTGCGATATCCCAAAGATCATTAGGATAATCCAACTTAAATCCATATCCGTAATGTTTTCCTTCTTTTACTGAATTCCAGTTGTATACCCACCATCCCCCTGCTGCAAAATTTTTATTTTTTAAAAAAGTTGAAGTGGAATAGTTAAAGTCAAATCCAAGCATTGAGTTTTCTTCAACACTATTAGGATTCCCTTTTGTAAATATGATACCGGCTTTGCTTCTGGAGAATATATTTTGATAAATTCTCCCTGCAATAAAATTGCTTCCCTTGATCCATTCACTGTCCTTTGTCTTTACATTCAATAAAGCAATGTTGGTTCCACCTATCTTTCCAAATACTTTGAGACCATAATTTATCGGAACTATATGGCGGGATTTATATATTCCGATCCTTCTGGAAAAAAAAGGGACAAATGCTCTGTGAATTCCCGATCCGAAAGAAAAAATATCCGATCCCTCTAAAAAAAAAGCCCTCTTTTCCGGGTAATACATAGAAAATCTGGAAAGGTTAATTCGTCTCTCATCAACTTCGGTTTCTGCAAAATCCGTGTTGTAAGTAAAAACTCCGACAAGATTGGGAGTAAAATTTTTGTAGAGATCAAAACCACCGTTAATACTCCATTTTCTTTCATTATTTTTGGGAATTCCTTTTTCTGCAGATAGAACCATGTAGGGTTTAAACGTTATTCCCAATCCCTGTTTCATTCCTACAAATTCACCAATTCTTGCAGCTACAGAAGGGTTAAAGAAGAAACTGTCTTTACTTATTCCAGACAGCCTTATTGTCTCCATCTTTTTTGCAATGTATCTCTCAATGTTCAATCCCCATTCTTTATTATTTGAGTTAAAAGTCAAAGTTTTAAAAGGGATCTTGATTTCTACACTCCAGCTATCCTTATTTATTGATGTGGCGGCATCCCAGATTCCGTCCCAGTTTGAGTTAAAAGTTTCGCCGGATGCAAGACCGTCGGTTCGAGCTCCTTTGGGATTTACTATGAATACGTATGCATTTCTCATATCAAGAAACGGGTCTATAAGGATTTTTACAGTATCGTCTCCGCTTGATCTTTGACTGTGTTGATCATATTTCAGTGTATTTACGGTTATATCTTCAGGATCATTTGTAAAGCATTTTATTGCAATGTAAAGGTGCTTTTCCGAATAAGCGATCTTAACGGATGTCCTTTCGGAGGGTTCATTGCCCGTATCCGGAATTACCATTTTAAAGTTGGAAAACTCCGGAATACTCTTCCAAATATCATCATCAAGTTTTCCATCTACTTTGGGTTTTTTATCAATCTTCAAGGTTTTTAACAAAATATCCGATTTACTGGAATAAATCAGGGAAAAATTTAAGATGAATAAAAAGGAAACAAAAAATAATGTAATTTTTTTCATAGTGAATTGTATCATAGTTGATCCGATTTTGTTTATACGAAAAACAAGCAGAATGGTTTTTTTGATGGTGTTGAATTTGGCATTAACTTATTTTACAATACGTTTATGGAAAAGATCATTGAAGTGATATGTCCGAAATGTAATTCCAAACTTTGGATTGATGTGGAAAACAAAGTGGTGGTACAACACAAGAAATCTAAAAGGAGCAAGAGTTCTTTTGAGGATCTTCTTGAGAGGGAGAAAAAAAAAAAAGAATCGACAGAAGAAACTTTTCAAACTGCGAGTGAATTGGAAAAAGCCAAAAAGAAAAAAGCCGAAGAAATATTCAACAAAAATTTCGGGTAACAGGCAATATTTTGGGTAAAAAAATAATGTTGATTCATACCGGTGGTACTATCGGTATGTCAAGAGATAGCAATAGTGGAATTCTCCGAACTGATAAGCTCTATGACAGTATAAATCGTTTTATCCCCGAACTTTCGGAAATTGCGGATATTGATATTGAAATTCCTTATGTTATTGACAGTGCGGAGCTTACATTTGAGCATCTCAGAAAAATTGTGTATGTAATCAGAGAAAATGTTGATAAGTATTCGGGTTTTGTTATTTCTCACGGAACTGATACATTGGCATATACGGCATCGGCACTCTCTTACATGTTAATGAACCTTGCTTTTCCTGTGATTCTGACCGGTGCTCAAAAGCCACTTAGTTTTATAAGAAGTGATGCCAGATCCAACCTGATAAATGCATTTGAACTTTCAACAATGGGGATAAATGAGGTGTCAATCCTTTTTGATGATAAACTTATGCGAGGAAATAGAACCGTAAAAAGTCATGCAAGTCGATTTGATGCATTTTCATCACCGAATTACCCGCTTCTTGCCGAGGCAGGGATAAATATTGAAGTTCATAAAAAAAATATCCTTAAAAATAACGGACTTTTCCATATATTTGATAAGCTGGATAATTCTATTGCCGTGATGAAGATATTTCCAGGTTTTTCTCCCGCATCTTTTGAGCCGTGTGAAGATACAAGGGCAATAATCCTGATAGGATATGGAGCTGGGACAATTCCGGTAGAAAATTCGGGAATATTGGAAAAAGTGAAAAGATGGATAGCTGAGGATAAATTGGTGGTTTTTACATCGGAGACAAAAGCCGGTTCTCTTTATCCGAATCTTTACGAATCGGGAAAGAAACTTTTGGATCTCGGTGCGGTGGATTCGGGAGACATGACCTTTGAAGCAACAATTACCAAGATCATTTTTCTTCTCGGGCAGTATAGGAGCGTTTCGATAATAAAGAAAAATTTCAAAAAATCACTTGCAGGCGAGATATCCTTGACATAATATTATTGTAAAGTCTTTTCAGACGGATGTTTGCTTGACAATATATTTTTCTTTTATAATGTTAACCATTTTTGCATTGTCGGAATGGCCGGTCCGTTGAGCGGTGATTTTTCCTCTAATAGGTCTTCCCAACAGGTAAAAATCTCCGAATATATCCAAAATCTTGTGTCGAGCTATTTCGTTCTCAAATCTAAGTTTTGTATTGAGGACTTTTCCCTCATCAATAAGTATGAAATTGTTGAGTCTTCCCCCTTCCGCAAGTCCGAGTTCCGACAACTTATTGAATTCATTTACAAATCCGTAAGTTCTTGCCGGAGCAATTTCATTCTCAAAATCTTCGGCAGAATTAAAAATAATTTCATGACTCTTTCTTCCAAGCGGTTTAGGGTATATCGTAGTGTATTTTACCGTAAATACATCCGAGGGTTCAATCTTAATGAATTGGCCGTCCTCACTTTCATCACCGATAACAATCGGTTCTTTTATAACTATTTCAGGAATAAAATCATCTTGATCGACTATCCCTGAATTTCTAATAAATTCACAAAACTTTGTAGCCGATCCATCATCAATTGGAACTTCTTTAGCAATTTTAATAGAGAGATTTGTGATTCCGAATGCATGAAGTGCCGCCATAAAGTGTTCAATGGTTTTTGCTTCCAAACCATCTTTCATTATTGAAGTTGCATAATTTGTTCTGTCAATAAATTCTATTCTCGCAGGTATATATCCTTCCGAAGAAATATTCTCAAATCTTATACCCTTATTTGGAGGCAAAGGGCTTATTGACATTCCGGTTTTCTCGCCGGAATGGAGACCTATACCGTAAAAAATATTACTACGTTCCACTGTTTTTTGTTTTTTGACATAGCTAGGGTCGGAGATTTCAAACTTGATATGTCCGGTATTTCCCCTTTTTAGATCTTTGGTATCTTCCATGTCGTCCGAATTCTGATTTATCAACGTTTTAAGCCTTCTGTTTTCGTCAAGAACATTTTTATAATCTATCCCTTTTTTTACTGACAGCAATACTTTTTCAAGGCTCAACGGTTTTTCAAGAAAATCGTATGCTCCGTCTTTCACCGCTTGAACCGCTGTGGCTATATTTCCGTGTCCCGAGATCATTATGATAACCTGAAACTGATCAACGGCAAGGATTTTTTTCATTGTTTCCAATCCGTCAATTCCGGGGAGCCAAATATCAAGAAAAATAAGATCCGGTTTCAAATTCACAAATTTTGCGAATCCTTCTTCACCGGTCAATGCAAAATAGACCTTGAAACCTTCATCTTCAAGTATTGATGCAAGGGAAACTTGAATATTTTTCTCGTCGTCAATTATTAGAATCTTATCCATTTCACATTTTCTCCTTCTCTACCGTTTCCATCCGATTAAACTCTTTTAAAACTGTTAGAATTATAATTATATGAGTGGGAAATGTCAATTTCATTCTTATGTAGTTGAATTGATTTTTTATAACAGGTCTGATATAATTTTTCAACCTATGGATAACGTATTAAGTCTAATAAAAGAGCATCCAATTCTCAAATTCGGTCTTATAATATTGGGGCTGTTTCTAATATTTAAGATAGTGTACGAAGGATTGAAGGTTTCACAGGTAATAAATATGCAGGATAAGTCTCTTGTTGATACTTTTTATTCTATTTTTTTTAAAAAATCTTTCATATCCTCCCAAGCAAAAAAGGCAATAAGGGAAGGGAATTTCTTTAAAGCTGGGAAAATATACGAAGATATAGGTGATTTTAAGAAAGCAATAAAAACATATGAGGACGGTAAACAATTCAATGAGATAGGGGAACTCTACGAAAAGCTCAATAAAGATAGTCTTGCCATAGAAATTTATAAAAAAACCGGAAATTCCGATTCTTTGGTGAAGTTATACATAAAAAGAAAAAATGTTGATGCTGCGGGAATACTCCTTGAAAATAACAGCAGACATCAGGAAGCGGCGGAACTTTACTATAATCACGGCAAGTATGAAAAAGCCGCTCAAATTTATGAAAAGAGGGGGTTTTATAAAAAAGCCGGAATTATTTATGAAAAAGCCGAGAATATAAAGAAAGCCGCTCTCTGTTTTGAAAAATGGTTTGAGGCTACCGCAGGGTCAGCTTTGGGTCTTAAAGGAGCTTCGGAATCAGAAGATGATCTTTACAAGGCCGCGGATTTATGGGTTGAGATGGGAGAAATAGAAAGGGCATATAATCTCCTTTTGAAAAATAATAAATTTGAAAAAACCGCAGAGTTGGCAGTTAAGTTGGAGAAGTTTGATGAAGCTGCAAACCTTTTTGAAAAGGCTCAACTCCCGTTAAAAGCCGCTCCGTTGTATGAAAAGATAGGAAATCCCAAAACAGCATTTCAATTGAGAGGAGAAGATGCCTTTGCTCGTGGGAATACTTCCGATGCCGCCGAATGGTTTCTCAAGGGCGAAGATTTTATCAGAGCTGCGGAATTGTTCGAATGGAACAAGATGTATGATAAAGCCGCTCATTGTTACTTTATGAATCAAAATTATCTTGCTGCTGCAGATAATTACATGAAGATCGGCAACGAGGAAGAAGCTGCAAAAATGTTTGAGTTGGGAAGAGATTGGAAAACCGCTGCCGACCTTTCTTTTAAATACAAGAAATATCAGAAAGCCGGTGAGTTATTCGAAAAGTCCGGCGACTACTATAATTCGGGCGTCTCTTTCCAAAAAGTTGATGATGAGAAAAGGGCTCTTGCAAATTTCCAAAAAGTGCAGATGGATTCGGATGGATTTGAGAAAGCTGTGACGCAGATGGCACGTATTTTCCTTAACAATAACAAACCGAAGCTGGTTGTTGAAAAGATTGGTAAAATGTTGATTAGCCAATCAATAAACAAGGATAATCTGGAATGGTATTTTCTCCTTGGCCAAGCTGAGGAAAATCTCGGTAATTTTAAAAAGGCTCATGAGATATATCAAGGGATTCTAACAGAAGATTATTCTTTTAAGGATATTCATCAGAAGATAAGAGAAGTTGAAAAACTGATTAAAAAATATAAAGAGATTGACCTTGTGGCAGACAATTCACAGGGGAGATATAAAATTGTCAGGAAAGTTGGTGAAGGCGGAATGGGAGTTGTTTTTAAAGCGGAGGATACGGTTCTTCAACGGATAGTGGCACTTAAAATATTAAACAAAAGCCTGATAAAAGATAAGATTAACCTTGAAAGGTTTTTTACGGAGGCAAGATCTACCGCTTCGCTTTCTCATTCGAATATTGTGACCGTTTATGATGTAGGTCAAATTGAAGATGATTATTTTATCTCAATGGAGTTTATTGAGGGCGAGAACTTTATGACTATCCTTAGAAGGAAGAATAAATTTACTATCCCTCAAATACTTTTTGTTGCGATTAAAATTTTAAAGGCACTTGATTATTCCCACAGGAAGGGAATTATTCATCGAGATATAAAGCCTCACAATGTTATGATCACAAAGCAGAAAGAAATTAAGATTATGGATTTCGGTCTTGCTATTATCAGAGGAGAACAAAAAAAAGGTGAAACCGGAGTTGTAACCGGAACACCGTATTATATGTCACCCGAACAGATTCAGGGAATTAACGCAGACCATAGGACGGATATATATTCTACCGGTGCTACTTTATTCCATCTTGTCGCCGGCAGGGTCCCTTTTAAGGGTGAGAATGTGTTTTATCAGCATCTATTTGAACCTCTTCCTTCAATAAAGAGTATTGTTCCCGATATACCGGATAAACTGGTTCATATCATTGAGAAATGTATGAAGAAAAAAAGAGAAGAAAGATATCAGAGTGCCCAAGAAGTTTTAAATGATATAAAGTCAATTAAGATATAGGAGATATATTATGGATTTCGGATTAAGCGAAGAACTATTAGAACTAAAGGAACTTACCAATCAATTTGCAAAGCATGAGATAAGACCTGTTGCAGCAGAATATGATGAGAAGAATGAATTTCCTCATGAAGTTATGCAAAAGGCTTTTGAAATCGGATATTTGACTTCAAATATTCCTGCGAATCTTGGTGGGCTTGAGTTTACAAACATTCAAAATGCAGTAGTATGTGAAGAATTGGCATGGGGATGTGCAGGAATGTATACATCAATAATGGCAAATACTCTTGCAACAATGCCTATTGTACTGTTTGGAACCGATGAGCAAAAAAAAGAATTTTTAGAACCAATGACCAAAGAACTGTCATATGCATGTTTTGCACTTACGGAAAGAGAAGCGGGATCAGATAACTCTTCAATCAAAACAACGGCAAAAAAAGACGGTGATCATTATATTATTAACGGTTCGAAAACTTTTATAACAAACGGAGGCATCTCGAAATTGGGTGTTATTTTTGCTTCTACCGACCCTGATCGTGGAGCAAGAGGATTAACGGCATTTATAGTCCCTATGGATTCTCCCGGAATTTCGGTAGGGAAACATGAGAATAAAATGGGTCATCGGGCATCAAATACTACGGAACTTTATTTTGATGATGTAAGAGTTCCTGCAAAAAATATTCTCAGAAGAGAAGGGTTCGGATTTCTCATTGCACTTAGAACTCTTGATTTTGCAAGACCTTCCGTAGGTGCCGGTGGATTGGGTGTTGCAAGAGCAGCATACGAAGAAGCTTTAAAATATGCACAGAATAGGGTTCAATTCGGAAAACCTATTGCATCATTTCAACACAATGCTTTTAAACTTGCCGATATGGCTACGGATATTGATGCGGCAAGACTGTTGGTATACAGATCAGCGTGGATGCTCGATAAAAACATGAAAGCTTCAAAAGAATCTGCAATGGCAAAAGTGGTTGCAACGGATGTTGCTATGAGAGTTACTACAGATGCGGTACAGATGCTTGGCGGATATGGATATATGAAAGAATATCCTGTTGAAAAAATGATGAGGGATGCAAAACTTCTTCAGATATACGAAGGAACAAATGAGATTCAGAGGCATGTTATATCGCTTGAAATTCTCGGATCAATAAAAAATATTAACTAAATTGACTTCAAAATTTGATGCGGTAATTATCGGTGGTGGGATTGTAGGTCTTGCCGTAGGGTATTATCTCACAAAAAAAGGGATGAAGATTGTTGTCATTGAGAAAAAGTATGCCGGATCGGGTTCTACGGGACGTTGTATTGGCGGAATTCGGATGCAGTTCTCTACGGAAGCATCAATTAAATTAATGAAGGAGAGCATGTCCCTTTTTATAGGGATGGAGAGTGAGTTCGGTTTTTCCGTTGAATTTTTTGCAGGAGGATATCTTTTTCTTGCTCATTCCGAGGAGAAGTTGAAAGCATTCGAAAATGTTATTGAACTCCAAAAAAAACTTGGATTGAACGTAAATAAAATCTCTCCCGATCAATGCGAAGAACTTGTTCCGGGTCTCAACAAAGAAGGATTAACGGGCGGCGTGTATTCTCCGGAAGACGGACAAGCATATCCGTTTAAGGTTTTGAAAGGTTTTATAAACGGAATTACCGAAAGCGGATCGGAGGTAAGGACATTTGTCGAAGTAAAGGGAATAATGAGTAGTGAGAGTTGCGTAACGGGTGTTGAACTTGCAGATGGTGAAACAGTTGAATCTTCGATTGTCGTAAATGCCGCAGGTCCGTGGGCTGCGGAAGTTGGAAGAATGGCAGGAATTGAGTTACCTATTTTTCCTGAAGAGCATGAGGCGCTTATCTCTGACAGGTATGATCATCTCTTTGATCCGATGGTGGTTGATTACAGACCCGACGGTTGTTATTTTCAGCAAATGTTAACCGGACAAGTTATAGGTTGTTATACTCCCGTTCCGAACAAGCCCGGCAAGCAAACATTGTCTAGTGCTGAATTTCTTCTTGAAATGTCGAAAAGGACTTCGAGGCTTATTCCAAAACTGAGTGATCTGAATGTGTTACGACATTGGGGAGGAAGTTATTCAATGACACCTGACGGTAGCCCCATAATTGACAAGACCGAACTTAACGGATTTTATATTGCGGCAGGAATGTCCGGGCACGGTTTTATGTTCGGACCGGCAATCGGGAAATATCTTGCACAGATAATTACGGAGAACAGCTATCCTTTTGATTGGGATGAATTTAAGCTTAAAAGAGATTTTTCAGGAAAAGAGATAATGAAATAATCATGACTTTTTGGATGATATTAATAATATTGGGATCGGTTATGATCATAGAAGCAATTCCTATGATTATTTCACCATCCAAGATGAAAGAATACTATGGGAAAATATCAACTGTTGATTCCGCTACACTTCGAATTATTGCTTTTGTAATGGTTTTGATAGGACTGACGATAGTTTTTTTTGTAAGGACAAAAATATGTGTATAAAAATTGACGGAAATAACTTATCTATTAACGAGTTTATTAAGATTGCGAAAGGGTATGAAAAGGTTGGATTGACAGATGATGCAAAAATCGGAATTAATTTGTCGAGAGATACGTTAGAAAATTTTATTAAGACCGGAAAAGCCTATTACGGAGTAAATACCGGATTCGGAGCGTTGGCTTCCAAGAAGATAAATATTGCGGATTTAAAACAACTTCAAAGAAATTTGATAAAAAGCCATACGGCAGGAGTTGGTAATCCGCTTCCCGACCACATCGTTCGCGGCACTATTCTTTTACGTGCCAATGTCCTTGCCAAAGGATACAGCGGAGTCAGGTTAAAGGTGGTTGAATTGCTTCTTGAACTTTTGAACAGAAATATTTTGCCTATTCTACCTTCAAAGGGATCTGTAGGTGCATCGGGAGATTTGGCCCCTCTCTCTCATTTGGCTCTTGTTCTGCTTGGAGAGGGGGAAGCAAAATATAAAGGTGAGATAAAAAAAACTTCCGAAATATTTGAGATAGAAGGTATATTGCCTTTGGAACTTGTTGAAAAGGAGGGGCTTGCTCTTATAAACGGCACTCAGGTTCTTACGGCAATAGGTATATTTAATCTCGTAGAGAGTGAAGAGCTTGTAAAAGTTGCAGATATTGCAGGGGCTCTGACATTTGAAGCTCAACTTGGTAATCCGTCTCCTTTTTTTGATGAAATCCAGATGGTAAGATCGTATAAAGGGCAGATGGATACTGCAAAAAATATGATGAGACTTATTAAAAATTCACCTTTATGGGACTCACATAGAGGCAAAAATAAAGTTCAGGATGCTTATTCGATTCGTTGTATTCCTCAGGTTCACGGAGCTGTTCGTGATACACTTAATCATGTTAGGAAGATTCTTGAGATAGAAATTAATTCGGCAACGGAAAATCCTCTTATATTTCCGGAGAAGGGGGAAATATTATCAGGAGGGAATTTTCATGGTGCTCCGGTAGCATTTGCAATGGATTTTTTATCCATAGTTATGACAGAGCTTGGAAATATTTCCGAAAGGAGAATTGACAGAGTGGTAAATCCTGCAACAAATATGGATCTTCCTCCTTTCCTAATTGAAGATAACGGATTAAATTCCGGTTTTATGATTGCACATGTTACAGCAACCGCATTAACTTCCGAAAACAGAACACTTGCCCATCCTGCTTCAGTTGATAATATTCCGACATCGGCCAATCAGGAAGATCATGTTAGTATGGGGAATTTTGCAGCCAGGAAAGCCGGAGAGATAATAGGAAATGTTAAGTATATCCTTGCAATTGAGATAATGGCATCTTTGCAAGCCCTTGATTTTTACAAGGAGAAAGTTTCCGTTCAACTTGAGAAAGTAAAAAACTTAGTTAGAGAAAAAGTTCCATTCTTAAAGCAGGATTCAAGAATGGATGAATTATTTGACAATATAGTTTGTATGATTGATAACGGAGATCTAACGAAAGTAACAGAGTGATAGGATGATGCTCATACTTATTAAAAAAATCGGATTTTTCTTGATTCTTTTGTTAATCGGATTTTTCTTTTATAAAAAAGTGATAAAAGGCGAAAATCCGTTTTTTTCCAAAGGAGACAAAAAAAAATATAATAATAGTGAGGGTATTGAAAAAATGGAAAAAGATCCGGTTTGTAGCACATATGTTCCGATTAAGTCTTCTTTGAAGATCAAACATGAGGGAGAGGTGTATCACTTCTGCTCTGAAAAATGCAGAAAAAAATATCTCTCTATCCTAAATGAAGAGAACGTAGTTGTGAAATAAAAAAATATATAAAATTCCTTTAATTATTTGGTTTTATTATGTATAATTGTTTTTAATTTTCATCTTAACAAAAAGGAGGACTACAATGTCTATAGTATTAACAGGATCGGGATTAACTGTTGAAAAACTTACAAAGATCGCAAGATTTAACGAAAAGGTTGAATTGGATAAGGATGCTCTCAAGAGGATTGAAATATGCAGAGCGATGCTTGAAAAGAAAATAGAAGCGAATGAGATCATGTATGGAGTTAACACCGGAATCGGAGAATTTTCGGAGGTTGTTTTGGATGATGATCAAGTGAAAGATTTTCAGAAATATCTTATATATAATCATGCCGCAGGGATAGGAGATCCTGCTCCTATTGAGTATGTCAGAGGAGCAATGGCAGGAAGAATAAATGTTCATGCACATGGTAATTCGGGATGCAGACCTATAATTACTCAAACTCTCGTTGAAATGTTAAATAAAGGTGTTACACCTTTTGTTTGTCAGAAAGGTTCTGTCGGAGCTTCAGGTGATTTGGCACCGATGTCACAGATTGCATTGCTTCTTATGGGAGAAGGAAAAGCTTATTACAAAGGTGAATTGCTTGAAGGTAAAGAGGCAATGGATAGAGCCGGTATTAAAATTCCGGGACTTGAGGCCCGTGACGGTTTGGCAACTATTAACGGATCAAATGTATTGACCGCTATGTCTGCAATTTTAATTCACGATACAAATAACTGGCTTAAACAGGCTGAGATTGCCGCAGCAATGTCTCTTGAAGCACTTAAAGCTAACATGAAACCGTATACTCCTCTCCTTCATGAAGTGAGGGGATTTAAAGGTGCGGTTAGAAGTGCAAAATCAATCAGAAAGTTGGTTGAGGGGGGGGATCTTATTGACGGTAGAATAAAATGCAAAGTACAAGATGCTTATTCGATGAGATCAACACCACAGGTTATCGGTGCAGCTCACGATGCCCTTGAATATGCAAAATCTCAAGTGGAGATTGAGCTTAATGGCGTTGGTGATAATCCCATTTTCTTCCCTGACAAGAATCTCCAATTATCCGGAGCAAATTTTCAGGGTTCACCCGTATCCCTTCCAATGGATATGATCAGTGCAGCTATTACTATGGTAAGCGTTATGTCGGAGAGGAGGATGAACAGACTTAATCATCCGGCTTTAAGTGTCGGACTGCCGGCTTTCTTGACAAAGGGAGCAGGGATGTTTTCGGGGCTTATGCTTTCACAATATACCGCCGATATGCAGATTGTAGAACAAAGAATTCTTTCGGCACCCGCTTCGGTTCAATCGATACCTGCCGCTGCCGATCAAGAAGATTTTGTGTCAATGGGGATGAATACGGCTATTAAGAATTTTCAAATAATTGATAATGCTTACGGTGTTTTGGGAATTGAATTTATGGCTGCAGCTCAAGCACTTGATTTCAGGGAATTCAAATTTGGAAGAGGAGTTATCAAAGCGAAAGAGATTATAAGAAAATATGTTGATTTCTTAGAAATTGATAGACCTCTTTATCCAGATCACACTGTAATGAAGAACTTGGTTAAATCTTGTGAAATTCTTGAAGAAGTTGAAAAAGAGATCGGAAGTTTAGAATAAAAAACTTAAAACATATAGATAATTCCGGTTTTTAGAGTTAAATAATTAAAGTTTTTTGTATCAAAGGAATGTTTATAGATAAGAAAGCTTTGAAAACCGAAATGTTTTAACTGAAAGAATCTTACTCCTATTCCCGCTTCCGTGCCCCAAAAGTTAGAGCTTTTTAAATTTGTTTCTTTATCCGATTTAAAATTGTTATAATTTATTCCAAGTTGCAGAGAAATTCTCCAACCGTTTTTCATTCTGAAAATATCATAATTTGCTTTTATTTCACCACTGTAAATAAGCAAAGAGTAGTCGGTTTTAATGTCTGTTTTGGCTTTCTTTTCTTGCCTGAGAAATTCATAATGTTGATAACCGAAATTTATTGTAAAAGCAGGTATTAGTGATAATCGTGAGTTTATAGGTATAATAACACCGGCATTGAAACCAATTCCAAGATTATTTTGTTTACTCTCTAAAAAATTAAAACCACCTGACTGAAAAATCTTTTCAGACTTGTTAAAAAAATCGGATGCACCGATATTATAATTAATATTGAAAACCATCCCGAAACCGGAAGAGAAAACAGGAAGTGAAGTAATTGCTATAACCAAAATTATAATTGCCTTTTTATTCATACACAACTCCTTAATGATAGGTTGTATACGAAGTGGAAAGTGAATTTGTTCAAAAAAAGTGATGTGGAAACTTTTTTGTATTGAAAACGTATTATTTTATATTAATTGAGTTTATCTCTTCAAGGAGGAGTTATGAGAAAAATAATAGTAGTTACAATTGCAGTTGCAATTTTATTTTTCATTTCAAGTTGTAAAACATCCGATTCAAAAGTTGACAATTTTAAAGTACTTGCAATCAACGGTTATTCATTTGCCAATATCGGACCAAGTGGTCTGACAAGTATTAATCTCTATTTTTCGGTTGCTAATAAAGGTAACACGGTCGGTACAATAATAAGTTGGAAGTTTAGAGTCATGCACAATATTGTTCCTCTTGTTGAGATCAATGGTAACAATTTAAATGATTATAATCTTGGATTATCGGGTAATCTTACCATTCCCGAGGATGAGGTTGTCGAGATAAATATAAATACTCGACTTCCATTTATGGAAAATGCAATTCCGAACAGTAAGTTGACATTTGATCCTCTTACTCCGACGGGGGTAATTCTTGATCTTGAAATAAAAGATGCAGACGGTAACTCTTTTTCGGTAACAAAAAAAGGCGGATATACCTATGAAAAAGGATTGTTTGATAGTAAAAAATACAGTGTTCTGGGCAACTGGAAATTAACAAGAATTGTAAATAGTGAAGTAAAAGCTGCTCAAAAAATCACATTTGTCGGGACAAAAAGATCGGGAAGTTTTGTAATTTACAATCTTAATTCTGGTAAATCGGAAGGATCTGGAAGTTTTACCGTTCAAAATTATAAAAATGTAACTCTTCGTGGAGTTGACGGGACAACTTTCTGGGGTGAATTTAATGGATTCAATCTGTTGAAAGGTACTATGCTTAAAGGCACCGATGCCGGAACTTGGAATTGTGTGAAATTATAGGGGTTTATCTCTAAAATATTATTTGTGGCAACCTGTGCCGGTACATCCTGCACAGGTTGAAAACTCTCCGTCTTTCTCCGGTATGGTTGTTATATTCTTTTCTCTTTTATATCTTGTTTTAACTTTTTTATAATCACCAAAAAAAATCCCAAAGAGCAGAATTACAAATGCTACTATCACAAAAAGAAATGTTATTATTAGTTTAATTTTATACTCCTAAATATATCTGTAATTATATCACTTTTTTTGTATGATAGCCGGAAATTTTGAAAAAAGGGGGTTCATTTTCTCAATATATCCATTGCCTTCTTTAACTATCATGTAGATTGGGATTGAGTTTTTAACTGCAAATTTATATCCTTTTATCGGTCCCATGACATTTATTGCCGTTGCAAGAGCATCCGCTTCCATACATGATTTCATTATTACCGTCACGGATACGAGTTTGTGAGTGATAGGTCTACCCGTATCGGGGTCTATAGTGTGAGAATACCTGACCCCTTTCTCTTCAAAATAGTTATGATAGTCACCTGAAGTTGCCATTGCAAGATTACTGATGGATATAATTTTTTTAACCTCATTTGAACCATCGGGAGAAAGAATACCGAGTCTCCATTCTTTTCCGTTAGAATTTCTTCCTCTGACGCTTATTTCTCCCCCGATTTCTACCATATAGTTATAAAAACCTTTGGAATCAAGAAATGATGCTACTTTATCAACTCCATACCCCTTAGCAATAGCGGAAAGATCGCAGTAAATATCGTAATCACTTTTTTTTATTGCCGGAGGATTATTTTTTACGAAGATTTTTTTATAACCGATTTTTCCCTTTGCGAGTTTTATTTCCAAGTCGGAAGGGATTTCTATAGGTTTTCTATTGGGACCGAATCCCCACAAATTAATTAAGGGTCCTATAGTAATATCAAAGGCTCCTCCACTCATTTTACTTATTCTTATTGAATTGGAAATTACGAACGCTGTCTCCGGAGATATATTCATCCATGATATTTTTCTCGAATTGTTAAATAATGAGATTTCAGAAGAGGGAATATAGGTAGACATCTTATTGTTTATACTTTGTAAGAGCGATGTAATTCCGTCTTTAAGATTCTCATTTTTTTTAGAAGCGTCTCCGAGAAGGAGGAAGTTGTTCTTAACTATTTTAATAGTATAAGTAGTACCCATCGTGCCACCGGAAATAATAAGGTAATTATTCCCGTTCTTTTTAGGAGATGAGCATGTAAAGAGAAGAAAGGTTGAAAACAATAAAAAATGTAAATAATACTTCCTAAAATTCATTATAGTCTCACAAGTAAATAGTTTAAGGATTATCCACCGAAGTCGTCAAGCATAATATTTTCAGGTTCCACACCGAGATTTTCGAGCATATTAATAACGGCACTATTCATCATCGGAGGACCACACATATAAAATTCACAATCTTCCGGTGCCGGATGATCCTTTAGATAGTTGTCGTAAATTATTTGATGGATAAATCCTGTATATCCTGTCCAATTATCTTCGGGGAGTGGCTCTGAAAGTCCTATATGCCATTCAAAATTTTTGTGTTTTTTTGCAAGTTTATCAAATTCCTCGACATAGAACATTTCCCGTAAACTCCTTGCTCCGTACCAAAAAGAGATTTTCCTCTTGCTGTTTAGACGAATTAATTGATCGAATATATGGGATCGCATCGGTGCCATTCCTGCTCCACCTCCGATAAAGACCATTTCTGCATCGGTCTCTTTTGCAAAAAACTCTCCGTATGGTCCCGAAACAATTACCTTGTCCCCTGGTTTAAGGTTAAAAATAAATGAAGACATCTGACCTGGAGGGACATTAGGAAGTGAAGGAGGAGGAGAAGCGATTCTTACATTTAGAAGAATTACATCTTTTTCAAGCGGGAAACTTGCCATGGAATATGCTCTTGTTATATTTTCAGTAACTTTAGATTGGTATTTCCACTGATCGTATTTGTCCCAATCTCCTTTGTATTCATCTCCAATCACAAAGTTTCTATAATCTAATTTGTGTGGAGGTGCTTCGATCTGAATATATCCGCCGGCTCTAAAATTTATCTCTTCCCCTTTTGGAAGTTCAAGGACCAACTCTTTAATGAAAGTAGCAACGTTATCGTTTGATCTAACGGAACATTCCCATTTTTGGACATTAAAAACTTCCGGATCTATTTCAATCCTCATATTTTGTTTGACTGGAACTTGACAGGAAAGTCTTGTCCCTTCTCTTGCTTCTTTTCTTGATATTACAGAAGATTCTGTTGGAAGAAGATCACCACCACCTTCAAAAACTTTAACGGTACATTGACCGCAGGTTCCTCCGCCACCGCATGCAGATGAAACGAAAATTTTATTATCCGAGAGTGTATTGAGTAATTTGCCTCCGATAGGTACACTGAGACTCTTTTCGGGGTCATCGTTTATTATAATTTTAACATTCCCGACAGGAACTAGTTTGGATTTTGCTATCAGAATAAGTACTACAAGAAAAAGGACAACAAAGGTGAACATTCCAACACTAACTAATATTAAATTTATTCCGCTCATATTTGTTCCTTCCTATAATTGAATTCCGGAAAAAAGCATAAATGCCATTGCCATTAATCCCACGGTTATAAAAGTAATGCCAAGCCCGCGAAGTCCGGGAGGGATGTTACTGTATTTTAATTTTTCTCTAATACCTGCAAGTACGACAATTGCAAGTGCCCATCCGACCCCCGAACCGAGTCCGTAGATTACACTCTCCGTGAAGTCATATTCTCTTTGAACCATCAAAAGTGATCCTCCGAGAATTGCACAGTTGACTGTTATTAACGGAAGGAAAATGCCTAAAGCCGTATAAAGTTTCGGGAAATATTTATCAAGAACCATTTCAAGGATTTGTACCATAGCGGCTATAACACCGATATACACAATTAATCCTATGAAAGTAAGATCCACATCGGGAAGTCCCAGCCAGGAAAGAGCTCCCTCTTTAAGGACATTGTTGTAGATAAGATTATTGACCGGAACAGTGATGGTTTGCACAACGATAACGGCGATTCCCAGTCCGAATGACGTATTAACTTTTTTTGAAACGGCAAGATAAGTACACATTCCCAAAAAGAATGCCAATGCCATATTTTCAATGAATATTGATTTTATAAAAAGACTTAAGTAATGTTCAAACATTTTTTTATCCCTTCTCTATTTGATCTTTCTTGATTGTCCTGGTTAACCAGATCAGGAAACCAATCAGGAAGAATGCACTTGCCGGAAGTAGCAGAAGACCGTTTGATACATACCACCCGCCATCAGTGGCAAGTGGTAATATCGTAAATCCGAGTAGTTTTCCCGACCCGAATAATTCTCTTACGGAAGCAATGACTACAAGAACAAATCCGTAACCGAGAGCATTGCCGATACCGTCAAGGAAACTCATTCCGGGAGGATTCTTTAATGCGTACGCTTCGGCTCTCCCCATGATAATGCAGTTTGTAATTATCAATCCCACATAAACGGATAATTGTTTGCTGATATCGTAAAAGTAAGCTTTTATGAACTGGTCTGCAATAATAACAAGTGAGGCAATAATTGTCATCTCAACGATAATCCTTATGCTACTTGGAATGTGATCCCTGATAAGGCTAATCGCAAGATTGGAGAATGCAAGGACAAAAAGGACGGCAATCGACATAACCAGAGATGTTTCCAATTTGGAAGTGACTGCAAGTGCGGAACATATTCCGAGAACACCAAGCATGATAGGGTTGTTGTTGATTACGGGATCGAATAGAATTTTTTTAATATTACTCATTGCCTTTCTCCTTTAAATTATCAACAAGTTTTTTTATAAAAGGTCCGTAACCCGTAGTCCCCCATTCTTTTCCGTCGTACCCGAGCCAAAATCGTACAAGGTTGTTTACTCCTCTTGTTGTTAAGGTGGATCCTGAAAGACCGTCTATCTGATTATTTGCTTCCGGTTTCCCTCTCACGGCAATACCCTTTATCACTTCAATCTTGAGGTCTATTTTGTTTCCGGACAGATCAAATGCAATTTTATCTTTCCAAAGAGCTTTCCATTTCGGGTTATCTACTTCTCCTCCGAGACCAGGAGTTTCTTCATGTTTATAAAAGGTAAAACCCTTTATTGTACTCATGTCTTTGTCGAGAGCCAAAAGTCCGTACATTGTTGACCATAATCCACGTCCATACAGAGGAAATATTCTCTTGGTTATTTCACCTGAACCGTCCGGATTTTTTACATTGTATACTATCATTTTGTTGGGTCTTCTCTTTATTCCCGCTATATCCTTGTCGGGTGGGATCGTATCGGAATATTTCGGATTTTTTGATAAAGCTTCGATATCAAAATTTTCCGGTTTAAGTTTTTCTTCAGGGTTGTCTACCAAATCACCGCTTTTTAGGTCGATGATAACAGGTTCGATATTCTTTTCATAAATTGCTTTAATATTTGTACCGTCGCCTGCTTCAATTCCACCTGCCAGTAGAATGTTCTTGAGTTTATCCAATTCTTTATTTTTATCCTGAACAGGTTTTAACTGAACAAAGGCAAGTGATACAAAAATCGAACAAACAAGGCAAACCCCAATAGCAACACCTATTGTTTTTTTTATGGAATCAGCTGCCATTTCGGAGTAACCTCCTCTTAATATTTTTGTTAATTACAATTCTGTCTATAATCGGAGCAAAAACATTGGCAAATAAGATTGCCAACATCATGCCCTCAGGGAATGCGGGATTAATTACCCTGATCATCACAACAAGGAGTCCTATGAGAAATCCGTAAAAATATTTCCCTTTTGATGTCATTGCCGCACTTACAGGATCGGTTGCCATAAATACCATACCGAATGCAAATCCTCCCAAAACAAAATGCCAAAGAGGTGTCATGGAGAACATCGGGTTTGAAGCACTTCCGATTAGATTTAAAAGTAGTGATAATCCGATCATTCCACCCATGACTCCCGCCATGATACGCCACGATCCTATTCCGGTGGCGATAAGTATGAATGCTCCTATAATGCAGGCTATGGTTGATGTTTCCCCCATAGATCCCGGTATTGTACCTATAAAGGCATCAAACCAAGAGATATCGGGGTGAGGGAGACCTCCTGCAAATGTTGCCAAAGGAGTTGCTTTGGTAACTCCGTCAACTGCAATCCATACCGCATCTCCTGAAATCTGAGCAGGATATGCAAAGAATAGGAATGCTCTTCCTGCGAGAGCCGGATTAACAATGTTCATCCCTACTCCACCGAAGACTTCTTTCCCGATGACTATTCCGAAGGAGATTCCGAGTGCAACTTGCCATAACGGAATTCCGGGCGGCATGATCAACGGGAACAGGAGGCTTGTTACAAGAAAACCTTCACTTACTTCATGTTTACGTATAATCCCGAACAGTATTTCCCACAATGCTCCTATTACGAACGAAACAAAATAAACCGGTAAAAAATAGAGCATCCCGATAATTGCATTCGAAATAATACTGCCTGCATCATAGCCGGAGCCAAGCAGAGCTACAACACTTCCTCTCCACCCTCCGATTGCACTCTTACCGAGATTTGCGAGTTCAATATTTATCTGTAGTCCGGTATTGTAAAAAGCAAAAAGTGTTGCGGGTATTAGGGCGTAAACCACAACCATCATCATCCGTTTAAGGTTGATTGCATCTCTTACAAATGCAGGTTCGGTTGTTACTTCTCCGGAAGTATAGAGGAAAAAATCGACCGTTTCCCACAACGGACCTAACTTTTCGAGTTTCCCACCTTTTTCGAAATGTTTTGATTGATTATCTAAAAATTTTCTTAAAAATTTCATTATCCTTCCTTTTCTATCAATGTAAGATTATTCCTCAAATAGGTGCCGTAATCGTTCTTTGCAGCACAAACAAATGTACAGAGAGCAAGATCCTCTTCAATGAGTTCAAGGCATCCGAGTTTCTCCGCTTCTTCAACATCATCTACGGCAAGAGCACGCAGAAGATAGGTCGGAATAATATCAAGAGGCATTACTCTGTCATAATTTTCTACAGGTATTATTGATCTTTTTCCACCTTCAAGAGAAGTTGTGAAGTCAAATTTTTTCTTTCTAAAAAGTGAAGATACGAGTATGTTCTTAACCGAATATTGTTTAAATCCAAGTCCTAACCACCCGAAAAATTTTCTCTCTTTACCTTCTCTTAATGCTGTTATCTGCTGATGGAACCTTCCAAGATACCCTGTCACATTATCGGCGGTTCTGCCGTCAAAAACAGATCCCGAGAGTAATCTGTTTTCCCCTTCTCGTAATTCATTTTTTGCCAAATCGAGGATTGATGCTCCGATTCTGGTTTTTAAAAGTCTCGGTTTGTTAACGGATGGACCTGCAATTGATATTATTCTTTCGAGAAACAGTTGACCTGATGTAAAAAGTTTGGATGTTGCGATAACATCCTGTATTCCTATATGCCAAACTTTTTTATTAGCATGAACAGGATCAATAAAATGGATGTGAGTACCTGCAAGTCCTGCCGGATGGGGTCCTGAAAATTCTTTAACCGAAACAGAGGGAATATTATCAATCTCAATTTTGTCTGTCGGAGATTTGCAGAAATAAATTTTCCCATCGGTGAGCTTAGACAATATCTTTAATCCGTTATTCAAATCTTCTTTTTTTCCTTCAATAATCTTTTCTATGGAAGGAGCCAACGGATTAGTATCCATTGCGGTAATGAATATGGAATGGGGCGTAACGGAAGGATTTGCTACTTTGCCGTATGGTCTTTCTCTCAAGGAAGTCCAGTGACCGGATTCAATAAGAAGAGATTTTACCTCTTCTCTTTTAAGAGAATCAAGTTTTTCACGAGAGTATGATCTGAATTTGATCTTATCTTCATTTTTCAATTCAATGATAATTGATTCGAAAACTCTCTTGATACCTCTGTTGATAGATACAACGGTTCCGGTTCCGGGGGATGTATAATTAATCCCCTCCGTTTTTTTGTCAACGAATAAAACTTGTCCCGTTTTAACATTATCTCCAACTGAAACTTTCAGAGTTGGCTTCATACCGGGATAGTCATAACCGATGAGTGCAACTTTTTTTACACTTTTTCCTTCCGAGATAATTTGATTAGGATCACCCTTAATCGGAAGTTTTAAACCTTTTTTGATTTTAATTATGCCCATATTTAGTCCCTAAAATTTAATTGTTCATAATAGCACATAAATTTATTATTAACAATAAATTTTGATTTTCCAAAAAACAAGAAATTTAGAATAATGGAAATTGTAAATTTATTAAAAATCCTGCTCTTTGCTTTAGAAAAAAATGACTGGAATCTGTAAACAACGTTCTGTAATTGCCGGATTCACCAAATCTTTCCTAACCTTTCGAGTTCTTCAAAAGCGTATTTTCTAAAGAGAATTTCCCATTCTCTTGATCCTTCAGGCACCGATCTTTTTTGAGACCTGACCCTCTCTTTTGCATCTTCTTCAATTCTATTAAAAACTCTAAGCTCATCCATGATGATATGGAAAATCTTCATTCTGACATCACCTATATCACCGTTATAGTCAAGATCTTCGTTATTTTTTATATATTCGGTTAAAAGCGAAGCGAGAAAATTTACTTTATTTCTAGAGAGTTTAAAGGTCATAAAATGATCTCCTCCTGCTCCGCAAGCTTGGATTTGACCATCTTAAACATTTCATAATAATCTATGTTGGTATTTCTTATTTCACTGAGTTTCTCTTTTAATATATCCTTTACTTTATCATCAAGAATATCCTCTTTCTCCAGTTCCCTGGTTATCACCGTCTCTGTTTCCGTAACCATTTTTTCTTTGTCTTCAGTGAGTATTATATTTTCAGATAGTAATTCCTTGACCAATCTAAATGCCAACCGTTCTATCTGCTGTTTATTAAGTCTCATTATGTATTAATATAGCAGACTTTTCCAGATAAATCAACTTTATAGGATATATTGGAAAGTGTTTAATGGGCAGTGAAATAATAAATCTAATACACAGAAGGATTAAATATTTTCTTATAGTATCAGAAAAACAAAAAAAATTTACTTTTTCTTAAAATATTTTCTTCTCACTTCCGGTATCAGTTTTTGCAATCTTTTTACCCTTTTTCTTGGTGAGGGATGTGTAGATAAGAAAGTCGGAGGTCTTTTCCCCCCTCCTATTTTTGACATTCTTTTCCAAAACTCCGGAGCGGCAACAGGATCATATCCGGCTCTGCTCATAAGTATTAAACCTATATGGTCGGCTTCACTTTCATGAGTCCTGCTGTAGGGGAGAAGTAATCCGAGTTGTGCTCCTACTCCATATGCAAGTTTGAATAAAGTTCGGGTTTCATTCGGTTTATCCTTTAATGCAACGTCAAGAGCTACACCTCCCAACTCTACCAGAAGTACCTGGCTCATCCTCTCGTTTCCATGTTTTGCAATTGCATGAGCAACTTCATGACCCATAACAACCGCGAGACCTGTTTCATTTTTTGCAATGGGAAGAATTCCGGTATATACGGCAACTTTACCCCCCGGCATGCAAAAAGCATTGACGGTTTTCGGGTCATCTATAAGGTTAAATTCCCATCTGAAATTTTTCAGCTGCTTTTTAAGCCCCTCCTCCCTCATAAATGCTTCTGCAGCCTTCGCGATTTTATTTCCAACTCTCTTAATGGCAGCAATTTGCTTTGGGTTTCTTGAAAGTTTTGATTTCTTGAGAAGAGTTTGATAACTCTGAAGTGCCATTGTAGCTAAGTTTGCAGAAGGGAGTAATGCAATCCTTTTTCTTCCTGTTATGGGTACGGTTGTACATGAAGAGATAAACAGAAAGATTGAAATAACACACGAAACAGTCAAGGCAATTTTGTTTTTAACATAAATCATTTTAGCCTCCGTAACCGAGTTTAACAATATTATAGTTAAAGTGTAACGGAATGTACATATCAAAAAAATCAAATGTGTAATTGATCTCCTGTGAAATTTGGGATGAAAAATTATTATTTTAACAGGTATTATCGAAAATTAATTGAATTATCATAAAATTTTTGATATTGTATTCCTTTTTACGGAGGACATTCATGTATAAAATTGTTCAGCGCGAAGTTTTATCGGAAAATGTCGTGAAACTTGTAATAACGGCTGATAGGATAGCGAAAAGTAGAAAAGCCGGTCAGTTTGTCATAGTGAAACTTGGAGAAAAAGGAGAGCGAATACCTCTTACAATAGCGGATTCGGATCCTGTAAAAGGGACGATAACACTTATCATTCAGAAAGTTGGAGTTACATCACATAAATTTTTTACCATACGGGAGGGGGAAGAGGTAACGGATATTGTCGGTCCTCTCGGACTACCCACTCATATTAAAAAAGTAGGAACTATAGTTGCTGCCGGCGGAGGGGTCGGAATTGCACCTCTTTATCCGATAGCAAAAGCTTTTAAGGAAGCAGGAAATAAACTGATAGTTATCCTTGCTGCTCGGAACAAAGACTTGATTATTCTTGAAAAAGAGATGAGAGAGTTTGCCGATGAAGTTCTTGTTTATACAGATGATGGTAGTTCGGGAACAAAAGGATTGGTTACTGCCGGAGTTGAGCATGTGATCAAAAGAGAAGGTGTCGATGAAGTGGTTACTATCGGACCTGCCGTGATGATGAAATTTGTTGCTCTCCTGACCAAAAAATACAACATACATACTCTTGCAAGTCTCAATACGATAATGGTTGACGGAACCGGGATGTGCGGAGCTTGCCGAGTTACGGTAGGCGGTTCAACAAAATTTGTCTGTGTTGACGGACCTGAATTCAATGCTCATGAGGTGGATTTTGATGAGATGCTTCGAAGACTTGGTGCATATGTTGATTTGGAAAGAGAAGCGTATCAGAAAAGTCTTGAGGAATCTTTCGGAGGTACAAAATGAGTGTGAATTATAAAGAACTTAAGAAAGACAGATCTTTGGAATGGAGAGAGGAACTCAGAAATTCAATTAGTGCAAAAGAGAGAGTTAAAGGTGTCAGAGTAAAGATGTCGGAGAATAGTCCTGAGGTCAGGGCTACCAATTTTTTTGAAGTAAACAACGGGATTTCTCCCGAAGAAGCATTGTTGGAAGCAAAAAGGTGTCTTGATTGTCCTACACCTACCTGTATATCCGGATGTCCTGTAAATATAAATATTCCAGGTTTTATAAAGCAGATTGAGAAGGGTGATATGGCGATGGCTGCAATAGTTCTTAAAAGTACTAATGCTCTTCCTGCTATATGTGGAAGAGTTTGTCCGCAAGAGACCCAGTGTGAAGAGAGATGTATATACAATAAATTAGGTCAGCCACCGGTTGCAATTGGAAATCTTGAAAGATTTACTGCCGATACCGAAAGGCTGAGCGGCAAAATGTCTATCCCTGAAGTGGGTGAACCTAACAATATAAAAGTTGCGGTAGTTGGATCAGGTCCCTCCGGTTTGACAACTGCAGGAGAGCTTGCCAAGTATGGTTACGATGTTACTATTTTTGAAGCTCTTCATGAATACGGAGGGGTTCTTGTTTACGGAATACCTGAATTTAGACTGCCAAAAGAGATAATGAGGGTTGAGATAGAAAACCTAAAGAAAATGGGGGTAAAATTTGTAAACAATTTTATCGTCGGAAGGACGGTATCCTTTGAGGATCTGAAAGCGGAAGGATTTAAGGCTTTCTTCATCGGAAGCGGAGCGGGGTTGCCGAAATTCATGAATATTCCGGGCGAGAACCTTATTAATATATTTTCGTCAAATGAGTATCTTACACGTGTGAATCTTATGAAAGCATTCAAGTTTCCGGAATATGACACACCGATTGTGAGAGGGAAAAATGTTGTTGTCGTAGGTGGTGGAAATACTGCGATGGATTCCGTGCGAACTGCAAAAAGGCTTGGAGCGGATAGAGCGATGATAGTTTATAGAAGGTCGGAAGCCGAGATGCCTGCAAGGGTAGAAGAGATACATCATGCGAAAGAGGAAGGGGTTGAGTTCTTGAATCTTAACAACCCGATTGAATATATAGGTGATGAAACGGGAAGAGTAAAACAGATAAATATTCAAAAAATGGAATTAGGAGAGCCTGATGATTCGGGGAGGAGGAGACCCAGACCGATATCGGGTTCCGAGTATCTTTTGGATGTTGATGTTGTAGTTGTTGGCATAGGGACGGCACCGAATCCTCTAATTCAGCAAGCTTTGCCGGAATTAGAATTTACCGCATGGGGAACAGTTGTTGTTAATGATAATATGCAATCGGTCTCAAGACCTGATATATTTGCCGGTGGTGATATTGTAAGGGGTGGGGCAACGGTTATTCTTGCAATGGGTGATGGAAAAATTGCCGCCGAATCCATGCATAAATATATCCAAAATCTTTAAGTGTAGTATTGGCCAAGGAAGCTGGAGAAGGATACTATTTTTTTATTTGAAAGATAAAGTTTTCCAGAAGAAGTTTTGCCGAACCTTCCCCGATGGTTTTTGATTCATAGTCCAGTTTGTAAACGATTTTCAGTATTTTTTTAAGTTTTCGGGAATTAAAACCGTTTACAAGGTTGATAAATCTTTTTAAAAAAAAAGTTGGCTGATTTAGAACTTTTCCAATATCGGTGACTGGAAAATTTCTCTCCAAAAGAAATTTTGCCGTGAATATTTTATTGTAATGAGTTATGAGAGTTCCTATGATTAATGTAGGTTTTATTCCGTTTGTGAAAAGATATTTAAGAATTTTCAAGTACTGTTTCGTATCCTCTTTTTCAATTGATTCGGTAAGATCCCAAATACTATGGGCTTCAATTCCGGTTACAACTTCATCTATATCCTCAGCATCTATACTGTTATCGTTTATGTCTGCAATAACCATCTTGTCTAACTGATGAAGGATGGAAATAAAATCATCTCCCTTCATTTCAAGCAGTTTTTCAACGGCACTTGCCGTGATTGAAATACCGTGTGATTTCAGATATGATTTTATATATTCTCTTGCTTCTCTGTTTGTAATACCGTCAAGATCCACGTTGTTAACCGATCCGGTTCCAAGCATATTAATAAACTTTGTGATCTTGCTTCTCTTCAGATTTTTAAAATCGTCCATCGTAACGTTCAAAGAGAGGTAAATTATGAGTATGGTATTCGGGTTAGGATTTTTTACATATTCCGAAATAATTTTAGCATCGTTTTTGGTCGGGATTATTTTCTTCTGATCTCTGATTGTTGCAATGAGGAGTTTTCTTGATTGGAGAAAAAAACTTGAACTTTTAGCCGCTTCAATTACTTTTTCCCATGTATGATCGTCATCGGAATCAAAATAAAATCGTTTGAAATTGAAATCGCTCTTTTCTTCGAGGAAATCGGATGATATTTTTTTGATCAACACTTCACCCATAAATTCATTAAAACCGTAAAAGAAATTCACCGGTCTGACTATATCTTTGTTTCCAAGAGAGTTGTGAAAATCGAAGAAAGAGAAGTTTGGCATTAGTAATTTTCTAATAGTGCGGAGACTACCCCTTTAGCAAATTTTTCCGATATTTTCTGAATTGCCTCCGATTCTTGAGAGAAAAAATCTCCGTTTTCTATCTCGTAGTCTTCTGAAAAAGAGATGTTTTTATTTGCATAAATCACGGAATTGTCCTTGAGATTGATAAGTTTTACGTTAAGTATGATTGTAACGGTGTATTGATTTGTGGATCCTATATAGGAATAGGAGAGAGGATTTACTGAAAATTTAACTATTTCGCCTTCAAGGAGTGCATCTGCTCCGGATGTTTGATTGACAAGTTTCATAGAACTTCTTTTAATAAACTCATCCCTTATTGCATACGTCACAAACTGCTCGGCCTCAGCCCTTGTCGTTCTATTTTTGAAGTCCGGTATTGCAATGGTTTTAATATCATTGGGAAGGTATTTTCCCGATCCCGATACTTTATACCCGCATCCGAAAAACACAGACATTAAAGAAAGTGTTAATGTATAGATTATTATCTTTTTCATCTTACTACAAAACTTATCATTCTGTTCTTGATGAATATTACTTTGATAATCTCTTTTCCATCAAGCCGGGTGATAACTTTTTCCGAAGCCAGCGCTATAGATTCTACATTTTTTTCCGATTCATCCATCGGTACTATAATTTTATCTCTGATCTTTCCATTTATCTGAACCATGATATTTACGTTTTGGGACGTCAAGTGAGATTCGTCCCACTCCGGCCATTTTTCTTCTTCCAAAATTGTTTTTTTACCTAATTTAGACCACAATTCATTAGTAAAATGGGGAGCAAATGGAGATAACATCTTTAGAAACACATCAAAAATATGACTGAACAGACCGGGGTCTTCTTCTCTGATCTTCTCAGCTGAACTGCTGATTTTATTGAAAAATTCCATAAGTGCTGCAATTGCAGTGTTTAGATGGTATCTCCGATCAATATCTTCCGTAACTTTTTTTATAGTCCGGTTTAGTTTTATGAGTATTTCTTTTGTGAGATCTTTTTCAGGGTTGTGTGTTTCTTTAGATCTTATTATTTCAAGATTGGCATGAAAAAGGTTCCATATTCTCATGAGAAATCTGTTTGCTCCCTCCACACCTTTATCGCTCCATTCCAATCCTTTTTCAGGTGGAGCGGCAAAGAGGATGAAAAGCCTTACGGTATCTGCACCGAATTTATTTATAAGCCCGTCAGGATCGACTACATTCCCTTTGGATTTAGACATTGCACTTCCGCCGAGGGTAACCATTCCTTGTGCCAGTAGTCTTGGAAACGGTTCGGAAATATCCGTCCATCCGAAATCTCTAAAAATTTTGGTGAAGAATCTTGCGTATATCAAATGCAAGATAGCATGTTCCACTCCTCCGATGTATAGATCGGCAGGCATCCAACTGCCGATCTCATCACTGTTAAAAGGGAATTCGTCGGATGGAGCGGCATATCTGAAGTAATACCAGGAAGAGTCAAAAAATGTATCCATTGTATCTGTTTCTCTTAGTGCGTCTCCTCCGCAAACTGGGCAAACTGTATTTTTAAATTCATCATTTTTTTCAAGAGGAGATCCTCCACTATGTGTAAAATCTGTTTTTCTTGGCAGCTCAACCGGAAGATTTTCAATCTTTTCGGGTACAATTCCACATTTATCACAGTAAACTATGGGAATAGGTGTTCCCCAATATCTCTGTCTTGAAATTCCCCAATCTCTTATTCGGTACTGGGTTTCAATTTTTCCAAGGTTTTTTTCATTTAAAAAATCCCCCATTCTTTTTACGGCTTCGGAAGTAGTCAATCCGGAGTATTCACCTGAATTAATGACAAAACCTTTATCACAAAAGACCTCTTTCACTTCTTCCGGATAACTTTTTTTGTAATCTTCAACAATCACACGTTTTATGGGTATATCATATTTTTTTGCAAATTCGAAATCTCTTTCATCATGTGCAGGAACCGACATTATAGCCCCGCTTCCATATTCTATAAGTACGAAATTGGCGAGCCAGATTGGTATTTTTTTACCGTTAAACGGATTGATTGCATATTTTCCGGTAAATATACCTTTTTTTTCCGTTTGCTCTCTTGTTTCCCTGCTCTCTTTTAAAATTTCTTTAACGAATTTTTCTATTTTATCTTTTTTTGGATTATTTTTAATAAGATCGTTCACAAGCGGATGTTTCACTGACATTGCAAAAAAAGTGGATCCGAATATGGTATCAAGTCTTGTTGTGAAAATATCAATTTCGTGTTCCGTCCCCTCAACCTTAAATTTAACCGAAGCACCCTTGCTTTTTCCGATCCAGTTTTTTTGCATGGAGAGTACTTTTGACGGCCAACTTATAAGCTCGGAATGAGAACTTAGAAGTTCTTCCGCATAGTTTCTTATCTTAAGGAACCACTGGTTAAGTTTTTTAAGATCAACCTCGGAATCACATCTCCAACACTTGTTGTCTATCACTTGTTCGTTTGCTAGAACTGTTTTACAGGATGGACACCAATTTACTTCGGATTTCTTTTTATATGCCAACCCTTTCTCAAACATTTTAATGAAGATATACTGATTCCATTTATAATATGCGGGATTACACGTGGCAAGTTCTCTTTCCCAGTCGTATCCGAATCCCATTCTTTTCAGTTGTGTCTTCATATACTCGATGTTTGAGACAGTCCAATCTTCAGGGTGGGATTTATTTTTTATTGCAGCATTCTCGGCAGGGAGTCCGAGAGCATCCCATCCCATCGGATGGAGTATATTTAACCCCGTCATTTTTTTAAATCTTACAATAACGTCACCTATTGAGTAGTTTCTAACATGTCCCATGTGGATCTTGCCGGAAGGGTAAGGGAACATTTCAAGGCAATAGAAATTTTCGTCTTTTTTCCCTGCAACAGCTTTGAATGTTTTTTTCTCTTCCCAAATTTTCTGCCATTTCTTTTCAATTTCTTCAAAATTGTAGTTCATTTTAAAACCCCATTGATTGTCCCCAATTATACTTCAATAATCTTGCCTATTCAATTATCTATATCATAAAAGACTCTAAATCATCCTAATGGAGAGGAATATCTCTGCCATGATTACTTTTACTATCGTAAAATTATTCAAAGATATCACTTTCGCGGGTATCTCCTGCACTAACGATACGAAATTTGATCATTTCGTGCCTCCCGTTAATAAAGTAAAAGATTCAACCGGAAGAGAAACCAATATCACTACTGACTCCGAAGGAAACATTATACAAGTTACTTATCCTGACGGGAAAAAACGAAATTTCTCATATAATAACAGGGGATTGATGACCACTGACAAAAGAGGTGTATTCGAAAAAACATATGTGTGGGATTCAAAATATCCTGTTCTGACTAAAATTCTTTTACCGAATGGAGGTGAAAGGATTGTTGAAGCTTCAGCCTTGAAATTCATTATAAATGATATGGAGCGGTAGATAGAGGATTTACTTATAATGCTGCCGGATATGTAACCGAATTAAACAATAATTTCTTGAATTGGAGTACCAAATATACTTATGATGCGGATGGGAATTTGATTGAGGAGAAGAATGTTTTAACAACAGAAACCAAGAAGTATTATTATAGTTCTGAAAACAGGATGATAAAGTATGAGCATTATCCGACAGATGTGTTACCTGCCGATATTACAACGACATATAAGCATGGGGATTGGGAATGGACAATTGCGGAAACCAAGACTTATGATGTGTTTGGAAATACAATTAATCAGACAGGAAATTCAGCGGGCAATCTTGGTTTTCAATCCAAGTATTTTGATAATGAATCGGGAATGTATTATTACTACAATCGTTACTACAAACCGGACTTGGGAAGATTCCTCAACGAAGATCCAATTGGGTTAAATGGCGGATTAAACATGTTTGCATTTGTTAACAACAATCCGATTAACTACACTGACCCTTATGGGCTTGAAAAAGTCAGAAGATATATAGGAAGAATTGTCGAAATTATAATCAAATGTAACATTGATATAGGAAATGTAAAAAAAGCAAAAATACTCATGTCCAAATTTAAATCTAACGAAAAGGTTAAATCGAATTTAGTAGAATGTGAAAGTTGGCTTTTTTATATCAAGAATGAGATTGATAAATCTGTGAAAATTATTAAAGGAAGAAGTAAATTTAAAAATCTTTTTATCGAACTAATTTGGGATACTGAAACTAAATTTCGAGATGGAATGATTCTGAAAAGTGTTGATCATTACTCTGCAATAGATAATTTTGAAAAGTGCATAGAGCATGGTACTGTGAGAATTATTTCTACATTGAATCAAAAAAAATGATCGAATTATTGTCAGAATTAGAATAAATCATTTTTTTTCTTGCGTTAAAGATGTGTCACAATTTTGTGACACAATTTAATTGCTCGGTTGGTATCAAAATTGCTTTAATAAAATGGTATTGACATTAATAGGGTTTAAAATGTATAAGAGTAGATAAAGGAGAATAAAATGAAGAAAATGTTTTATCTGATAATTATTGCGGTCACACTACTGCTACCGGCATGTTCGTTTCACTTTCCCTCGGATTGGGACAGTGAATACAGTTATGGGAATTATAGTATTGTACTTAAGGTAAATCCGGATGATGCTCACGTTCTTCTTAACGGGAGATTTGTAGGAGAGGCTTATGAGTTTTCAACACGGGCATCGGCATTAAAACTTAGGTCTGCAAGAAACGAACTTGTAATTAAAAAAGAGGGTTACTATGAAGAGGAAATTGATCTAACCAGATATGATATGAAAAAAATTACAATAAAGTTTGATCTGAGACCTGATGATGCCGTCATAAGTAGACATGTTACTAAAAATAGAGTTCCTGTACGTACCCGTCCACCGATTAGAAGTGAAAAATACGGGGTCGTAAAAGAGAAAAGTGTTCCTAAAGATAAATCAAGACCGGTTTCTTCGGAAAAATACTCAAGAGTGGTTCTTGAAGTGACTCCCGCTGAGGCTTCTATTTATGTTGACGGGAAGTTTTGGGGAATTGCTCCTACAAATGGAATTATCAATAATTTTAACTTAAAAAAAGGTAAGCATACTATCGAAGTTTTAAAGCCCGGATATGAATCTATACGGAATAGTATTTATGTGAAAAGTAACAAGGAACTAAAAGTCAGTATTAAACTTGAAAAAAAATAAGTTAACGTTCGGTAACGGATCGAAGGTTTGTAATCATGACCATGTGATTCTCCAAAAAACCTTCGATCCGTTATTGGGGTCTGGCGGATAAAGGAACCTAATTTCAATAAATTCGCTTCCTTAAATTTAAACATATTAACCGTTTACTTGTCCAAGCAAAATAAACATTGTTTTATGTATGCTGTTGTTTTTGTAATGCTTTTGTATTTTGTTTTCCTCGTGAATCTCGTATAATCTTTTCATGTATTCTTGGCTCTCATATTTTAAAAACGCACTGAAAAGGGAATTGCCCGATGACCCTGTTTCCGGTAAAGAGAAGGGAAGAAGTACAAAAAAAAATCTTCAAAACCTCATCCCGTTTATAAAAAAGTTTTGGAAAAAGGGGATTACCGGAGCGGTGATTATTTTTATCGTTGCAATACTCGGTTTCCCCACTCCTCTTATCAATAGGTTCCTTATTGACAAAGTAATTCTTGGAAAGCAGATGGAATTTCTTCTGATAACGGTACTTTTTATAACGGGGCTAAAACTTATTTTAAAACTCCTTTCGGCATTTCAAAGATTCTGGTTTAGCCGGTTTGAGCAGGAGGTAACACTTGATATACAGCATACTCTTATAAATCATACATTGCATTTACCTAAATCTTTTTTTGATTCCAAGGACACCGGTTATCTTATGTCGAGACTTATGTCGGATGCAGGCGGGATCAGATGGTTTTTTTCCAGTACAATTGTCTATCTTATCAGTTCGTTATTCCGTTTCATCGGTGGTGTTGCCCTTTTATTCTATCTGAAGTGGCAGTTGGCTCTTGTTGTGATGTTTGTCCTTCCCGGAATGGTGATAGTTGTAAAATTTTTTGCAAAAAAATCAAAAATCCTCAGTCATCACGGAATGGAACAACATGCAAAGGTACACCGGTCTGTTCAGGAGTCTCTATCTACGACATCACTTATAAAAGCATTCTCTTCTGAAAAAAAGACGGTAAATACCATAATGAATAATCTTAGAAAATCAGTGGATATCGGGCTTGAAAATTCAACGTTAGGTTCTGTCTCAGGGATACTCATTAGTTTTTTTCCTGATATTGCCAGATTTATAGTCCTTCTTGTAGGTGGATACTGGATTATAAACGGTGAATGGAGTCTCGGTTCACTCTTCGCATTTCAGTCTTATATCGGATATGTTTATGGGCCTGCACAATTTATGGCAACTGCAAATATAAATCTGCAACGAGCGTTAGCATCACTTGAGAGGGTATCTGCGTTATTTGATATTGTTCCTGAGAACAATATTGAAACAGGAAAAAAAGTGAAAGAGTTAAAGGGAGAGATTGAGTTTAAAAATGTTACTTTTGCATATGGCGGAGAAGAAGAGGTCCTTTCGAAAGTTTCGTTTAAAGTTAATAAAGGAGATTGGCTTGCCGTTGTAGGACCAAGCGGGGTGGGGAAGACAACTCTTATCAGCTTAATATTGAATTTTTATAAACCGGATGAAGGGGAAATACTGTTTGATAATCTGCCTGCATTTGATTATTGTCTTAAGTCTCTTAGGAGGCGGATCGGATATGTTTCTCAAAATCCGACAATACTGTCTGGAACCGTTATGGAAAATTTAAAATACGGCAATGAAAAAGCCACCGATGAAGAGGTGAAAAAGGCGGCAAAAGTTGCCGGAATTGATGATTTTATCGAGACGCTTCCTAATAAATATGGAGAAAAGTTGGGAGAAAAAGGGGTTAACATGTCGGAAGGGCAAAGACAGAGGTTGTCGCTAACGAGAGCATTGGTAAGAAATCCCGATATATTCATTCTGGATGAACCTACATCAGCTCTTGATAAAAAAACCGAACATGGTATTTTCGATTTACTTCCGAAAATGGTAAAGAATAAAACACTTATCCTTATTAGTCACAGGTTATCTACGATTAAAGCCGCATCAAAGGTGTTGTTCCTAAATGAAAAAAAACTGATAGCATCCGGTACTCATAACGAACTGATGAAAAAAAACAAGGAATACAGATCGTTATTGGAAGATTAACTATGTTACATATCGTTATTATTGTTTAGATTAGTCCGTCATTAATTATTTGTTCGGCATGATCAAGGATTGTTTTCTTGGCGGACATGTAACGGATGTCCAAGTCTTTTTTACCGTATGAATTATCAACTTGAGGTTTGATTCCAAGATTGTTTTTTAAATAACTCCACTTTATTTTCATAAAAGGAGCGATCAAATACATAATGATGTTCGGAACGTTTCGGGTGGGTACGGGATATTTATCACCGTAAACATCTTTTAATGTTTTAGCAATTTCCAAGTATGATAAAGGATTATCAACAGCCAAAATATGTCTTCCGCTTGCATTTGGTGTAAATGCACCGAGTAGGTGGGCTTTTGCTACATCCCTTACATCAACAAGGGGGTAAGTCAAATCCGGCAATCCGTATTTATATTTACCATTTAACATGGATAGCATAAAATCAATACTGGTGGAATCGGTTCTTTTTGAAAGAGAGGGACCGTTTATTTGACCCGGATTCATTGTTATCAGATCCCACCTGTTTTGTGATTTTACAATTTCCCAAGCTTTTTCTTCCGCTAATCTTTTAGAAAAAAGGTAAGGCATATTTTTTATACTGCTTGTCGTATTCCACGATTTTTCATCAAGCGGTTTGTTTGTTGTTTCACTTGCATCACCATAAATTGCCGCCGTACTTGATGTCATCACTACTCGCTTGACACTCGAAGTTTTATTAACCGAATAAAGGACGTTATTAGTCCCTTTCAAAGCCGGATCTATTAATTCCTTTTGAGGATTTTTAATTCCCAATATTTTGAATGGTGATGCGGTATGGAATACAAGTTCGCAATCATTCATCGCTTTGTCAAAAGTTCCGTCTTCCAATAAATCAGCTTCAAAAAGTTCCAGACTGCCTTTATTTTCATCCCCTAATTTAATTAGGTGTTTGTTCTTCTCCATATTTGATTTATCTCTGACAGTAGCTCTAACGCATAAGCCTTCATCAAGTAATAGCTTAATGATCCACGAAGCTAAGTATCCGGTTCCACCGGTTACCAGAATAGGAGTGGCTCTATTGATTTTTTTCGACATAATTATCTCCCTATAATACTCGATGTGTTAATTTTTCACTGCAAATTATCCGACCGTTTATGGTGAACAAAGAAACATGTGATCTATTATTACTTAACTTATATTTTTACAGCCGTTCCGTAAGCCAGAAGTTCAGACATTGTTTGTGCTATCATGCTTGTAACAAACCGAACGTTGACAATAGCATTTGCCCCCATTTTCTGAGCGTCTGCGATCATCCGTTCGACGGCTTGGTCACGGGCATCGGTCATCAATTCGGTATATTGGGTTATTTCTCCTCCGACCAACCCTTTTAAATTTGCCATTATATCTTTTCCGATATGTTTAGCCCTAACTACATTTCCTCTTGCCACACCGAGAACTTCTTTAATATCCTTACCTGGAATGCTGTCTGTCGTAGAAACAATCATACTTCCTCCTTTTCATAACTTTACATAATCAATATCATATTTTCATAATAGTATCGGAATGTCAATTTGATTTCAAAGATATATTTACTATAGTGGTCTGGTGTGTCAAGACCATTATAAAAATATTTGACTTACAAAATTCCGGTATTTACGGTAGATTATTGTATCTCTGTTGATAATGCCGATTTTGTATATAGGGAATCAAGAAAAAACGGTTTTATTCCGCTTGTAACGAGAGTCTCCTTATCCGGAATTACCGAAACACCGCCTTTTAAAAAAGAGTGAAGGAGTTTTATTGATTTGAAAAGTCTTTATTTGTCCACGATAATTTAAATTATCAGATTAATTAAGTCCGGAAGATTTAAAGATAAAATATTGTAAAAAATATTGAAATTTTTAAATTTGGAGTATATAATAAGTTCTTAAGTGAAAAAAGAGTCCCTTGTTTTTATTTGGAGGAGTTAGTGGTTGTTTGCAGAAAAGAGCATTTTATTTTAGAGAGAATTTAAAATGAGTGAATTGTTATCAATAAAAGAAGCCAGCGAATGGGCAAGTAGCCATTTGAAAAAAAATGTTACTACTGCAAATATATCTTATTTAATTCAATATGGGAAAGTTAAAAAATATGGAAATAACGGAACAATTGCTGTAAAAAAATATGACTTGATAACTTATTATAAAAGCTATAATGGGCAAAGAGAGAGCAATTGGCGTGAAAAATTAGGGAAAGATCTAAATTGGGCGTTATCATTTGATAACCTAAAGGAAAAAGATACTACAAAACATATTCACCGACTTCACCCATACAAAGGGAAATTTATTCCTCAATTGGTGGAATACTTTATTGATAATCACACTGATAATTTCAAGAAAGAGATTTATTTTAATAAGGGTGATATTGTTTTAGACCCTTTTTCCGGTAGCGGAACGACTATGGTTCAGGCAAATGAACTTGGAATACATGCTATCGGTGTAGATATTTCAGCTTTTAATTCATTAATTTCCAATGTAAAAATAGGAACAGTTGATTTTGATAATTTAAAGACTGAACTTAATAGAATTACACGGGCATTAAGAGATTTTATTTTTAAAAATAAAAACACTCAATTTGAAAAGGAATTACTTGAAGAGTTAAATAGCTTTAACAAAAAGAATTTTCCTTCACCTGAATTTAAAATAAAAGTTCGCAATAAAGAAATAATAGAAAAAGTATACACACCTAAAAAAGAGAATG
>CAYRAO010000025.1:0-38925 GCA_964422395.1 uncultured Clostridia bacterium
AAGAGACTACTATAAATGGGTGTACCGGAACAAACCCGATTGGCAAAAAATTTAGAACAGATCTTTTTGTGAATACTCTTTACTTTCTTTAATATCCTTTGGTTCATTATTCGGGATCAACTTTACAGAATCAATTTCATGTGTTGAAATCCTTTTTCCACGTGCAAAGATTCCTTTCACCGCAATAAACTTTTCTCCGTCAATATATTCGCCCCTCTTTTTTCTGTTCTTACCAACGAATTCAACAAAAAATTTAGGATTTGTATTATCCGTAACCACAACAAGTTTTGACTCCGGATTATCTCCTACAAACCTAATGATTTTATCATTTTTTTCCACTTTGAACCTTTTTAAATAAAAATATTTCTGATCGGCATCATAGTAAACGGCAGTAAAAACTTTTTCCGTATCATACTTCTCAAGCACTACAGGTTCATCTGAAAAATGGTTTGATATATCAAAATTATACAATTTTACCTTACCCTCTTTTGATATTTCCACAATTCGATCATCTCCCGAGAACTCACCGAGATACTCCCCTCTTTCATCACCGTTTAGCCTGTTAACTGCGTGATCGAACCATAGTTTAATTCCACCGAGAGTAGAGATACCTGTTTCTCTCAATTGAACTTTGGAAATCGCATTCTTAGTTAATATGTTACCTTGAGAATTTCTCCCCTTTATTGAAAGTTCGGCAAAATCGAGATCTATCTGCAAAGTTCTTAACCTTTTTTTCGGTTTCAAGAATATTTTTACTTTCTCCGCTTCACCGTTGGGATTTGCAGTAAAATAAAGGATCTTGGAATTCGGAGTTCCTTTTGTGATATTGTATATCCTATCTCTGGTAACCGATTTCACGGGAAATCTTTTCATGTAATTGCGACCATCATTCCCGTCTTGATAAATAACATTGTAAATAGTTCTCTCATCTCCTCTGCTGTAGACATCAATATGAATTATATCTTTTCCGGCAAAGGATTTTTCTTCAACTTTCTTAACAAGGAATGTGCCATCTCTCATAAAAATAATAATTTCGTCAATATCGGAACACTCTTTAACAAATTCATCTCCTTTAAGAGAAAATCCGAAAAAGCCCTCTTTCTTATTAACATACAGTTTTTTATTTGCAACAACAACTTTTGCAGCTTCAATCTGATCAAAGTTTCTTATTTCGGTTCTCCTCCCTTTTTCTCCGCCGTATTTTTCTTTTATTCTTAAGAAAAAGTTTATCGTATAAGTTTTAATATCTTTTAAATATGCACAAATTTTTTCCAATTCTTCCTCAATTGATTTTAAGTATTCATCTGCTTTAAAAGAATCGTATTTTGATATCCTCTTAATCTTAATTTCAGTAAGTTTTACGATATCTTCCTTTAATACGGATCTTTTTAAGAGTGGCTTAAAAGGTTCCAAACCTTTGTCAATGGTCTCAATTATCGATTCCCATGTTTCACAATTTTCAATATCTATATAAATTCTGTTTTCGATAAAAATCTTTTCAAGAGATGATAAATGCCAAGCATCTTCCAATTCCCTTTTCTTAATCTCAAGTTCCAAGTTTAATAAACCGATAGTATTTTCCGTTGATATTTTCAATATCTCTTTTACACTCAGAAACTTCGGCTGCTTATCCATTATCACACAGCAATTCGGTGATATGGAAACTTCACAATCGGTAAAAGCATAAAGTGCATCAATAAATTTATCAGGGGAAATTCCGGAAGGTAAAATTATGATTATTTCAATCGAATCGGAAGTATTATCATCAATTTTTTTTATTTTTATTTTTCCTTTGTCGTTTGCAAGGAGAATGGATTCAATCAGAGAAGTTGTTGTTTTCCCAAATGGGATTTCCGATATTTTAATTGTCTTTTTATCAATTTTCTCGATTCTTGCCCTTACCTTTACCTTCCCGCCCTGCAATCCTTCATTATATTTTGAGAAATCTGCAAGTCCTCCCGATCTAAAATCGGGAAGAAGAATAAAATCTTCCCCCTTCAAGTATGCTATCGAAGCTTCGATTAATTCGTTAAAATTATGGGGAAGTATCTTTGAAGCAAGTCCTACAGCTATCCCTTCCGCTCCAAGGTATAACAATATGGGGAATTTTACCGGCAAAACAACCGGTTCTTTGTTCCTGCCGTCATAGGAAGTAGTCCACTCTGTTGTTTTCGGATTAAAAACCACTTCAGTTGCAAATTTTGATAATCTTGCTTCTATATATCTCGGAGCTGCCGCCCTATCTCCCGTCAGCATATTTCCCCAATTACCTTGAGTATCAATCAACAACTCCTTCTGTCCGAGAGATACCAAAGCATCACCTATCGAAGCATCTCCATGCGGATGAAACTGCATAGTGGAACCTATAATATTTGCAACTTTATTATAACGACCGTCATCCAACCTTTTCATAGTATGCAAAATTCTTCTTTGAACGGGTTTAAAACCATCTAAGATTTCAGGTATAGCTCTTTCCAATATTACATATGATGCATAATCAAGGAACCAATTTTTATAAAGTTCAGGTATATCTTTTACATGTTGAAGTTTTAGGTTATCATCAAATCCATTCTCAATGTCGGTTTTATTACTCATCAAATTATCTCCCCTGACTCCGGTACCTCTTTTTTATCAACCTGCACATCACCCTCTACTTTTAAATTTTTAATTATAAACTCCTGTCTTTCAGGTGTATTTTTCCCCATATAAAACTGAAGTGTCTTTGCAACAGATCCCTCCTTGTTTATTAATACGGGTTCAAGCTTGATTTTTTCCCCTATGAATCCTTTAAACTCGTTTGGAGATATCTCTCCGAGTCCCTTAAATCTTGTCACTTCACAACTCTTTCCAAGCTTCTCAATCCCTAAATTCTTCTCCTCTTCCGAATAACAATAGATGGTATTCTTTTTGTTTCTTACCCTGAACAAAGGTGTCTGCAAGATATAAAGATGATTTTTTCGTACAACCTCAGGAAAGAATTTGATAAAGAATGTAATTATCAAAAGCCTGATATGCATCCCGTCTACATCTGCATCAGTTGCAATTATTATGTTATTATATCTTAGGTTTTCGATACCGTCTTCAATATTCAGGGCTGCTTGCAATAAATTAAATTCCTCGTTCTGATAAACTATTTTTTTGGACAATGTGTATGTATTTAACGGTTTCCCCTTTAAACTGAAAACGGCTTGAGTTTGAACATCTCTTGATTTTGTAATGGAACCGCTGGCTGAATCTCCCTCTGTAATAAATATTGTACTTTCACTTCTTCTTTCATTATTGGAATTAAAATGAATTCTGCAATCTCTCAATTTTTTATTGTGAAGGTTCGCTTTTTTTGCTCTTTCTCTTGCAAGTTTTTTTATACCGGACATAGCTTTACGCTCTTTTTCGGAAGTAAGAATTTTTGACAATAGAAGATCGGCAACATTTTTGTTCCTATGCAAATAATTATCAAATGAATTCTTCAAAAAATCACCGATATAATTTCTTAAAGACATACCATCCGGACTCATCTCTTTTGATCCGAGTTTTGTTTTCGTCTGTGATTCAAAAATCGGTTCTTCGATTTTTACACTTATTGCGGCTATTATCGATGTTCGAATATCCGATACATCAAAATCTTTTTTATAAAATTCTCTAACGGTCTTTATAAAACCCTCTCTGAATGCTTGCAAATGCGTTCCGCCGTGAATTGTATTTTGTCCGTTAACAAAAGTGTAATATTCCTCTCCGTAATGGTAGCCGTGCGTTATTGCCACTTCAATATCTTCTCCGACAAGATGAATAATCGGATAAACTATACCGTTATCAATTTTTGAATTCAGGAGATCAAGAAGTCCGTTTTTTGAATAATAACGTTTCCCGTTAAAAATAATAGTCAAACCGGAATTAAGATGAGCATAATAATTTATCTGATTTTCAACAAATTCCGATATAAAATGGTAATCTCCGAATATTTCCCTATCCGGAGTAAAAATCACTTCCGTCCCGTTTGGAGAATTTACTTGTTCAAGTGCTTTATCGTTAATAACATTTCCCCTCTCATACTCTATCTCCTTTTTCTCCCCGTCTCTAAATGATCGAATAATAAATTTCTCGGAAAGTGCATTTACCGCTTTAATTCCTATTCCGTTAAGACCAACCGATTTTTTAAACACTTTTGAATCATACTTTGCTCCTGTATTCATTTTGGAAGATACGTCCTTTACTTTTCCAAGAGGAACTCCCCTTCCGAAATCCCTTATCTTAACGGATATATCACTTATTGAAACTTCTATCTTTTTCCCAAACCCCATCATATGTTCATCTATGGAATTATCTATCACTTCCTTTAGGAGAAGATAAATCCCGTCTTCCTGAGAAGTACCGTCTCCCAATTTTCCGACATACATCCCCGGACGTTTTCGGATATGTTCTTTCCAATTTAAAGTTTTAATGCTTTTTTCATTATATTCTTCAATACTCAATTTCACCCTCTATTTCGATTAAAAACACTTTTTTATTTTATAAAAATTTCCCCTACTAATCAAGACTACTCCATATGAACCTTATTCTCGTTTTTTAAATACAAACAAAATCGAACTATGGGCAAATGCACATATTCACAGAACAATTACACTCCCATTTTTAATAATCTTCTTGACATTTTTCACAATTTTTGTTAACCTTCCAAGCATATCGGGTCTATAGCTCAACGGCTAGAGCCACCGGCTCATAACCGGTAGGTTCCAGGTTCGAATCCTGGTAGGCCCATTCTTTTCAAGGAGCATTTTTTGAAAGACGGTCTGGAACTATTATTTAAACTTCAACAATTTGATGACAATGTGAACGAGACAAATATCAGAATCTCCGAAATTCCGAAAACAATAAAGATGCTTGAAATTGATCGGGATAATAAAGCTGATATAGTTAATAAGTCAAAAGAAAAACTTGATGAAAACTTAAAAGTACGTCGAAAATTGGAGAGCGAAATACTTTTGGTTCGAGAAAAAATATCAAAATATAAAGAACAGCTTAACAAGTCTACATCCAATAGAGAATATCAGGGATTTGTTTCGGAGATCAAGTATGAAGAGAATGCAATACTTGAAATAGAGGAAAAAATAATTGCAGAAATGTTGAAATCGGATGAAATAATGGATGAAGTAAGAAAAAGTGAGTCCGAATATAAAAAAATTTCCGAAGATTATAATAAACGGATATCCGACTTAAAACAAAATCTTGAATATTATAATAAAAAACTTACGGAAGAACATGCAAATAAAGAAGATCTGAGAAAGACAATATCCGCAGATCTTCTTACTATCTATGATAAATTGATTAAAAATAGAGAAGGAAAAGCAATATCATTTGTTGAAACGGATTTTTGTGGAATTTGCAATGTCAAGATCCGTCCCCAAAGACTAAGCGAACTAATTTCAACAACAAACATTTTCATATGTGAAAACTGTGGAAGAATTTTATACAAAGAGATCAAAGAAGAGGACAATCAATCCGACAAAAACTGATCCCACCCCCATATATTATCAGAAATCCAAGTTATACGATTTAAATTATAGAAAATAAATGAAAAATGGTATAACATAAATCTTAAGGTTGATACAGGAGATTTTTAATGAGTTTTGTTGATAATGAAGAGTTAAAGAAAATTGCGGTAAAGATTAGACTATTGATTGTAAATATGATTTCGAGTTCGGGATCCGGTCATCCGGGAGGCTCTCTCTCAATAGCTGATATTATATCGTTCCTTTTTTTCAGCGAAATGGATTTTGATCTGAAAAAAAAAGATGATGCTAAAAGAGATAGATTTATACTGTCAAAAGGTCATGCTGCACCTGCACTTTATGCGGCACTTGCACTTAAAGGATTCTTCCCCGAATCGGATCTGACATCGCTCAGAAGTATTTCTTCACATTTACAGGGACATCCGCACCGACTTGACACTCCGGGTATAGAGGCTTCAACGGGATCACTTGGTCAGGGATTCTCTATGGCTTCAGGAATGGCTATTGGTAACGGAATAAGCGGTATCAATTCAAATGTGTACACTATAATAGGAGACGGTGAATCTCAAGAAGGTCAGATATGGGAAACGGCAATGACAGCCGGATTCAGAAAACTATCCAATCTATGTGCCTTTTTAGATCACAACAACCAACAGATTGACGGCTATGTTTCAGACATAAAAGATATTTCTCCGATAAAAGAAAAATGGGAATCATTCGGATGGAATGTTTTAAAAATAGACGGACATAATTTTGATGAAATAAGAAATTCATTATCGGAATTTAGAAAGGAGAAAGAGAAACCGACTATGATAATTGCAAAAACAATTAAGGGAAAAGGAGTTTCTTTTATGGAAAACAATCTCAAGTTTCATGGAACAGCTCCTAATGAAAAAGAACTTGAGGATGCTGTAAGGGAGTTACGAAATGGATAAAGGGAGCTTAAGGGGTCAATACGGGAAAACTCTGATAGATATAGGTTCAAAAAACAAAAATATTGTTGTTCTTGATGCCGATCTTGCCAAATCAACCAAAACCATCGGTTTCGGTGAAAAATTCAAGGATCGCTTTTTTGATATGGGATTGTCCGAGCAAGATATGATATCAACAGCAGCAGGAATAGCATTAACCGGTAAAACGGTTTTCGCATCAAGTTTTTCAGTATTTCTTACCGGAAGAGTTTTTGATCAAGTAAGACAATCCGTCTGTTATAATCAAGCCAACGTAAAACTTGTCGCAACCCACTCCGGACTTGGAGTCGGTGAAGACGGAGCAACACATCAAGCACTTGAAGACATTGCACTGATGAGGTCTCTTCCAAACATGAGAGTGATTGTTCCAGCCGATTCAATTGAAACGGCCGGTGTCATTGAATATATATCAAATGAGTACGGTCCTTTTTATGTAAGGCTTACAAGGGGCGATCTGCCTATAGTAAATGACATAAACCATAAATTTAAGTTAGGAAAATCTAAAATTTTGACAAAAGGAAATGACATTGTTATATTTGCAATCGGATCAATGGTAGAAAAAGCACTTAAATCTTTTGAAAAGTTGAAAAAACTTTCGATTAATGCTTCCGTAGTAAATCTTTCATCAATTAAACCGCTTGATGAAAATACTATAATAAATCTGGCAAAAGAAACAGGATCGGTTATAACGTTAGAAGATCATTCCGTTTTCGGTGGAATGGGTTCCGCCGTTTCGGAATTGTTATCACAAGAATGCCCTACCAAAATGAAGATTATCGGAATTGAAAATTCTTTCGGAAGATCGGGGAAATCCGAAGACTTGTATAATTACTTTAATTTAACCTCTGAAAGAGTCGTTAAAGAAGCAAAGATTCTTCTTGGATTATAAATGATAGAGTTTTATCACGTCTTTAAACAGTATGTTAAAAATCAATATGCTATTTCGGATGTTAGTATATCCATAGAAAGAGGTGAATTCTTATTTCTCACCGGTGCGTCCGGTGCAGGTAAATCTACTTTTTTAAAGCTAATATATAAAGATGAAGTTCCTACAAAAGGTCAAATTTTGATAGATTCCATGAATCTTAATCTATTACCCGACAATAAACTTTATAAACTCAGAAGAAACATAGGTATTGTATTTCAAGATTTTAAACTTTTATCCAGCAGAACAATCTATGAAAATGTTGCAATCCCTCTTGTAGCAAGAAATGAGAAGAAATCTATAATTGATAAAATGGTTATTAATGCTTTAACGTTAGTAGGTCTTACCCACAGAAGGAACTATTTCCCTACCCACGTATCCGGTGGAGAACAACAACGTGTGGCTATTGCGAGGGCGATCGTCGGTAATCCCAAAATAATAATAGCAGACGAACCGACAGGAAACCTTGATACTGAACTATCAATTAACATTATAAAGATATTCGAAAGGATTAATATTAACGGGATAACTGTTCTGATCGCAACTCATGATAACAATATGTTAAAGCTTTTTCCAAAAAGAATTATAAAACTTGATAACGGGATGCTGGTATCTGATATCGGTAACGGTAGCCACTCATGAATTTGATTAAAACAGCCGTTGTAAATTCTATAATAAATATTCTTCGAAATAAGATCATCAATTTCCTGTCTCTCGGAATAATTGCCTTTACTTTACTCATATTCGGAATTTTCAACTATCTTTCATTAAATGTAGAAAACTTTACTCAAAAATTCTCAAAAAATATAGTTGCTATTTTTTATTTCAACGAAGGTATAGAAAAGAGAACCGCCGATTCTTTAATTAACAAGTTGGAAAATAATATTCTTGTAAAAAGTGTAAATTACTATTCGGAAAATCAGAGTGAGATTCAGTTTACAAGAGAATTTCCGGAACTCAAATACATACTGAGTGAATTTAAATCTTCCCCTTTTCCATCCTCCATAGAATTAAGATTTAAGGAGAGAGAAAAAAATACGAAAATAATATCTCTTATAAATGAAATAGAGAAACTAAGTATAATCGAGAGTAAACAGGTGAACCTTGACTGGGCTGAAAAGATTACGACACTTAACAGATTTATAAGAATTGCAGGAATATTTCTGAGCGGAATACTTGTGTTTATTTCAGTATTTATCATATTTAATATAATCAAAATCAACATTTATTACAGAAGAGAAGAAATTTCAATATTAAGATTAGTGGGAGCAACCGATTGGTTCATTAGAATCCCGTTTCTTATCGAAGGGTGTTTACTCGGATTTTTTGGAAGCATATTTGCTTCGATGATATTATTCTTGCTTCTAAAAATGATCCCTATCTATGCAAAATCCATTTTAGAACTCTCAAAAGGACTTTTAACCTTTGATTTTATTCCAATATCAATATTTATAAAACTAATATTGCTTGGGACATCAATAGGATTTTTCTCATCACTGTTTTCAGTTCGGAAATTTCTGAAAAATCAGATCAACTAACTACAGGTCAATATACTTCTTTTACCTGTTTTTTTCTTGACTCAATAGCATCCAACTCTTCATCATATCCGATAAGCTCATCTTTATCTTCTACAAGTATTCTTCCTCCGAAATCATCTTCATAGGAAAGACAACACATTAACCTTCCGCATTGACCGGAAATTTTAATAGGATTCATACTCAAATTTTGCTTTTTTGCCATTTGAAGAGTAACAGGTTCAATATTTGACAAGAAAACTTTACAACATAATTGACGCCCGCAAATACCCAAACCTCCAATTATCTTAGTCTCGTCTCTTATCCCTATCTGTTTCATCTCAATCCGCATTTTTATTTTTTTTGCCAGATCTTTTACAAGGTCTCTAAAATCTATCCTCCCTTCAGATGAAAAGAAGAATATAGCTTTTTTTTCATTCTTTATAAATACCACCCTTACAAGTTTAATGGGAATCTCCCTATCCTTTATTCTCATCTTACAAAATGAGTAAGCGTCCCTTTCGGATTCCCCTTTTCTCCGAAACTCATCCATATCCCTATCGCTGGCAACCCTCAAAATTTCAGGGATTAAAGAAACTTTCCTGAGACAATTGAACTTTTCATTAAATAGCTTAACAACTTTTCCAACTTCCTCACCGAGAAGTGAATTGACAATAACAAAATCATCAGGTTTCACATTCTTATTTCTGGTCTTAAAATGGTGAATATCCTTGCTATCAGCTATATTAACCGTTATAACTTTGAAATTATCAGTATTATTGTTAGACATAGCTGTTTATAAACTCAAGAATCAAAATTTTACTATTCAGATTTCTTTTTATATCTCTTTGTAAAAATTCCATTTTCCTTATCAAATAGAGTATCTCTTTTTCCGTTATATATTTCTGAAGTTCAACCAATTTATCATAAAAATCAATATTTATCAGAAACTCTTTCTCCAACTCTATCTTTAAAATCATTATATCTCTTAACATTAAAGAAATCAAATTTATCATTTCAACAAACGAATCAATAAATTTTGATCTGCTCCGGCTTTGATCATGAAGTGAAAGCAATACTTCATCAATTTTCCGTTTTTTTAATAGTTTTTCCAAAATTAATAAAACCGAAGATCTCTTGTTTTGAAATGAATAAAAATCCTCTTTGAGCACATTTTCAATACTTGAACTGCTTATTGATGATAACAATTTCGCCTTTTCAGTATCATATCCCATTTTGATAAGATGTGTCTCAACCTCTTTTTTTGACGGTGTATAAAAATACAGCACCTGACATCTTGATCGGATCGTAGGTAATAATTGAGATTTATTGTTTGTGAGAAGGATAAATATAGTTGAATCCGAAGGCTCTTCAAGTACTTTCAGAAAAGAATTTGAAGAACTCTCATTCATCTTATTAGCATCGGAAAGGATAAATATTTTCTTATCCGAGATCAGAGGTCTTTTGAAATTCTTTTGTATTAAATCTACAATTTGCTCTTTTTTATAAAACTGCCCGTCCGGAAGAAGTAAAACGACATCGGGAAAAACCGATTTGTTAATAGCAGTGCAATTATCGCAAAAATCACAAAAATCATATTTCATGGACGTACAATTTATTGATTTAGCCAATCCAAGAGAAAATTCACTTAAATTTGCACTTTCAGGTCCTGAAAAAATCATACTGTATGGAATTCTGTCTTTTTTAATATAGTTTATTAGTATCCCTTTTTTTCTGTTATTCCCTACGATATCTGCAAACGGCATATTATTTCACCTAATTTTTACAAAAACATATTAACATACTTACCAAGCAAGTTTAATAGTCTCACATGTTTCATAACGGATTCTTGACATTTAGGTATTGTGAATTTGACTACTATATGGAAAGGTAATAGAATTAGGCAATGGAAAATCAGATAAGAAGTACAACGGTTTTGTGCATAAAACATAAAAAAAAAGTTGTAATCGGAGCCGACGGGCAGGTATCCCTCGGAAGTACCGTATTAAAACACGGTGCAAAAAAAATAAGACGTCTGTACAACGGAAACGTCCTTGCGGGATTTGCAGGGTCAACTTCGGATGCATTCTCCCTCTTTCAACGATTTGAAGGAAAACTTGAAGAATATAACGGAAATTTATCAAGAGCTTCCATCGAACTGTCTAAAGATTGGAGAACAGATAAAATTTTAAGAAGGCTTGAAGCGATGCTTATCGTTGCGGATACCGAAAAGCTATTTATCCTTTCGGGATCAGGAGATATTATTGAGCCGGATGAAGATATTTTGGCTATCGGTTCAGGTGGACCATATGCTCAGTCGGCAGCAATTGCATTGAAGAGATATTCATCTCTAAATGCTGTGGAAATAGTTGAAAAGTCTTTGCAAATAGCTTCCGATGTCTGTATTTATACTAATTCCAATTTCACCATAGAGGAGTTATAATGCCGATAGATAAAGAAAAAAACGAAATGAGTTTAACACCTAAAGAGATAGTAAAAAGTCTTGATATTTATATTATCGGACAAAAAAAGGCAAAAAAATCGGTTGCCATTGCACTTAGGAACAGGTTTAGAAGAAAACAACTCCCAAAAGATATTGCTGATGATATTATACCAAAAAATATTTTAATGATAGGACCGACAGGTGTCGGTAAAACGGAGATAGCAAGACGACTTTCCAAACTCAGCAGATCTCCATTCATTAAAATTGAAGCTTCTAAATTTACCGAAGTCGGTTATGTCGGCAGGGATGTTGAATCAATGATAAGAGATCTTGTCAGAATTTCAATTGATCTTGTTAAAGAAGAAAAAATGGCAAAAAATAAAGCAAAAGCAAGGAAGAATGCAGAAGACAAGATATTATCGGTTTTACTACCGCCTGCAAAAAAAGTTAAGGGACCTGCTTCCGAACTGAATATTGAGAATGAAAATCAGGATCAGACAAGAGAAAAATTAAGGAAATTGTTTAAAGAGGGAAAACTTGATGACCGGATAATAGAAATATCGGTTAAATCTGGTGTAACTACACCCTTCGAAATTTTTTCATCTTCCGGTGTAGAGGAAATAGGAATATCCATAAGTGAAATGATGCCAAACATGTTCGGCGGATCAAAATCAAAGAAGAGAAAAATGAGTGTTAAAGAAGGTTTCGAATATTTCTTTGCCGAAGAACAAAACAGACTTCTTGATATGGATGAAGTTTCAAAAATCGCCATAGACAGAAGTGAGCAAATGGGGATAGTTTTTCTTGATGAGATAGATAAAATCGCCGGTCGTGAAGGTGGCGGGGGCGGAAGCGGACCAATGATATCAAGAGAAGGGGTTCAAAGAGACCTTTTGCCAATCATCGAGGGTACTACTGTAAATACAAGATACGGTATGGTTAAAACAGATCATATTCTGTTCATTGGAGCCGGAGCTTTTCACGTGACCAAACCATCCGATCTTATCCCTGAGTTACAGGGACGTTTCCCTATCAGAGTTGAACTTGATTCATTATCAAAAGATGATTTTGTAAGAATTCTCAGTGAGCCTAAAAATGCCCTCACAAAACAATATACGGCTCTTATCGGAACCGAGGGAATCGAAATTGAATTCACCAAAGATTCAATCGAAGAGATTGCAGAAATTGCGGAAAACCTTAATTCCACTGCAGAGAATATAGGTGCAAGGAGGCTCCACACTATAATGGAGAAGCTCATGGAGGATATTTCATATGAAGCTTCGGATGTTGATTCGGGAAAAGTAAAGATCGACAAATCATACGTAAGAGAGAAAGTGAAGGATATTGCAGAAGATACCGATTTAAGCAAATATATCCTATAATAAGCCATATGAGGATAAAAATGAAAACTTTTTTTAAACCGATACCGTTTATTACTCTGATTTTATTAAACTTTTTTTTCTTACCTAATTGTGGTAAAAAAGGGCCTCTTAAACTTGATCCGGTAGTTTCTCCTGAAAGAATATCGGATTTTTCAGTAATTCAAGTTGGTGATAACCTGAGATTCACTTGGAAATTCCCGGATCTTTTAAAAGATAAAAAAACAAAATTCGATATTAACAACGTAAAAAAAATGTATTTTTTCTATTCGGTTAAATCGGTCACATCCGGTAGCATTCGCAAAAGAGGAGCCCTGTTAAAAAAAATAAATTTGAATAAAATTCCATCCGATAAAGATAAATATGTTTTCTTATATCCTGCAATCTCTTCAAAATTTTCAGAAAAGAAAATTTATATTGCAATGTATTACAAATATAAAAGAATAACTTCCGAAATGACCGATATTAAGGAAATCACCATACATAATCCGGTTGAGCCCATTAAAAAACTGGTGATCACCAATGAAAATAAAGTAATTAAACTTGATTGGGAAAGGAGAGATACCACCAAAGATAAAAAAAGAAACGTTCAAATTTTGGGATACAATATATTCAGAAAAATTTCCAAATCCGGTGAAGAGATGGATTCTCAATTTCAGAAGCTTAACAAAGATATAGTACTTGACGAGCACTATGAGGACTCCGATGCAGGTACCAGCGGGATATACACCTATTACGTATCTGTTATTTTAACAAATTCTAATATCAGTGAAAGATCGAATATTGAAAAGGTTATCGTAAACGATATTTTCCCTCCTGAAGTTCCTAAAAATATTATTATTTTTAAAAGTGAAAAAGGGTTGATGATAAGCTGGGAATCTGTAAAAGATAATGATCTTTCACACTACACTTTATATCGCAAAGAAGAATCAGAACTTGATTTTAATATACTTGTATTAAAAATCGAAAATAATAATTATTTGGATAAGAGTGTAGAGAAAGGGAAAGTTTACCTTTATTATGTAACTTCCACTGATAAAAACGGCAATGAAAGTGATAACTCAAAGATAGCATCAGATAAGACATAGTGTACAAAGTTGCTGTCATTAAATGTAATTCTTATGACTATGAAGAACTTACCGGCTCAATAAAAAGAGGGATAGAGTTAGTTGGTGGCTTATCATCGCTTTTCACATCTACTGAAAATATTCTTATAAAACCTAATATTCTTGTCGGAGATAAACCTGAGAAATCCGTAACAACTCATCCCTCACTGCTCGCCGCACTATCGGATATTCTATTATCGGAAAATCACATCTTGTGCTATGGAGATTCACCTGCAATCGGTAGTTTAAAAAGAGCCGCGGAAAAATCCGGTATCAAAAAAGCTTTCGATGAAAGAGATGTTAAAGCCGCCGATTTTGAAACTATTGTCAATGTACCTTTTCCAAAAGGAAGAATGTTAAAAAATCTGCCGCTTGCGAAAGGGGTTTTATCCGCTGATTCCATAATAAGTGTAAGCAAGATGAAGACTCACGAATTTACAAGAATAACCGGTGCGGTAAAAAATCAGTTCGGTTGTATACCCGGTCTTCTCAAAGGTGAATTTCATGTAAAGATGCCTGATATTGTTGATTTCTGCAAAGTGTTGTACGATATTAATTTATATTTAAGTCCAAAATTATTTATTATGGATGGAATAACCGCAATGGAGGGGAACGGTCCTCGTAGCGGGGATAGTATAAATATGAACACCATACTTTTTTCCACCGATCCTGTTGCTCTTGATATGACATTTTGCAAACTTATTGATCTTAACCCAGAATTCGTCCCTTCAATAGGACTATATCCCGAATCAGGAAATGGAAATATCTCATTTAAAGATATTGAATTTGTAGGAGATCCAATCTCCGAACTGATAAATAAAAATTTCATTGTTAAAAGGAAACCGTTTGATAGACTCATAACAGCAAAATCTTTTCCCCCTTTCCTAAAAAATCTTATATCTCCGAAACCGCAAATTAATTACCAAACCTGCAAAAACTGTGGAAAATGTGTTCTACAATGTCCAACCGAGCCGAAATCGGTTAATTGGGATAAAGAAAGTAAATTTAATTTTCCTGTCTACGACTATAAATCCTGCATCAGATGTTATTGCTGCCAAGAAATATGCCCGCACAACTCAATTTCAATAAAAACTCCTTTTTTAGGAAAACTAATCAGAAGATAAAATTATCTTGTCCGCATCAGAATAGTCACTGTTTTTTTTTGTTTTCCTCTTTTAAAAGTAATTTCAACTCTCTGACCAGGTGAATATTTTTTTAATTCCATACTGTATTCTTTTAAATTAAAAACCGGTTTCCCGCCAATATGGGTGATGATATCTCCTTTTTTTAGAATATGTTCATTACCTTCGTTTGATTTTATTGCCAGAGCAACTTTCACTCCGCCATTTGAAAATGAAAAATCGGGCATTATCCCTATACTCGCTCTTGAACCTTTTCTTCTAAGTGCGGTTGTAGATACTTTGGAATCTCTACCGGATATAAAAGAGATAGGTTTTTTCCTTTCCGACAAATATACAAGAACTTCTTTGGTTATCTTAGCAATTTTAACAAGTCCTTTTCGATCAATCTTTTCATAAGTATCCGACGGTCTATGGTAATCAAGATGCGGACCGCTAAATATTTGAATAGCGGGGATACCGGCTCTAATAAAGCTCATCTGATCACTCGAATCAAGATCCTGTGCAATAAGATCTGTTTCTATTCCAGTTGTATATCCAACACCCATAAATATAAATTTCCACGCTTTCGAAGACCTCGAACCTATAATCATAGGCTTTTTATCATATAATCTTCCTACGGTATCCAAATTTACCATTCCTATTATTTTATTAACCGGAAATTTCTTATAATTTTTTACAAAATACTCTGATCCCGACAACTTATTTTCCTCACCTGTAAAAGCAATAAAGAGTATGGTCCTGTCAGGGATGAATGATTTCCCCATCTTACGAGCAATTTCAAGCATCACCGCAACTCCGCTTGCATTGTCATCCGCTCCCGGATGTACTTTTCCACGATTCCCTTCTCTCACATCAGGCCAGCCGTAACCAAGGTGGTCATAATGAGCACCTATGATAACAGTTTGATCTTTAAATTTCTTATTATTTCCGGGAATCATACCGACAATATTCTTTAATACAATCAAATTTCTTTCCCGACCGGTTTTTAAAGACCACTTCTGGAAATAGCTGTTAGAGTCTCCAGCAGGACGAAGTCCATATTTTTTAAATTTTTCCACAATATATTCCGCCGTAACATTAAGTCCTTTAGTTCCAATCCCCCTGCCCTCTAATCTCTTATCAGCAAGGTATTTTACCGTTTCTTTCATCTTTTCACCGGAGAATGGAGACGGGAGGTATGCTATTGCTCTTCTTTTCGGATTTTCATAATTATATTTTGGTGTTTTCAAAAAAACCTTTTTTAGCGGAGACTCTTCCGATTCCCACTGACCCTTTAAATTAATATTCGGCTCAACACCACTAAAAAAAAGGAAACCGTACTTCCCATAATGAGGGAGCTTTCTTCCAAGCCCTCCCAAAGCTTTCCCGTTATCGGCACTTAAAAGTACAATCACCTTAGAATTCCTTTTAGGGTTTTTAGCGACAAGGACTATACTGTTCTTTTTTCTATCAATTATTTTTCCGTTTATTTTCACTTTATCCAATGTAATAGAACTTCCGTATTGTAGAATCCCTTTTTCAACTACATGACGAAATTTATTATTCCAACCGAAAAGCCATACATCTCTATCTGAAGGTAAACTAAATAGATTTTTATCACTTACAATTTTAATTCTTTCTCTTTGTTGTGATCCCCAGCTTTCAGCTAATTTGTGATAGTTTTGAAAGAGATCATTTTCCGATTTTTCGGGAATAACGATTGTTACTTTTTTTGATCCGAAGATTTTAGAAAGAGACGGAGGAATCTCCTCATCCGATAACCTTCTGAATACGTCAAAGTTAGGATCCACCTCAATTTTAACCGGTTCGCTTTTATATTTGAATATGTAATTTTCTCTCTTTTTATCCATAACAACTTTAAAAGTTCTAACCCTTTTATCGTTCTTTAAATAAACGGATACCGGAATTTCAAGTTTAAACGGATTGCCTGATTGAGATTGTTCCAAACTAAATGACAGCTCGAATATACCGTTTTTTTTTACGATTTTCGAATCCTTAATAATTAATTTCGGTGCACCTTTTCTATCCACCCATTGTGCAAAAAAACCTTTAAGATCTCTACCGGAAATTTTTTCAAACGATTCCCTGATTTCATTGAATCCGGTTTTTTTAAACTTATTTTTCCTGTAAAATTCTTTTATTGAATCCAAAAAAACCTTATCACCAAGTTCACTTCTAAGCATGTTAAATATCATCATTACTTTTCCATATCCGATAGCGGATGAAGATGCATTGTTTCTTGCTCTGAATTTTGAAACGGGGAAATCATTACTCTCATTTACATAATCGGTAAAACCCTGAAGAGCTGTTCTTCTGTACTCCAGTCCATGATTACGCTGTTCCTTGATCAAATGATCGGCAAAATAAACCGTTAGCCCTTCACACCAATTACCTTTATCATAATCTACAAATACACTGTTTCCCCACCAGTTATGAAGAAGTTCGTGAGGATATGACGAGTGGAGGATGAACGGAAATCTTATTATTTTTTCTCCTAACAAAGTAAATGAAGGCATACCGTAACCTGTCTCCCAAAAATTTTCGATCAGAGCAAATTTTGTATATGGAAAATCACCTATAAGACGGTTGTACATTTCAAGATACTGCCCTGTAGTATTGAGATATTTCATTGCAAGATTCTTCTCTTCGGTTCTCATGTAAGCATACAGATTCACCTTACCCTGTTTAATCCGATATCTGAAGAATTTTGCTGCAATCAGATAGACTTCATCCATTGGTTCGGGAGAACTCCAGACAGATATGTGTTTGTTAGCCCTATCAAAATCTTTTTCAAGTTTGCCTTGAGATACGGAACTCCAACCACGGGGAGTAACTGAATTAATTTTGAATGTAATTAAATCATCGTTGAATCGGGGAATCCAAAATGACGAACCGGCAAGGAACACCCCTTCTTTGGAAATAATTCCGGGAGTTTCACTAAACCCTCTTGCATACTCAACTCCTATCTGTTTAATTTCATGATATATTTTCCCAGAATACTTAACGATAAACGTTGAGTGATCTCCTTTATTATTGAATAATATCTCGTAGTATTTGATCGGTATTTTATCGCTAACATGAAATTCAGCTGTATTTATTCCGGAAAAAGTGGATCTTTTCATTTCTTCGGATTCTTTTAACATAACATTCCGAGATACAAAAGTTATTTTCAATTCGCCATGAAGAGCAAAGTAAATCTTCTCTACCGAATTATCCGATAAACTTATAGTATCTATTACCGTTATCCTATTTGCATCAGGAAAGAGTTCCGTTTCTATATTATGATGAATATATTTTAAAGCAAATAAATTTATACCGGCAATCATCCCGATAAGTAACAAAAGAACTATTTTTTTTGATCTCATTTTATCTCCCGAACGACTGTTTTTTTATTTTATCACACTTTGCATTTCAGGAATAAGATTTTGGGGGAATTTTCCCGCCAACGCCAGTTCAATATTTTTAATAACCATTTTTCCCATTCCAGATCTTGCTTCAAAAGTCGCACTTCCCGTATGGGGTGTCATTACCACGTTCTTTAACATCGTGAGTCTTTTTTCCACTTTCGGTTCATGTTCAAACACATCCAATCCCGCCCCGAACAAATGACCGTTTTCAAGACTATCCGCAAGAGCCGATTCATCCATTAATCCACCTCTGGAAACATTGATAAAGATTGATCCCTTTTTCATCCTTCCGAACACTTCAGCATTAAACAGATAGTGTAGATCGGGAGTAAACGGTATGTGAGGAGAAATAATATCGGACTTACTAATAATATTATCAAAATCCAAATAACTTAAATCGTATTTTTTCTCAATATCTATTTTTCTTGTCCTTGAGTTATAAATTATCTCCATTCCGAAAGATTTTGCTCTTAAGGCTGTAGCAAATCCGATTTTCCCTAACCCTATTATACCGAGTTTCTTCCCTCTCAACCCTTTTCCAAGAAATAAATTTGCCCCCCAGCCTTTAAATTTTCCGTTTCTCATATATTCATCCGATTCAATTAACCTTCTTGCGGTACTCAATATAAGCATCATTGTCAGATCCGCTGTCGCATCCGTAAGAATATCCGGTGTGTTTGTAACGTATATCCCTGAATCGGCAGCGAGATTAAAATTAATATTATTGTATCCGACTGCATAATTCGCAATTATTTTTACATTTTTAAGTAACGAAATAACCTCCTCGTCAATTTTATCCGAAAGGAATGTAATCAAGGCTTTTGCATCCGAATGTTTTCTTAGAATATCGAGCAAATCCTCTTTTTCATCTTCCACAATAATAAGATCATAATTATTCCTTAAGATCTTAACTTCTTCATTTCCAATCTTTTTGGTTAAAATAACTTTATCTTTCATTTAATCATCTCCAGTATCTTTTTATATCCTTGAAACATTTTTTCCTTTACGGATTTTCTATTAAAATACAATATCCCTGAATCCGAAACAATATCCGAAGTAACTACAAACGCAGTAAATTCTACACCGAGATACCATCGCAGAGGAAATATTTCCATCTCTACAATACCAAAATTATGACTTTTAACATTTTCATACCACTCCGAATTCTCCCTCTGAATTATATCTATACTGATACCGGTTACATTTTTCACAAAAGCGGAATCTATTTTTGTCAAGGATAGACTCTCTTCATTTGTAAAGTATTTAAATATTCCCTCAGGATAAATTTCAGATACGGATAACAATTCCGGATAATTTCCTGTTTTTTTCAAACTTCCGGCAGTACCAAGAAAAAAAACATTTTTCTTTCTTACATTTTGAATAAATTCAATAATGGTCAGAAGATTGGAATATCCGAGGAATCCATATAACACATCGTAGTCAGGATAACTAAACAAGTAACTTGAAAGTATCTTTCTTTGTCTAACGGCACTCTCTTCAACAAATTTCAACACTTTTCCATCTGGAAAAAAGGGAATTAGGATAAGATTATCGGAAATTTCAATTTTGTTCGGATTAAAAAATGAATTTTTCATAATTTATTATATATTACACTTTTCCCTCTGTAAACTCACCTAAAAACATCTTTGATGTCTTTTAAGTAAACACCTGCATATTGACACGATTCGGTGATTTTATTAGAATCATGGCAATGAAATCAATTAAGGGAAAAGGGATTTTCCGATCTGTTATATTCGGTATAGTTACTGCCGCCACAATGGTCATGTTTCTATTCATCTTTCTCTTTTCCCCTTACAAGATAGTCGGAAATTCAATGTCACCCACTTTAAATAATGGCGAAAAAATACTCATTTCCAAATCTTTATTAATAGGAAAAATATCAAGATTTGATATTGTCGTCATAGTCTCCCCTGATAATAATAGAAGAAAGTTGATTAAAAGAGTCGTCGGATTACCGGAAGAAGAAATTGAAATTATCAAAGGGAATATATTTATTGACAATGAATTAAAGAAAGAGAATTTTCTTAAATATGAAGGTGATGTTATATTTAAATCTTCAAACATGAGAAAATCCTTAATTCCTGCAAACTCCTATTTTCTTCTCGGAGACTGCCGCGAGAAAAGCACCGATTCAAGAAATTTCGGTCCTGTTTGTAGAGACAGAATTGTAGGAAAAATTCTCTTCCGTTATTTCCCGTTAAATAAATTCGGAATCGTAAAATGAAAAAAAGTATCTCCTTTTCAATTATCTCAACTTTTCTTATTCTTATAGCCATCGGCACCTTACTGTTAATGATGCCATTTTCATCACATATCGGATACATGTCTCCGGAAGATGCAATATTTACCTCGGTTTCCGCTGTAACCGTGACAGGATTGGTAACTGTAAATACCAAAGAATATTTTACCGTAACCGGACAACTAATAATTCTTATACTTATTCAATTGGGAGGACTCGGTTTCATGACATTTTCCACTCTTACGGTTCTGATATTGAGAAGATCCATATCAATCTCCAATAGACTTGTCCTCGAAAATGATTTTACAATGGCAGGATATAAAAACATCAAAGATCTTTTAAAAAAAATAGTTTTTTTTACATTTGGTTTTGAATTATTCGGAGCTTTTATTCTATTCTTTCAATTTGGAGATCTGAATATTGCCAATAGGATATTTTCATCAATTTTCCATTCAATATCGGCATTTTGTAATGCCGGTTTCTCAATTTTTAAAAACGGATTTATGCCATATACATCAAATGCCGGTTTTAATTTTACCGTAACATTTCTGATAATTACCGGCGGTATCGGATTTCTTGTTTTAAATGAAATCTTTCTTTTTATAAGAAGAAAAAAAAGTTTTTCAAGATTCACCATTCACTCCAAGCTCGTTCTTATTATAAGCGCAATTCTCATTTTATCAGGGACTTTTATTATTTTTATTGAAGAAATCATTAATTCTTCCAATAAGTTACCTGTACTTGATAAATTATTGACATCTTTTTTCCAATCTGTGTCTGCAAGGACAGCAGGATTTAATACAATTGATCTGAATATTTTATCTTACTCATCACTATTTATAATGGTAATCCTTATGTTTATCGGTGCATCACCCGGATCTACCGGTGGAGGAATAAAAACAACCTCCGTCGGACTTGTTTTTGCATATTTCAGAGCAAGATTAAAAGGGATAAAAAATGTAAACTTGTTTTACAGGACAATACCGCAACAAAATTATGAAAAAGCTTTCTTAATGATTATTATCTCATTTCTTATCATTTCAATATCATTTTTTTTAATTCTGTCATTTGAAATCAATTTCACTTTTTCAGAACTTTTTTTTGAAGTGGTATCGGCATTCGGTACGGTCGGATTAAGTCTCGGAATAACTTCAGACCTTTCATTAGCTTCAAAAATTGTTATAATGGTTACCATGTTTATCGGAAGAATCGGACCGATTGCCTTATTACTTGCCATAAGCAGGAAAGAGACAAAAGCTGTATTTGATTATCCAGAGGAAAACATAATGATAAGTTAGGAGCATAACATGGAAAAAATAGTTGTAATCGGACTTGGCAGTTTTGGAATTAATCTGGTACATTCCCTTTCAAAAAAAAATGTTGAATTGATTGCAGTTGACATTAATAAAGATAGAGTCAACGAAGTAAAAGATATTGTAACACTTCCGGTTACAATGGATGGGACAAATAAAGAAAATTTGCAATCTCTCGGTCTAAAAGATGTCGATTGTGTTGTTGTTGCATCGGGTCCGGATCTTGAAGCAAGCATACTCATTGTCCATTTACTCAAAGAGATAGGTGTAAAAAAGATCATCGCGAAAGCTCTTTCGGAAAATCACGAAAGGATCCTTTCTCTTGTCGGAGCTCATTCAATTTTATTTCCGGAAAGAGATGTAGCTGTAAAACTTGCAAATCAACTGATTTTTCCCAATCTCATGGATTATATTCCGCTTGAATCAGGATTTGTTATTGAAGAGCTGGCACCTCCGGATTCGTTTGTAGGAAAAACTTTGGAAGAAATTCAAATAAGAAACAAATACAATATTAATGTCATTGGTATTAAAGAGATCATTCCAAGCAAATCTCAAGAAAATGATAAAACAGGTCCGAACTCGGACCTCACACTAAATCCCGGTGGAGGTTTTTTAATTAAAGAGAGTGACATCCTTATTGTTCTAGGAACGGAAAACGATATTGAGAACCTTCACAAATCTCTCAACAACGATAAATAATTATAAAAAATTTTCTATTATTAAAGCATTGTTATACCGTTAGTTCATGAAACAAATTATTTAGCAGGGTTAATACTTTACTTGACGAACCATATCTATTATTGTACCGTCAACCCATTTTATTGCAGCTATAATTTTATCTTCATATTTAGGTTTTTGCGGAGCACCGCCACAAATATTTTCCGCTTCATCTTTTAACTCCCGAATAGTTCTTAGGGGCAATTTTGAGTTCCTTAACTTACTTATCAAATCCTTCCTTAACGGATTAATGGCAATACCTCTCTCGGTAACAATCACATCAATCAGCTCTCCCGGACCGGTCAAAGTGGTAACTTTATCAACTATCACCGGAATTCTGTTTCTAAAAAGAGGCAAAGGGAGAATCACGGTCTTTCCGAATAGGCAATTCTGCCACCCTCCTATTCCATGTAAAAGTTTCCCGTCGGAATGAGTTACTACGTTTGCATTAAAATTAAGATCAACTTCTGTAGCACCGAGAACAACGATATCAAGAAGAGATGCAAAATTCCCCTTCCCATGATAATTATAACTGGTAAAGGGACTTGTATTTTGATGATTCGGATTATTTCCCATCGATCTTACTCCGTCAAGATCAAAGGTTTGTCCGTCAAGGATATAATCGGTAAGTCCTTCTTCAAGCATCGAAGTGAGATATCTTGTCGATCCCCCCCTGATAAATCTCGCTTTAATATTATTCTCTCTCATAATGTCCCTAAGAAAAACCGTAAACGCAAGAGATGTACCACCGGCACCTGCTTGAAAAGAGAAACCGTTTTCAATCAAACCCGTTTCAAGAGCAAACTGAACCGCCATTTCGGCAATGAGAAGCCTGTCAGGGCTTTTCGTTAATTTAGTTGTCCCTGAAATAATTTTTTCAGGATCACCAATGGATTCAATTTCTACAACATAATCTACATAATTTCCTTGAATCTGCCACGGTATACACGGGAAAGGTTCCAAATTATCCGTTACTATAATTGTCTTGTCAGCATATTGTGAATCCGCAAGGGCAAATCCAAGGAGACCGCATGCAGCCTTCCCCCTTACTCCGTTTGCATTTCCAAAAGAATCGGCAGCAGGGGCTGAAATAACCGCAATGTCAATATGTACCTCACCATCCTGTACGGCTTGATAACGTCCTCCGTGGGAACGCAGAATCCCTACCCCGCCCATTTTCCCGCTTGATGCAAAATCTCCAAGAGGTCCGTTCATACTACCCTCAATATGACGTACAACACCGCTTTCAAGATGCTTTATTATAGGTGCATGCACCGGAAAAGAAGCACTGGGGAACCATCTTATATTTTTCACACCGAGCTCTGCAACCGCATCAAATACCATGTTGGCTACATAATCCCCGTTTCTAAGATGGTGATGTGTAGAGATTGTCATACCGTCGCAAAGACCGGACTTCCTCAACGCATCTTTAATTGATTTTACACGTTTATCACCCGAATCCGGAAACTGACTGCAAGAAACTATTTTCGGAGCTGCTTTGTTACCAACCGGAATATGTTTCCCCACTCCCTTGTACGGAAAATGATTCTCACCGTTTATTTCAGTCAAAACATCCCTGCCGGCAGCATTTTTCTCATATTTGTATTTGTCAACCATTTTACTCTCTCCAACTTTTTCCAATTTTGTGATCCGACAAAGCTTGATCAATTGTTTGAAATGCTCTCTTAACAACCGGAGGGTCGATCATCTTACTCCCCAAAGAGACAACACCCAGCCCCTCTTTTTCCGCCTTTTCAAATGCCAAAACTACTTTTTTTGCCCTTTCTATCTCTTCGTCGGTTGGAGAGAACCCCTTGTGAACCACTCTTATTTGTCTCGGATGAATACATCCTTTCCCGTCAAATCCCATTCCCTTTGCTTCAATAACACTCTTTATCAACCCTTCATCATTTGCAACATCGGAATATACCGTATCAATCGCTTGAATTCCTTTGGCTTTTGCGGCATTTACTATCATGGACCTTGCAAAAAAACTTTCTCTACCTTCCTCAGTCCTTTTTGTACCGATATCCGCCGTATAATCTTCCAGTCCAATTGCAAGAGCTACTATATCTTCCGATGCAAAAGCTATTTTAAAAGCATTCATTATTCCCAATGCACTTTCAATTATCGGCATTAAAAAAACATCTCTGGAAATACCGGATGAAGTTTTAATCTTTTTTATCTTATTCGATACTTCCGTTATTTGATCGGAAGTTTCAACTTTTGGAATCAATATCAGATCAACTTTTTCAGGTATCACCTCTTCAAGGTCAATTAATCCGAGAGGGAGCTGGTTTATTCTGATCATCCTTTCTGCAGAAAGAAAATCCACAGCCCTCAAAGCATTTCTAACTATAATTCTTGCAGAATCCTTTTCATCCGGTGCAACCGAATCTTCAAGATCCAATATTATACCGTCAGGTTTGTGAATTCCCGCATTAATAAAAAGTTTAGGTTGATCTCCGGGGAGATACAAACGGGACCTCCTTTGGCGATCTTTTATCGGATCTTTTATATTCCCATGGAAATCCGGAAGAAATTTTTTCCCGTTATCCAATCCGACACCCCGAATTACAGATTCTATCCTTGCCATTATTACGAAGGGAAAAGCACCATTATCAACTAATTCCAATTCACAATTTTTTATCTCAAAGAAATCCAGGATCTCATCAACTAACTTTTCGATTGAATCACCAAACAGCGAATATACCTTACTATCCAGGGAGATATTTCTTCCATTAGTTTCAGTTACTTTTATCTTAACCCAACAATCCGAACGAACTCCCAACCCTCTTTTACCTGAAGAAAATTCTTTAGGGAACATTAATCCTCCATAATTCTACTTTATCATTACTTCTTTTGACATCCCTTCAATAACCTGTCTGATATAAAAAGATTTTATAAAGAACAGATCCGACCTGCTTGATTTAATATATATCTCAACAAGAGACTTACCCCACTCATTGGAAGCACGTTTAAAGCTGTTCTTACTTTTGGTTCTGTATCCAAATGAAGAATTTATAACAATATTCTCACTCGATTTCCCGGGAGGGATACCTTTTTTCATAGTTATTTTGAACCCTTCACCCATAGCTTTTCCTATATAAAGCTTTCTGAATACTCCTAATACATATATATTCTTCATCAGCTTGCTACCATTATTCCTGATCTGAAAAGATATTTGAGGAACCATGATAATCCCCTTAAAATCACCATCATTAAATTTCCCTTTTTCAATCCATTGGCTCGAAATATTAAAAAACTCTACCGATGATTTAAGTTCTCTCTTAGACAATCCACCGTCAACAAGTACAAATTTGAAATAGATCAAATAACCGATCATAATTAAAAAAACTGCAGTTGTAATCCAAAACCTTGCTCTCTTCCATGAAGGTTTTGTTATCTCTTCAAAATACTCTAACATTTGGACCTCGTTTTTTACCGGAACTTTTCGGATTATAGCACAAATAGTTTACTACACAAATAAAATCGGATTCTTATAACCCTCTTTTTTTTTTCCGTTTTGATTTGACTTTTGTTCCAATCGGAAATATAATTCTCACCACAATTAAATTCATATTATGGAAGAAATAACATTCCCTTCAGGTAAATCGGAAATTTTAATCAGGTTGATAGATAAGAACCAACAAAAAATTGAAAAAGCTTTTGGTATAACTTTATCCTCAAGAGGAGATAAAGTTATGTTTGAAGGAGGACTCCAGCCGAGAAAACTGTTTAAGAAATATTGTTCTTCTCTTATAAAAGTTGCCGATTTATCCCCCTCTTTTAATGGAAATGATTTTAAGATCAGCCTCAACATGGTAAAAGACGGCAATATCAATCTGATTGAAACGGAACTACTTCAATCCCAAAAAATAGATATTAACGGAAAAAGTGTTTTCCCAAAAACATTCAACCAAAAAACCTATATTCGTGCTGCTTTTGAGAATGATCTTACATTTGCAATCGGACCAGCCGGAACAGGAAAAACATTTCTCGCAGTTGCCGTTGCTGTTCACTATCTCCTCAATAAAAAAACGGAAAGAATTGTTCTTACCAGACCCGTTGTAGAAGCCGGAGAAAACCTCGGATTTCTTCCAGGTGACATTCAACAGAAAGTAAATCCCTATTTCAGACCTTTATACGATTCTCTATACTGTTTGATAGGGTTTGAAAAAACTTCCGAACTAATTGAAAAAGAGATAATTGAGATTGCTCCCCTCGCATACATGAGAGGTAGAACTATTAATAATGCTTTCATTATCCTTGATGAAGGACAAAATACCACAAATTCACAAATGCAGATGTTTTTAACACGTTTCGGTTCAAACTCAAAAGTTATCGTTACCGCCGATGTTACTCAGATTGATTTAAAAGAAAAAAACAAATCGGGAATTTTCAGAGCAAAGAAAATTCTTAAGAATATTGAAGGGATAGAAATTATTCATCTTAAAGATAAAGACGTTGTACGTCACCGGCTTGTACAAAAAATCATAAATGCGTACGAAAGAGAGAAAAAATGAAATTTGAATTAAGTTTTCTTAAAGATCAACTGAAAGGGACCGGAGATCAACTGAAAAAAGGCTCGGTTTCATCAATATTTTTCAGTATTGTATTACTCTTTCTCCTCTCTTACCTGCTATATATTCCTCCTCAAAAATCAATTGAAGACCCTAAATTAGAGGTTGGAGATATAATAACATCTGATATTGTAATAAAAAAGGACCTCACAATTACCGATGAGGATCAAACAAAAATCAATAAAAATTCCGTTCTAAACGAGATTGTTCCTGTCTATCAATTTCTTCCCGATGATAGAGAGAACAGAAACGAATTAATTAACAAATGGACAGAGTACATCAGGATAATCAGAAAACAATTTTTGAGAAACAAAAATTCTTTGCAAAAAATAAAGAATTCAATCGAAGAAAAATTTGGAATTACCCTTTCCGAAAAAGATCTCTCAATTTTCCTTAGATCAAATATTCATTCTAAAATAGATATGAAAAAGTTTCTAAATTTTCTTGATAATACCATAAGCAACGGAATTGTTTCATCAAAAGCAGGGATAAAAAAAAGCATCAACAATACTGTTAAAATAAGGCAAATTTCCGGTACATCCCATATCCAAAAAACCCAGAATCTGATTGATATCAATGAGTTAGAAGAAAGTATGAAAAATTATTTTCGCAACGTTCAGAGATTTAGTGATAAAGAATCCACACTCCTTTCATCAATTTTAATTGATTTTGTAAATGTTAATCTTATTTTTTCTCCAAATCTCACAAAAAATGAGGGAGATCTTGCTTTATCAAGAATAAATCCCGTGATAATGAAGCTTAAAAAAGGGAAAGTGATACTGCGAAAGGGTGATGAAGTAAAAAAAGAGGATTTAAAGGTAATAAAGCTTATTTACAAGGAAGAGAAAGATCACAGCCGTAAAATACCGGTATTTTTTCTAATATTTTTCACTTTGGGTCCTATACTCTTTTTCGTTATCAAACTCCTGATTACGTGGGAATCATCCGATATTAACGGATTAAAATTGATATCTATTTCGCTTATCACTCTGTTACTCAGTGCAATTGTTTACAGAACTTTCTATTTTTTACTTCCGATTGTTCTAAAGGAGATATCGCCTTCTCTAACCGTTGATAGCAGTATTATTTACTATTCAATTCCATTTGCGTTCGGTCCCCTTATAATTGCTTTCATTTTTAATATCCAAAGTGCGGTGATATTCTCTTTCGTAAATTCCATAGCGGGTGGAATCTTGGGCGAATGGGACCTTACACTCTCCCTCTATATTTTAATCGGTAACCTTATAATAAGTTTTGGAATAGAATATTTCCAAAGATTAAAGAGATCTTCCATACTGAAAGTAAGTATTCTGTGGCTTTTTCCTGCAAACACTCTGTTTTTGCTTCTTTTCAACTTTACTACAACAACTTCGGAACCAATTCAAATTATTATTTTTATTGAAGTTGCGGCTTTCTCCGCTATTATCGCTCCAATCCTTGCAAGTTTTGTTATCCCTTTATGGGAGATGATGTTTAATCTTTTAACGGATTTAAAACTTGTTGAATTAACAAACTTAAACTTACCTGTTTTTCGTGAAATGCTGGAAAAAGCCCCCGGCACTTATCACCACTCACAAATGGTTTCTTCCCTATCAGAATCAGCAGCACATGATTTAAACCTTTCCCCTTTGCTCCTTAATGCCATGTCTCTTTATCACGACATCGGAAAGATAGATAATCCCCAGGTTTTTACTGAAAATCACTCCATATATGAAAATCCACACAATGACCTAACCTGCCGAGAAAGTGCAAAAAATATAATTTCTCATATTCATAACGGCATGAAAAGAGCAAAAGAATTAAAACTATCCGAGAGTATTTCATCTGCCATAACTCAACACCACGGCACGAAGATTCTAAGATTCTTTTATGATAAAGCAATATCAAATTCATCCGGAACAAATGAAGAGATTGATGAAAATCTTTTCAAGTATCCGGGTGATAAACCTAAAAATATTGAGAATGCAATAGTTATGCTTGCCGACCAAGTTGAAGCAGCTTCAAAAAGTCTATCAAGTCCAAATGAGGAAGAGATAAGAAATATTATACAGCAAATTATTAATTCAAATATCGAAGAAAAACAGTTTGATGAATGCGAAGGACTCACTTTTAAATCTCTGAATACAATAGCCGATGCATTTTTAAAGAAACTATTATCAATTTATCATATGAGAATTTCCTATCCGGGGTTCAATTTTAAAGAGGATTCTAAAAATGGTAACAATAGCTGATAATAGCTTTGATATTGATTCCGTTTACTTGCTTGACCGTGCATCATCGATTTTTAACGAACTTAAGCTTAAAGGTGATATTACAATCAAATTCGGTGATAAAAACGAATCACAATCTCTCAATTCTCAATATAGAAAAAAAGATATTCCTACCGATGTTCTAAGCTTTCCGATTAATGAGGACTTTCACGATTCATTCTATATCGGTGATATTCATATCTGTTTCCCCATTGCAATAGATCAAGCTGCATCAAACGGAGTTCACCTCAATGAAGAGTTGTTTACGTTGATTTGTCACGGAATACTTCATCTTGCAGGATATGATCATGAAACGGACTCGGGAGAAATGCTCGTTCTCCAAGACAAAATTGTTCGGAAGTTCATTTAAAAATAGTGACTCAATTCGGGGTGAGAGGATTCGAACCTCCGACCTCACGGTCCCGAACCGTGCGCGCTACCAGCCTGCGCTACACCCCGTTAGTTGGACTTATTTTATCACAAATTCCGAAAAGGTAAAGGGAGATATTTATTTACTTACGAAATGTTATGGACATCTTGACCCATCTGCCTGAAATCTTAATTCCTGGAATTTCTTCAATAACAGAATTAAGCAGATTATCTACACTAATTGAAAATTTCACCCTCTTGCATTTCCAACTTAAACCGATATCCAAAAGGGAAGCCTTTTTCCGTGAATCATATATCCTTTTGTAAATATACCTTGATGAAAATTCAAAATTTTCAGATATCTTCTGCATATAACTGAAATTCAATTTTAAATCGGGAAAACGAAATCCGTATTTCGAAACGAAAGATTGAGCATGTCCTATTACGTATATTCTCTCAAATATAGCCTTTAATTTGGCACTATCCGCCATGTACTCTGCCATAAATTCGAATCCGGCAACATCGTTCCTCTCAATATTCGTCACTCTCCATACGGATTTACCAAAAGATTTAACCCAATCTATCATCTGATCCTGTTTCCGGTAAAAAACCGATATTGATGTGTTGAAATTATAAAAATACTTTATGAATGATGCCTCGTAATTAAAGCTCTTTTCAGGTTTTAACTTGGGATCACCTTTGTTTACGGGAGAATTATAATACATCTCCGTAAAAGACGGACTCCTGACTCCTTTACCAAAATTAAAACGTACTGTTCCTTGATTTTTAAATCTATGGAAAAATCCTATATAATATGTAAAAAACCCATGATGTTCATTGATAAAGCTTATTCTGGCTCCAATATCTAATCCCCATCCGGATTTCTTTAATCCCCCCGCAAGATACAATCCGTTTCTTCTCTGATTGTGATCACCCATTAAAAAACTATTCATACCTATAAAATTAACGTCCCCTCCAACCGATAGCTTTATTAATCCCAATTGTATGGCGTTGTGTATTTTAAAATATGTGTGATTTATACTTGATTTTGAATTAAAGAGATCCCGATTATATCTGTCAAGAATAAAATGATCTTTATGAACCGAGTGAGAAAAAGAGATTTCATGCCTAATTTTTCCTTCTATATTCAAATTAAAATTAAAAATTCCTGATTCCGTGTTTTCAAAAGATGGAAATGGAGCATAAAAATTTTTAGCTCCAAAAGATTTTTTCAGATATCCGAAATTTGATTTTGCAAAAATTCTTTTGTTTTTGAGTGACACATACCCTCTAAGGGTTATATTATCAAATTCCATACCTTCATAATATCCCGATGACGAACTGTCCTCAGCCGAAAAACCGTATCTAAAAAATTTTGTTCTATTTCCCGCACTAAATGAAAATTTTGATAAAGATTTCTCTCCAACCATTATTCCGGCACTATATCCGGATCCTTCTTTAAGTATGATATTTATTATTCCGGCAAATCCATTTGGTCCGTAAAATACGGAGTTTGCACCTTGAGAAATTTCAATCTTACTAATATCATCCACAGAAAAAGTAAGATCGGTATTGAAATGACCGGTTTGCACATTATTAACAGGGATACCGTTAACCATCAAAAGAATCTGCTCAAAGTTACTCCCTCTCATAGTGAGGTCAAAAGAAGTTTGTCCGCTTCCACGCCTGTTTACATCCACTCCGGGAACAATTCTGAAAATGTCCGATATTTCGGTAATTCCTAATTTCTTTATCTCTTCGGAATCCAATATAATCATCTTTTTTGATAACATATCTTCCGTTTGAATTGACCCTTCGACGGTTATCTCCTCAACTACTTCTTGAGATAACGGCAATAAAAACTGACTTAGAATCAAATAGATCACAACATAAATTATACTTTTCATTTTCGGTTGGTCATTTTATCAAGACTAAACTATAAAATCAATTTCCGACGGAAAGGATGAATATACGTTGCAAAATCTATAGATTCCTTAATTCCAACCATGAGAACCACATCGGATGTTCATTTACATACCATTTGAGTATTCCAAACAAAACATCCTGTTTCTCATCGGGAATAACGTTGGAAGAAATTTTACTAAAATGGAGAATCATATTTTCTTCACCTGTAAATTCAATAGCTTCCGAACAAAGGGTTTGAAGTTCGTTTCTTATCCTTCCGGAATCTGAAATCTTAACGGGTCTGTTTTTATAATCCTCACCCGACATAAATCTATTTAATAAAGGGCTAAATACCAATCTGCTCTCGTCAAAATTTTCCATCAATCTCAAAGTCAATTTGATCTTTTTTTCTCCTCTTGGAGAAGCAAGTCTTACCACTACGGAATAGATTCCTTCGGAAATTTTCTTTACACCTTCATTACCCGAATAAGGATCGGTACCCATAAAACCGGAGACTGCCAGTACATCCCATCTCTTCTCGGGAAAAAAATCATCCGCCTTTATTGACACTTTTTTTACTGGAATCCTAGCTTCTATTCCTTCCAATATTGAAGATTTATACTCTTTCACTTTTTTATCGGATGGAGTCTCACCGAGAACTAACGACAACTCTTTTTTGAAATTCTCACTATTAACATCCAATCCCATAATATCCCGTTCTCTCTTGTATGGCAATGTAAAATTTGAAGTAAAAATATTTAAGAACGCTTCTACATTTAATACGGGAGAAAGACTTGCAGCTTGTACCGCTTCGGCTGATGCGGCATATCCGTCACAAAGAAATACATTTGTCTCCCCTTTCTTATCAATCCATGTTCCTACCGAATATATTGGGGCATATGTTCCCGATTCGGTAAATGCTTTCATTCCTGAAGATAAAATAAAGTCATCATCTACAAGATTAACTCCGAGAGTTTCCCACTCTTCCCATAATTCCCCGATTCTATATTCTCTGCTCTCTCCCCTCAGAGTCCATACATGAATATTCTCTCTTTTAATATTTGTGTATGTCTCTTCGATAACTTCCACAATTTTCTCCCTTGGAGTTCTAAAATTTATCAATACCGATAGTTCTTCTCCCTTTTTTACAACTTCTCTCGGAAGAAATATATTCCCCATATATCCTTCATAAGGTTTTGTAATCCGAAGAGGTTGATCAAAAAGATGAAGTATCGTCATTGGACCTGTTTCTTCTCCTTTGGCAAACCTTGATGTATTCTCAAGTGTGTCTATAGCCGCTCCCCATATTGTAATTCCTTTCCGCTTGGTTTCCGAATAAAATTCTTCCCATCCGTAATCGGTATCGTTAAGAAGTTTCACAACAAGATTGTCAAGAAATTTCGCTACTTCGGGTCTTGCATACACTCTTCCGAAACCTATTTGCGGATTAGAACCCATTTCTGGAGTTTCTCCTGCTTTAGGCATTAACCCCTCTCCGAGAGATACCATTATTGCATGATTTTCAGGAAGTTGTCTGGAAAGATACCATAATCCTTCACTCATTGCATATGCAGATATTGCATCCGCATTTTTCTTTACTTCGTTTAATCCTTTCTTATTCAGATTTTTACCCTTTCCGAAATCTCCGAATATTTTGGTTCCCAAAGCGGTAACCGCACCGGTCAGAGCAAACAAACGTTCAATCGATCCGTCAAAAAATGAAATATTTCTTGTGAATTCTTTTACATTTTCCCCTTTCATCCACTCTATTTCAACATCTTCAAGCCATAAGTGAAATCTGCCAAGTATCGGTCTGGTATCAAATGCCCATTGTGCTATGAGATTTCTTTTTTCTCTATCCATACTGCTCATATAATTCCTCCTGCGGAATTAAAAAATATCAGGTCTTATTTTATTGGATTTTCACACATATATCAATAAAACATACAAAATAGTTTTCATTTAAACATAAATTTCCCGAATATAACGGATTTCAAAAAGGGAGAAATGTACTCCATCCTTTAGGAAGAGTTTTTGCAACATCGTTTAATAAGACAAATGTCATCAAAATCATTAATATGACAAAACCTATATTTATAAGAGTCACTTTGAATTTCATACTGAACTCTCTTCTTATCACGGACTCTATTGAATATATCATCAAATGTCCTCCGTCAAGTGCCGGAATCGGAAATAAATTTACAATTCCCAGCTGTAGAGAGATAAATGCTATAAGCATGAAGAACTGCGAGAATCCCGTATCGAAAGCACGTTTGGAAAACTTGGCTATCTCAATAGGACCGGACAGGTTTTTTGCAGAGAGCTTTCCTACTATCATTTTTTTAAATGCTGTAAAAACAAGAGAAGTCAGTCTTTTTACATCCATAAAGCTTTTAATAACCGACTTAAACAATCCGTACTTGATTTTTTCAACAGGAGAATACTGAACAAGTCCTACCCCTATCTCCACCCTTTTATCGGATTTTACAGGAACTATAGATTTTTCTATAAAATTTTCACCTCTTTTAATTTTGAACAAAAGTGAATTACCGGCATTAGATGAAATTATTTTGGTTATGTTAAAAGGGGTAATATCCTTTCCGTCAATTGAAAAAATAATATCATTCGGCATCACTCCGGCGGCAAAAGCAGGTGAATTCTTTTTTACAGTACTTACCATAATTCTATATTTCCAAAAAATACCGATATCACCTACATTGTACTCATTATCACTTTCCACCATCAGTTCAACCGAATATTGTTTTCCACCCCTTTCATAAATTAAGTGGATTTTGTTATCAGGATTTGAGCCTATTTCAAGTTCGAGTTCTTTCCAATTTTTTATTTCTTTACCATTTATAGACAATATTAGGTCACCTTCCCTTAATCCAGCTTTCAATGCAGTAGATTCTTGTGAAATCAAACCTATTACGGGAGGTTCCGATTTATATTTTTCCGTTTCAATTCCCGTAAGATTTATTATTGTCAGAATAAAAAGTGCCAAAATAATATTCATCGCAGGACCCATTATAAGGATAAATATTTTCTGTGCTCTGTTTTTCGATTGAAACTCATCCGGCTTTAAATTATCGGGATCATATTCTTCATCTCCTGCCATTTTAATATATCCGCCTAAAGGGAATAAGCTTAGTCTAAAATCCGTATCACCTATTTTTTTCCCTAAAATTCTTTTTCCGAATCCAAAAGAGAAAGTCTCTACACGTACTTTCATCAATTTTGCAGCAATAAAATGTCCGAATTCATGTGCAAGAACAATAATTCCAAGCACTATTGCGAAAATAAAAATCGTATTAATTAACTCCATTCATCTCTCCGTTTAAAAAGTATTCCTTCGTATATATTCTTCGGTTACTTTTTTTACCTCGTTTATCATCGGAGTAAGTTCATCGGCAGAACTTATCACCGATCTTTCACACTCTTTTACCATATTTTCCAAAACATTGAAAATCCCCGTGAACGGAATATCTCCTCTTAGGAAATACTCAACAGCCACTTCATTTGCCACATTAAATATCAAACCCGAATTTTTTTTCTCGGAAATCACATCAAATGCCATCTCAATAGATGGAAATTTAACCTTATCAACACCAAAAAAGCTTAGGGTTCTCGTCTTTGACAGATCAAGATTATCAGTTGACGTTTCAAATCTCTCCGGATAACTGAGCGAATACTGAATAGGAATTTTCATGTCGGGCACACCCATCTGAGCAATAGTGGAATTATCAATAAACTCAACCATTGAATGTACTATGCTTTGAGGATGTATCAGAAGGTCAATCTCACTAATATCCAATTTAAAAAGGTAGAAAGCTTCAATTATTTCAAGAGCTTTGTTAACAAGAGTTGAAGAATCAATTGTAATTTTTTTTCCCATTGACCATACAGGGTGGTTTAAAGCATCATTGACCGTTATATGCTTAAACCCTTTTTCGTCAAGGTTAAAAAAAGGACCGCCCGAAGCCGTAAGAATCACTTTCTTTAAAAATTTTCTGTCATTTCCTTTGATACATTGAAATATTGCACTTTGCTCGCTATCAATCGGAATGATCTCTGAAGAAGAACTTGATAAATATTCATTTACAAGCTCACCTGCTACAACCAATGTCTCTTTATTGGCAAGACAAATCCTGTAACCGTTCCTTATAGCGTCAAGTGTAGCGTGAATGGAATGAGTACCCGACGTTGCGGTAACAACCGTATCCGTTCCTTTGGCATTTACTGCTTCCATCATCCCGTCATTTCCATGATATATTTTCTTTTCCGGAAATTCTTTAGATAAATTATCTGCCGCATTCCCTGATCCCACACTTATTACCAACGGATCAAATTCCCTGATCTGGGAACTGATCATCTCAACATTATTACCACAGGCAAGACTAACTATTTTGAATTTATCTCTATTATTTCTGACTATCTCAAGTGTATTTTTTCCAATTGATCCGGTTGAACCCAACAATGCAATATTTCTTGTCACTTTATTATTTGTATCCTTCAAGTCCCTTTCCAAATATATGTAATGATAAAAAATAGTGCCGGAGAACATAAAATATAACTGTCTATTCTATCAAGGAAACCTCCGTGACCTGGAAGAATCGAACCGGAATCCTTTTTCCCTGCCGATCGTTTGAACAAAGACTCGATCGGATCGGAAATCTGTGAAATAAGTCCTATCAACGCACCCGTAAGAATAGCAGTCTGAACGTCAATTTTTATAGGAAAAATATTAATTGATATCCACCCCGATATTCCGGCTGTTATTACGGCAGCTATAATACCTTCAAGTGATTTGTTCGGTGAGGCAATCGGATAAATCTTATGTTTCCCGATTGATCTCCCGATAAAATATGCTCCCGAATCACCTATTGCGATTACAAACAACAAGAATAAAAGGAAATTAGGTCCGATCTCTCTCAAACGTAATATGAAATAGAGCGGTAGGAATATGTAAAATATTGCAATAAAATTGATACCGATATCCCTAACAAATGAATTAAGAAGTTTTTTTGTCCTTACCGAGATCAGGAAAAAAGATCCCACGGAAAAAATCATAATAAAAAACAGTAAAGGTAATTTCGGAATTTCAAACGTAAAATATGAAGCTATCGCCAAACCGTTTAAATATATTAGGATCATTGAATTCACTTCCGGTTCCACAAGCCTCATAAATTCGTAAACACTAACCGAGATTACAATAAATAAAAAAATGGAAAAATATATTTTCGGCAAATAAACGATTGCAAAATAGGTAACCAAGGCTAAAAACATTGCTGTCGCTGTTCTTGTAATAAATTCTTTCATACCCTACCATACCTCCTGTCCCTTTTTTGATAAGCGATCAATCCTTCCAACAACTCCTTCAATCCGAAATCCGGCCAAAATACATCCGAAAAATATAATTCCGTATAAGCTATCTGAAAAAGTAGAAAATTGGATATTCTTGATTCTCCCGACGTCCTTATCATCAAATCGGGATCGGGAAGGTCGGGATCATAAAGATATTTTCTAAAACTATTTTCATTTATATTATTTGATCTTAAACCTTCATCAACTATTTTTTTTACGGCATCAATTATTTCGGTTCTCCCTCCGTAATTTAATGCAAGATGGAGAGTCATGCCGTTGTGATTCTTGGAAAATTCCGATGTATCCTCAATACTTTTGTTCAACTTTTTCGGTAATCTTGATAGATCCCCCATTACTGAAAATTTGATATTGTTTTCAGCAAGAAGTTCTTTCTGGGTCATTAGATTTTTATGGAGCATGTTCATAAGAGTATTGACCTCACGAACCGGACGATTCCAATTTTCACTGGAAAAAGTGTATAAAGTCAGATGCTCGATTCCCAGCCTTACACAATATTCCGTTATCTTTCTTGCTGATTCGGCTCCCTCCTTGTGCCCCTCTACTCTCGTCAATCCCCGTTTCGTTGCCCACCGTCCGTTACCGTCCATTATAATAGCAATATGTTTAGGGAGCTTTTTCCGATTTATCCTATTCAACAAATCATACTCAATCGAACTCTCTTTTACGACCTCTTTAAAAGATTTTAACATCAAAAAATTATAGGTTTATTACAGATCAAAGTCAAGAAATTCATTTTCCCGATACCATTTCCGCCAATCGGCAATTTAAGAACAAAATTCTTAAAAATCATATTTGACAATTCCTCTCTTTTAATTAAAATAAACAATTAAGGAGAAAGAATGAAGTATTTCAAACTAATTGCTTTAAGTGTAATATTAATCATAGTAACATCACAAACGGCAGTCATAGCTTTAGGGGACAAATTTGATCCGGAAAAATGGGAAGAGTCTATAATTAAACAGAGATTGGAGAAAGATAAGGAATTTAAAAATTCTCCCGTTTCCCCGATGGCAGGTCTTCTTCGTGAAACAATAAATTCAAACGAAAAAGTTTATGTATATATCTCCGATAATAATATTAAAATGTCAAGAAAGGAAATAAAATCTCCCCTGCTAACGGCATACAATAACGGAACCGATTGGATAACCTCTGATAAGTCAGAAAGAATGTCCGTTAGAAAAAAATCCGGAGAAACCTTTAAGTTAGACAGATTTACGTTTAAGTATTACATATCCAAAAACTCATTTATCCTTATCATATTTGATCCTGAGAGAAAAATGATCAAAGACTTTACTCATCTTCTCTATTATAAACCCGATATAAAATACAGAGTTACGGCAAAGCTGGAAAAATATAAAAAAATTAAGAAAAGGGTTGTAAAGACCAGCAGAGATCTTGAAAAAACACTTATCGAGTACGGGAAAGTAAAGTTTAAAATTGATGGAAAAGAACTCTCTTTGACAGCTTTTAAATTTACTACCGATAAAAACGATCCAAATTATAAGTATCTATTCCTTCCGTTTTTCGATAAAACCAACATGGTTGATACGTATGAAGCCGGAAGATTCCTTGAAGTAATAGAGCATGAGGGGAAAGAACTTATTATCGATTTTAACGAATGCTTCAACCCGTTGTGTAACTACTCCGGTGTCTATAACTGCACTTTGCCACCTTTTGAAAACGAGCTGAATATTTCAATAAAAGCAGGCGAAAAAACATACCCGCATTAGATCTGGGCAAGAGGGACGGT
>CAYRAO010000026.1:0-37768 GCA_964422395.1 uncultured Clostridia bacterium
GATATTGATACCGTTATTATTTTCGGTTCTTTTTTCAATCCCGATTTTAATGCTGAAAATTCAGATATAGATATATTAATAGTCTCGGACGATTTTAAGAATATGTCAAAATTGGATGCCTATAAAATACTATCCGATCCATTATGGGAATCAGGATTCATTAACACTTTTAGTTCCTCAATTGCATGAAACAAAAATTCGATCTTCTCTCGGTGAAGTTTTTTAAACATCAATATTACCTTGTTTAATTTTCGGATTATTTCTTTGATCTTCTGCTTGACCCTTTTAATCCTCTTTTCCCGAATTTCTTTTTTTCTAACGGATGACAAATCTCTATCCTTCAAATTCTTAATATTTTTGATTTTGCCTTTTATCATTTTCAGATAAAATTTCCCTGCGAGGGAGAAGTGCATAATTGATCCATTGATATTATTCTTGTTTGCGTCTAAAAATCCGAGATAATAATAAGGACGCGGATATTCCGGATTAATTTGAATGGCTTTTTTGAAGTACTTAACCGATTTTTTTTCTCTTCCCGTTTTGTAATAAAACATCCCGAATAAAGTATTTAATTCCAATGAATCCCAAATATACTTCTCGGAATTTTTCAGATCGGGTTCAACCTTTGAATATTCCTTTAAAATGAAATTATTAAATGCTCGGTAGTAATATGCCTCTCCCAGATACGGAAGTTTATTCTCTATCATAATATCAAGAACATCGATTGAATTCCGGTACTCTGCCATTTGAGATAAACAAACCGCTTTACCAAACAGGTTTTTATAGTAAAGCGAAATGATCTTTCCTGATCTGTTGTAAAAATCAAGAGCTCTTGAATACAGCTCGTAGCTAAGATATATCCCTCCCAATCCGGTCAGAGCATATGGAACATTTTTATTGAACTTAAGAATCCTCAAATAGTATTCCTCGGCTTTTCTCAACTTTCCCGTATTAAAAAATTTGTCCCCCTTCCTTAACAACAATTCAATAAAATCGGGATATTTTTTCAAACCCATATCTATTTCTATAAAAATATCACGAAGAAAATATTTAAAATTTGAATCAGGGAGGAAAACATTCATCATATTTTCGACATTTTTTCTGTATTCCTTAAAATCACAATGTCTGCCAATAAACATTAAATACAAATAATACTTATAATCTCTGTTTAGATCGGATTTAAGAGTAATCAAGTCCCCGCATGTAAAAACAGATGGTTTGGTCGGACACACCATGCAACTTACAATCCTGTAATACTGTTGCAAATTCTTTTCTTTCTTTATTAATTCCGGTAATAAAGCCTCAGCAACTTTTATGTCCTCAACTCCCGAAAGAGCAAGGAAACTTGATCTCTCGGCACGAAGCAGCAGGGAGAAAAAGAGTTTTCTCCTGATCTCAAAAGAATCCTTTAACTCTAAAATACCGGTATAGATTTTGATTGCATTCGTCCATCCGACCCAGTGCATTTTATAAAACTCTTTATCTCCCTTTTCAATTAATGCAGAGATTTCAGGTTTAGTATAAATATCCTTTCCGGTTTTGAATTTTTTATAATTTCCCCTGAAGCACCCTGTGCTAATCAAAAAAAACGTTGCAATTAAACTCAACAAAATATATTTCTTCATCCGTTCCACATTAAGGTTAAATAATTCATTTTAAGGCTTTATATTCGACACATTAAAAATATTTATCATTGTTATTTGGTTGTGTCAAGCAATTTTTGTAAAATTAGATAAGTCCCTGAAATTCTCATATGGTTCCTCCGGAAGTTTTTCACTAAGTTTATAATAACCGTGAGTTTTGAGGTAAGATGCAACCTGATTGATAATCCCCATAGTATTCTCCTGTGACCTTCACTGTCTACTAATGGCAATTTACTCTATTTTGAAAAAAATCAAAGAAATAAAGCACCGTCACCCCAACATGAGGAAATCCCTTTTGGACACCGTCACCCTAATATGGAGGTTGATCAAAGGGAAGGATCAATTATTAACTTTTGAAGACTATATCTTTTACAAGTTTTTTACATTGAAACATATGCCTCAGATTATTTCCATATATAGCCACTTTCTCGGCTTCTTTATTTCCTCCTCCGTGTTTTGAACCGAATTGAAGAAGACCGCCTTCCGTAGACGCAACCAAAACCCTTATAAATTCATTTAGTTTATAATGCTGTTCCGTTGTTATCCCCTTTTTTCTCTTGAATAATTTTTCCACATTTTTGCTAAACTTTTCATCTCTTAACGTTTCCTCATACGGCAAATTGACCGGAAGATTTCCCGACATATCTTGAAGAATACTTACAGCATTGGGGAAATTATCCGTAGCCATATATTTACCCATGTTTGTAAACACTTCATTAGGAAGAATGGCACCGCTCTCGGTCACCTCCGCTTCCTCAATAGCAGCTTTAGCCATTCCTCTTGACAAGATCGCCGGTTTGGCTATTTGAAATATTTTCTCAGCGGTATTGCTTAAAAAATACTCTCCCTTAGTCCCGTTAAAATCCGATATTAACATAGCGGTACCTGTCATAATATCATATAGAGCAGGTTTGCACGCAAGATATGAGAACCTATGCATTGTCGCAAAAAGATTTGCATAAATAGCCCCGTACTTATGTTCTTCACAAAGAAATATCCTCTCGTTTGGGACAAATACATTATTAAAAATAATCATCCCTTCTTTATTCAAATACTTTTTTCCGTGAGTAGGAGCATATTCTCCTTCCAAAGTTTTTATTTCAGATCCCAATACATACCTTTCAATTCCTTCGGCATCAGCTTTAATCGCAAATGAAACAGCACAACTTTTATCATTTTCGCTCAACTGCATACTGGGCATTACAATAAGCTCTTCGGCATAGATACTCATTGTGATGGGAGTTTTTATACCGCTTACATAAATACCTTCATCCGTCTTTTTTACAATATGAACATATGTATCCTTCTCCTCCTGATCGGCAGGAGAAATTGACCTGTCGCCTTTTGCATCGGTAACAGCACCTGCAGGTGCTATGTCATTATCCTGAACGTATTCAAGGTATTTCTTCAATCTTTCATGGTAGTTCGTGGTTCCTTTATTACTTTTATCGAGCTGAAAAGTCCCGATATACAATGCCCAAAGAGCATCACCACCCACACATCTTTGTGCACAAACAGTCTCTCTCGCAAGTGCATGAACCATCTTTATCCTTTTTTTCAGATCGTCTTTGGTTTTAGGTATGTAGTTGTACCTATTAACTTTATTTCCTGTCAGATCTGATTCTGCAGTCATTAAATCTTGATATTTAGGATCTTTAGCATAGTTATAACAAGTACAAACGACATTCATCCCCTTCTTTATATCCTCATCTTCATAAGGTTTGTCCAAAAGCTTATTTGTGATCACATTCGGTTTAAGTTTCTTTAATGCATTTACATAGTCTTCAGAAGTTTTAACTTTATTTTTCTCACTCATTATTTCCTCCATTATTGAAATCTATATTAAACCGAAAGAACAATATTTACAACAATTTTTTGTATTTAATTTTCATTTCTCTTTATTTGAACTTTTAATTTAAAAAGAGGGTAATATAGTATATAATGGATTTAAGAATAAATAGGAGGAAAATATGTCAGATAATGTAATTGATCTGGATCAGCTTCAAAAAAAGATGACTCCGAAATCAATAATAGCTATCATAATTGTAATATTTTTAGTTATAGCCGGATTCTCCAGTTTTTATATGGTAGATCAGAAGGAAGAAGCCGTCATACTTTTTATGGGAAAATTCAGCAGGATAACGGAACCGGGACTTCATTTCAAACTACCGTTCGGCATTGAGAAAAACTATAATGTTCCGACACAAAGAGTTCTAAAAGAAGAATTCGGTTTTAGAACTGAGAGAGCGGGAGTAAATACCATATATTCATCAAGAAATTTCAGTGATGAATCGGTAATGCTTACAGGTGATTTGAACATAGTGGATGTAAGCTGGATCATTCAGTATAAAATCGTCAATCCTCGGGCATGGTTGTTCAACCTTGATAACCAAAGAAAAACGATTCGTGACATTTCTCAATCGGTTATAAACAATCTGGTTGGAGATAGAACCGTTTTTGATGTAATTGGAAATGAGAGATCCAATATTGAATCAAAAGGAGAAGAATTGATGAATAAATTCTTCAAGCTGTATGATCTCGGAGTTATAGTAACAACAGTCAAACTCCAAAATATAGAACCGCCGAAGGGTCAGGTTCAGGATGCTTTTGAAGACGTAAACAAAGCTATTCAGGACAGAAGCAGGCTAATTGATACGGGAAAAGAGTCTTACAACAAAGCCATACCGAAAGCAAGAGGAGAAGCACAGCAAACAATCGAAGAAGCGGAAGGATACGCAATTGAGAAAGTTAATAAAGCAAAAGGTGATATTGCAAGATTCCTTGCGGTTTATGGGGAGTACAGGAAAAATCCCAAGATTACCAGAACAAGACTTTATTATGAAATGTTTGAAGAAATATTCAAAACAGGAGACACGGAATTTATAGATAAGATGCTTAAAAATTTCGTTCCCTTCAAATCACTTAACAAAGGAGGGAAAAAATGAACAAATTAAAACCAATATCATTTATAATCGGATTTCTGGTAATAATTTTCTTTATGATGGGACCATATTTCATAGTTGAAGAGGGGGAACTTGCAATTGTAACAAGATTCCAAAAGATTGTTAGGACGGAAACAGAAGCCGGATTAAAATTTAAAATTCCGGTAATAGATCAGGTAACCAAATATTCAAAAAAAATACAATCGTGGGACGGAGATGCAAGAAGACTCCCTACCGAGGAAAATCAATTTATATGGGTTGATGCTACTGCAAGATGGAAGATATCCAATCTTAAAAAGTTTTATGAATCGGTAGGTACTATTTTACAAGCACAGTCACGACTTGATGACGTTATCGACTCCAGTGTAAGGCAGATCATTGCCAATAACCTCTTAAGAGAATCAATTAGAAATACAAACATTATAAATGAAATCAAAAGAAAGAATGTATTCCGCACGGAAAACGAGAATATGGAAGCTGCTGACGATCAGGTTATTTCAACGTTTACGAATGTAAAATATGCTAATATAAACAAAGGCAGGGTAAAACTTTCGGAAGACATGTTAAAAGCCGCAAAAGAGATCACTCCTCAATACGGGATTGAATTGATTGATATAATAATAAGGCAAATAAAATATTCCGATGATCTTACTCACAGTGTTTACAACAGGATGATTAAAGAGAGGAATCAGATTGCACAAGCTTTCAGATCGGACGGTGAAGGTGAAAATGCAAGATGGCTTGGAAAAATGGAAAGAGAGTTGAGAGAGGTAAGATCGGAAGCCGAACGAAAAGCCAAAGAAATCAAAGCTAAAGCAGATGCAAAAGCTCTTGCAATCAGAAATTTAGCTTATTCTAAAGACACTGAGTTTGCAGAATTTTGGATGGCAATTGTTCAGTATCAGAAAGTACTCCCGAAAATGAGAAAGATATTAACTACCGATTTTGAATTCTTCAAATATCTGTATAAAAAATCAGGAAAATAATTAGACTCATAAAGGAGGGGAAGTGAAAATCTTCCCCTCCTATTTAGTTTTTTATGATTTGGAAATTTTTTAAAAAACTTGTTTTAAGATCATTCGGAACCCTTTTCAACAATGAAATAAAAACATTAAAAGAGATAAAAGTCAGGCAAACAAAAAAAAATCAAGAAGATATAAATTTTAACCTTGTATCTATTTATTCCAAATTACAAACTTCTTTTGAAAAAAAAGAAATTGTCGATGATACTACGTGGAACGATCTTGACATGAATTCGGTCTTTTTGAAAATCAACAGATGTCTAAGCCCTATTGGCAGTCAATATCTATTCCATAATATGCGTGTTTATAAGAAAAGCACTTTAATGCACAATAAAAGATTCAAACGTTACAAATATTTTACGGAAAATCATTCGCTAAGTAAAAAAATATTATTACAGTTGTATAAATTGAGAAGTGAAAACGCTTTTTACATACCGAATCTATTGTTTAAAGAAATCCCTCAGAAACCGAAATTTTATTTTGTTTTTTATATACTTTCTTTTCTTTCCATATTATCCATGTCTGCTGTATTTTTTTATCCTCAGTTTATTTTCAGTACAATTTTTATTTTTCTAATCAATATATTTATAAACTTACATTTTAATAGAAGGATTTCCGACTATTTTATCGATGCTTCCAATCTTGGAAAATTGTTGGAAGTCGGTGTAAAAATATCTAAGTTCAACGAAAAAGAGTTGTCACAGATAATTACTCTAAAAAAACATCAAAATTTTTCAAAATCTCTGATAAAAAGATTAGGATGGCTATCCGTAGATAAATTTTCTTTAAACGACCTATCGGCAATTATTATTGATTATTTTAATTATTTTTGTCTGTTCAATGTGGTCTTCTTCATTAGATCAATAAATTTTATTAACGGACATAAAAATGAATTAATTCAAATTTATGAAGCGGTATCATCTCTTGATGCTGAAATATCAATTTCCTCATATCTGCAATCATTACAATTCTATTGTTTACCTGAGTTCAACAAAGCAAATATTATTAAAACCAAAGATATGTACCACCCAATTTTAATCGATCCTGTTTCCAACTCTTTATCAATTTCAAATAAATCTTCCCTTATTACCGGCTCTAATATGGCAGGAAAAACTACTTTTATTAAAACTATCGGAGTAAATACAATTATTTCTCAGACTCTCTCTTTTGCATATGCAAATTTTGCAATGATCCCGAAAAATATAGTGAAATCTTCTATAAAAAAAAGTGATGACATAAATCAAAGTAAAAGTTACTATTATTCGGAAATCGAAGCTATACTACAATTTATCAAGTTATCTAATAAGTTCAATAATTATATTTTCCTAATTGATGAAATATTTAAGGGAACAAATACCATTGAAAGAATTTCTGCCGCTTCAAGTGTTCTTAACTATTTATCACAAAATAATATGATATTTGTAACAACTCATGATATTGAGCTTTATGATCTTCTTAATAAGAATTTCAATATGTACCATTTTAGTGAGCAGATTAAAAGTGGAAAACATTTTTTCGATTACAAAATAAAGCACGGTACATGCAGAACGCGAAATGCAATAAAATTACTTGAAATAAAAGGGTATCCGGACAACATTATTTCTAATGCAAACAGTCTTGCCAAAAAAATCTCAAATATTAAAAAATAAATATAACCCTATTTACATTTTTTTTTAGCATGCAGTAAATAAAAATCACTCAGCACTATAGCGGTAACAGCTTCAACAATGACAGGAACTCTAATGGCAAAACAAGTATCATGATTACCCTCTATTTCCAGTCTCTCAATCTTTTTTGTCATAAAATTAAAAGTTTGCTGTGGCTTTGATATGCTGGATGTAGGTTTGACGGCAATTCTGAAAACAAGATCATTCCCATTTGTAATTCCTCCGTTTATCCCGCCCGAATAATTTGTTTTTGTTTTTCCCTTTTTATCAATTATCAAATCATTTACTTCACTTCCCGTCTTTTCCGCTATTTTGAAACCGTCACCAAACTCAATCCCCTTAATTCCCGGTATGGAGAATATCAGATGACTTAATACCGATTCTATTGAATCAAAAAAGGGTTCGCCCAACCCTATGTCAATTCCTAAAACCCTGCACTCAACAACAGCTCCAACGGAATCTCCCGATTCCCGAGCCATTTCTATCCTGTTTTTAAATATTTCATTATTATTTCCGGATATTGATGTTTTAATTCTTATGTCGGGAAATATTTTTTTTGCAACCACACCTGCTGCAACCAATCCGAGCGTCAGACGACCAGAGAAATGACCTCCGCCTCTATAGTCATTGTATCCGTTATACTTTTTCATAGCCGTAAAATCACCGTGTCCAGGACGTGGAATATCCTTAATCTTTTCATATGTGGAAGATTCATTACCATTATTTTCAAACAAAATAAGAATCGGAGCACCGGTAGTAAAGCCATTAAACACTCCGGATTTTATTTCCGGTTCATCTCCTTCTATCCTCATTGTTGTCCCGAACTTTCCGGATTTTCTCCTTTCTAGATCTGAATAGAAATCTTCCTTAGATAGTTTTATTCCCGATGGAACTCCATCCATAACAACTCCGATACACTCCCCATGCGATTCTCCGAATATTGATATTCTGAATATCCTACCGAAACCGTTCATTCCGCCTTACCTCCGACTATTTGTTAAAACCCTTATTTAACCATGACAATATTTCAATTTAATTCAATTTTCAAGTTCCGCTTTATTATTAAACAAATTTAATTTTATTCCAAGCAATTAAGTTACAATATTTTTTTTGATATCCGATTTTTTTTAATTTCAATCATACTTACCGAATTATGATGAAAATATCCATAAACTTGAAAAATTTAAAATTTTAATGTAAAATTTTTCTAATCTAATTAGGAGACGATAATGAAAAAATTTGTTACTTCACTGTTTTTGGTTTTTATTCTAACTGCATTTACTTTTACTCAGGACTATAGTAATGCAGGAATGGATTACACCAAAGCTCTTTATGAAAATAAAACCGTATCTGCAAGAATTAACGCTTTAAAAAAATATATTGCCACTTATACAGACACATCCAATAAATTTGTAAAGTTGGCATATTATCAATTAGCTATTAACTATTTTGAAAATAAAGATTACGCCAAAGCAATTAAAATAGGAGAACAGACCTTCACGCTCGGAAGCTTAGGTTCGGGAGAAGAGGCAAGACTAAACTTAGTACTTGCCAACTCTTACGGAATTAAAAGCTATTCAGGGTTCAATAAATCAACTGCATTAAAATACATTACAAAAGCAATTTCTCTTGCTAAAGAAGTAAATGACAAAAATGTAATTGCAACTGCACAAAAATTAAAAAAGTCACTCTCGGGACCACCACCGAGGAAAATGACCCCTGAACAAAAAATAAAAACAAATTATAGTGACGGGGAATATAGAAAAGCTATCGGATATTACAATTCACTTGGTGAAACCGACAAGAATAACAAAGAAATTAAAAAGATTTACGCATACTCCTTATTTAAAGAAAAGAAATACGATACCGCACTATCAACTTTTCTTGCTCTGTACAAAAATGATTCCAAAGGTCTTTTCCCCAAATATATCGGTGATATCTATTCTGAAAAAGCAAAAAGAAATAAAAAATACCACGATCTCGCTGCAACTTTTTACCTTGAGGCAAGTATCCTTTACAAAAAAGAGGGAAGCTCTGCAAATCAGAAAATAGCCGCGGGAAAAGCGAAAGTTGAAATTGAAAACAAATACGGATATAAAGCAAAATATAATAAGTATAAGGCAGAGATAAAAAAGAAGAAATCATCTTCTCAGAGAAATGAGAAGGCAATCAGAGATGCAAAAAGAGCTTTAAGAAAATTCAAAAGATATATGAGAAAAACGTATCGTGACGTTCAAGCTCCACAGTATGAATATGATAAATTGACTAAACTTGAGGACAAAGTTAATACTCTCAGTTCTTCTTCCTCTTCATCAACCGGTAGCTCATTAGGAAAAAATCTTCTTGAACTAAGAAAAAAGATTGATAATGAATATTCTTCTTTATTGCTTAAAACGGAAAAAAAGATAAAAGATAAGTAAGATTTCTATTTTTCAAAAACAAAAGATACAAGAAGGTATCCAATTGGGATGCTCTTTGACGTAGGTCTGTGAACTTTTATCCCGATAATTTTTTTTTTCTTATTTGCCAATAAGAAATTTAAGTGTTCTTTTGGGATTTCCAGAGTTTCGCTTATCTGAAAAGCAATAATATTGTATTTATTATATTTATGAGAAAGGTTGTCTCTTTTATAATATGCTTTTAGAACCTTATCGGCAATATTAGATAGTTTTTTGCTGTTTGTTAAATTTGTACCTCTGAATTCGATCATTTGTTTATTAAACATTTGAAGCAGTTTTTTTTCTATTTCAACTGTGGATAATCTTTCAGCAACACCTTTTTTCCTTAAAATAAATACTACAGCTAAAGCTCCACCGGGATATTTATTATTTCTACCAAAAGTAATTCCCATAGCATATGAACCGAATGTTCTCTCTTTATTTGAGTTTTTTATGCTCAACTCAATGTCCTCGATCTTATTTGATATTACCGTAAGCATATCGAATCCTTCCAGAGACTTAGGAATTTCTTTTAAAACTCCCTTACAAAGCAACTGTTTTGATAAATTATTTAAAATTTTTCCATGTACCAGATACATTTTATCCGTTATATCTTTATCACAAAATAAATTCCATTTCCCGATGGATTCATTCATTTTTTTAAGAATGTTCTCTTCCGATATCGGCAAAATTATTTCGGCAAATTCCTGAGTTATATAAAATCCTCTGTCAGTCTCAAGAATTGCTATTCCACATTGTTTAAAATTCTTATTTATTAAGTTTTCGTGGTGGGAAGGACTCTTAACAAATGCATCATGAATTTCTTTTGAAGAAAAAGTGTCGCTGAAAGCAATATTTTCTCCTGCAGTACAAAAAAACAAATTTACATCAATCATACGTTGGGAAAGTTTTTTATATTGATGAAAATTATGAGCAAGGATATCCTCGTCAGCCATTTTAACATTATGAGCCATAGCCACCTTATACAGCCTACTATTAAATGTTAATTTATCCGTACCACACTTTCCTCTCTCAATATTTACAAGGTCAAGCATTTTCTTTTCACTTTTTCTCAATTCTTTCAATGGAATGCAAGTTTCGGAAAGAAAGGGATACGTCATTAGAAAAAACCAAACAATCATAAGAGTATTATTATTTTTTATTTTCATTTTTCCAATTAAAATTTAAAACAAAATAAATAATTATTCAATTGTATTTAACATGAAAAATATTTTTTTCGTTAAATAACAAACTTTGCTTGAATTTATCTTTTAACTTTTATAACATGTACAAGGAAATGTTGGATTGGTATTTTAATGTGAAATTATGGAGATAAAAACTCTTTTTGAAATTTAATAATTGAATTTTTTACTTCATTCGTCCCATTTAACATTTGATTATAAACAATTATGTATTATCAACGTATATTTTACATGAAAGTAATATTGAGGAGTTATTATGAACAAAATCATTAAGATCATATCTTTTGTAATCCTTTTGGCGGCAATAATATTTGGAGGATACAAACTATTTTTCGATTCCAAAATAAGTAGCGATACGGAAATAATAAAATCCGAAGAGGAAAACAAAAAAAATGAATCTTCAAGTACTTCCGCCATACCTGTTAAAGTAACTGAAATAGTTAAAGGAGATCTACCGTTAAGATTAAGAATATCGGCAACCGCTCAGGTAAGAGAGAAAACGGTTATCAGGTCTGAAGTGTCGGGAAAAGTCGAATCAATCAGAGTAAAAATCGGTGACTGGGTAAAAAAAGGACAGCTTCTTGTAAAAGTAGAAGATACCGAAAAGAAACTTGAAGTTAGAAGAGCAAAAACAAAAAAACTTAAAAGTCTTGCCGAATATTTGATCAATTCCGAATTCGAAGACTCTCAAAAATCCGATTCTAAAGTCGATACGAAAAAGATAGGTAATATCAAGAAAAAATATCTGACGGCAATTGAAAATTTCAGGAAAAATCAAATTTCAGAGAAGGAATTTGATAAAATTAGTGATGAATATGACAAGATAATGGTTTCTTCCGGAATCTGGAGAGAAAATATACGTAAGGTTCAGGACGGATTATCAGAATCTATTATTGCTCTCAAACAAGCTGAATTAAATTTAAAGAAAACTTATATTTATAGCCCTTTTCAAGGTAGAGTATCCGAGTTGAATATCAGTAAAGGTGAAATAATTAGCAACGGTAAAGAAATACTTAAAGTAGTAAATTTAAAATCGGTATATCTTGAAGGATTTGCTCTTGAATCCGAGATTAAAAATCTAAAAGTAGGTACTCTCGTCAGGATTAAATTTGATTCTTACAGTGACAGATATTTCAGAGGAGAGATTGATGCCATAAGTCCTGAAGTTAATCAGGAAAACAAGACAATTACCCTATACATCAAAGTTAACAATGAGGAAAACCTAATATTACCGGGTATGCATGCGGAAATTGATGTAGAATACAAAGTGTTTAAAGATGTAATAAAAATTCCGGTTCAATCGGTTATTGTTCGGCAAAATCGCCCTCTAATTTTCGTTGTAAACGGAAAAACCGTTAAGTGGGTGTATGTGGAATTAGGACCCAAAAATGATGAAGAGCAAATTGTCAAAAGCTTTCAAAGCGAAGTGAATCCGGGAGATATGGTTGTAATAGAAGGTCATTCGACTCTTGCTCACCAGTCAAGGATAAAGATAATAAAATGAGTTTGATAGATTTCTCGGTTAAAAAACCGATAGGTACCATTATGTTTTACGTCGGTATAATTCTTCTTGGATTTATATCGGTATCAAAACTTTCCATAAATTTACTTCCCGATCTAAGCTATCCGAAAATTTCCGTTGTCACGGATTATCCGGGTCTCGGTCCCGAAGAAATAGAAAGATTCATAACCTCGGAACTTGAAGGTCCTTTATCCTCTATTTCAGGAGTCAAAAAGATCAACTCCATATCCAAAGACGGTCTTTCAATCATATCTCTTGAGTTTCATTGGGGAACAGATATGGATTTTGCTCTCCTCCATACAAAAGAGAGTATTGAGGAGGTTCGTAAAAGACTACCCGATGATCATACAGCTCCGGTAATTCTTGAATGGGATCCTTCATCCGCCCCGATTATTACTGCCATTATAAAGAGTGATGTTCGAAGTCTTAAGAAACAGAAAGAGACGGCAGAATTTATAATTAAACCGAGACTTGAACAATTAGAGGGGATATCAAGGGTGGAAATACGGGGAGGTGATGAAGAAGAAATATCAGTGGAAATAGATCCTGTTAAAGCATCAAGTTTAAACATTTCTCTTGCAGACATAGCTTCCGCAATAAAGAGCAGTAATGAATTCTCCCCAGGCGGTACGGTAAAAAAAGATAAACTCAGATTTACACTAAAGATAGAAGGAGAGATAAAAACTCCTGAAGACATTGAGTATATCATTGTTAAGACTCTCAAAGACAGAAGTATTATGATAAGGGACATTGGAAAAGTTTTCTACAAAAATAAGGTAAAGCAGGGAAACATAAAATTTACTAAATACGGGAAAGAAAAATTATCCGGAAACAGTGATTCCATCTCACTTCTTATCTATCGAGAATCAGGTAGCAATACTGTAGATGCCACCCGAAAAGCAACCGATACTTTCAAAACACTTGAATCCGAATTTAATAATGAAATAAAATTTACAGTAATTCAGATGGAAGCCGATTTAATAATTTCATCAATAAATTCATTAAAATCATCACTTTACATAGGAGGTTTGCTCTCTTTTTTTATACTTCTTATGTTTTTACAAAATTTTCGTGACCCGATTCTGGTATCAATTGTAATCCCTATATCCATTATTTCAACATTTGTTTTGATGTTTGCTTTTAAAGTCAACGTAAACATAATGTCTCTTGGAGGACTCGTTCTCGGTGTAGGTATGTTTGTCGATAATTCTATAATAGTCCTTGAATCAATCTTCAGGCACAGGAAAGATTCCAATCTAATAAGATCCGTCATTGATGGTACAAAAGAAGTAAGCGGGGCTATCTCTGCATCTACTTTCACCACTATTTCCATATTTCTTCCCGTTATCTATCTTTACGGTATTACGGGGAAACTCTTTCGAGACCAGGCTCTCACAGTCTCCTTTTCATTAGTATCTTCCCTATTCGTTGCAATTACATTATTACCTGCACTGTCTGCATTTAAACCGTCATCGGATTTTGATTTATCAGATGATTTGGACACAAGAAAAGGGAAAGAATGGTATAAAAAAACATTAAGAGGTGCAAACACAATAATTCTAATACCTTTTCGCATTATCGGTTATATGTTAACTTATATTTTCGGAGGAATATATCTGTTCTTCAGATTTTTATTTGCAAATTTGGGAAAGTTTTTTAACGTTATACTTCAACCTTTATACCGTCTGTTCAATAAATTTTATGAATGGTTTGATAAGTTTTATCACAATATTTTGGAGAAATTTCTCGAAAGAAAATATTTAGCCGGAATACTGATCATTTTAATTTTACTTTCAATATTTGTCTCTTTTTTAGTACTTCCCAAAGAACTACTCCCTACTCCCGACACTACCAAGTTCGAAATACTATCTAACACAATCCCTGCTTACGGATTTGAAGAAACAGATAAAATCGCTCAAAATATAGAAAAAAAGATTTTAAATATAAACGGTGTGAAATTCATTTATTCGGAAACCGGATCGGTTTCAAAAGAAGCTGCTCGAAGTGAAGATATCTCCGTAAACAGCATCCATTTTATTGTAGAGTGCAAATCCAATGATGATAGAGCATCTATCATGGATTTAAGCAGGGATATTCTTAAAAATTCCGACCTGTTAGATTACTCCATCTTTCTTGAAAAAAATACTCTCTCAAAATATCTCTCAACTTCCGGCGAAAATTTTCAGATCAAGGTGTTTTACGAAGATATTGAAGACGGAAAAGAAGCGGTTAAAAGAATTATGAAGGAGATAGAAAATATCAACGGTTTATACGATCTCAAATCAACAATAAATCCGGGAAAGCCTGTATATGAAATTCACTTCAAACAAAATCTTATAGACAATCTTAATATAACAAAGTCACAGATATCTCAATTTCTTAACCAAGCCGTAAAAGGGGGAAATGCAGGGACGCTTAAACAAATACAAAAGAATTATGATATTTTTGTTAGAGTTCCGGTTGTCGGTGTTATGGAAATAGACAGGTTAATGAAACTCCCGTTTCCAATTAACGGAAAAGTGTATTTCGTAAAAGACTTAATTGAAATAAAAGAAAGACCTTCAATAAAAATGATAGCAAGGGAACTCCAAATGAGATATTTTCTCATTTCAGGAAATGTTAAGGGAGTACCGTTAAATAAAGTCATAGATGAATCAGAATCCAGACTTATAAAGATTGATATGCCGATGAATACGAGATATTCCTATTCAGGTGAAGAAGAAGAGCGAAAAAAAGCATTCAATTCCCTTACTCAAGCCATTTGGCTCGCAATTATTCTTGTATACATGATAATGGCTGCAAAATTTGAAAATATTTTTCAACCTTTAATCATAATGTTCACGGTTCCAATGGGATTAATCGGGGCTTTCCTTTTCCTTTTGATCACAGGAAATTCACTGAATATTATCTCCGGTATCGGTATCATGGTTCTTATTGGGATTGGGGTAAACGATGCAATTGTTAAAATTGAGTATGCCAATATGCTTAGGCAGGAAGGAAAAGGGATTAGAGAATCGATAATGTCAGCTTCACGTGTAAGGCTGAGACCTATTCTTATGACCACATTTACCACAATCTTCGGTGTCCTACCTATGGGTCTAATCAGTAAATCAGGTTCCGAGCTACAACAACCTCTTGCATTAGTAATCATCGGTGGACTTATTTTCACAACACTTCTCACTCTAATTCTAATTCCGGTAATGTATGAACTGCTTGAAAATTTCAAAGAAAAAAGAAAAGAAAAGGTTATTGTTTGATGATAAGTAAAATAATTGATCGTCCCGTACTGGCAATAATCTTTTTTTCAATAATAATTCTTCTTGGAGCTTATTCCTTCAACAATATGACAATAGGTCTTGTCCCTGATCCCGATCAAGGAAATCCGTCGTTGAGCATAATGTATTATTGGTATGGTGCTTCTCCGGATATGATTCTTCAAAAGATCCTAATTCCGGCGGAATCGGAAATTATAAAAGAGATAAAAGGTATTTCCAAAATAAATTCCAGAGCGATTCTCGGAAGAGGTACTTTGGAAGTAGAGTTCAACCGCAATGTAAAAATGAATTTTGCTCAGCTCGTCTTAAGAGAAAGACTAAACAGACTTCAAAACGAACTACCGCGTTCGGTTCTGCCACCTGATATCTTGGAAAGTATTCCTGAAGATTTCAAGCTAAAACCTCTTTTTATAATCGGGGTATATGGAAAAAATTATACGGTTTTTAACTTGAGAAAAATTGCAGAGAGAGATATTCATCCCCATTTAAGGTCCATTCCCGGAATAAAAGAAGTTAACCTACAGGGAGGAGTTGATCCTGAAATAAGTATTAGAACCAGTATGAGAAAACTTTCACTTTTCGGTGTTTCAATAAACGATATTCAAAACAAAATATACCAATATTTTTATACCAATCATTCCATACAATTTAAAAAGGAAACAGGTGAGATAACCCTTTCCCTCACGGAATCTCCCAAAAATATTAATGAACTTAAAAATATCTATATAAAAAAATTCGGAGAGAAAAAATTATACTTAAAAGACTTGGCAAATGTGTATATGGGTTACGAGGAGTTAAAAAGTGAAAAAAGATTTCAGGGAAAATCCTCAATTGTTTTTACTCTGTACAAAGAATCGGATTATAGTCACCTTGATGTTGCAAAAAGGGTCAGGAAAAAACTTAAGAACATAGCGAACCGCCTTAACGGGGAGATAGAATTTGTCATTCAAAGTGATGACAGTAAATCACTAAAGAGAGAACTTCTAAAACTTTCAAAAATAGCTTTCTTAATTTTAATAATAATATTTATAATCCTTATCGTGATCGTCAAAGATATCAAAGCAACTCTATTAATTTTCTCATCCGTCTTCTTTTCTGTTTTTGCAACCTTAACGGTGATACATTTGGCGAAATTACCATTGAATCTCTTAACCTTGTCCGGACTTGCTTTGGGATTCGGTCTATTTGTTGATAATGCAGTCGTTGTTTTTGATTCGATTCTCAGATTCAGGGAAAACGGGTTGAATAAAAGGGAATCATCTATTAAAGGAGCCCAAGCAGTTATTCTTCCGGTAATATCATCCACATTTACCACCATCATCGTATTCTTCTCATTTGCAATTCTTTTCAAAGAGAGATTGAAAATTTATTACCTTCCGCTTGCCTACATAATTGCAATATCACTCATATCCTCAATTTTGGTATCCTTTGTACTTATCCCTTCACTCGGTTCCAGACTTAACATAAAGATAAAAAAGGATAAAAAGAAAATTTCCAAAGGACGTTTCTTCCCTTTTATCCTGAGATACCCCCTTTTGATTATTATACCTATCATTCTTTTTTTGATATTCTCATTTGTAAAGTTTAAGAAAGAAGTATCTTTCGGAAACTTCTTTTCGTGGTACTCTCAGGAACAAATTTATGTCAGTCTCAGATTCCCTTCCGGAACCGAATTTAGTGAAATTCAAAAATCCATATCAAAATTTGAGGATATTGCACTGAACAAACCTTATATGAAGGAGATCAATACGAACATTTGGAGTACAAGTGCACATATGGTTATAAAATTTCCACCTAAGATTGAAAACTCGGCATTACCTTTACAACTAAAGCAGGAGTTGGTCGGTGTCGCAACCAATCTTGCAGGTATAGGTGTATCCGTATCCGGATTTGACCAGGATCCGTATTACTACAGCCCGGATACAGGCTCATATCTATCATGGGAAATTCATATAAAGGGATACAGTTTTGAAAAACTTATGGAATACTGCAAGAAAGTTAAAAAAGATCTGCTTGCCCATAGAAGAATTAAAGAAGTGGAGATCCAAACGGATATGAAATATTGGTGGGGTGGTAAAGAAAAATTTTTTTCATTAAAACTCAACAGAGAGAAATTAAAAATATATAAGCTTGAACCGCGATATATTCTATCATTGCTCAGATCAACTCTTCGTGAAAGCTCAAACACACAAAAGCTTAAGTTTGATGAAAGAGAGATGTCAATTGAAATAAAAGTTGAGGGTGTAAAAGAGATAGAACTTGATGACATACTTGATCTTCACCAAGTTACTTCTAACAACATCCCTTTTCGCATAAGAGATGTAGTTGATGTGGAGTTTACAACTCAGAAGGGTGGAATTACAAGGGAAAATCAACAGTATGAAGCCATGATCCAATGGGACTATCTCGGATCAAATAAATCCGCCGATAGATTTCATCAAACGATCTACAAAAACCTTAAAGTCCCTGTTGGATTTACGAAAAGTCTCAAAGAGAGAAGATTCAGAATGACAGATGAAGAAGAAGATCAACTTAACTCGGCAATTATACTTTCATTATTCTTAATTTACCTAATACTTGGGATGTTGTATGAGAATTTTCTCCAGCCTTTACTTATAATGCTGTCGATCCCGCTTGCATTGATAGGAGTATTTATAGCTTTTGTAGTAATGGATTATTCGTTCGATTCAACGGCTTACATCGGTGTTATTCTACTATCGGGAATCGTTGTTAACAATGCAATTCTCCTTATTGATAATATAAACAGACATTTGAAATTGACAAAAAAAATAATTGATTCCATCGTAATTGCGACGAAGGAGAGGATAAGACCTATTTTTATGACAACAATGACTACGGTTCTCGGTATGCTACCTCTTGTTATATTCAAAGAGAATGGTGCAGGGGAATCGGATATTTGGTCGTCACTTGCTCTATGTACAGTTGGAGGACTTACTTCCTCCGCAATCCTTATACTTCTGATTCTTCCCGTTTTTTACTATTTATTCTTCAAACTTCAAAAATTCATTCAATCATCTTTAACCAAAAAAAATCAACCGGAATCCCGATAAGATTTCTTGATTTTTTCTATCTCTGTTGATAGTATCAAGCGATGAAACAAAATATTAAAGATAAGATCGGTTTTTTTAAAAAATTTCCCCCGCAATTCTGGTTAGTTGTTATATTTGAATTTTTTGAAAGAGGCTCATATTACGGCATGATGAGTTTTATATCGGTATATTTCACCGATACACTCAATATTCCAAAAGAGAGTGTCGGTATTATAAAAGGGGTTATCCAACCGCTATTATACTTCCTCCCGATAATTTCAGGAGCAGTAGCCGACCGATTCGGATATAGAAAGATACTCATGGCGGCTTTTGCAATACTCGGAGGCGGATATTTCCTGACAAGTCAAATGACTACCTACACTTCAGTTTTTATTGCGTTAGTTATTATGGGTTTCGGAGCAGGCATGTTCAAACCGATTATTTCGGGAACAATAGCAAGGGTAACAGATAAAAAGAATAGTACACAAGCTTTTGGAATATTTTATTGGTCAATAAATCTCGGGGCATTTCTATTTCCACTCTTTCTGGTTCCATTCCTAAAAAGCCTTAACCCTTCTTATGTGATAATTGCATCAGCTGTCTGTACCGGCTTTCTTATTATTCCGACAGCATTGTTTTTCAAAGATCCAATAAAGAAAGAAAAGGTTGAAAAACGGAACGAAACTTCACTTATCCAGACACTTGCAAATGCATTTGAAATAATCTACTCCCCTCTTGTTTTACTTAATTTTAAGATAAAAAAATCGCCGTTATTTAGAAATATACTCATTTTAATCCTGTTAATTCTTATGTTTTTTTCGGTTTCTCACTATATAAAACCAGGTCAACATGAGATGAAAATCTCATCAATCGGATATCTTGTAGATGGAAAAATTCTATTATTTAATGTTAACAGGAATATGTCCGTCAGAGAAAATTTTAAAATATCTTCTACTGATAGTGGTAGTAACAAGAATTTTTCAATAACTATTTTTAAACCTGACAGAATAGATTTATACGAAAAAGAATTACTTGAGAAATCTTTGAATATAGGTATTAATCTATCAGGTTTTGATATAAAAAAAGCAATAATCCGATCTTTGGATAAAATTAAACTAACTTTTACTGTAAATAATAAGCTTAATAATAAATTTATAATAAACAAAACAAATAATGATAAATTCGTTGTAATTGTTAACACCATAGACTTCAGACCTAAAGAAATAGAATTTTTAACAAAATCTCTTCACAAAAATATAGAGATATCGGGTATCGGTACCAAAGAAGTAAAACAATCTATTGAAAAACTTAAAACAAGACCTTTCTTTCTATTGTTTTTATTATCGGTAATTATCCTTTCACTAATAATCATGAAGTTCGAAGCTAAGTTCTCTACGACATTCGTTATTATGGCAATGGTTTTACTATGGGTAATCCCCGGTTTAGGAGTATTGGGTAGGATCATTTGTACCATAGTGTACTTATCAATTCTATCGCTTCTAATAATAAAAAAAGATGATGTTGGAAAATTTAACGATCATGCAAAGTTTCTCCTTATGATCCTGTTATACTCCGGTTTTTGGATTCTTTACTTTCAGATGTTTGATTCGGTTTTATGGTATGTTCAAGCATATGTTGACGCAGCATCTCTTAATATCGCTGTAAATAAATTCCTTGGATTGTTTGGGATAGCTATCAATTGGTTTTTTGATGTTGAGCATGTAACGGTTATTAATGCAGGTGTTATAATCCTATTACAACTTTTAATTTCAAATATTGTTAAAAACAGGAATGCATTACCAACTATGATGACTGGTATTGGAATTGCTACAATCGGTATGGGAATTCTTGCCATTTCTACAAATATATGGATTTTTATCACTGGAATTATACTTTTCTCTGTTGGAGAAATGACTGCTCATCCTAAGTTTATAAGTTATATAGGAATAACCGCCCCTCCTGACAAGAAAGCAATGTACATGGGATATCTTTTCTTATATGGTGTATTTGGCAGCTCTATCGGGGGAGTACTCGGTGCAAAACTCTATGTTCACTTTGTTGATAACCTCAACCAACCGAGAACATTGTGGCTTGTTTTTTCAGGAATCGGTATCATAACGATAATAGGTCTTCTTTTGTATAACAAATTTTTTGTGAAAAATATAAAATGACAAATAATGGATGGTTCCGAAGTTAATGGAATTAAGGAGACCCGAAGATCTCCTTAATTATCTCAAACTAAATTTTACCAACGAGATCAAGTCCGGGGAAAAGTGTTTTTTCACCCGGTTTCCATCCTGCGGGGCAAACTTCTCCGTTATGTTCCCTGACATATTTCGCCGCTTGAAGTTTTCTCAGCAACTCTTTTGCACTTCTACCTATACTGAGATCATTCATCTCCATCGCTTTTAAAACTCCGTCAGGATCAATGATAAACGTCCCTCTTAGGGCAAGCCCCTCTTCCTCAATATATGTTCCGAATGCCTTGCTCATCTTTCCGGTCGGATCTGCAATCATAGGAAATTTTATTTTTCCTATCGCATTTGATGTATCGTGCCATGCCTTATGTACGAAATGTGTATCGGTGCTTACACTGACAATTTCCGCACCCTCTTTCTTAAACTCTTCATATAGATCTGCAGCTTCCTCTAATTCCGTCGGGCATACAAATGTAAAATCCGCCGGATAAAAAATAACCACAAGCCAATTTCCTTCATAATCCGATAATTTTATCGATTTTTCCTCACCATTTTGATAAGCCATCAATTCCATATCAGGAATTTTTTCATTAATAGAAATCATTCTATCCTCCTGTTCAATTCTATTTAAAACTATTTACTTCTCCAAAGTCCATGAAGATTGCAATATGCTCTTACTTTTACTATTGGTGAATCTGTAACAAATGTAACCTCAGGTGCATCTTCAGGATTAAAATACTTAAAATATGATCTTTCTTCAGTAACAAGTTCCACCCACTCAATCAGATGTTCTTTCACCATTGGGTGTTCAACGGATCCTATTTTAACTTTATAACCGTTATCAATTTTTTCAACTACAGGAATATGTTTCTCCGTAGCCGCATCGGTCGTATTCTCTTTTTGCAACGTCATAGGCTCATCGCAACAAACAAGAGTTCCGGCTCCACCATGTAATACATTTACGATTGATCCGCAAATATCACATTTGTATACTTGACTTTTTTCACTCATTTTTTTCTCCTATTTAATCTTTATTAATCATTAATGACAACAAACATATCCTTTCCAACACCGCATATGGGACATACCCAGTCATCCGGTATATCTTCAAACTTTGTTCCGGGTTCTATACCTCCGTCCGGATCACCAGCCTTCGGATCGTAGATATACCCACATGGTTCACATTCATACTTTTTCATAACACACCCCCCTTTTTTTTTGTTTTCTTTTTATATTTGTAATCATTACAAACAATACTACCACATCTACCGTTAAATTTAAATAAAATATTATAAATACTTTTTTTTAATTTTAATTTTCCTGAAAAAACTCATCATCATAAATCTTTTCAAAATGAAGTTTGTGCTTTAATTCTTCGGCGGCAAGTTTTTCGAATAATTTTTTTATTTTCGGTTCACTGATATTATTTGACATTTCCGTATACAGCTTGTATGCGGCTTCCTCTCTTTTCATTGCAGTGATAATAATATCCTGATAGGTCATTTCCGGAGAAGGTTGTTTATCAACTACATAATCACTTATCCTTAAATTTTCAACTTTTGATACGTTAACTTCCTCTATTGAAGATTCATTTATTGTTTTAAGGGCTTTTGCATGACTTTCTTCCATCAATTGATATTCCTTTAACAGTTCCTTTTGGTTTTCAAACTTTACAAGATCCTGCATGTATCTGTAAAACTCAGCAGCTTCATTTTCCCTTTCAATAGCATAGTTTAAGATTTCATTAAATTTTTTTATACTCATTTTCGTACTCTCCTCTTTTCATATAAATTATATATTATGAGATAATCTTATTCAACAGAGACATAAAAAAAAGATAAAATCCTCTGATACACCGTCACCTCAGGATAGCGAAAATTATAGGACATAATAATAAGTACCTGTCCCCTTTCAAAAATCATCAATGGAAAGGTTAGGAGATATGATATGAAAAATGGGGTGATGACAGGGTGAAAATTTCTTGACCGTGATTATCCGTTGTGGTAACATCGAAAATAATAATTGCTATACATTGGAGGGTTTCATGACCGATCTAAAAACCACTTATATGGGTTTAAATTTAAAAAACCCTATTATTGCAGGAAGCAGTAATATGTCAGGTTCAATAGAAAAAATCAAAAAACTTGAGGAGAATGGTGTAGCTGCCATTGTTCTTAAATCCATATTCGAAGAACAAATTTTAAATGAGATCGGTTCATTAAGCAAAAGTTCCACTCTTCATACCGAAGGATACGATTATATTTCACAATACACGAAGCAGTTCACTCTTAATAACTATTTGAATCTTATAAAAAAGTCAAAGGAACAAACGGATATACCGATAATAGCAAGTATTAATTGTATTTCAAACGGTGAATGGATATCCTTTGCGAAGCAAATCTCAGATGCCGGAGCCGATGCAATAGAATTAAATCTTTTTGTATTGCCGAGTGATACTAAAAAAGAACCGGAAAGTATAGAAAAAACATACTTTGATATTATAAAATCCGTTACTTCACAAACAGATATTCCGATATCAATTAAAGTAAGTTCGTATTTTACGTCACTTGCAAACTCACTATTTCGTATATCCCTTACTGATATTTCAGGTATTGTGCTATTCAACCGATTCTATCAACCGGATATTGATTTAAAAAAGATGGAATTAATCTCTTCCGATATTTTCAGTACAAGAAGAGAAAATTCTCACTCTCTGAGATGGATAGGAATACTCTCAGGCTCTTTAAAATGCGATATTATCTCTTCAACCGGAATTCACGAAGGAGTAGATGTTTTAAAAAATATACTTGTCGGAGCCAATGCCGTGCAAGTTGTTTCCACTATTTACAAGAACGGAATGGAACATATACAAAAAATGATTAATGACCTGACTGAACTGATGGATGAGCATAACTTTGAATCCATATCGGGTATAACCGGAAAGCTTAATCAAAAGAACAGTTCAAATCCTGAAATGTTTGAAAGAGCCCAATTCATGAAGTATTACGCAAACACTTAAACCTATTTGCTATTTATAAACCGAATCATTAAGAAATTTCATAAACTTTTCTTTTTTTAAAAATCCTGAGAAGCGAGTTATCTCTTTCCCGTCTGATGACAGGAATATTACCGTAGGCATTCCGATCACATTTAAGCTTTTTCTAATCGATTCATTTTCAGAATTTTTTTCGGTAAAATCCAACTTTATCAAAACCATTTTTTTTAATTCGTTAATCACATCGGAATCGGAAAATGTAAACTCGTCAAGTTCCTTACAAGCGACACACCAATCGGCATAAGTATCAATCATTATAAGCTTATCCTGTTCCTTTGCAGCCATTTTACCCTGTTCAAGACTATTCTCCCAGTTAAGAGGATTTTTGATAGCGGAAGAGCTCAAATTTTGTGCAGTTTCAACCGTAGTTGGGAAATACTTCATGTTTATCCCTTTTACAAATAGCAACGATCCGGTTAGGAATAACAAAACCAATACTATTTTAAATACTTTTTTCTTTAGTTCTTCGCCGTCCGATTGTTTAAACAGTCCTGACAGAATGGAAGTAGATAATACAAAGATGCCCCATAGTATCAGATTTGTTGAATTCGAAAGAATTGTTCCGAGGAAATATAAACCTCCTCCAACGAGAAGAATAGCAAAAAAATATTTAAAATAATCCATCCATTTTCCGCCTTTGGGCATTGCTGCAATCACACCGGAGAAAGTACCTGCAAGAAGGAATATTACACCTAATCCGAGCGAGAATGTAAAAGTAAGCCAGAAACCGAGAAAAACATTACCCGTCTGACTGATCCATGACAATAATGCAACAAGGACGGGACCGACACATGGAGCGGCAATAATACCTGCAACACCTCCAACAATTATTGAACCTATAATCTCACTTTTATGACCCTTCTGAACTTTTGAAGAAATTGATGACGGAACGGGTATTTCGAAAAATCCGGCCATACTCAGACCCATGATAATGAAAATTCCTGCTATAAAATAGACAACGATTGGATTTTGGAAAGATATTCCAAGCATGGAACCGGTCATTGCGGCAAAAATTCCGAAAGTGGAATAAACAATCGCCAATCCGAGGACAAAAAATAACGAAAGGTACAACCCTTTTAATTTGGATCCACCACTCCTTGTTCCGACATATCCCATAACTATCGGAATGACGGGATAAACACACGGAGTAAAGCTTGTCAAAAATCCTCCGAGAAATACCATTAAAAAAAGTAACAAAGATTTCTTTCCAAGTTCGGTCTTTATTATCCTTTCAACCCATGCTCCGAAGCCTTCACTATTGCCGGATACGGATTTTTGATTTCCCTTATCAGAAAAAGTTTTCAGAATTTCCACTTCGATGATCTCTTCATCGGGAGGATAACATACCTCCATCGGTCTCTCCTGACATATCTGATAGGATATTGTGAACTTTAGTTTCTTTCCATCCGAAGGAATATCTTTTAAAGACTTCACATAAACTATTACATCGAATTTTCCTTTAAATACTTTTTCATCTCCAAGTGTAATCCCCTCCGGAAATGTAACACCCTTCATCGAAAGAAAATCATTATCAGCAAGTTCAATTTTAAAAAAATCATTCTTTAAATCGGTTATATGATAATCCTCCATTAGATTAAACTTAAATATGATCTTCCCTTCATCATAAATACTTTGAGATTCAACAATGGGTTTGACTTTTTCATCATCTCCGAAGAATTGAGCCGATACCGTAGACGAAACAAAAATTAGTGCGATTATTGTTATAATTATTTTATTTTTCATTGTAATTAATTTTAACTATTTCCTCCATAACTGTCAATCATTTCCGATGAGATTGGGTCCTCATATTCTTTGTTATTTTCAACTCTCTGATCCAACTGTAACTTACCGGAACTATAAATAGTGTTATGAGAGCTATCGTCATCCCCCCAAAAGACGGAATGGCCATAGGTATCATAATATCCGATCCTCTGCCTGTTGACATCAATACAGGCATTAATGCCAGAAGTGTTGTTGCCGTTGTCATCAATGCAGGGCGAACCCTTCTTGATCCGGCTTCAACAGTCGCATCTCTGATTTCCTCAACGGTCGATGGTTTCTTTTTCTCAAAGACCTGATCAAGATATGTTGCAATAATAACCCCATCATCCGATGCAATTCCGAATAGTGAAAGAAAACCGACCCAAACGGCAACACTTAAATTTAATGGATTTATCTGAAACAATTCCTGAAAATTAATCCCCATCATCGTAAAATTTAGAAACCATGGCTGGCTGTAAAACCATATCATAATGAATCCTCCGGACCACGCAACAACGATTCCCGAGAATACAAGCATTGTTGTAGAAATTTTCTTAAATTGAAAAAACAGAATAATAAATATTATAAAAAGTGCGAGCGGAAGCACTACAAGTAATTTTTTTTCCGAACGTATCTGGTTTTCATAACTTCCTGCAAATGTATAACTGACTCCCTCCGGAATTTCAAACTCACCGGATTCCGTCTTATCTTCCAAATATTTTCTCGCATCTTCAACTACCTCAACTTCGGCAAAACCGGATTTTTTATCAAATAACACATATCCGAGTAAAAATGTATCTTCACTCTTTATTACCTGAGGTCCTCTGATATATTTCATTTTAGTCAATTGTTCAAGAGGTATTTGAGCTCCTCTTGGTGACGAAACAAGTATTCTTTTAAGGGATTCAATACTATCTCTCAATTCTCTCAAATATCTTATTCTTACAGTATATCTTTCACGACCCTCTACGGTAGTGGTCACTTTTTTTCCTCCAACGGCTATTTCAATTACATCCTGAACATTTTTAATTGTTATCCCGTACCTCGCAATCGCTTCCCTGTCTATATCAATCTCAATATAAGGCTTCCCTATTATCCGGTCGGCAATCACTGCAGTAGGTTCAATTGAGGGTACTTCTTTTAGAAGTTTTTCTATCATCAGACCGGTTTTTTCTATCACCTTAAGTGAAGGACCTTTGATTTTAATCCCCATCGGAGCTCTCATTCCACTCTGAAGCATAACGATTCTTGCAGATATAGGCTGCAACTTAGGTGCTGACGTAGTTCCTGGGATTTTTCCGGCTTTTATAATCTCATTCCAGATATCTTCCGGAGATTTGATCCCCTTCCAAGCTTTTCGTCCTTTGTTCAAAAGCGGATCAAGATAGATTCTCCATAAAGAGAACGGATATCCGCTTTTATCGGGAATAAGCCTCCCGTATCTATCTCTAATAAATTTTCCTTTTACCATGTAAGGCAGTCCGTCAGGTCCCGGAAGAGGTTTACCCGATTCATCCCTAAAATAATCAATCTTTGATTTGTCATACTTAAATTGCAACAATTTTCCGAAACGATCTTTTTTGAATCTCTGTTTATAATTAATGACCGTTTCTATCATTGATATCGGAGCCGGATCAAGTGGAGTATCGGCTCTCCCCAATTTTCCTACGGCGGTATCTATTTCCGGAATGTTACTAAATCCCATATCTTGCTTCTTCAATATATCAAGTACCTCTCCTATCGAAGCATGCGGCATTGTTGTAGGCATGTAAAGAAAAGCCCCTTCATCCAACGGAGGCATAAACTCCTTTCCAAATCCCGGAAATTTCTTGGCAACATACTCGACAGGAGATAAATTTAGTATAAAATCCGGCATCCATCCAAAAATGCTTTTGAATCCCGTCCAAGATATAACGCCAAATAATATTATAAATCCTACGAGAGAAAAAAATATCTTTCTGTTTGCCAGCGTCCATCTTAACAACCTTGAATAATTTCTTAGAAAAAGTGAAAAAAGAAAAAGTACACTCCCTATCAATACTCCGACAAATAAAAAATTTAGTATAAATCCTTTTTCCATACCGATCGGATACCAATATTTTGTAAGTATTACCAAAACAACAATAACAGCAATATAATTTACATATTTTTTTATAATTTTTATTAAAGTATCAGGAATCGTCTTTTTAAATATATTGTTAAAATATGTTTGACCTTTCTTTTTAAAAAAAATGTGTGCAGCCGGAGGAATTATTATTATCGCAACCAATACGGAAGAGATCAAAGCAAAAGTTTTTGTAAATGCCAACGGTCTGAACAATTTTCCTTCGGCGGCAACCATAGTAAATACCGGAAGAAAACTGACTATTGTTGTCATAACTGCCGTAAGAACCGCACTTCCCACTTCACTTGATGCTTTAAATATAAGATTAAGCCGATTTTCCTCCGGTTTAGCCGTTTTAAGATGCTTAAGAATATTCTCGACAAAAACAATTCCCACATCAACCATAGTTCCTATCGCAATTGCAATTCCGGACAAAGCAACAACATTGGCATCTACCTTGAAATATTTCATTGCTATAAAAGACATCAAAACTGCCAACGGGAGAAGCCCCGATACGAGAATAGAACTCCGGAAATTGATAAGCATTAAAATAACAACTATAATTGTAACCAAGATCTCTTCGGTTAAAGCGGTATTCAAAGTATTCAAAGTCTCATTTATTAATTTCGATCTGTCATAAAAAGGGATTATCTTTATTTGACTCATCGTTCCGTCTGACAATTTTTTCCTTGGTAACCCTTTTGATATTTCCGTTATCTTTTTTTTGAGATTCTTAATTGCTTTTAAAGGATTCTCTCCATATCTTACAACGACAACTCCTCCGACAACTTCGGAACCATCCTTATCGAGAGCTCCCCTCCTCATCGCAGGTCCAAGTTTTACATTGGCTATGTTTTTTACATAAATCGGGACATTGTTATTTACTTTGATTACACTATTTTCAATATCCTCTATTTTCTTTATAAACCCGAGCCCTCTTATTACATATTCGGCTCTATTGATTTCAATTGTTCTTGCTCCCACATCAATGTTAGAAGTTCTTACGGCTTTAAAAACTTCAGACAGACTGACATTGTTAGCTGTCATTGCATGCGGGTCAACATCTATCTGATACTCTTTTACATGCCCGCCGACAGAAGCAACTTCACTGATCCCATCGGTTGATAATAAAGCATATCTTACATACCAGTCTTGTATTGTTCTTAATTCATCAAGGTCCCACCCGCCAACAGTTTCCCCCTTTTCATTTCTACCTTCCAAAGTGTACCAGAATATCTGTCCCAATGCTGTTGAATCCGGACCTAAATTCGGTTGCACTCCCTCAGGGAGAGTACCGGACGGCAAAGAATTGAGCTTCTCTAAGATACGTGATCTTGACCAATAGAAATCTACTTTTTCTTTGAATATTACATAGACAGATGAAAAACCGAACATAGAGTAACTTCTCACCGTTTTTACGCCCGGAACACCAAGCAGAGATACAGTTAGAGGATAACTGATCTGATCTTCCACATCTTGAGGAGATCGTCCCATCCACTTTGTAAAAACGATTTGTTGATTTTCACCTATATCCGGAATGGCATCAACCGGTATCGGATCTCTGGGGATTCCGAATAATTCCCAATCAAAAGGAGCAACCATCATCCCCCACAATAAAATTCCAACCAAAATAAGAGCTACAATAAGTTTGTTGTTAAGACAAAAAAACATTACACGATCAAGTAATGATTTAGGCTTTATATTTTTATCAGATCCAAAATTATTCATGATATCATCTCCGGAACATTACATCCGATTCATTTTATTTACAGGAGAAATTTTTTCCATACTTGCACTGCATTCCGACATAGATTTCCCAAAATAAGGATTCCTTGCATTAGTATCAAGTTGAATCCAGAATGCACCCTTGTTATTAAACGCCATCGTACAATTGAATTTGTAGTATAACTTTTCTCTATTCCCGTAAAATCTTAATAATATCTGTATCGGCTCCGTTACAGATTCGAATCCTTTCCTCATTTTATCAATAGATTTCGCTTTTATTACTTTATTTATTCCGATCACAACCTCTTTCTCGGTTTTAACCCACTCTTTTTTCTGCTCATTTGAAAGTAAACCTGTTTTTACAAAAGAAAGTTTTTTAATTAATTGCTCGGATGCTCCTTTTGCATTTTCAATTGAGTCAATACTAAGAGCATCGCTTAAAGAAAAGTATTCGGAGGTCACTTTATCAACGGAAACTCTGAAATCATCCGATATATCTTCATCGGAAAATTGAAAAATTCCCCCTTCCTTCGGATTCATCATACTGATTTTCGCTTTAATTTGAAGATCACTATCAATTTTAAAAGCACCATTTACAACAATAACCTCTCCTTCCGTCAGTCCGTTTTTAACAATGTAAAAATCTCCTGCTTTCGGTCCCAGAATAATTTCTCGCCCTTCAAAAACACCGTCTTTACCATTAACCGCCACATAGACAACAGCTCTGGTTCCGGTAATCAATGGAGCAGATGAAGGTATAACAAGTGGAATATCTTCCTTTCTTTTGCCAATTACCCCATGCTCGGATTTTAAATCAACTACTTTACCATTGCTTGATAATCTTGATTTCAATACCGCTTTTACAAACATTTCCGGTTTAAGTTTGTTTTCGGCATTATTAAGATTTGCCCTTACTTTTACCGTTCTTGTTTTCGGATTTAAAATAGGATCGATAAATGAAATCACCCCATTAAAAATCTCCCCTTGAAATGCCTTAATTTTAAACTCAACATTTTGACCTTTTCTTATCCACGGGAGATCCGACTCATAGGCATCAAGTTTTATCCACACTTTGCTCAGATCTACAATTTTATACATTTCGGTACCTGTTTTAACATAAACTCCTTCAACAACATTCATGTGAACAACAACCCCGGAAATCGGAGAATGTAATATCAAATAATTTTCGGCTTTTTCTGAATTTTCTATTTTTCTAATTTGATTCTCCGACAAACCCCATAGTTTTAGCTTTTCCCTGACGGTAAGGAAAGCACTCCTGCTTATTTTCTTATTTAATCCTAATTCTTCGCTTTTTATTTTTTTATACGATTTTGCCAGTTGTATTAATTCTTGTTGAGCAGTGATAAGTTCGGGACTGTAAATTCGAACGAGTGGCTCTCCCTTTCTTACTCTCTCACCGACAAAACCGACATATAATTTATCAATCCTACCTTCTATTCTTGAGGTGATATACTTCACTCTTGTTTCATCGTATTTAACTTTACCTGCCATCCTTATTTTTTTAAAAACTTCTTTCCTATTAACATGACCGGTTTGTATATCCGCTAATTTGATAGCATTCGCAGAAAGTATTAATTCTCTTTCTCCAAGCTCCTCTCCACCCGAATCAACTGGAATAAGATCCATTCCGCACAGAGGACATTTTCCGAATTTCGGTTGTTTTATTTGAGGATGCATAGAACATGTCCATATTTTGCTCTCTTGATGATCTTTTACATCATGAACATTCGTTCCCTCTTTATCCGTCTCGGCGGAATTTACTACGGCTCCACTATCACTATCCAAAAGAAACCCGACAAAAATTCCTAAGACAAAAATTCCGATCAACAACCATTTTGTATCAACATCCGAAATCCTATTAACAATATTTCTTATTCTATCCATAATCACTCCGATTAATGCCTGATTTTTTTTTGATTTTCACTTATATCCTTACCAACTATACTTTCAATTAAAGCAAGTTTTATTACAGAATTAATTTTCGCCTTTTCAAGATTTAACCTGAATTGAAGAAGAGTACGTTGAATATCAATAAATTCAAGGAATCCCGCTTCGCCATTTGTAAATGCGGTCTTTGTAATCTCAAAAGCTTTTTTAACTTTCGGAATTATTTTGTTTTTATAAAGATTTAAAGCGTGAACGGAATCATTAAAGCTGAAAAGTGTTTGTTCAAGATATTCAATAAGCCTATTTTTCCTGTTTAACATCTTCTCATTAATACTTGCAACACGAAATTTTGCTTCACGAACAGATGCCTTTATCTTTTTAAACCATATGGGAAGATTTATTGATATTTTCACCATAAAAGGATCTTTCCCGCTATTAATTAAATCCGGATTTACCGAATCACCTGTCACAATTAAATCCGCTCCGATTGATATATCCGGAAAACTATTCTTCTTTGCCAATTTCAATCCTGCTTTCTCACTTAACTCAAGATGATCAAAATATTTCAATTCGGGATTGTTGGATACCATGGTTTCTCTCAGTTCGTCTGAATCCAGGAAAAAATTGATCTCATTACAGTTTTTATCAATAGTAATCTCAGTTTTTATAGGACGATTCATAACTGCATTTAATGCGATTTTTAGTGATAACTGTTTATCCAGCAAACTCCTCTTCATATCAAGCAACTTATCGAGTTCAACCTGAAGTCCGATTAAACGGGAGGATGAAGTTTTCCCTGTCGTATAGAGTGATTCAACTTGAGAATTTAGTAATTTTAGAAGATATATGTTTTCTTCGATTATTTGAATTGATCTTATGTTAAAACCGAGATTAAAATATCTTTTTTTTACTTCATAGAATAAATTTAATTTTACTTTCTCAAAATTCTGTTTTAAAGCCTTTGCTTTTTCCAACGATCTTTTACCCGATAATGCCAATTTTCCAAACCATGGGAATTTTTGTGTAATTCCGAACTTCATATTCTGTGGTCCCACTTTAGTCTCTATTTTACTTATAAAATATGCAAAACTAACAATAGGATCGGGAAGTATTCTAACTTTCAATGATTTTTCCATTTCAGCTTTCCATAAATTAAACGCCGACTTCAACCCATGATTGTTTGCTGAAGCATAAATAAGATAATTATTAAGCTCAGATTGACTATTAACATTATCCCCCAATATCCGATACGGTTGAGCAAGAAAAGTAAGCAGTACAATGTAAACCGATAGAACACTTTTCAAATAATTCATGAATTCACCTTCAAGATTTGGACAAATTTAGTGTGAAATGCTTGCTAAAAACGTTGGAAATATCAATTAACTATCTGCATCCGCCAATAGTCTCTTCTCACCTTTTAATTTATTTATTTCGGTTATATCCATGGAAACCTCAAGAGTTCCATTATAGTTCCCATCCGAGTCTCTGATTGCAAAATACTCTATTAATATATATTTATTGTCATAATTTATTCTGAATGATTCTTTCGTTGATGACCCGTTTTTAAATGATTTAAGTATTTTTTCAACACTTTTTACGCTTTTAGGAGGATGACAATTTTTCACTTCTCTACCGATTATGGATTTTGATCGGGTAAATATTCTACCTTCGGGTGATGAAAAATAAACGACTCTATCGTTCTTGTCCACAAATGTGATATCAACCGGTAAATGATTCAACATCAACTTTAAGCTATGAATATCCATTTTTCCGGTTCCCAGATCAATTAATTCCGATTCATCGGTCCCCCTATCAGTTACTTTTCGCATTTTTCTTTTTAACGGAGGAATAATGAAAGAAAACCCGATATCAAAACTTTCATTGTACATATTTTCCCATTCATACTCCTCAAAAACTTCTATTGCGGCTGGATATAAAATAAGTTCTTCGCGAAAAATCATTGCATACATTGAAAAAAACAATTCACCGATAACCGAAAATAACTCGCCACTCTCTTTTTCGCCTTTTACTCTTATACCTTTTATAATTTTAAATGCTATCCTTATATCATCATGAATTGACCACATAACCGGAATACAGTTTAAATGACCACCCTTTTTTTCAAGATACGGGAAAAATATATTTTCTTTTTTCAGATAATGATTCTCCATATCCTTTAATTTCAAAATTTTATCACAGAGAAAATCCATCTTTTTTTTTTTTAAATCCGGATGTTTTATTTCTCCGGTTATTTCTCTCATATATTTCTTTAGTCCACTTAACTCTTCCTTTAGATATGAATTTTCACTCCTCATATCTTTAAGAAAAAAATTATTAGACTGTAATTCCCATTTATGTCCGGAAAGACCTCTATGCAGAACATTCAAGATTTTTGAAATATTACTTTTCTTTTCATCCATACCTGAACTTGCATTTATCACCGATTCTATTATTGTTATTGCTTCCATTGGATTTACTTCATCAATGTCCGAAGAAAATTTCAAAATTTCATTTTTCCCAAATTTTTTATTTATTATACCAAGTGATAATTTTATCAACCTTCTTACTCTATCGTTATCAGCAAAAAACCGATTCATAAATTTCTCCTTCTTGTTAATTATAAATCATCCATATTAAGATTAACAAATTTTCACTTAAAATTTATATTCCCCCACAAACAAATGAAAAGTACCTGTCCCCTTTTATTTGCAGTCACCCCTCCTATATGAAAATCACAATTGACCCTTTCTTTAATGAGATTTTTTTAAAATGTAATATATCTTATAATTTTTACAGTTTTATTTTTTATTGAAAAAATTACCGGTAAATAAGTAAATTTAAAATACTCATAATAAGTTTTTTTACTAATACAAAAGAAGGATGAAAAATCATAATTAGACGCCCATCCGGAAATTTCATTAACTCTGTCATGAATTACAATCGGGATACAAGTTTTGCCCACTTTTTGGAGAGATTTCAATTCAGATAATCCCTTTGAAATACATGATCCGCAATTATCTACTTCAAGCATCAAAAAATAGGTTTCTTCATTTTTGTTCAACAGAGAAATTAAATTGAACTTTTTCCCGGAAAAATCACTTATTTCCACGTCATTCAAATCCTCAATTACAAAAGATGTTTTATCACCTTTTAAGAAAAATTTAACAACCACAAGTATGGTAATCGCTATTATAAAAAAACCAATAATTATGTTGTAAACAGTATCTTTTTTCATTTTTCATCCTTTTTCAATGTAAATACTTTAACTACAAAAACACCGGCATCATCATCAATATACGGTCCACCATCTTTGAAAAAATAGAGCTTATCATCCTTGTTTGCTAAAAGCATGTCATTTGTAAATAAGATATCCTTAAGTTCCAATGTCTTCTTATCATAAAAAAGTAAAGCAAATTTTTTTAATATATCGTCTGCTGTTCTTATTTGGACCAAAAGATAATCATCCATAATTACCATTTTAGTAACAGCAGAATATCCGGATTTCCAACTCTGTAATTTTAATTGTGTTGATATGTTATGTCTCATTTTCGTTTCAAATAAGTAAAAATCATTAGGCATAGTTTTGTAAAACTTTGGCTTTTTTAGATTTGATTTATTTTTAATACTCAAATCCGATCTGGTTATTTTATACAGAGATAGATCATCTTCCATCATGAAATAAATAAATTTCTTATCATAATCCAAGAAACAATCAAAAAGATGTGTTCTTACAAATTTATTTTCTTTAACACTTATCAACTCTTTCAAAAACTTTCCTTTCTCATCCAAAATACGGATAAAATACGGGGACAGAATAGATTCTTTCGCTTTTTTCACACCACTTTTATTTATAATTACAGTACCACCCAGTATCCAACGATTGTCCAAGAATAAAGTAGCATGTATAAATTGCAAACAGTCTTTTTCCTCTCTCCAAATATTTTTCTTCCACTTATATTTGCCACCCCTTTTTTCAAAAACTTGAATCTTTCGATGCATTTCAATCTCAGCCAAAGAATCATTGTACCAACAGATCGTTACCCAACTCAATATATCACCAGGACCTTGCCCCTTAGGGAAATAGTTATTATTCGACAATTTATTCACAATCCGAATCCCGCTTTTCCGAAACATTACAATTAAATTACCATCGGAATCAATTAAAGAATTTTTTATCTCTCCTGTCATAAGTTCATCATGTTTCCACTCATCGGTTTTCTTTAACCGAATCCCCGGTAAATATAATATCAACAAAAAAAATAAACTGCTCACCACTAAAACTTTATGTCGCATTTTAAAACCTCCACTTTATACTTATCTTTATTATCATATTCTTCTAATTCTTTTGAAAAATACAAAAATTTCCCCGCACCCGAAAAATGATAATCTTTGTAGAAAATAAAATTTGTCCTCTTTTTTAAATTTTTTGTAAATACGACAAATCCGTGTTTTGCATAATCCTCTGAAGGATCTTTAAGGACATGAACTATTATAAAATTTTTCCATTTTAACATTCTCATTATTCTATCTCCGGAAAGCAATAATTTAACATACGCTTTATCTCCAAACCGTTCCACTCTCTTCTTAAATCTCTTTTCATTGTAATCAATTTTTTTCCACCATTTTTCACCGAACTTTATAGAATTCACTTTTTCCCCTTTCAAATTCAACTTATATAATTTCGGTATTGAGAAATGGGAAAAGTATATATGATCATTAGCAACAAGAATCTTCCCGTTTGTAAGAGTCAACTCTGGATACACTTTCCATATAATACTCTGGTCAAAAAAATGAGATATACACTTCCCATTCATCGAATAAACAGAAATGCTATCATACTCTCTTTTTTTTCTTCTGAAGTTTTGAACACTGTAAATCTTGTTTCTAAATATATCAAATGTTTCCATAAATTGACTGATACGAAAACCTCCATATACACTCCTTTTAAGAAACTTAAATTTTGAATCAAATACGGAGATTACATTCGGATAATCATGGAAATAATATCTACCATCATAAACGATCAGACTCATGATATTATTAAAATCTCCAGGTCCCATCCCCTTGTTCCCATACCTCCCTTGTAGTTTCCCTTTTTTGTCAAAAACTTCAAAAAATGTTTTCTGCGGTACTATTATCTCATTATTTATTCCTTCATAAATATAGCATGGAGGATCAATATAAAAAATACAGGGGACACCTTTTCTGTCAACCGTGATATCCATATGTATCTTATCAATCACTTCAACCGCCGGAAAACATATTCTAACAAATATAAGTACCAACAACAGTGCTTTCATTTCTCCTCCTTAGTTTAAGGGGTTACAAAATTGTAACCCCTTAATTTCCTAATACTTTCCTATCAGTCTATCATTTTGGCCATATACAAAAACAATCAGCAAATATTGGCATCGGACACACACAATCATCGTACCACCACCAACCCAATTGCGTTTTAGCTTTTAATTGTTTAGAGGGAATAAACATTATTGTAGAAAATATTAAGAACAACAATATAATTATTATCTTTTTTCTCTTTTCAAGCTTCCGCTCCCTTAAAATATCTCGTTAACAACCAAACAATAAAAAACAAAAAAAATAATGTCAATACTTTTTTTAAAAAATTTTCTTTCCCTACTACTTATAACACACATTTTTCCTATTATGCTTTCTTCACCTTAATCAGTATTGACTTTTAAAGCAACAAAATCTCCATCTTCATTAAAACCATAAAATATATCCTTAAAATATGAATAAATATTCAAACCGTTTTTTAATTTTATTTGACGTTTAAATTTAAATTTATTTCCATTTGGAGTGTAAAACCTCAAATATGTAGATTCATAACCTTTTTTCGTATCTCCACTCTTTACAAACAGAACAAGTGTATTTTGTTTTTGAAAAATTCTTATTCGAGTACCTTGCATACCTCCTACAACTCTTGTCCCGCCTTTTGAAGTGAATCGCTTAAGTTTTGATGCAAAAGGTATAAAATAGGGTACTTTCTCATCAATGATCTTCAAACACTCTCCCGTTTTTATTGCCGCCTTCCATATTTGATAATTCAAATGATTTGCATAGTAGATATTATTATCTATACGTGAAGGAGTCATCCCGGCAAGAATCATCAAATTTTCCGTTAGATCAATTTGTTTAAGTTCCGGGAAAGAAGAACCGAAACTTTTTATTAATTTACCATCGAACGAAATATGATAAAAAAAATCATACGGTGATGTTTGAGATTTGGAAAAAACTT
>CAYRAO010000027.1:0-36437 GCA_964422395.1 uncultured Clostridia bacterium
GAGTCATCCTCTATCGCAAGAGTTCGGGAGAGGTATTCAGATCGGTGAAAGAGTTTCCATATAAAGGAGAAGAGACGATAAATACGGTAGATACTTTTATTGAATCGGGTACGGTTTACACATATAAAATAATGGTGTTGGACGGTAACAATGTCATAATTGCAAGTTCCAACGAGGTATCATTATGATTGTTCTTGGAATGGGATAAAGGGAATTATTTTTACAATTAATTCTATTGTTTTACGTTTATAACGTTAATGAAGTTGTATGGGATATCAATTTTATTGTCATTGAATGCTTTTTGGATGCGGATGTTGAACTCCCTTTCAACTTCCCATTGTTCTCCCGTTTTTGTTTTTGCTAAAATTCTGTAATTTACCGATGAATCCCCAAATGAAATAATTCCTTGCGGGAACGGTCTTTCAATTAGCTTTCTTTTCCATTTGGGGACACTGTACATAGAATCACAAATGCTGTTAAGAACGTCCATAACTATGGAACTTTCCACATCGTAAGATACACCTATATTAATCACTGCTCTTGACCATTGATAAGTTGAATTTGAAACGATTGATATCTCTCCGTTTGGAATAATGTGAAGCGTTCCGTCGAGAGATCTGAATTTTATTGTTCTTAAAGATATCTTTTCAATTGTTCCGGATTTTCCGTTTATCTCAACAAAATCCCCTAATGCAAATTGTTCTTCCATGAGGAGGAAGAATCCTGTAACTATATCTTTAACGAGAGATTGAGCTCCAAAACCGATTGCAAGTGATATACCTCCTGCAGCAAGTAGAAAAGGTCCGTAATCAATATCCAATACACCGAGGACCCAAACAACAGCAGATATCCATAGAACTATTTTTACAAAAGATAGAACAACGGAAGATAAGGTCTGATAACGTTGTTTTCTGTGAGAACTCATCTTCTCGCTTTTATCGACACGTTTTAAAGCTTTTTTGCTAACAACCCTTGACAATCTTATGAGGAACAGAACGATAAAGATTGCAATAATTATTACCATTATTCCTTTTAGAAGTTTTTTTATTAATTCTTTTTTTTTAATTTCCTTAAGAGTCGTGGATTTTTTTTCAATATCGGAGATGTTTTCTTTAAGGGCGGTGATTTTAGTATTTGTAAGATACAGCATAGTTTTCGTAGTATTCAGGAGAGGTATTTCGAGACCGTTGATCCTTAATTCCGTTGCATTTGCAAGGGTTATATTAATTAGTTTTACAACAAATTTACTACTTTTAGCAGATTCCGCTTTCAGTTTTTTTATCTCTTCTCTCTTTTCGGCTATCTTATCACTTCTCTTTTTCTCTTCTTTTTTCAGTAATTCAACTTTATCAAATTGAACTTTAAGATCATCTTCGGCTTCTCTTTTGGAATCGGATAGGAGATTAAGTTTTGATGATAGGGAAAGATTATTAATTGAAGATGAATCTTTCCGATTCCTATCCGAACTCTCTTTGTTTTTTCTTATCAGCTGCACCATGTCAATCTCTTTCTCAATTCTTGAAATTTTCAATAAAACATTGTTCAGCCATTTCTGAATGGTTATTAAACTGTCCGGACCTGATCCCGTGAATCTTTTTAACCTTTTAACGATAAAATCGTTTAACGGAGAGTCGGAATATTTTTTACAAAATGGAAAAATATTATCTGTGACCAAGTTGTATTGTGCTAAATAGAGTTTAAATTTCCTCTTATTAAAGTCAAGTTGCTCAACCAACTGATTTGTTTTTTCAAGATCTTTAAATCCGGGAAAACCACTTGGTAAAAATTGATCAAGAGTCGTTATTTTGGATTTAAGGTCATTGAACTCATTTTCAAGAGTATTTAATTTATCTGAAAAGTTTTCAGAGGATAGAAATAACAAAAGCGATACAATAAATAAAATTGAAAATATTAATTTTTTCATGTTTTCACGCTGATTATTGTACACATTTTTTTTAAAATGTCTACTTAAATTTTTTCAGATTAAAATATCCCTAATCTCCTTTGCATTTTGGAACCTTTTATCAGGATTTTTCTCAAGACATTTTGAAATGATGTATCTTAAATTTTTTGAGGCATCAGGGGAGATTTCTCCAATATTTTCAGGCTCTGAGTTTAAATGTTTGTAGAGTATATCAACGGCTGAATCTGCCGAAAAAACCGGTTCTCCCGTAACAAGTTCGTAAAGGGTGGCACCGAGAGCATAAATATCGGATCTATGATCAATACCGGTCTCTTTTATTTGTTCCGGAGAAATATAGTGAGGAGTTCCCATGACAGATCCTGTCCTGATCGTGATTTTATCGGAATTTAATTTTGCAATTCCAAAATCCGCAAGATATATGTTGTTTTCTCCATTTTCTAAAATTATATTTGCAGGTTTTATATCAAGATGAATTATCCCTTTGTCATGAATATAGGATAGTGCCGATGAGAGTGATTTAATTACTTTCGGAGTGACGGACAGTCGAGTTTTTGTATCCTTTTTTATATAGGATTTAAGATTATCTCCATTGATATATCTCATGACTATAAATGCTGTCCCTTCCGCTATCCCAGTCTCATATATACTAATGAGGTTCGAGTGTTCCAATTTTGTATAAAGTCGAGATTCTCGTATAAATCTTTTTGTGATTTCGGGATCGGTTGCATAATAAGGGAGAAGAATTTTGATTGCAACTTTTCTATCCAATATCTTATCAATTGCAAGGTGAACTTCTGCAAACCCACCTTTTCCAAGTAGCTTAATAAAATCATATTTACCCGAAAAGAAGTTTTTTATAGCCTCAATATCCATTATTTAACAGTTTTTTGTGTCAATAGCATACAAAAAAAATTATAATCTTTTTCCTTTCAAAAAACAATCTGCCGGAAAAAAATTGATTTTCTTCTTGACTTTTAAAAATGTGGTAACTTATAATCCTTTCATAGGCAAAAAGGGGAAAGCCAGGAGGAAAAATGAAAAAATATACAATGTTTTTATTGATTGTTTTATTTTTCACCCTTTCGGTTTCAGCAGATATAGCTGAGGTAGAAACAAGTGATTTAAGTATTGGAAAGGTTAGATTTCCGCGTCCGTTCATTCATGACGGGAAAGACTATGGCAAAGGTATTTATAAGATTACTTTAAAAGAGAAGGAAGGTGAAATTTTCTTTATGGTGTCTAATTCTGCAGATGAGCTCTTGTTTGAAGAAGTAGCAATTGTTAAACCGAAAAAAAGTAGAATAGGGAAAAGACCTTTCTTACTAAGAAGACGGATCCTTAGAGGGTATGAATTTTTTAGAATAAAAGTGACAAAACCTGACAAACTGATCTTGGGGTATTTTTTACTTGCAAAGAAAACTAAAAAGAGTTAGCACGAACAGGCAGCCTTTTTACTAATAAATTGGGGGTGATTTAAATTACCCCCGTTTATTCCTCATCATCCGATGTGTCGAATTTCCCATAATAATCATTTATTCGGATGTGATCTTCTTCAGTGCAGTTATCAAGCGGTTCATTACCTTTGAGAAAATATTCTATGAACGGATAAAGGCATCCCGAGGAGAATAGTTTCCCTGTCATTTTATCGATTTTAACCATGATCACTCCGGGAGGTTTCCTGTATCTTTTCATTTCCGGATATTTTTCCAGATATTTCTTCATGAAGTTTACAAAAATAGGTGCGGCAGCTCTTGATCCGGTCTCATTATTACCGAGAGATTTTTCCACAAAGTGTCCTACCCATACTCCAACGGTTATCGTAGGTGAATACCCGATAAACCAAGCATTTGTAAAATTATTTGTTGTACCGGTTTTCCCACCGATAGGGGCATTGAGTACTCTTGCTTTAAATCCGGTTCCGTATTTTACAACTCCTTGTAGAAGATAGTTCATCACATAAGCAGTATCAGGTTCTAAAACTTGTTTTTTGTCAGGAAAATTTTCTTCTACGATATTGTTATTTTGGTCAAGTATAGAAATTATCTTATAAGGATTAACTCTTATCCCGTAGTTTGGAAATACCGAATATGCGGCAACCATTTCCTTAAGTGAAATTTCAAGGGAACCGAGTCCTATTGACATTACCGGAATGAGGTTGGATGTAATTCCGAATTTTTTGGCATATTCAACAACTTTTGGAGGAGTGATTGATTCAACAATTCTTGCCGTAACGAGATTTTTTGATTTTTCAAGACCCATCCTCATCGTTATAGGACCAACATATTTGCCTGTGTGGTTTCGAGGTTCATATGGCTCCTGTGTCCAACGGTTTTCAAAAATTTTGGGTTCGTCCATAATTATTGTCGAAGGTGTAAAACCGTTCTCAATGGCGGCAGTATAGACTATCGGTTTAATGGTTGATCCTGTTTGCCTGAGAGCTTGCGTTGCATTATTCCATTTGCTCTTCTCAAAATCATATCCGCCTACCATAGCCTTTATTGCTCCCGTCCTATTGTCAATAGCCAACAATGCACCGGTCATTTCCGGTTCTTGTTCCAAGCTTAATTTCAATTCCTTCTTCTTCTCATCCACTCCAATAATTTTTACAAGAGCAATGTCCCCTTTCTTCAAAATCCTCCTAAGGGAATATCTTGTCCATCTCGCTTCTTTATATCTCAATGTCCCTCTGTAATCCTTTATCCTTATGATTGCTCTTGAATTATTAACGTTTGTTACGAGTCCGTTTATTCTTGATCCTTGAGCCATACTGATTTTATCCCATGACTCATGTTTGTAGGTTTTCGGGTCTATCTTCTCTTTTAATATATTGAAAAGCTTATTTTTGCTTCGCCATCCGCCTCTTTTGTGAAGTTCTCTTAGTCCCTCTCTGAGACATTCCTCTCCCCATTTCTGCATTTCACTGTTCAGTGTCGAGTAGACTTTCAAACCGCCTTCATAGAGTAATGTATCCCCGAATTTGGATTTTAAATCTTTTCTGATTTCTTCAACAAAGTAACTCCCGATCTTATATTGATCGTCACTGAATGGTTTTTCGGGAAGTTTCACCTTTATTGCATCGTCAAACTCTTCTTTCGTGATATATTTCAGGTATAACATTTTTTTTAAAATCCAGTCCCTTTTTTTTCTGCAATTGTCAGGATTTTTAAATATGTTGTATCTTCCGTTTGGGCTTGGAATGATAGCGGTTATCAGTGCGGATTCCGAAAGGTTCATATCTTTTGCCGATTTTCCAAAGTAATATCTTGATGCGGCTTCAACTCCGTATGCAGGACCTCCAAAAGGGATTTTGTTACAGTAAAATGTCATAATTTGATCTTTTGAATAGTTTTTTTCAATCTGAATTGCAAGGAGGATCTCTTTTAATTTTCTACCGAATGTTCTTTTTCTCCTCTCTTCAAATAGGAAAAGGTTTCGTGCAAGCTGCATGGTTATTGTACTTCCTCCTCCGAGATTCTTTTTGAAAATCACACCGGAAACGGCTCTGAAAATACTCGTAAAACTTATCCCCCAGTGTGATTTAAACCCCGAATCTTCGGAAACAATGACCGCATCTTTAAAAATTTTCGGAATATCACTATACTTTAGAATAATTCTTTTCTCAACGGCGTATTCTTTTAGCAACCTTTTGTTATCATCATATATCCTTGTCATGACAACCGGTTTAATATCCTCCAAGCTTGTTATCTGAGGAAGTCCTTTTTGATATACGAGTAGAATTCCAACCAATGCACCGATAAGGATAGTCACCATGATGCTTATGGCGATAAGAAATATCTTCAGATGTTTCAAAAAGAACTGTTTCATAGCGACAATTAGTATATCATACAGCTATCAATAATCAAAGATCGGAGAGTAATTGAGATACTTGCGGAGGGTTGCAAAATTCTCTGTTTCCTGATAGATTTTACGAAGGAAAGTTCATGGAATGGCTCAAAGAGTTAAATCCGATATTGCAGGCGTTGATTGCTACCTGTTTTACTTGGTTTATGACTGCACTCGGTGCAGGATTGGTTTTTTCATTTAAGAATTTCAACAAGAAAATGTTGGACGGGATGCTTGGCTTTGCCGCCGGAGTTATGATTGCTGCAAGTTATTGGTCCCTTCTGGCTCCTTCTATTGAAATGGCTGAAGAGATGAACATGATACCTTGGGTCCCGGCGGCTGTCGGATTTGTTCTCGGAGGTGCTTTCCTTTGGGGGGTAGATAAGATCCTCCCTCACCTTCATTTGGGTTTCCCAATAGAAGAAGCTGAGGGAATTAAAACAGGTTGGAGGAGGACAATACTCCTTGTATTATCCATAACTCTTCATAATATTCCCGAAGGGCTTGCGGTCGGAGTAGCATTCGGAGCTCTCGGAGCCAATCTTTCTTCGATCTCTTTTGCAGGAGCAATAGCTCTTGCATTCGGAATAGGGATTCAAAATTTCCCCGAAGGAGCAGCTGTTTCAATCCCGCTCCACAGAGAAGGGATAAGCAGATTTAAAAGTTTTTATTACGGGCAGTTGTCGGGAGTTGTCGAACCGATTGCGGGTGTAATCGGAGCCGCCGCTGTCCTTTTTATAAGACCGATTTTACCTTATGCATTGGCATTTGCGGCAGGAGCCATGATCTTTGTAGTAGTGGAGGAATTGATCCCTGAATCACAATTCGGGAAGAATACGGATATTGCAACCGTGGGGGTGATTACGGGATTTACCGTCATGATGGTTCTTGATGTGGCACTTGGATAGAAAACATCCGATCTCGTAGGTTACCGAGGCAAATTTTGCTTGACATCGACTGTCAAAGTAATACAATGTTATTATGAAAAAAGGAGGTGCTGTATGCCTGCTAAAGGTTATGTAGAAATACTTGTTGATACTTGCAAAGGATGCAGCCTTTGTGTAATAAATTGTCCTACACAGTGTTTGGCGTTAAAACAGGATGATACGAATATGTACGGTTACCACTATTCTTATATGGTAGATCCGGATGGATGCATTGCTTGTACAAACTGTGCCGTTATGTGTCCCGATTCCGTTATAACGGTCTATAAGAAAAAAAAGTAGTTTCAGAATGGAGGGAAAATTGGGTGAAATAAGATTTATGAAAGGAAATGAAGCTTTGGCGGAGGCTGCTATCAGGGCAGGTATGGAGGGTTATTTCGGGTATCCGATAACGCCTCAGTCTGAAGTTATAGAATATCTTGCGGCTGAAGAACCTAACTATAATTATGTTCTCCTTCAGGCTGAAAGTGAAGTTGCTTCCATAAACATGCTTTACGGTGGAGCTGCGGCAGGAGCCAGGGTTTTGACTACAACATCTTCACCCGGATATTCATTGATGCAGGAGGGTGTGTCCTATATAGCTTGTGCGGAACTTCCTTGTGTTATTGCAAATATTGCAAGAGGTGGTCCTGGTCTCGGTACAATTCAGCCGGGACAGGGAGACTATTTTCAAGCTGTAAAAGGGGGGGGGCACGGTGACTACAAACTGATAGTACTTGCCCCAAATTCCGTACAGGAAATGGTCGACCATACAATGTTGGCGTTCGAGCTTGCGGACAAATACCGTACACCTGTTTTGATATTATCTGACGGGGCAATAGGTCAGATGATGGAAAAAGTTGAATTACCGGATCCGGTTGAATATAAACCGGATAAACCGTGGGCTACAACAGGTAAAACAGCTGATAGAGAGAGGAATTACATTACTTCCTTATATATTAAATCCGATGACATGGAGAGGAAGAATATCGCACTGCAAAAAAAGTTTAAAAAAATAGAAGAAAATGAAATCAGGTATGAAGAATATATGATTGAAGATGCGGAAATAGTAATTACCGCATACGGGGTCACTTCAAGAACTTCAAAGAAGATCGTTGATATGGCAAGGGAATCCGGAATAAAAATGGGGCTTCACCGTCCCGTTACATTGTGGCCGTTCCCGTTTGCCAGAATTAATGAGTTGGCAAATTTTGACAGGGTGAAGGCATTTTTATCAATAGAGATGAGTGTCGGACAGATGGTTGAAGATGTTAGACTTGCCGCGAATGGAGCAAAGCCGACATTCTTTTACGGAAGAACCGGAGGTATAATTCCTGCACCCGAAGAGGTCCTTGAATTCATAAAAGAGAAAATCAGGGAATTATAGGGAGAGATAAATGAGAGAAGGATACGAGATTATATATCGGAAACCAAAAACCCTTACGGACAAAAAAATGCATTACTGTCCGGGTTGTATACATGGAATTATGCATAAGATATTTATGGAAGTAATCGAGGAGATGGACATTCAGGAAAATACCGTTGGGGTATGTCCTGTGGGATGTTCCGTTTTTGCTTACGATTATATGGATGTTGATATGCAGGAGGCGGCACACGGGAGAGCAGCAGCTGTGGCAACTGCCGTGAAAAGGATGCTTCCCGATAAGATAGTTTTTTCCTATCAGGGAGACGGTGATCTTGCTGCAATAGGGACGGCGGAGACCCTCCATGCTTGCAACAGAGGAGAAAATTTTCTTTTCATATTTATTAATAACGAAATATACGGTATGACCGGAGGGCAGATGGCTCCGACAACATTGATTAAACAGAAAACCACAACAAGCCCTTTCGGAAGAGAAAAAAGGAGCATGGGTTCACCTCTGAAAATGACGGAGATAGTTTCTCAACTTGATGGTGTGGCATTTGCTGCGAGAGTAAGCGGTAACAATCCTGCAAACATAAGAAAAGCAAAGAGAACGTTTAAAAGAGCTCTGGAAATTCAGCAGCAAGGATTAGGAACGCAGTTTGTCGAGGTGGTTTCAAATTGCCCTTCGGGATGGAAATGTACTCCGGTCGAATCCATGGAGTGGATTGTTGAACAATCAATACCGTACTTCCCACTTGGGGTTTTTAAAGAACCGGAAAAATAGGAGATCATAATGTTAAAAGAAATGATATTTGCCGGCTTCGGCGGACAAGGAGTTTTATCCATGGGGAAACTGCTTGCATATGCAGCAATGAAGGAGGGACGGGAAGTAAGTTGGATGCCTTCATACGGTCCCGAAATGAGGGGGGGGACTGCAAATTGTATGGTTAATATAAGTGATTCTCCTATCTCTTCTCCTATTGTTACGATGTACGATGTGGTTATTGCCCTAAACCAACCTTCTCTTGATAAGTTTGAACCTAAGGTAAAGAAAGGGGGAATACTTATATGGGAGAGCAGTACTATAAAAGACGGTCCGACGAGAGATGATATCAGAATATTTGCTATACCTGCCGTGGATAAAGCAAACAATGAGTTAAAAAATGTTCAAGTGATGAATATGCTTATCCTCGGTTCCTTAGTCAAAATAAATAAGATAGTAGACACGAGTTCATTGATTGTTGCATTAAAAGAGACACTTCCGAAAAGACACCACGGACTCATTCCGCTGAACGAAAAAGCAATTGCTCTCGGTATGAGTTTGGTCTGATATAAGATCAGGGGATGGTTCTAAATACACTCCTTTTTAAAAACTCAATAATCAGCAGTAGTATGAGCCCGGGAAACAGAAAGTAAAAGTATAGTTCTCTACTATTGTAAAATCTTTTTGTTGATATCTCAGATTTTTCATATTTGTCTATCTCGTTAAAAATCTTGTCAAGAGAATCTTTATTTGTTGCTCTGAAGTACAAACCTCCCGTCTTGTTTGCAATCTCTCTTAACATCTTTTCATCAATTTCAACATCAACCATAACAAGAGTCTCTCTTCCGAACGTATCTTTTACCGGAAACGGAGCTTTCCCACGACTTCCGACACCGATAGTATATACTTTAATACCGAATTCCGAAGCAATCCTTGCAGCGTCTATAGGATCTATTTCTCCCCGATTATTGATTCCATCTGTAAGGAGTATGATTATTTTAGTACCGATCTTTGAATGTTTGATTCTGTTTACCGAAGTAGCAAGAGCCATCCCGAGTGCTGTTCCGTCCTCCAAGTCTCCGAGATGAGTCTCATTTAGAAAGAATTTAAGCATACCGTAATCCTGGGTCAGTGGTGATCTTGTAATGGCTACTCCTGCAAAGGAGACTAATCCTATCCTGTCCGTTTTTCTCTTTTCGATGAATTTATTAATTACTTCTTTTGCCACTTCCAGTCTGTTTTTAGGTTTGAAATCAAGTGAAGCCATGGAACCTGATATATCCAATGCCAAAAGGATATCAATACCTCTATTGTTCTCCACATCGTAATAGTTCAGCAATTGTGGTCTGGAAAGAGCAAAAATGAATAGAATGATAGGTATGAGTTTAAAGAAAAACAGATTATTTATACAAAAGTTTTTAAAATTATTCTCCTTGAGTTTCAGAAGTTCTCCAGAGGAGTAGTTTATGTACCGTTTCCCTTTTTTGTCTCCGAACCTTTTCCAAAGTATTAGAATGGGGATTAATAAAAGGAGGAGAAGAATAAGCGGATATTTAAGGTGTGGCATTTTTCTCTTCTTCCTCTCTTTTTCTTCGTCTGTCACCGACTATCTCAATGATTTTATAAAGGTATGTTCTTATCTCATCCATGTCAGATATTGACGGGATATATTTTGCAAATTTGGTCAAATCCGAAATAAGAAATACTTGATCGAAATTTTTTAATATCGTTTTATCCGTCTCATGGTTCTTTAGGTTGCTAACAATCTCGTAAGTAGTTAGATCTTCCGCATTAAATCCATACAGTCTCGACATAAAAAGTTTATAGTATTCAGTTAATGATAAGAAAAAAAACTTTGTTTTTCCCGATTTAAGGAGATTGGAGTTCCATAGAGTATTTATATTTTTCTTAAATTCTTCTTCGGGCGGGAGAATGATTTTTCCCGATTGGATATTAGAGTCTTTTCTTTTCTTTAAATACAATCTGATTAGAATAAAAGCGGCAACAATAAAGATGATTGCAATGATATATTTAAGTATGAAGAGTGGGTTACCTTTTATTTCAAACAGATCTTTAAGCGGCTTTATATCCTTGTCCCCTTCTTCGAGTACAGATCGTATAGTGACAGGAATGGAATTTGTTTCCATTTTTTCAACCATTGACTTTTCATTAAAAAGTTTAACACTAAAAGGACCTACTATGAAATTGCCGGTTTTGAAAAAAGCTATCTCAAAATTTTTCTTGTAGGTCATTAAATTGTCATTTGATACTAATTGAAGATCGTACCTTTTGATAATCTCAAATTTTTGGTTTTTATATTCAATTCTCAAAGAGTCAATTTTTTTTAATGTCTTTACAATGAATTTCAGAGTGATTCTCTCTCCGATTGTTGCCGAAGTTGTTGATACGGATACCGATATCTGAGTTGTGGAGACCAAGTTTATTGAGGCAACCAGAATAAAAAAAACAAAAAGAACTTTTTTCATCGTGAGTATTTTTTTCTCCTTTTCATAAAAAAGCTGAATAGAGATTTCTCATAGTCTTTGTCACTTGATATATCAATCGAATCTACATTATATTTACTGAACTGTTCGGCAAGGAGATTTCTCTTTCTTTGGGTTATCTCAATAAACTTACGCCTTGTCTTTTCGGAAGAGAAATCCACCAGAAATTCTTCCCCGCTTTCGGCATCTCTTAATCGGAAAATTCCTTCTTTCGGAATTTCCCTTTCTCTCCTATCCAAAATATTAATTGCAATAAGATCATGTTTTCTACCGGATATTCTTAGGGGAAGAGAAAAATCGCCGTCAAGAAAATCGGAAATAAGAAATATAATTGCCTTCTTTTTTATCACTTTATTCAAATAAGTAAGCCCGTTCTCTATTGATGTCCCTTCACTGACGGGTTTAAATGTAAGAATTTCTTTTATGATTCGGAGAAGGTGAGTTTTCCCCCTTTTGGGAGGAATAAACAATTCAGGTTTATCGGTAAATAACAGAAGTCCGACTTTGTCTTTGTTGATACTTGCGGTAAAAGCGATTATTGCGGAAACTTCCGCTGCAATATCTTTTTTACTTTTTTTCCCTGAATAAAAATTTAAGGAAGATGATAAATCGACAGCTAATATTACGGTCAATTCTCTCTCTTCCACAAATTGTTTCACATATATTTTCCCCATACGTGATGATACATTCCAATCTATAAACCTTATTTCATCGCCGGGATAGTATTCTCTCACTTCCGAAAATTCCATCCCTCTTCCTCTAAAAGCCGAGTGATATTCTCCTGCAAAAACTTCACTGGAGCTTTTTTTCGAAATAATCTCAATCCTTCTGATCTTTTTTAAAATGTCTTCGGAAATCATTGTATTATACAACTCGAATTTGAAACTTTTTTTTCATAAGTTTTACAACCATTTTATATTGGAAAATTATAATACTCATACGAAGATATATCAAGAGGTTTTATCGAAACAGGATATTTATTAATTGTAAATTTTTCCGGTGAGGGATTTAACAATGAATCTTGCCGCTTCTTTATGTTTTCCCCCTTTTCGTATCGGAGGACCTATACATGACGGACATCCTGCCGGACAATCGCAGTTTTCTATTACGGTAAGTATATCTTTGATCAATGATACTCCGTTTCTGTAGAGAACTTCTGAAAAGCCGACTCCATTCGGATAACTGTCGTAAATGTAAATGTTAGGTTCAAAACCGTTTTCGTTTGTACTTTCTCCGGTCTGAAATTTTCCGGACGATAAATTGATGTCTCTTTTCGTGATATTATCTTCTACGGAAACTCCAAGGTCTTTCACATCACACATAAGTAAAACAGCACTAATATGACGCATCAGATATGCAATTCCGCTAATTGCCTCAATTTTATCTTCATTGTTAATTCTTATTGAGTCGAGAAGTGTTTTCTTTATCGTCAACCAAAATGCCGTGGAATGCATCTCCCGTTGTGGAAGTTGCAGGTTACCCGCACCGATGTTTTCATTAGTGAAAAATTTTAGTTTTTTAAATCCGACGATCTGTGAATAGACGTGAACATCTCCCACGGAAATGGTATAATCTCCAAATTCCGTATCATCAAAAAGGTCGAGAATTTTCACTTTTGTATTTGTTACGGCATCCGTATAATAATCTGAAACGGATTCTTTTACATAAGCTCGCCTGTTTGTAAAATCAAGTTTCTCAACAATATACTGTTCTCCTTCGAGAATATAGATCGCTTTTTCATGAAGTGTTTCCAATGCCGACGAGAAACTTACTTCCGCAATCACTTTTTCTTTGGATGTTGTATCCACCACTACAAAGTTATCCGATGAGATTCTATTTATACTCACTGCATCGGCAGGATATCCTTCCTCCGACCAGAACCACTTATCGTCTCTTTTAAGGAGGATTCTGTTCTCTGAGAGGTAGTCAAGTATTTCCAAAAGATCTTCATTACCGAATTTTTCCCCTTTAAAGAAAGGAAGTTCGAATGCGGCACATTTTATATGATCTATAAGTATCGTAAGGTTGTCAGGGTTAATTCTCCCTGTCTCAGGTGATTTTTCAGTGAAGTATTCGGGATGGTTTATTATATATTGATTTATCGGTGAGGATGATGCAACCAAGATACCCAAGGAGCTTGATGATCTCCTCCCTGCTCTTCCTAATCTTTGCCATGTTGAAGAAATTGTTCCGGGATAGGAGGCAAGGACAACACCGTCAAGAGATCCTATATCTATTCCAAGTTCAAGGGCATTGGTTGAAACGACCCCTTTTATCTCACCGGACTTAAGTCCCCTTTCTATCTCCCGTCTTTTTGCAGGCAGGTATCCCCCCCTGTATCCTCTGATGATGCCTCTCTGATTTATATTTTTTTCAAAATCGTTCTTAAGATACTTAACAAGTATTTCGGTTACGAGTCTTGCATTTGTAAATGTAATGAATGACAGGTCGTTTTTTAGAAGAATACCCGATATCTCTCTGGCAAGCGAGGTGTAGGATTTTCTAATCCCCAACTGTTTGTTAATAACCGGAGGGTTTATGAATACAATGTATCTCTTTCCTCGCGGTGCTCCACTCTTTTCTATAAGGACTACCTCCTCTTCAATTACCGTTTCAGCAAGTTCTTTCGGATTGGAAATAGTGGCGGAAGACATTATAAAAACCGGATTGGATCCGTAAAAGGAACATATCCTTTTTAATCTTCTGATGATATTTCCCATATGGGATCCGAAAACTCCCGTGTAATAATGTAATTCATCAATGATTACATATTTCAGATTTTCAAAAAGGTTTATCCATTTGGTGTGATGGGGGAGAATTCCCGAGTGGAGCATATAGGGATTGGTAATAACAATCTGAGCTTGTTTTCTTATGGCTTTTCTGGCGGTCTGAGGTGTATCTCCGTCATAAGTAAACAGTCCGAGTTTGTCACCTATCATTTTGTTTAAATCGAGCAGTTCGGATAATTGATCCTGTGAGAGTGCTTTTGTGGGGAAAAGATAGAGCGATTTTGAAGACTTGTCGGTTAAAAGAGAGTTAAATGTTACGGAATTATAGATAAGTGTTTTTCCCGATGCGGTCGGTGTTGAAACTACAACATTTCTCCCTTCCAAAATAGATTCTATGGCTTTTTTTTGATGTGAAAAAAGTTTAACTATCCCTTTCTTTTTATAGATTTCAACGACCTCTTTTGATAGTTTTTTCGGAAATTCCGAATATTCACCTTTAAATTCTTCAAGTGTTATCAGTTTTGCCGAACCGGAAGAGCCCGACTTCAATCTTCGGATATCATCAAGTGCTTTTTCAACTTGGAAATCCTTTTTTGAAGTCATTAAATTAAAATATCATACACGAACACCTTGGTCAACCGAGTGACGATTGTTGACATTCGTGTCTGTCCCCTTTTAGATATAACTCCGATTTTATTCGGTATTTCATTATTATTTCCGGTTTTACCTTGTCTAATTTAATAGGTTATGGTATTTGCCTTCACCTATTTGTCTGACTTTTTTAAATAATTAGTATATTTTTTCTTCATGATTAAAAGAGATTTGTTCAATTTATTCAATAGCTATTAATTGTATGATAAAATCATCCCCAGAGTTTCATATGTATGTAACCTATACAGAGAGTTGAAATGTCGGTTGTTTTCCTTTATATTTAATGTTAGGTTTTACGGAAAGATAGATAAAACCATATAAGAGTGTATCCGGTTATGTAATCGGTTGATATCAATATTAGTACTGATATTGTGCAAAAAATGGAAGATAAAAGTAAAAAAAAATTAGATAAATTAAGAAAAGTTATAAAAGCCAAAGGATCTCTTGTTGTCGCATTTTCAGGAGGAGTGGATAGTTCACTGATAGCAAAAGTGGCTTACGATGAACTTGGTGATAAAGCGATCGCAGTCACAATAGAATCGGATACGTTATCTCATAGGGAATTTGAAATTGCAAAGAGAGTTGCCGGTGAAATAGGTATTTCTCATGAAGTTGTAAAGCTTTCCGAACTAAATAATGAAGATTTTGTCAAAAATCCGGTTGACAGGTGTTACCATTGTAAAAAAGAGGAGATGGACGTAATGAAGGATGTTGCATCTCGAAAGAATTTTTCATCAATTGCATTCGGCGTAAATGTTTCGGATTTCGGCGAATTTCGACCGGGTATTAAAGCTTTACGGGAGGAGAATTTTTTTGAACCTCTTGTCGAAGCTGAGATCGGCAAAGAGGAAATTTCAGCAATTGCCGAATCTTTGGGGCTTTCAAATTATGATCTCCCTTCAACAACTTGCCTTGCTTCGCGAATCCCTTACGGTGAAACAATAACAAAGAGCAAATTGGAAAGGATTGAGAAGGGGGAATCTTTCCTTCTTGATCTCGGTATTAGGCAGGTTCGGGTCAGGAATTATAACGATATTGCCCGAATTGAAGTTGACGATGATCAAATTGAATCGGTTGTCAAGAATAGAGCAGAAATTTTTGATAAATTCAGAGATATTGGTTTTGTCTATGTTTCACTTGATCTAAAGGGGTACAGATCGGGAAGCATGAACGAAGTACTCGGAGATGAAGATATTGAGTGATAAAGTGGAATCAAGATACGAAAAACATATAAAAATTTCCGATATAGGTAAAGACGGACAAAAAATATTTGCGAAAAAGAGGGTGGTGTTGATAGGGTGTGGTGCACTTGGGTCAAACATTGCCAATCTTATGGTTAGAGGAGGTATCGGAGAAATTTTGGTTGTGGACAGGGATGTTGTTGAACTTGATAACCTTCACAGGCAAGTGTTGTTCTCTGAGAAAGATATCGGAAGGGCAAAGGCTGAAATCGCCGCATTGAAATTACGTCGGATTAATTCAGATGTCAAAGTGAAGTTTCTTGTAAAAAATGTAAACAGTTCAAATATATCGGAAATAGCGGACGGTTATGATCTGATCTTTGATGGAACCGATAATATTCCCGTTAGGATGTTGATAAACGATTTTGCCATAAAAGAAAATATCCCGTGGATCTATGGCGGTGTCTTAGGAACTGGTGGAATGGTAATGAATATTCTTAACGGGAGTCCGTGCCTCAGATGTCTGATCCCCGAGGTCTCGGAATTGGGTACAGTTCCTACCTGTGAAACTACAGGCATTTTAAATACAGTCCCTGCAATTGCTGCATCTTTTCAGGTAACGGAAGCTATGAAAATATTAATGGGGAAGAGTTATTTGAAAGGACTTCTTCAATTTGACGTGTGGAGCAATGATTTTACGGTACATGAATTTTCTCAAGATCCGAACTGTGAATGCTGCGGTAAAAGAAATTTTACATTTCTTTCGGAAGAGAGTGAAGAGCAGATATCTATCTTATGTGACGATTCGGTTCAGATAATTCTTAAAAGAAACGGTGAAACCGATCTTGAAATGATAGCCAAAAAGATAAAGGGTGTTGAGAATTTGAAGGTGAACCCTTTTCGTCTTGAATTTGAGGCGGATGAGAAAAGTGTTACTATTTTTAAAGACGGAAGGATAATTGTTAAAGGGACGAATGATCCGGGAGTGGCGAGGTCAATTTATTCAAAATTCTTCGGATTATAAATTTAATAAAATGAAAATATTAATTAACGGAAAAGAAAAAGATATCGGAGATAATATTTTAAATCTAAATGATTTTATTGATTCTATTCTTAAAAATGATAAGGGAAAGATTATAGAGCTGAACGGGAAAGTAATAAAGAAAAACGGGAGAAAGGATATCCTTTTAAAAGAAGGGGATAGAATTGAGTTGATCCAATTTATGGGAGGCGGTTAAATGGATGGAAATTCACTGCTTGAAATTGCAGGGAGGAAGATAAAGAACAGATTTTTTCTCGGAACCGGAAAGTTTGGGAGCAAATCCCAAATGATGAGGTGTATCAAGGATTCGGAAGTTGAGGTGGTAACGGTTGCTATGCGCCGAGTGGATGAGAATTCCGATAGTGAAAATATCCTTGATTTTATTCCCGATGATGTTATCCTGATGGTAAATACTTCAGGTGCACGAAATGCCGCAGAAGCAGTGAGAATAGCAAGGCTTGCAAGAGAAGCGGCAGGAGTTGACTGGATAAAAATTGAAGTAATTAATGATTCGAAGTATCTTCTCCCCGATAACAAAGAGACTGCCGAAGCCGTTCGGATATTGGCTTCCGAGGGATTTATTGTCCTCCCTTACATGTCACCCGATCTTTATGCAGCAAGGGAGATGGAAGATGCCGGTGCAGCCGCACTGATGCCTCTCGGTTCTCTAATCGGAAGTGGCGAAGGACTGAAAGCTAAAAAATTCATAGAAATATTGATCAAGGAATCTTCCCTCCCAATAGTGGTGGATGCAGGAATAGGCTGGCCTTCTCAAGCCGCAGAAGCAATGGAGATGGGAGCAGATGCAGTATTAGCAAATACAGCTGTAGCTCTTGCGAAAGATCCTGTTAATGCTGCCATGGCATTTTCACTTGCAGTTAAAGCCGGAAGGCTTGCCAGAATCGGGGAAATTTCTAACTCCGGATCCGATGCGTCGGCGTCTTCCCCTCTTACAGGTTTTTTATTCGAGAAATAGATTTATGAATATAGAGGATATCCGTAAATTTTTGGAAAGTTCCGATCCGGTACAAATGGAAAAATCAGCCCTGACGGCAAGAAATATTACTGCATCACAGTTTGGAAAAGTTATATCATTGTATGCTCCCGTCTATCTGTCAAACTATTGTGAAAATAATTGTGTCTATTGTGGATTTAGGACAAACGGAGATGTGGTAAGGAAGAAACTTTCTATCGAACAGATTGAAGCCGAAATGAAAATTGTATCCGGTATGGGAATAAGGAGTGTACTTTTGTTAACGGGGGAATCAAGGAAATTATCCCCTGTAAGTTATCTTATCGATTCTGTAAAGATCGCAAAAAAATATTTTTCAAATATAAGCCTTGAAGTTTATCCGCTTGAGACCGAGGAGTACATGGAATTGTTTAAAGCAGGTGTAGACGGAGTTACAATATATCAGGAGACGTACGATCGGGAACGTTATAAAAAATTGCACTTGTCGGGTAAAAAGAGAGATTACGATTACAGGTATAAGACTCCCGAGAGGATAGCACGATCAGGTATAAGGATGATCAGTATGGGGATATTATTGGGACTTTCTCCACTTGTTGACGATTTGTTCAGTCTGTTTGACCATTTAAGATTAATGGAAAAGCATTATCCTGGAGTTGAGTATTCGGTTTCATTTCCACGTCTTATTGTTGAGTCAGGAGACGATACCGATTATTATAAAATTACCGATTCTGACCTTGCAAAATGTATTATTCTAACACGGATAATGTTTCCGAGAATAGGGATAAATCTATCTACACGTGAAAATGCTTTTTTTCGAGACCATGCTATCCGTTTCGGTGTTACCAAAATATCAGCCGCATCAAATACAAGTGTCGGAGGATATGAAGCTAATGTTTACGATAATTCCCAATTTAAGATAAGGGATCACCGTTCGTTAAAGGAAATTGAGTTGATACTAAAGAAAAAGGGTTTTGATCCTGTCTATACGGATTGGAGAAGAATTGATAATATTCCCGTTTGATTGAGTAAATATCCTGTTTAATTCTTTTACTGACTTAATGTGAAGCACCTAAATGTATAAAAACGTAAAAAACAACATGCATAATGTAAAAAATGCAATGTTTTTTCTTCGTATGTGTTGTAAAACTTGCATGATATGCGAAAATAGTGTTACCATTTCATTATTACTCAGTGGAGGAAGATTTGAACACAAAGGAAGCGTTAAGAATTTTAAAGCAAGAGGAAGTTAGATATCTGAGACTTCAATTTACGGATATCATGGGAATCAATAAAAACGTGGAGGTACCGCCCTCTCAATTTGAGAAAGCGCTTGATGGAAATGTTATGTTTGACGGATCATCGATTGAGGGATTTTCAAGGATCGAAGAATCGGATATGGTATTGAAACCGGATATTAATACATTAATTGTATATCCGTGGAATAAAAATGAGAATAGGGTGGCTCGTCTTATTTGTGATATATACAATCCTGATGATACCCCTTTTGAGGGGTGTCCGAGAAATACATTGAAAAGAGTAATAAAAGATGTTTCGGATATGGGTTTTATTATGAATGCGGGTCTTGAAGCCGAGTTTTTCCTTTTTGAGAAAGACGATAATGGTGAGATAACTATCAACACTCATGATGCCGGAGGATATTTTGATCTTACGCCTATTGATCGTGGAGAAGAAGCACGACAGCATATGGTGGAAGTGCTTTCCGGTATCGGATTTGAGGTTGAAGCCGCTCACCATGAAGTGGCTCCCGGACAGCATGAAATTGATTTTAAATATGCCGATGCACTAACGGCGGCAGATAGAATTGCAACTTTCAGATTTGTTGTGAGAAAAGTTGCATCTCAGTACAATCTCCATGCTACTTTTATGCCTAAACCGATATTTGGTATCAGTGGAAGTGGTATGCATACTCACCAAAGTCTTTTCCAAGGGAAGAAGAATGCATTTTTTGATCGGAAATCCGATTACAATCTTAGCGGTATAGCAATGGGGTACATAGCAGGAGTATTAAAGCATGCGAAATCTTTTACGGCAATTACCAATCCTCTTATCAATTCATACAAGCGTCTTGTCCCGGGATTTGAAGCTCCTACGATGATCAGTTGGTCTGAAAAGAACAGGTCTCCTCTCATAAGAGTCCCTGCCAAAAGGGGTATTGGTACAAGAATTGAAGTAAGGTCTCCTGACCCTTCGGCAAATCCGTATCTTGCTTTATCGGTAATGCTTGCTTCGGGAATTGAAGGGGTTTCAAATAGACAGTATCCGCCCGAACCTGTTAACAAAAATCTTTACAAAATGTCAAAACGGGAGATGTCCCGTTTAAAAATCGGTGTTCTACCGGGTAGTTTGTCGGAAGCACTTGACAGCATGGAGAAGGATCCTTTAATAAAAAAAGTATTGGGTGAACATATTTATTCAAACTATCTTAATGCAAAACGAAATGAGTGGAGAAATTACATTCAGCAAGTTCATTCGTGGGAACAGGAACATTATTTATCGAAGTATTGATGTTACTTACGTGAAAATGAATAATCGGAATATGATCGGTGGTGTTTTCCTTGCCGCAGGAACAGGGGGTAGGTTCGGTTCACAGAAAACGCTTGCTTGTATAGATGGAATACCTTTGATTGTAAAAGGATTGAAAAGTTGTATCGGTTCCGATCTTGATGAGATTGTTGTAGTTTTGGGGTATAGATACAAACAAGTAAGAGAAGAGATTGAAAAATATTTTCCGAAAAACGATAATTTGAAAATTGTAGTAAATAGAAATTATTCCAAGGGGATAATATCATCATTTAACAAGGGATTGAAACTTCTCTCTGTGAAATGTATCGGAGCAATGATGTTATTAGGGGATATGCCTTTAATCGGTTCCGAAACTATAAATCGTCTGATAGCGGTTTCGGAAGTTAACAAGATTATCTTACCTGAAGTTGACGGAAAGTTTTTCCATCCCAGAATTATCCCTTCTACAATTTTTAATGATTTTTTTAAATTAACTGATTTGAATTCCGGTAAAAGTATTATGAGTAGAAACAGAGATATGTTTAAAAGTGTTCTGTTTGATAACAAAAATGAATTCTATGATATTGACACAAAAGAAGATCTTATGAATCTAAGAGTGACAAATTTTGTAAAATAAACTAACCTATATTGTCAATCATTCGTATTTTAGATAATCAATATAATTAAGATATTCGGGTGGAACTTCGGTAAGATTTATACCGAGACCTACAATTTTGGACAGACTGGGTTCGGCGGAGATCATCCTGCTCCAAATAACTTCTCCCTTCAGTTCAAAAAGGGTATCATCTCCGACAATCGAAATAGAGATATCCCGCTCAGTCTTTAGATCGAATCCTATAGCTTCAAGGTATATACCGCTTTTGGAGATATTTTTGGTGATACAAGAAAAAACCTTATCTTCGTATTTTATGCTTGCAGTAAGATTCTTTTCATATCTGGTTTCAGATCTTGGTATTCTTTCCATAATATCCTCCGTTAATAAAGTAACAGCAATTTTGTTTCCGTATTTCGGGCTTGCTACAAATAGTTACATAAGCGAATTTTTTCCATAATTTGAGAGTAAAAAAGATTTTTTTAAAATGTTTCATATTTTTTATAATCCAAATATAGAAATTACAGAAAAAAAAGTGTGTAAGATATACGCAATGTTGAATCGTTTCACAGTTTTTTATCATGATTTCTTTTCGGATAGATCTCCTTAATACATGAAGGGCACATTGAATGGCTGAAGCTGGCTTCGGAATGACTTTTTATATATTCTTCAACCTGATGCCAATAACCTTTGTCATCTCTGATTTTTTTACATGAGGAGCATATGGGTAAAAGACCGCTCAAGTGATGAATTTCAGCAAGTATTTTTTCCAACTCTTTACCCTTTTTTCTCAGTTGAATATTTGCCTTAATTTTCCACCTGTAGGCAAGAAATATTAAAAATACAATTATTATCAAAAGAAAAGTTGATACTTTCTGAAGTGTAATGAATTTGTTTTTTTTATCTAATTCAAGTTGTTTTATTTTATTTATTTTTTCAAGCAAAATTATTTTGTTCTCGCTCTCTTTCATATCAATCTCCGTTTCAAGTTCAGCTATTCTGTTGCCTCTTTTGACATTAAATATATCCTTGTTAAGTTTAAAAGCCTGTTCAAGATAATTGTATGCATCAATATATTTCTTCTCTCTTAATGAAAGTTCGGATAAAAGTTTTGCCAGCATCATCGTAATTGATTTTAAGTTATGCTTTTTAGCAATTTCAAATGCACTTATTGCGATTTTGAAACTTTTATCGGTATTTCCCATTTTCGCATGGGTTTTTGCTATATTTATATCAATTATCAATCTTTCTCTAACATTGGAATTAATTTTCCCAATCTCTTTTGAACGGATAAAATAGGTAAGTGCTTTATCATAATTTCCTTTCATAAAAAGTATATGTGCAATATCGTTTAAGCAATATAAAGAATTAGATAATAACCCATTCGTCTCCGATATCTTGATAGCTTTTTTTTTTAGATTCAAAGCTTTGTCATATTTATTTTGTAGAGCGTAAATATTAGATATTTCATTAATAGCCATTACCTTTAAATCGACTCTATTGCATTTCTTTGAAACTTCAAGGGATTTATTGAACTTAATTAATCCTTTTTTATAATCCCCCAATATTCTGTAGACGTATCCCTGATAATAATATGAAAAGAAGAGTGATTCCATATCCCCGCTTATCTTTGAACTATTATTCCCTTGAATGGCATAAGATATTGCTTTTTCATATTCCGATATAAGGATATATATCCTGGAAATAGATATGAGAATCTTTGATCCGATTATACTATTTTTATTTGAAGTACAATATTCCAACCCTTTTTTGTAGCTTGCCAAAGATTTTTTATATCTGTTTAATTTGTAGTAAACTTTTCCAGACCAATAAAATGATTCGGAAAACAACTTAAAGAATTTCTTTTCATCATCTTTCAAATTGGTTTCTAAAATCCGGATATTAATATGGTTAAAACTTTCTAATGCCGTTTGGAATTGGTTTTTATAGTATTGTCCTTTCCCTATGATTATTTTTGATTTTAGTTTTAGATATTTATTATTGGAGTGAGAATTTTCTAAAAGGATAAATACTTTGTCTGCAATATCAATGGCTCTGGTAGGCTCCGATTTTACTGTTTTTTCTGCATCTTCAAGTAGTTTTTGCGGACTAATGATCTGTTTTGAGGTATCAATTGCATTGTTGATGGAGAAGAGATATAAAATTGATAATAATATACAAAGAAATGATTTCATAAAGTATATCTCTCTTGTTAAAAATAATTATAAAATAAGAAAATAAAAAAATCCAGTCTTCTTAAGATTAGTAATAGGATTTTTTAATTTAGACGGCCGGAGTATATAGTAAGGTTACCATTTTTTTAACAAAAAAATGAGAAAAAGAAAGAGGTATATCGTATATTTTACATAATTGTATTTTTTTATATTGTTTGTTTTAAGTTTGTTCAAGTAGTATGCGGAAGGGTATAGAAGAATTATTAGAAGGATAAAAAATATCAGTACTGTTGTCATCTTAAACGGTTCTTTAAAAAAATAATATAGTCCCGGATTGATAGTGGAACCGAAAATAATCATCAAGTGGGACATATAAAGAAAAAGACTCTCTCGTGAAGCTTCCAAAAAATGATTCAACCCATGAAATGATGAGTGACGAAATAACTGGGTAATTGAGAACAGAAAAAGTACTTTCCCCGAATCGGTAATTATATTTCTTATTATTGGCGGGAACATATGATTCATAAGCATTATTATTATACTGAGTATCATAATCGGAAGATTGAACTTTTTTAAGAATTTTGATGTAAGTATTCCGAGAAAAAGAAAAAACGACCAGGGAGTTAAAGGGAATTGTGAGATATTTCCGTCTATAAATGGTGCTAAGAAAATATTGTCTGGAGTATTTATGAGAAAAGGTGATGCAATGCTAAAAAAAGCAATTATTATGATTACCGGAATGAAGATACGCCTGAGAGTTATCCAAATAAAAATTGAAATCAAAAGTGCAAATCCTATTGTTTGCAAAATATCCATTTTAAGAAATTTATACTCAATTCCCGTTCCCCATAATCTAATGATTTTTTGAAGTGAGAAAAATGGCAAATGGAGAAAATAACCGAGAATTATTATACCTAAAAAGCTACGAATTTTAATTATCAGATCAAAAGATTTTTTGTTATGAATTGTGTGGTAGAACAGAAAACCTGCAAGAAATAAAAATCCGGGTGCTACAACTCCGTGAATATACTCATGAAATCTGAACCATGAAGCGGATTTTGTCCCATTATCCAACAATGCTCTGAACAGGTGTCCTTGGATCATTAGCAGAATTATTATTCCCCTGAAATAATCAAGAGAGGGTAACCGATTCTTTAAAATATCTTGCTTTAAGTTATCATAATTTTTCTTTTGCATGGAAATCCAATTAAATTGGTAAATTCGTCATGTGGATATACATAAAATTTATTTGAATGCAGTTAATAATCTGACTCTCCTTTTGTAATAATATTTTTCTTTGAATTTGGAGAATCCTCTGTTTTTCAGTATTGATTTCCAATCACGGTTAATAAAATCTTCTGCTAACGGGCATTCAATTTTCCTTATGGCAAATTTTGTGAAGAATCCCGCTTTGTCAATGTCGAATTCGTTGTAATCAAGAATTGAAAATCTGCCGTCCGGCTTAAGATTGTTTAATACGTTATCGATGATGATGTCTCTTTTGCTTTGAATAAAACCGTGTAGGACAAATGAGATAAATGCAACATCATATTCCATTTTTAAATTTAAAGGATTATCGATCCTTTCATCAATCAAATTTATATTCGGTTTGTTGCAGTTAAATAAAAATCTTTCCTTCATCTCTTTTCCGATCTCAATTCCTGTAATTATGCCTTCATTGCCAACATATTCAAGCATAAGGCAATCATTGCGTCCTGTCCCGCACCCGAGATCCAACACTTTTTCCCCTTTTTCCAAATTCATGTCTTTTATGGCTTTTTTTATGAATGACGGATATGTCCCGAGAGTAATGATATTCATGAATGTATCATAATGTTTTGCTTCGACTCCGGTTACTTCAACTTTTGAATCCTCTTGTCTTATCTCTTCCATTTTTGTCTCCATCCGATATTTTTTATTATAACTGAAATCACATTCATTGGAAATGGATAATTAACGGGTATTCGGTTAAAATATAAAACGGAGTGGTAATTTGATAAAAAAACTTGGCATAGCTCTTGGAAGCGGATCTTCACGGGGATGGTCCCATATCGGAGTTTTGAATGCATTAGAAGAATCTGAAATTAAGGTAGATTATATTTCGGGAACATCCATCGGTTCGTTGGTCGGAGCGGTATACTCAATAGGTGATATCAAAGCATTTGAAAAATTTGCTCGAAGTATAGATTGGAAAAATATAGTATCGTTCATTGATGTTTCTTTTCCGGTAAGTGGTCTGATATCCGGTAAGAAACTTTTTAAAATGCTTTCGGAATATTATGGTGAAAGTGTTATTGAGAATCTTCCGATCCCTTATTGTGCCGTAGCTGCCGACGTAATAACCGGAGAGGAAATACGGTTCAATTCAGGAAGAGTTATTGATTCTGTCAGGGCAAGTGTTGCAATTCCGGGAGTTTTTACACCTTTTGAACATGAAGGCAGAGTTCTTGTGGATGGGGGAATTGTAAATCCCGTACCGGTAAATGTAGTGAGAAAAATGGGAGCTGATATTGTAATTGCCGTTGATTTGAACAGTTGTACAAAAAAAGATGATGGAGGAGTGTCCTATGATATCGTCGGAGCTGACTTTGTGGATTACGAGGACGATAAATTAAAAAATAGAGAAAAAAGAATTGTTGAAATGTTAGAGGAAAAGTATTTGGAAATAACCGGAGCTATAAGGGAAAAATTTGACAGATTGAGGAACAGGGAACACCATTTGAATATTCTTGAAATTATTGACAATACAACTCATATTATGCAGAGGAGTATAACCGAAAACCAATTTAAAATAAATTCGCCTGAAGTAATAATTAAACCTCAGCTGGGTGACTTCCGGTTGTTGGATTTTGACAGAGCGGTAGAAGCGATTGACGAAGGATATAAGCTAACAATGATGCAGATTGACAAAATTAAGTCACTTCTTCACTAAAGTTGTTTAACTATTCTAATTTCCTTGTAAAAGTACATTGGGGATAGCTACTGCATCCGAAAAATTCTCCGAATTTACCTCTCCTCTTCCTTAAATCTCCTCCGCATTCTGGGCATATCATTTTTCCGTCAGTTTCTTTGGTCGGATTACCGAGGTTGAATGTATATTTGCATTCAGGAAATCCTGTACATCCGAGAAATTCTCCGAATTTCCCTTTTCTTTTTGCTAATTCACTTCCACAATCCGGACAATAGTTCGTTTCCCCGTTTCCCGTATTTCTAATTTTATTGTATTCAGGGCAAAGTTCATTGTATCCGCACCATTGGCATAATTGTGATATTTTTGTCTTAAATTCCTTGGTGTTTTCAATGATTTCGATCATGGATATTAGCTCATTTTCCGTTTTTTTAACAATATCTTTTTTTACCCTTGCCACCCTTCTTTTCCTCTGTTTAAGATCTTCAATGCATAGTTCAATTTCTTCCTCTCCGTTTGTTTGGAAAATATGGACGGCATATGAAGGGAGTTGAAGATTCTCAAGTGGGTCGGTAGCAGTTCCGGTCTTGAAATCGGTGATTCTCAATATTCCCTCTTCTGTTCTTGATAGTCTGTCTATTATTCCCCTGAATTTTCTTTCTCCGTCGAGAGTTATTTCAAATTTTTCTTCGAGAGAGATTGTTTTGCTTCGATCGGATAAAAATATGTTTAAATAATAATTTGTGAGGATATTTATACCGGAATCAATATAATATTGAAGATCATTCTCAGTTTTAATTATTTTTATTTTTTTTGAAAAAGTCGCATCCCAAATTTTTCTGAATATTTCCGAAAGATCCGATTCTTCCGTGTTAATACCTATATCTTTATTTCTATATATCAGCTCAAGAACGGAGTGTACGGTACTTCCCATAAAAGCCTCTATAGATGTAAAAATTTCAGGAATATTTTTTATGTATCTGTATTCAAATGATTTCGGGCAGTTGTTGAAGTTTGAGATTGATGAATAGCTGTATCCGTTCATATTTTTTTCCTCTTCTTTTTCCTCTTTTTTTTTACCGAGAATCCGAATTTCCCGATAAATTTATCAATAGAGTAGTATTTCCCGTGTGAATAGCAGATAGGATCGGCTTTTTTTAAATTAAAAGCACCTGTTTGTTTATTTACATAATCGGTTGTTGCATGGATGTTTAAAATATCGGCGAAAAACATATCGTGTGATCCCATATTTTGAATATCAAATACCTTGCACTCCATGTTTATCGGGGATTCCGCTATAAGCGGAACTTTAACTTTGACTGCTCTTTGAGGAGTTAAATTCATCTCTTCAAATTTATTGTGGTCTTTTCCCGATTTCACTCCACACCAATCCGTAGCAAATGCTATTTTACTTGTAGTTAGGTTAATTACAAATTCTCGGCTCCGCTTGATCATTTCATATGAATATCTGTGTGGTCTTACCGATATGTAGCATCGCGGAGGGTCGGTTGATATTATCCCCGTCCATGCAATTGTAATGATATTGTATTCTCCGTCAATGTCACCGCAGGTTATCATAGGAGCGGGCAGGGGGTATATCATTGTCCCTCCCTTCCATATCTCTTTTTCTATTTTCATGAATTTTTTTATCGCTGTCCGGTTTTTTTAATTATATGAAGACCGAATTTTGTTCTTACTATTCGACTTAAACTCCCGTTTGACTGTCTTTTTACGGACTCTTCAAATTCTTTGACCATTTGCCCCGGACCGAACCATCCCAGATCACCACCTTTGCTTTTACTTGGACAGATTGAATACTCTTTTGCAAGTGACGAAAAGTTTTCTCCTCCTTTCAAATCTTTTAAGATTTTATTTGCGAGACTGCTATCTTTGACCAGTATATGGCTTGCTCTCCATTCCATTTTTTCTCCTTTTTAAAAAAAGTTTTGAGTATTTAGGTAGGTCGTTAAATGATCCCATTTTATCTCCCGTAACTATTCCGATTCCGGGTATAACATAAACAGTCTCTTTTTTGTTGTATTGTTTACCTGCAATTCCCCATGCCGTTTTACCCTTTTCCGAGCCTAACGGGAAAGGACCGATGTATCCGATAATCATCCGTACACCTAAAGGGAGGGAGTCCCAGTCCTTTATCCTTGTTCCGTCTTTTATTCTCCCGTCAGGAAATATATAAAATGTTGATCTTTTTTTATACCCTTTTCCTGCGTAACTCCAAGCCGTGAGATCCCCGGAAATTATTTTTACAGGGTCATCGGAATTTTCAATGATCTCAGGCTGGTTAAGTATAACTTTTGTACCTGTCGGGATATTGCTCCACCCGATTTCCGAACCGGCATAATTCCCTCTGACCTTTTCCCCGTTTGGAAGTATATAGATAGTTTTGGAATCGTTGTAATCTTCTCCCGCAATATTCCAAGCCGTATTATCGGCACTGATGATATTTGATGATGTAACCAATTCTTGTTTTACAGCTTCTTCAATCTTTACCATTTCTAATATTTTTTCTGTCTTTTCAGGAGATGTTTTTACCATATTTTTATTGTATGCAGAATAGAAAACTTTTTTTATCTGGTAATCGGAAGTGAGTCTTCTTGCTGCAACATCAGGATCATAAGTCCATCTTCCGACCAGTCCCGCTCTGCTCCTGTTAAAATTCAGAGCACACCTTTTTCTCCCGCGATGGTTATTTCTAAACCACGTATTGGGTCTCCCGAATGATACTTGGCTGTGGGTTAAAATATTTTTATCCGGTATGTTGTAAATTCTTTGAAGTTCCTTCAAAAGAGGTGTTAACGATCTGTACTGTTCGACAGTTATTTTTCCGTAATGGTATCCCACAAGTTCAATACCGATAGAGTGAGAACTTAGATCTTTTAACCCGTTCCACATGCTCAGCCCCGTGTGGTCGGCTCTATATTTATGATCAAGAATTTTATATATTCTCCCATTTCTTAGTATGGTATAGTTGGCATGTCCACCTCTTGTTCTCCTTCGAGGACCTACTCTTTTGCCTTCCGATAGTGTTCTCAGTGTACTTACTTTACCTGCTTCTGATGTATGAACAATAATGTATTTTGTGCTTTTCCTTCTCCTTTTTTTAAACTTTTTATTCAAGTATCTTTGATAATCAACTATATTTAGTTTTGAGCGATTTTTTTTTGAAAAAAGATTTTGTCCTCCGCAAGACAAAACGAACAGTAGCAACAGAAAGTAAATTATTTTATATTTGACAAATGATCTCATAAATCAAGACGTTTTAGTAAACAATGAATTCCCAATCCATATTATACCAGTATTATATTTCCGAACAAGGGGTAACGTATATTTATTTAATCTGAGATTAATTTTTTTTCCTATTGAATAGTTTTTTTATTAATGGTAAATTCTATTGTAGTTTAGTTTCTAACTAAATATACTTGTCAAAACTGATTTCAAACTATTGAAGGAGGAAATATGCAACAACATGAAGCTGTAAAACTTGGAAAAGACAATGCTGAAAAATTTAAATCCAAAATCGGATTAATTTTATTTGGTATTTATTCCTTTATTTATGCAGGATTTGTATTTATTAATACTCTGTCCCCGAAGACAATGGAGGTTAATGTTATTTTCGGTTTGAATCTTGCGGTTTTTTATGGATTTTTACTGATAATTTTAGCGATCGTAATGGGTATTATCTACAACCATTACTGTACAAAAATGGAGAATAAGCTGAATGTAGATGAAGAGGAGGAGAAAGGATGACATATCCGGTATCATTTCTTGCAGTATTCTTTTTTACTATTTTTGTGATTTTAGTACTCGGTCTCTCTTTTTATTTTGCGAGAAAGACAAAAACGGCCTCCGGTTATTTTGCTGCCGGAGGGACAATCCATTGGAGTGTTAACGGTATTGCTTTTGCAGGTGATTATTTGTCGGCGGCATCTTTTCTCGGTATTTGCGGAATGATTGCATTCTCGGGATATGACGGTTTTCTCTACTCTATCGGTTACCTTGCCGGATGGATTGTAGCACTGTTTGTAGTAGCGGAACCATTGAAAAGGTTAGGTAAATTCACATTCACGGATGCTTTGGACTCTAAGTTTAATTCAAAAGGGATTCAGTTGATGGCGGCTATAAGTACATTGATTGTATCCATATGTTACCTGATTCCTCAGATGGTTGGAGCAGGTGCCCTGGTAAAACCTCTTCTCGGTCTTGAGCACTATGTGGGAGTTCTGATTGTCGGAACAATTGTTATTATTATAGTTTCCACTGCAGGAATGACATCAACTACCTATGTTCAGTTTATAAAGGGCGGTCTTTTAATAGTATTCTCAACGATTCTTACCATATATCTTATCGTTAACGGATTACACAAAAAACCGAGTGATCATTATCACGATTTTGTAACACTTGATACCGTTATTGACGGTGGCTCTTATATACCTTCTTCAACGGATTATAAGTTCATTACATCCGCTAAAGTTAAAGATAATGAATTTGTTAAACTTGAAAAAGGTGGGATATATTCATGGTGGAAAGTTAAAAAATCCGATGGTACATTTAAACTTGAAGAGGCTCTTTCCAAAACAATAAAACCGGATGAGACAGTACTTTACAATGGTGCACCCGCATCCAAAGGATTGTTTTTTCAAGTGGGTCATATAAAAAAGCTGATCAAAGATGGCAAAGAAGTGGAAAAGACAGGACCTCTGAATCCGTTATCTATCTTATCGGTAATAGAAAAAAGTGAAATAGTAAGATTTGCCAAGGTGTCCGTGAAAGACGGAGATAACCAAGTAACCATATGGTATCAGAATCCTACTCCGGGAAAGTTAATTATGCGTCCGGGACTCAAATTCAAAGTTGACAAAGGTTCAACTTTCTGGTCCAAACTAAATTTTATCTCTCTAATGTTGGCATTATTTTTCGGTACGGCATCTCTTCCACATATTCTTATAAGGTACTATACAGTTCCGAGTCAGAGGGATGCAAGAAAATCAACTATTGTAGCTATATGCGGAATCGGGTTTTTCTATATTCTTACGTTGTATATGGGGTTAGGTGCTATGACCCATGGGGTTCTTGACCTCTCTTCGAGTAACATGTCGGCTCCATTGCTTGCAAAGTATTTCGGTATAGGATTATTCTCAATTATCTCGGCAATTGCATTTGCGACGGTACTCGGAACAGTCAGCGGATTAATCGTTGCTTCGTCCGGAGCAATTGCTCATGACCTGATGGATAGGTTCATGGGTATCAAAATGACAGAGAAACAGAAAGTATTTGCAGGAAAAATCTCAGCTCTTGTTATAGGAACCATTGCGATTATCCTTGGAATCCTTTTTAAGGGAATGAATGTATCGTTTTTGGTAGGGTGGGCGTTTGCTGTTGCAGCTTCGGCAAATCTCCCTGCAATTTTAATGCTTCTTTTTTGGAAAAAGACTACTGCAAAGGGGATTGCCGCATCTATTTTTGTAGGAATTGTTTCCGCACTATCAATAATCCTGCTCTCTCCCGATATGTTTGTTCGGTATGGACTTGATAGGATTAGTGCTCCTTTTTCGTTGAGTCAACCGGGTATTATTTCCATTCCTCTTAGTTTCCTTACGTTAATTGTTGTTTCTTTGATGACACAAAAGGATAAGAAAAAAGCATAGAAGTTTATAAAGGCTACCGTCCTTGTGAATTGAGAAGGGCGGTAGTTCTTATTCCTGATATTTTCTGTTTCGGCAAATTGAGTTGACAAAGATTTGTTGCGAATCTATTATTTAATAAAAGATAAACAATGGAAGAATATAATTCCGAAAGATCGGTATTTTCTAATAGTAAGCTGATAATTCCAACATTTATTTCAGTCGGTCTCTTCGTGATTTTAATTTTTTTCTATATTATTCCGGAATTTAAAAATAGTATTATGGACAGGAAAAAAGAGATGATTCAGCAGTTAACGAATTCCGCCTTGAGTATTATTGAAAAGTACAATATGGAGATAGAAAAAAAAAAGTATGATCCAAAGGATGCACGAGAATTAGCAAAAACGGATATCAGATTCCTTAGATACGGAAGAGAGAACAAAGATTATTTCTGGATAATCGATACGGTTCCCAATATGATAATGCATCCTTACAGGTCACAATTGGAAGGGAGGAATTTATCAAACGAAGTGGATAAGAACGGAAAAAAACTGTTTGTGGCAATGGTTAAGTTGTGTGAGAATGATGGTCAGGGATTTATAAAATATATGTGGCAGTGGAAAGACGATCCCCACCGAGTTGTTCCGAAGCTCTCTTATGTGAAAAAATTTCCTCAGTGGAATTGGATAATAGGTACAGGAATTTATACCGATGATGTCGAAGAAGAGATCTCAAGTCTAATCAAAGATCTTTTGCTTGTTTCAACCGCTATTATATTGATAATATCATTTTTCCTTTTTTATCTGATGTCAAGTAGTCTTAAAATTGAGAAGAAAAGAAAGACTGCAGAGGGAAAATTAATCCGATCGGAGAGTAAATTCAGATCTCTTGTAGAGGCCACAACTCAGGGTATTTTAATTATCCATAAAGGTAAGATAGTTTATTCAAATAAGTTTTTACAAAAATTTCTTGAGTATTCAAAAGATGAGTTTGAGAATCGTGATCTTAATTTAATGTTTGGAGGTGAAAGTAATATTCAAAATCCGGAATATGAAAAAATTAAAAGAGAAATTAAAAGGGGTTCAACCGTTCCGTATGAAAGTAGTTTTATCAAGAAGAGTGGTGAAAGTGTGGATGTTTTGCTTTCCATATCGGAAATTCCGTTTGGAGAAGATATCGGAAATGCCATCGTAGTTAATGATATTAGCGGAGACAAGAAAATCAGAAAAGAATTGGAGCACAGCAGGGAGCAATATAAAAATTTAACCGACAATCTTAAGATTGGTGTTTTCAGAGCGGTTATCGAAAAGGGTGGAGAAATTGTGGAAGCTAATCCTGCTACTTTTAATATTCTCGGATATTCGAGAGACGAGGTGTTGTCTAATATACGAATAAGTGAATTATTTGTTTCCGATAAAAAATGGGTGGAATTAATTGGCAAATTAAAAGAGTCGGGTTATGTGAAAAGTGAGATTGTAGAGATAAAAAGAGCTGATTCGACTACATCGATTCTTAAATTTTCTATTGTTTTAATTCATGATAATCTATTGAATGAGAAATGTTTTGACGGAATTATAGAAGATATAACCGAGAGATACAGATCCGAAGAGTTTAGGGATAGATTGATGGTTGAACTAAAAACCACCCAGTTCGTTTTTGATGAACCTATAAATAATTATACCGATGAGGTTCTCAGTTGCAGTATGGATACTCCGATAGACAAAGCGGTCGGATTAATGTCTCATGCGGATCAGGATATTATTTTTATTAAAAGTAATATTTCAGAATATAGTCCTCTGACCGAATATGCAGGCTTTGTTACGGTGAAAGATCTCAGAGACAGAGTGTTCAATGGAGATTTGAAAAAATATATGCCTATTATGAAAATTATGAATGCACCGGTTGTGACAATCTCAATGAATTCTTCAATTTTTGATGCTCTCATTTTAATGAAGGATAAAAATATTAACTACTTGGCGGTGACAAGTCATGACGGAAGGATAAAAGGAGTGATTCACAGGGATATTCTACTTGGTATTCAAAATAATTCGGCTTCGCTTCTAATATCGGAAGTACAGGGTACAAAATTTGTAAGAGATGTATTTTCAAAGCAAAGAAGAGTTCCCGCACTTGTAAAAGTGCTGTCCGATAGCGGTGCAAACTCAAAAATAATATGCAGGAAAATCTCGGCTATCACCGATTCTATTCTTAAAAAGTTGATCGGATTTGCATTGGAAGAGTTAGGTAAACCTCCTCTGAAATTCTGTTTTATGTCACTCGGCAGTGAAGGGAGGGAAGAGCAGACTCTTCTTACCGATCAGGATAATGCAATTATTTATGAAGACACTGAGGATAAAAAGGTTTCAGAGGAGGCTGAAAAATATTTTCTGAAACTCGGTAAGCTTGTATGCAGTTGGATGGATAAGAGCGGGTATTCATTTTGCCCCGGTAATATAATGGCGATGAATCCCAAATGGAACAAACCGATTTCGAGTTGGAAAAAATATTTCAAACAATGGATTAGTGAATCAACTCCGGAAGATCTCCTTGAAGTAAGCATTTTTTTTGATTTTAGAGGGGTTTACGGAGATGTTAATTTTACCGAAGAGTTGAGAAGGTATATTAATTCCGTCATTTCTCGGAATCCTATTTTTTTGCAGCATATCGTTCGGAATGCTCTCGGATATAAACCGCCGATAGGGTTCTTCGGGAATATTTTGTTAGAATCGGAAGGTGAAAAGCCGAGTACTTTTAACATAAAAGATCCTATACAGTTAATTGTAAATTTTTCCAGAATTTATTCTATTCAACAAGGAATTACCGATACAAATACTTTGAACAGGATTTATAAGTTGAACAAATCGGGTGTTATTACCGATTCTCTCTATCGGGAATTGGATGAAGCATATGATTATCTAATGAGGACGAGATTCAAGCATCAGCTGGAGGCTATAGAGATAAATAATAGCCCTGATAACAATATTAATCCAAAGGAACTTACCGAGCTTGAACAGCATATGCTTAAATATATATTTTCTCAAATCAACAATTTTCAGAAAAAGTTAAGTTATGATTTTACCGGTAGTGCTTAGCTTCAATTAAATTAGTTTTAATAGTTTATCTCTTGATATGTGAGGTTTAGAGCTAAAACACTCCGATATGAAAGGACCGATAAATCCTGTTTTTTCTAAACTTCCAATTGTTTTTCTCCAATTAATATTTCCTTCACCGATTTCCATGTGATCATCTTTATTCCCAAGGTTGTCATGATAATGGACACATAAGATTTTCTCCTTAAAGTTATCTATATAGGCTATTCCACCCTCATTCAGATTCGCATGTCCAAGGTCAAGACAAAGTCCTATAAATTCTGATTTAACGGAGTTGAAGATAGCTGAAAAATCATTTATGTTATCTCCGATAAAATGATAAGCTGAATTTAGAGATAGTGGGATTAAATTTTCAAAAGCGAAACTTATTTGAGACTCTTCACCCATATCCTCTATAATTTTTATATTATCAATGGCTTTTTTGAGGTATTCTTCTCGCGGGTTCGACCAGATTATATGTTTTGAGAAAGAACCTATATGTGCTGTTATGTGTGTTGCACTCAAGTCTGTTGCCAGATCAAAAGAGTGTTTTATATAATCAAGCATCTTTTTTTTAGAGAATATCCCTTTTTTTATTAAATTCAGAGTGTATGGCAGGTGTAAGCTTAACGAGATTCCGTTATCGAATAAGAGTCTCTTTAACCCGTTAACTCTTTTTCTATCAAAAGTTTCCAACCCTGAATCTTTATTTGTCAGATCAATCTCGATATGGTTAAATTTATATTTCAGGGCATATTCCATCTGGTCTTCCAAAACTCCTGCACTTGTAATGAATCCGAATGTCCTTTCCACGATTTACATTATATATAAATAATTCAATATGTATAGGTGAATTTTATTTTTTACCGAAGTTTTCCGGAACAAGCAATGAGATTATCTCTCCGAAAGCACATATCTCGCCGTTTACCGAAAGGGTGGTTTCCACCACTACTTTTCTTTCCTTGACTTCTTTAATTATTCCTCTTGCTTCAAGTTCATATCCCAAAGGTATAGGTTTTTTGTAAACAACATTTAGGGTACCTGTCACAAAACGGGGAGCATTGAACTCTTTTAATTCTATATTATTTTCCTTTGCATAGGCTAAAGCTGAAGAGCCTGTACCGTGGCAATCAATTATTGAAGCGGCAAGACCACCGTACACAAATCCCGGAAGAGACATATGTTGTGGCGAAGGTGTAAATTTTGTTACGGTCTCATTGCCATCCCAGAAAGTTTTCAGTTGATATCCGTCTTTATTTAATCTGCCGCATCCGTAGCAGTGTGAAAATCTCTCCTCGTAAAAATCCTGAATACCTCTGTTGCTCATCATGTCCTCCCTAATTAATATCAATTTATAAGTATATCATAAAGATACAACAACGTAAGAATATTAGCTACTCGCATCTCTCGACAGGAGTGACGGTGTACAAAAAGTATTCCTTCCATTCGGTCAGTCTCCTGAAAAGGGGAAAAAAGGGGACAGGCACTTTGTGCTATAAACTTTGATGTGAGAAAAGTTGAGATAATATTTCAGGCTGTGTTAATTGTTGTTGCAAAAATATATATAAAACTCAGTATCGCTTTTTTTCTTC
>CAYRAO010000028.1:0-31938 GCA_964422395.1 uncultured Clostridia bacterium
AATCCCTTTTGGACACCGTCAATCCTCTCTTAAAAAAGATTTTTTTTTCTTTTTCTGTTATAAAATAATTATGTCAGGGAAATTATCCTATGAAAGATATTTATGGTTCCATTCCCTTTTAAAAAAAGGGAAATATCCTAAATTGTCTGATCTTGCCAAAAAATTTGAGATATCCAAGCGACAAGCATCAAGAGAAATAGAGTTCATGAGATTATTTTTTGATGCTCCTATAGAATATTCTACAGAGGATAGAGGTTATTTTTATTCGGACACAAAATTTGAATTACCAGGAATTTGGATATCGGAAGAAGAGATAATAACTCTCATCATAGCAAAAAGATTGGCTTCGACAATACCCAACAAAAAAAGAAAAAAGAGATTTGATGACTTTATAAAAAGATTTTTAAGTGAAACTGGGGTTGATATCTCTATTCTTGAAAAGAAAATCTCAACAAAAAACATTAGGTATTACAAGGTTAATCCTACAGTATTTGACAATGTTATACGCTCGCTTAGCAGGGGTTTAAAATTAAATATTAACTACAAATCTCCATACAAAAACGGGTTGGGATCTCGGACAATCAGCCCGATTCACTTACTACTTTATATGGGAAACTGGCACCTTTTCGCTTTTTGTGATAAAAAAATGGGAATCAGGGATTTTGTCCTTTCCAGAATAATTGAATCAGAGGTAACGGACAATCCGGTTCCTGAAAAATTACGAAAAAAAGATTTACGACAAAAAGTATTCGGGAACTATGGAATCTTTCTTGATGGGGATAAGAAAGAAGTTGTCCTGAGATTTTCAAAAAACACTGCAAAAATTGTTCGAGAACAAATCTGGTTCTCCAATCAAAGCACAGAAGAATCAAAAAGTGGAGAAATAATTATTAAATTTCCGGTCTCCGATTATAGAGAAATTATAAGAGACATATTGGCATTAGGTCCGGGGGTAGAAGTTTTAAGCCCTGTGGAACTTAGAGAAGCCGTTATCAGTAATATCAATCATGTTAAAGAACTTTACAAAGCTTGAACTTCTTTCTATTTAATTAAATCAGGATGTTCCACCGATTTGAGTTTAATATCAAGATTGTTGATATAACCTATTCTTTTTACCGATTTCTACATTATTACTTGATTGTCGGGGTACCGGTCATTGGTTTGACTTGCTATGAAAATTACATTATACTTACCAACCTAAATTAAAATTTATATTTGTTTGCAAAATAGGAGGAACAAATGCGTAATGTGATAATTATGGGAGCAGCCGGAAGAGATTTCCACAATTTCAATCTGTTTTTTAGAGAAAAAAAGGATGTAAAAGTTGTAGCTTTCACAGCAACTCAAATACCCGATATTGAAGGGAGAAAATATCCGAAAGAATTGGCAGGTGAATTATATCCTGATGGAATTAATATTTATCCTGAAGAAGATCTTCTCGAATTAATTGAGAAACACGATGTAAAAGATGTTTATTTTGCATACAGTGATGTACCGTATGAATATGTGTTGGATAAATCAGCAGATGTAATGAAAGCCGGAGCTAACTTTATTTTACTTGGACCCGGTGAAACCATGGTCAAAAGCACAAAACCGGTTATCTCCGTTTGTGCTGTAAGGACCGGATGCGGAAAAAGTCAGACCACAAGGAAAGTAAGTAATATCCTTAAGGAAATGGGATTCAAAGTTGCAGCAATTCGCCACCCGATGCCTTATGGCGATTTAGTAAAACAAAAAGTTCAAAAATTTGAGACAATTGATGATTTGAAAAAGCATGATTGCACTATCGAAGAGATGGAAGAGTATGAGCCACACATTAAAAACGGCGTTGTCGTATTTGCCGGTGTGGATTATGAAGCAATTCTGAGAGAAGCTGAAAAGATAGCTGACGTAATCCTTTGGGACGGCGGTAACAATGATCTTCCGTTCTATAAATCGGATTTGGAAATTGTAGTTGTTGACCCGCATAGACCAGGTCATGAACTTTTATACTATCCTGGCGGAGCAAATTTTAAAAGAGCTGACGTAATAGTTATCAACAAAATTGATACAGCTGATCTTGAAGATATTATTGAGGTTAGAGATAATATTAGAGATCATAATCCGAAAGCGGTTGTTGTAGACGGTGCTTCTCCGATATTTGTTGATGGCGGTGAGAAAATCAGAGGTAAAAAAGTTCTTGTTGTCGAAGATGGTCCAACACTTACACACGGAGAGATGCAATACGGTGCAGGCATTATGGCAGCACATAAGTATGGAGCCGCCGAATTAGTGGATCCAAGAGAATATGCGGTCGGTACCATTGCTGATACTTTCAAGAAATATCCTGAAATCGGAACTCTTCTTCCTGCAATGGGCTATGGGGAACAGCAGATGAAGGACCTCGAAGCTACAATAAACAAAGCAGAGGCTGATCTTGTTATAATTGCAACACCAATTGATCTCGGAAGGATAGTAAATTTCAAGAAACCTACAGTAAAAGTGGGATATGATCTGGAAGAAATCGGAACTCCGACTCTAACCGAAATTCTCTCGAATCATCCGAAATTAAAGAAATAGGATAAAAAAATTAAGACTTTTTAATGAAAACACGGGGGGCAGATCATGAATAAGCTTGCATTAATTGCTTTCGGCGGAAACGCCATGCTGGAGTCCGGACAAAAGGGAACTGCGAAGGAACAGTATCAAAATGCAAAAAAAGCCGCAGGACTTATGGTTGACATAGTCAAAAAAGGCTACGAACTGATAATAGTACACGGAAACGGTCCGCAAGTTGGAAATGTACTGCTTCAGATGGAAGGATCAGCTAATTCTGTCCCCCCGTTCCCGCTTGATGTCTGTGATGCAATGACTGAAGGAAGTATGGGATATATGCTCGAGAAAGCAATCCTTAATGAACTCAGAAAACAATCGATCGATAAGGAAGTAGTAACTCTGTTAACCCAGGTAATTGTTGACAGAGATGATAAAGCTTTTTCAAACCCGACAAAACCGATCGGACCTTTCTACAACAAGTTTAGGGCAAACCAACTTGTTAAAGAAAATCAATGGACTATGGTAGAAGATGCAGGGAGAGGATTCAGGCGTGTTGTACCATCTCCAAAACCCATAGATATAGTCCCCAAACGGGCAATTAGAGGGATGGTGGAGAAAGGAATTATTGTTATAGCTGCCGGCGGTGGCGGAATACCTGTTTTCCTAAATTCTTCAGGATATGTTGAGGGTGTGGAAGCCGTAATAGATAAAGATTTCGCATCATCTCTTATCTCAAAAGAAGCCGGAGTAGATCTATTTATAATTCTAACCGGAGTATCCAGAGTTGTAGAGAATTTTGGTAAACCCGATGCCGTACCGTTAAAAGTAATTGATATTAAAAAAGCTGAAAAGATGCTTGAAGATGGTCAATTCCCTCCGGGATCAATGGGTCCGAAAATATCCGCTTCGATAGATTACATTAAAAACGGAGGAAGCGAAGTTCTTATTACATCTGCTGAAAAATTGAGAGCTGCTTTAATCGGACGATCCGGTACTCGTATTGTTAGAGATCGTGAAGGAGAGTAATGTGGAAGTCAATTTAAACATAGAAGCACAAGATATAAAATTTCTGAAAGACTTTCTGGAGGGAGTGAATACCCCTATAATGATAGATGAACTTACCAACCGACTGGCTATTTTTAAGACTCAAAGCAAGATGGATGATAAGGTTAAAATATATGATCCCGGATGTGAATATAAAGTTAATGATCTGATCTATAAAGAATATCACGGAATGATTCCTATCGGAACAAAGAAAAATATTAAACTTGAAAACGGTGTAGTACTTAGAGTCGTTGAGATCAGAGATAGATTTAAACCGGAGATTAAACTTAAATACGAAGGAACTTCCGACTATAAAAAATACCTTGATTATCTTACCCGCCAGAAAATCGAACTCCTATTACCTCATAAAATGGAAAAACCATGTAGAAAAACCGAATATCTTGATCCGAAACTTGATCCGAGAAAATTTTATGACCCCCTTCTTAAAAAAGATTATAATAATTTGAAGAAAAAACTCACTGCTCTGTTCAACAAATCCTCCGATATAGCTTTTACGGGGAACAAAGCTATTTTGGTCAAAAATTTGAAACCGATTGATGCAGAAGTTTTCTCCAAAATCAGAGATTTCCTCTCCGATAACGGGAAATCCGAATCAACGGAATTTTTTGTTGAAAACTTTGTAAAAATCAAACCTGACAATAATGAATTCGGATCATATTGTTTTGCATTATGTTATAAAATGAAGAATGAGTATAAAATTGATTTCCAACAAGTTAATTACGAAGGTTGGGGGAAATGGAATCTTATTTCGGTTATATACTATCTCCTAAAAGATTCAATTATTAGTGATATAAACCCGTTTCTTAATAATTTGGAAACGACAAACAAAAAATGGTCTGATCCGGAAAGAAAAAAATTTAAGGAAAAACTGTTTGACAATGATCCATCAAAATATTTTTTAACTCAAAGAGAGATAAATGCCGGTGCAATTCGACTTAAACAAGGGTTGTATGAGTTTTCGGAATCCATAGAAGTTGAACTTATTGACGAGAATACAAAAAAGAAATACATAGGTTACTTTTACAAAGAATCAAATCTGTTAATGGGACTCAAAGATATATTTAATAATTATAAAATACTTCAGGGATCAATAGTTTCCATATCTCAAGCAGATGAAACAATCTTTCATTTCAACGTTAGAACTACAAAGAGAGGAACGGTCTCTGAAAAGATAGATTATGATAAAGAAAGAAAATTATTCATTGCAAAGGATGAAAAAATAGCCTCAAAAGTTTTTATTAATAAATCTATCTACCTTGAGCAAAAAGATTTTGTTGAGTTAGAACAAAAAATAGAGTTCTTAAGGAAAAGCAATTCTTTTAAAGATTTGTTAAATAGAGTTTTTCTGGAATTCGGAGTAAAAGAGAGGAATTTTGAAATCCATGTATTAAAACTTTATCATATCCTTGACCTGATAGCTCCGGTCAATCTAAAAACTGTTCTCAATGTTATCTTTGATAATTCGGATTCCATCATTCCATCGGATAAAATTCATGGTGTATTCTATCTTGATCCAAGTTCAATCACCGAATTAGTTCATGAGGAAATTGAGTATAAAACAGTCGGTAATGAAACAACCGAAATAAAAAAAGAATCAAAGAAAGAGCATATTGTTAGTGAAGAGAAGAGAGTCGAAGAAGAGATTCGACTTATAAGAGAAGAGAGACGCAGGAAAAGAGAAGAAGAGATGCGAAAAGTCGAACAGATGGAAAAAGCACGAACGGAGAAACCTCTTGCAAAAGTTAAACAGGAAAAAAAGACTGCTACCCCATCGCATAGAAAAGATATTTCTTCGCCTACTGTAGAAAGTTTACCGAAAGATAGCAGTCAACCTTCAAAAATAGAGAGAGTGCAAAAAGAAGCTGCACATAAGAAAAAATCTGAAAAAGAAATTTTTAAACCTGAAAAAATAAAATCTCCTGCAAAAAAGATCAAGGAACCCAGCATCGAAGATCAAATGGATATGGAAGAGATCAAAAGTGAAATTGCTCTATTAAAATTAAAGGAAAAAGTTGAAAAAGAGAGAGGATTAAAAAAAGTCAAAGAAAAAAAGATCGCTTTTAAAGATACAAGCGGATTTGGAAGCATTCTCGCATCCAAACTTGATGAAATCGCCGGATCAGAAAAGAAAGAGAAGAAGAAGGGGAAAAAAGAAAAACGATGAAGGTCTTATTCTCTCAATGGATGAGAGATCTTGACTTTAATGCTATAAATAATATTGGTATTCCGTCAATTGTTTTAATGGAAAATGCAGCAAGAGGGGCAGCGTCCATTATCAGAGGTCAGTTTGATATCAAGAAATATCCAAACCCTGTTATCCTTATCGGACCTGGGAACAATGGTGGGGACGGGATTGCAATAGGGAGAATATTATCACAATGGAATTACAAACCGCTTTTTTTGTTCCTTACCGATCCGGAACAATTATCGGACGATCCGGCTTTAAATTTCAAAATAATAAAAAATATAGGATTAAAATATTTAAAAATTAATAAAGGACAAGATATACCGGATATTATTAAAAAATATTCGTCGGATAATACCGTTATTATCGATGCAATTTTCGGAACAGGGATGAAAAATCCGATTAGAGATGGACTATATCATGATGTTATTAACATTCTTAATAAAATTCATTATAAAACGGTTTCAATTGATCTCCCGTCAGGTCTTTCGGATATTTTCTCTCCCATCGAAGGTATTGCAATTATTCCCGACATAACTATATCATTTCAAACACTAAAAATTCCTCACATTTTCCCTGATGACAAAAAAAGATGCGGAAAAATCTATGTTGTGGATATTGGTATCCCAAATTTTCTTGTTGACGATAAAAAATATTTTATCAGGTTATCGGATCCTTCCGAGTTTTCATCATTATTTAAGAAAAGACCCTCAGGCTATCATAAAGGGAAACTCGGTCACGGGCTCGTAATTGCCGGATCCGACGACAAACCCGGTGCTGCAATATTATCATCAATCTCATTACTAAGATCCGGTGCAGGACTCTCGACATGCGTAGTATCTCCACAAAATAAAATCCTGCTCATGAAACATAATCCGGAAATTATGACACTTCCGGAAAATATTTTAACAAAAGAGGAAATTAATTTTGATAATTATGACTCCGTTTTGATAGGACCGGGACTCGGAGTGGATAAAGATACCAGCAGAAAAGTAGATATTGTGATTAAAAATGCCAAATCTCCCGTTGTTCTTGATGCCGACGCTTTAAACGTTATGGAAAATAATGTAGAGCTTCTAAAAAAGAAACATCAAGTACCTTTAATTATAACGCCTCATCCTAAAGAATTTTCAAGATTATCCGGATTAAAAATAGAGGAAATCCTTAAGAATCCGGTTAAATATGTTCGTGAGTTTTCAATAAAATACAATCTGTACACAATTTTAAAAGGACATCATACTCTCATTTCATCTCCTTCCGGTGAGGTTATAATAAATCAGACAGGTAATCCGGGTATGGCAACAGCAGGAAGCGGTGATGTTCTCGCTGGAATTATAACCGGACTTTTAGTCCAATTTAGAAAATATTTTTCAATTCTTACAATTTTAGAGACCGCTGTATTCATTCATGGATATGCAGGTGATATTGCTGCAAAAATAAAAGGAGAATCATCCATGATTGCATCGGATATAACCGATAATATCCCGACAGCCTACAACAAAATAAATGAATATAGATCTATATTCCAACTCGTATAACGAAACCTTTTTATTGGGAGAATCGTTGGGCAAACTTTTAAAGGGAAATGAATTAATTCTGCTTTCAGGGAACCTCGGAGCAGGTAAAACCGTGTTCTCCAAAGGTATAGGACACGCTCTTGGAATCGAAAGCAGAGAAATTGTAAGTCCAAGCTACACTTTAATGAATATTTACAATGGGACTTACAAATTCTTCCATATAGATTTATACAAGATCGGAGAATATATTACCGGAGGAATACCGGAAATTGATGACAATCTGGACACAGGAATAATTGTTGTTGAGTGGGGAAAATTTATCACGAATCACTACTCTAATGAAAAAAATTTAATAAACGTTAACATTTCATGTTTGAAAACAAACACTTTAGGTAGAAAAATATCAGTATCAACAATAATGGATATCCCAATTAAAACATTAGCCATTAACTAACGTATTTTATATTTTAAAAAGTTTCTATATTTTGATTGACCAATTGTATCCTCAACAATAATATCAAATCTATATTTTCCTTTTTCAGAATATCTTAATGGAATCTTGAGGTATACATATTTTGCCGAGAGAATGGAATCAGTGACATTTTCAAGTACTCTTTTAGTATTTATTACATCATATTTTCTAAATTTTTTATATACATATATTTTTATGGAAAATCTTGCCTCCATTTTTTCACTCTTTTTTTCAAAACTGATTTTTTTTGTTGGAATCTTCAGTATTATATTTCCCTTTTTAACAGAAGATTTAAAGGTCAATTGATACTTTGAGTTTCCCTTGGAAGGATATAAAATACTCATCTTAGCAAGATCAACCGCCGTTAATAGCTGGGCAGGGATACGTGTAAGCTTAAAATTCCCTAAACTGTTAACATCGGTAAAAACCAAGTATAGCTGGAAACGGAAATAGAACCACCTCTCCATAGGAAGACGTTTCGTAGTAACTAACGATCCTCGCCCCCTTCCTAATCCTGAATTGGTTATATCAAGCTCTCCAAACTCTCTCCTATCGGGAATACCCAGTTGAAGTAGAATCCTACCTCTTTCACTGTCCCATCCTGTGTTTTTCCCTTTCCCCTCGGAAAACCATCTATTTGCATAAGCAATTCTTTCTGCATAAATTTGTTTCGCCTCATTCACAAAATTATCCGGAGTCGGATCCCTTTTATCCCAAAAATCCTTTATGAAATTTTGTCTCTCAACATCATCTGCTAAATGCTTGTAAATCCTCCTTTCCAACTTAGTCATGATAAATCTTGTTTTTTTATAAAAATTATCAACACCATTAATTCTCCCTTCAGTACCGATTTTATCTTTTCCATATAATCCCAGAGTTGCAATCAGCAAAAATAATAAAATAATTATATGTCTCTTCATTTTAACTCCTTAATTAAAAAATATGTTTATCCCAAGACTTAGCGAACGTCCTCTTAAGTCAAGTTTCTCAAATCCTTCAAACAGCGACGATAACCTCCCTTTCAAATATAGATATCTTACTTCAAAAGAGACTCCCATATATTTTTTAAATCGGAATACAATTCCTGCCTTAATGTTAAAACCCGGAGTAAAAGCCTCTGTATTAGCATATCCGTCACTGATTTCACCTGTCGTAAAATCAATAAATTCACCCCACTGTTCATATTCCCAATAGTATACTCCGGCACCTATACTAAAATACGGATTTAATATTTTTCTATGCCCTATAGGATACACTTTAATGTTTGCCTCAATTCCACTAATACTCAAAGAAATACTCTGGTATATAGGTGTATTATCGTTATGTTCATAATCTTTATATTCTGAATTTAATGTTTTCTCATATGAATTTAGTTCAACAGCAAATGATACATTTCGTCCAATAAAATGTTCATATTCAATACCATAAAAGAAATCTTGCATATCTTTTTTCGAAAAATAAAGATTTTCCCTATTTAAATCCCAAAGGTCGGATTTGGTAGCGGGATTGAAAATACCCACTTTAAAATTCGTACTTTGACCTATAAGGATGTCTGATCCAACAAGAACCGTAATTATTATAAGTAAATATATTTTTTTCATGTTTATCCTCCTCCGTTAGAATGCAATAATAATGCCAAAAAGAAGGATAGAACAAGCTAAAAAAATGTCCCTTATTTGTTACAACAAGTCCTACTTGAGGGCAGAAACAATTTTATTCTTTGACGGCACGGAATTGAATCTGACAACCTCATTCCCATCTTTGAAAATAATTAATGTGGGAACTCCGAGAACAAAGAATCTTGTAGCAACTTCCGGACTTTCAGTTATATCAACTTCAAATGCCGATATCATTTTTTCAGGATTTTCCTTTATAACATCCTCAATTAATGCAGGGACTTTCTTACATGGAGCACATCCGGGAGAACTGAAATCAATAATAACATTACCGGAAAGTGCTAATTTTTCATCAAGATTATTTTCTGAAATTTTCTCCATTTTACTCAATCCCAAGAAGTGATTTTATTTTCCGTTTTACACTTTCATGATCTCCCGACCCAACTTTGATATAGTCAATATTTCCATCTCTATCCACAAATACCATGGTTGGAATTCCCGTTACCTTATATGAGTCAAAATCTTTTCCCTCATTTGAAATAGCTACAGGATAATCAATTCCGAATCTCTTAATAAAACCTTTTATAAGGTCAACTTCCTTATCTTTATCCACTTTGCCCAAATTTTGTTTATCATCTCTGTATGAACCGTACAATTTGGTAAAACCTATTACAACAAGCCCGTCATCCTTATACTTTTTATACTCTTTAACAAGCCCGGGAATAACTGCCCTGCAGGGACTGCACCACGGTGCCCAAAAGTCAATAATAACGACCTTACCCTTCAATTTCTTCAACGATAACGATGATGAATTTACCCATGTCTCAGCACTTATGGAAGGTGCTTTTTTTCCAATAAATTCAATCTGTGCAAGCTCTGACTCGAGAGACTTTTTCCCTCTCGGATCAGTTGTGATTTCAATAGCTTTTTTAAGTATATCTTTTGCTCCGTCAATATCATTTTCATTTTTTGCAATAGAAGCAAGATTTGAATAAAGTGCATATTTGTATTTTTTTATTTTTTGGGGAAGATCAACAACATCAATAAGTTTTTTTGTATATTTTTTTTTAACGGAATTATCCGATGCTTCAAATGCAAAACTCATCATTGCCGAATAAAAATCTTCTCCTTTTTTTAGATCGGACTCAATACTGCTAAAAACAGAGTATGCTTTATCGACTTTTCTTTCCAAAAGCAACGCTTGAATTTTAACCATTTTTGCTTCATTTATCAGATCCCCTCCGCCTGCAATAACATCGTTAATAATTTTAGCCGCACCTTCGGAATTTTCGGTTTTTAAAAGTACCTTTGCTTTTAATATATCAATGGCATCGGATTTAGCACTATCTTTGTATTTTTCAAAGAGTGATCCAAACTCCTTCTTCTTCTCAGATAGAAAAGCCATGTATTCCTTGTATGATTTTATTTTTGATTCCTTCTCATTAAATTTTGATGTAAGATTATTAAAATCCGCCGTAAGATTTTTTAAGTCGGTAACTTTGGAATTCCCTTGACATGAAACGATGAATAATAAAACAACAAACAATGTAATAAATTTTTTGTACATTTCTTCTCCTATTATATAACTAATATTATCACAGATATAATGCCGATACAAATATCAGATTTATATTCTAAAATTTAATATTTTCTCTACAATTTCAAATTTTGCAGGAATTTTTTCTCCCGATTCTCCGTCAAATTCAAGATTTACATCCTCTTTTGAAAAAACCTCAATTTTTTTTGCCCTAAAAAATTCAACTTTCCTGTTATTCATGATGGTTCCTCTGTAAAGATGGGGAGTATTACGAATAATTTCAAATTTTTTCATCTCTTTAACAAGGATAACATCAAAATATCCGTCATCCACTTTTGCATCCGGAGCTATAATCATACCTCCACCGAAAATCCCCCCGTTTGCAATTGCTCCGATAAGATATTTCCCCTCTATCTTTTTCTTGCCATCAATTAAAATTTCGACATTTTTACTGCGGAAATTTTTTATCGTGGACAACATTCCCGTATAGTAGGATAAAGGTCCTCTTTTTGATTCGGGAACATGTGAAAGATTTTTTACAACATCTGCACCAAGTCCAAAATCAGCTATATTTATAAAATATTTATTTGAATTTTCATTCTCATTTCCGGAAAAAGTTATTTTCCCTACATCAAATTTGTTTTTTTTAGAATTCTTTATTAATTCTACTGATTTCCTAAAATCACGCGGGATCTTCAAAAACCTTACGAAGTCCGATCCTGTTCCCGACGGAATTATTCCGAGAGCAGCTTCATCATTCATCACGCTTTTACTATTTCCTGTAAAAAAACCATTCATAATTTCATTTAAAGTTCCATCTCCGCCAATTCCGATAATCAGATCAAATCCCTCTGATAGAATTTCTCTTGTAATCTCAGTTGCTTGCTTGGGCTTTTCCGTGAAAACATACTTGAATTCGGAAAAATAGTGCTTTATTATTGTTTTGATAATTTCCCATCTCTGTCCGGTTTTACCATGGGCAGAATAAGGATTTACTATTACATGAACCTTTTCCATAAAGGATTATTAATCAAAAATTTCAACTTTTATTGCAGTAGCAGGTGGTGGGGAATCCGAGAGTACGATTCTCCCTTCAGCCGTTTTGTATTTAAAAATTTTTGTTCTCCTTGAAGACGAATATAACCTACCGTAAGAGAGTCCCATAAATTTCCTAACTTTTCTTATATAATTTTTAGTCTCTTTATAGGGAGGAACCCCTCTGTATTTTTTAACAACCTCTTCACCTGCATTGTATGCCGCTAACACCATTGTAATATTCTTATTATATTTCTTGTAAAGATACTTGAGGTGTCTTACTCCGGCATCAAGATTCTGATCGGCATCATACCTGTTTGTTACTCCGTACTGAATGGCAGTATCTCTCATTAGCTGCATTATCCCGACAGCACCCTTCTTAGATTTTGCCAAGGGATTAAATCCCGATTCGGCTCTGGCAACCGCAGTGATTAAATCTTCACGCAAATTGTATTTACGTGATAACATTGATATTTTTTTACTATAGATGTACGGAACCTGTCTCACCGAATAAGAAGAAACGGTATAATTAAGTGACCTGCCTTTAGACTTAAAACTGGAAACCCCGGGATTGTTTGTTACAAATATCCTGCCGTCATACCCTTTTTTAACAATAATTTCAGCTGAAAGATCAGCAGGCAGGAAAAACATAACGCAAGCGGTTAAAATTATTATAACTCTCATAAAAATTTCTCTAACAATTCTATAACTCTAATTCTAAAACCAACCGGATCCTTAATCGCCATACCACCGGCTTGTGCAAAATTAACTCTTCCCCCCCCTTTTCCGTTCACAAGAGAGGATATTTGCTTTATCAGAGTACCTGCATTAACTTTTTTTGTCAAGTTTTTATGTACCGATACAACTATCATGGATTTATCATCATCGTTGGAAGACAATACTACAACGCACTCATGTTTCCTTAATATTTCATCTGCCGTGGTACTAAGTAACTTCCTGTCCGTTTCATCAGCATGATAAACTATTGTACTTACACCATTTACATTTACTATCTCGTCGGTAATAACCGAAATATCGACCTTCTTCTTACCGTCAATGTCGCGAATCCTCTTTTCGAGTTTTCTGTTCTTCTCTTCAAGATCTCTCAGATAGTTAAAAAGATTTTCACCCTTCCGATTAAAATATGATTCTATTTCCCCGATTCCATCAAAAACAACATTGAGGTACTCCATTCCGATCAAACCGGCAACCCCTTCAATTCTCCTGATTCCGGACGATATTGACGATTCGGAAGTAATCTTAAAACAACCGATACTTCCCGTCCTCAAAAGATGAGTACCGCCACAAAGTTCTCTTGAAAACTCTCCGATCACAAGCATTCTCACTTTATCCGAATATTTTTCATCAAATATTGCTATTGCCCCTCTGCTTACCGCATCTTCATAAGTGGTTTCAACTGTTTTCACTTCCAAATCTTCTCTAATTTTATTATTTACAAGATTCTCAACCTTTCTCAATTGTTCTTTATTAACAGATTTGAAGTGGGTAAAATCAAATCTAAGTTTGTCAGGTCCTACATACGACCCCGACTGTTTTATGTGGGAACCTAATACCTCTCTTAAAGCCGCATGTAGCAAATGGGTAACCGTGTGGTGAACACTTGTGTTATTTCTAATTACCTCATCAACTTTCATATTGACAACATCTCCTTTTGAGAGTTTCCCTTTTTGAACCTTAACAAAGTGGAGATGCCCACCGGAAGAATTCTTCTTTGTGTTTGTCACAAAAAATATGGAATCCTCACTTCTGCCTGATCCGGTATCTCCTGTCTGTCCACCCGATTCTGCATAAAAAGGGGTTTTTTTTAGAAACACCACCCCCTCTTCTCCTTCCAAAAGAGCATCAACCTCAATATTGTTCCTAAAAATATCCAATACGTAAGATTCATCTTCAAGATTCCCATATCCGGAAAAATTTGTTTTAATACTATTTAATCTATCCGATATATTTATTGTGTCTTTTTTCAACGAACCCTTTCTCGATTTTTTCCGTTGATGTGAAAGCTCATTTCTGAATCCTTCAATATCTATTTTAAGATTTTTCTCGTTTGCAAGATCTATTGAAAAATCGATGGGGAAACCATACGTATCGGATAATTTAAAAACCTCTTTACCCGATATCGTGTCATTTCCTCTTTCTATTGTATTTTGAATAACTTCCTCAAATTTCTTTAATCCTGAAAGGAGTGTTTTTTCAAATCTTTCTTCCTCCGATTCAATAACTTCCGAAATAAACCCTCCGTTTGATGCAAGATCGGGATAAGCATAGTCCATTGTTTTAATAACTACGGGGACTACATTATATAGGAAACTTTTATTTAAACCGATTGAGCGACCGTGCTTGGATGCTCGCCGAAGAAGCCTTCTGAGAATGTACCCCCTTCCGTCATTTGCAGGAAGAACTCCATCGGATATTAAAAAAGAGAGAGCTCTTACATGATCTGCGATTACATTTAGATCCACTTTTACCGAATTATCATCCGGATTCACACCGGCCATATCAGCGGTAAATTCAATAATGGGACGGAATAAGTCCGTCTCATAATTACTTGACTTTCCGGAAAGTAGAGTTGTTAATCTTTCCATACCCATTCCGGTATCAATGGACGGGGATGGCAAAGGAGCCATATTCCCTTTTTCATCTTTATAATACTGCATAAAAACAAGGTTCCATATTTCAACAAATCTTTTATTTTCTCCTGAAAATTCATCAGGTCCAAACTTTTCTCCTCTGTCAAAATGAATTTCCGAGCAAGGACCGCATGGTCCTGTTTCTCCCATTTGCCAAAAATTATCTTTTTCTCCAAGACGTGAGATCCTATCAGAACTGACTCCTATTCTTTTTTCCCAGATTCCATGTGCTTCATCATCTTCATTAAAAACCGAAATACGCAAATCTTCCGGAGAAAACCCGAATACTTCGGTTATCAGTTCCCATGCATATTCTATTGATTTTTCCTTAAAATAATCACCAAAGGAAAAATTTCCAAGCATCTCAAAAAACGTATGATGATACTCCGTCCTCCCCACTTCATCAAAGTCATTATGCTTTCCGGAAACTCTCATACATTTTTGTATTGATACCGCTCTGGTATAATCTCTTTTTTCATTACCGAGAAAAACATCTTTGAATTGATTCATCCCTGCATTTGTAAAAAGTAAGGTTGGATCTTTCGCCGGAACAAGCGGGGAAGAAATCACCTTGTAATGCCCTCTGTCTCTAAAAAATGAAAAAAACTTTTCCCTTATTTCAACACTGTTCATATTCCGTCAATTTCTATGAGATTATGGTCACCGAAATCGCTATTCGAACCATCCTTGGAGTTTGATGAAACATCCGAGATTCTCTTTTCCATCTCCTCAAGGGACATCTCCTTGGTAGACTGAATTCCAGATTTCTTAAGTTTTAATTCATCGGGGTTCGTTGCCCATTTAAGTGCCTCTTCATATGTAATAAGCTCCCTTTCGTAAAGGAAGAATAGAGACTGATCAAATGTCTGCATACCATATTGGGATATTCCCTGCTCAATTGCCTCTCCGATAAGTTTTGTTTTATCAGAATTTATAATACAGTCCTTGATGAAAGGAGTGTTAATAAGGATTTCAACAGCCGGGACTCTCCCTTCTCCGTCAGACATTGGGATAAGCCTCATAGAAATTATTGCTTTTAAAACGGATGCAAGCTGAATCCTTATCTGTTTCTGGTGATGCGGAGGGAAAATTGAAATAATTCTATTTATTGTTTCGGTTGCATCCAACGTATGGAGAGTCGAAAGAAGCATATGACCTGTTTCCGCTGCAAGCAATGCCGTTTCAATTGTTTCCAAATCTCTCATTTCCCCGACAAGAATAACATCGGGATCCTCCCTCAATGCACTCCTGAGAGCGGAAGAGAAATCATTTGTATCATGACCCACTTCTCTTTGATTAACAATACTTTTTTTGTCTCTATGAAGATATTCTATCGGGTCTTCAATTGTTATAACATGCTCTATCCTGTGTACATTAATATGATCTATCATTGCCGCCAAACTGGTCGATTTTCCACTTCCGGTCGTCCCCGTAACAAGAACCATCCCTCTCCTTTCATCTGCGATTTTTTCAAGAACAAGAGGTAGATTGAGATCTGCAATAGACTTAACTTGAGTGGGTATTATTCTAAGTACAATACCGATAGCTCCACGCTGCTGGAAAACATTACACCTGAATCTCCCGAGACCCGATACAGAGTACGCCATATCCAGTTCATGTTTTGATTTGAATTTCTCTTTTTGATCCGAATTCATAATGGAAAAAGCCATTGCAATCGTATCTTCTTTCATCAGCCTTTTCAACTCAACCATAGGTTCAAGTGTGCCGTTAATTCTTAATATAGGGTGATTTCCGACCTTCAAATGGAGATCAGATGCTTTATGGTCCACCGCTATTTTTAACAGATCATCGATATTCATATTAATCTCCTAAATCAATTGTATTATATCCTATTTAGAAAAATAGTAAAGATGGAACAACCGATCGGAACTCTCTAATATGTTTCTACATTAAAAATCAAATCCAATCCAAAATTTCATTCCGTAATATTTTGATTCTTTTAAATTGGTTTTGTATATCCATTCAAAATGTAACGGATATCCCCAAAGGTTCACTTCAAGTCCGAATCCATAAGAAGATATTCCGTCCTTAAGTACAATACCATCTCCGAAAAGATCAAATTCAGATGCATCCTCGTATCTTTTTTTTGTTTCCAAATCGGCATTCGCAGGAGCTTTAATTGAACTATCCCACACTCCTCCAAGGTCAAAAAACAAGACACCTCTAATCGGGCCCAATACTCCGATAGGTGTTACAAGATACTTTACAAGAGGGAATCTCAGTTCGGATGTAAACGCAAATCCGTTAGTTCCCACAAGTGATCTGAATGGTACTGCCCGAAGAGTGTTATTCCCTCCGGTTGCAAAAAGCATGGGGTTGGAACCGGAGGAAGTAAATCCTGTAATTCTTATGGCAAAAAGTGTATTTGGGGCAAGTTTAAAATACTTTCTGACATCCAAATTAATAGTATTCGAATCAAGAAAACCTGACCCAAGCTTCAAATATTTACTGAATGAAAGTTTAAAAGTATGACCGGAAAGCGGTCCGAAATTTGTAAATTTTGTTGTTTCACCTACAAGAGCAAACCTTAAAGGTAGAGCATAGCCGTCAAAAAATTGATTATAAGGGAGGTCCCTCTGGTAAAAAAGCCTATCGCTCAACTCTAACTGATGATGAATCGACATTGAAAATTCAGCTCTGTAAGAACGATTGAACGGATAATACATTCCAACTGACAATCCGATTCTTCTGCTTGCCAAAACATAATTCTTTTTTGATAGATATGCGGTACTTTCCGGATTCAAATAATTTCTTCCGAGAAAATATGAGTCGGAAAAATAGAATAGGCGTGAAAAAAACTGGAGCCTATTCCTTTGGTTAATGTATGTGAAACTGTAGGAGCGGTATCCGTAATATGAAGCCACAAGGAGAGACAGAGAATGATCATTCATTATATCGGACACTCTAAGAAACGAATAACCGAATACGGAACCGTCAGAACCGAATCCGGCGGTAATCGGAGGGAGAGCGGGAATGGATAGAGATCTGAAAGGTTTATATTTTTTTCTGTTTGCAAGATTGAAATTAAGTTCTTCTTCAAGATTTTTATTGAAATTTCTATTTGCTTTTATTTCACCGTCAATATAAGAAAATTTTTCACCGTATGTATTCTCCTTTCCGTACTTTTCAATGACTTCTTTTGTGAACCTGACACTTTTCTCTCCATTATCTCCTTCAAATATTTCCGGATTCTCAAATTCAACCCCTTTTTTTTCAATAAATACGGAAATATCTTTTTTTAAAAGAACAAATCCCCCTTTGTTATAAGAAGATATTAGAAGTTTTTTGTTTTCACCCGGAATTTCCATTGGAAAGAAAACTGCTGTCTGAACATCTGTAAACCTGTAATTTATCTTGTTTTGCAGGTCAATAGAGTAAAGATTGTATGCACCTCCTTCATCAGAGCTAAAATATACGGTATTTCCATCATGAGAGAAGGAAGGAGTAATGTTATTTGAATTTCCGGATGTAATTTTTGCAGCAAATTCGGGTTTATCAACACTCCCTAAGAATATATGCAAATATTTTCCGTTGGATGCGGAGAAAACTATCTTATCTCCTTTTGGAGATATATCAAGTGATCTTATATACAAATTTCCCTTTGTAATCCTATCTGTCTTTCCGGTAGCAAAATCGTGTCTGAATATAAATGATTTTGTGCCGTATACACCGGTAAAATATATCTTTTTTCTATCATTTGTAAAATCCGGTGATGACGGTTCCATAATATTTTTCAGTTTAACCATTTTGACAATTTTACTCTTTAAAACATCAATAATAACAAGATAATTCAAGTACTCTTTTCTCGCAAAGAATGCAATTTTTTCTCCGCTTTTATCCCACGTGAAGGTACTCCCGTTTTCCGGATTAAAGATAACGGATACTCCGTCGTATTTTGATGTGAATCCGGGAGTTAAAGTTTTTATGGTTTTTCCATCTTTCATCGAAATCAGGATAATATCAATCTTCCTGTCTTTATAATTTACCGTTACAGTTGCAGCTACCTCTCCTCCGGGAGATATTCGGTGAGCGAAAGAATACACAAAAGGAAAATTAGGACCGATGATATAGCTGTAATCTTCCGGATCATCTTTTTGTACAAAATCTTTAAACCTATTCTTTAGATATTTACGCAGTTCAAAGTTAAACTCCTTTTGAGTTGTCCCGAACAATCTGAAAAAATTTCTATTCGAACCGTATATCCGTCCCCGAAAGGAAAACAGAAGATTTCTTACTCCCCTAACTCCATATTTTTCCTCAACAAACTCATAAATCACATGTCCGAAATCATAGGGAGTTCTGCTCGACATATTTCGAAGCTTCAGATTACCACCTTTCCCAACAATAGGAATACGATCATTTAAAACGGCATCTCTCACGGTAAGCAACCCGAAAGACCCCCAATCTCTTGTAACAAACTCGGAAAATCCTTCCATAACCCACAACGGCGGTTTAATGAAACGGAAAAGACTTTTTGAACTTTTTTTATACAGTATCTGATATTCAAAGATATGTCCGAGTTCATGTAAAAGCGTCCTAAACATTTCATCTGAAGAGGCATCCCCATGGAGGACCATTTTATTAGATATTGAATCTGCAAAAGCCTCAATTCCAGCTGGAAGAAATCCGGGAAATATATTGGTTTGTTCAAAATCCACATGAGTTTTGTAAAATATCAAAGGTATCCTTTTTGCGACATCCACATTAAGATACTTTGATAACTTGTCATAACCGTTTTCCGCGGTTATTGCAATTTTCTTTAAAAGTTTTATATCATCCGTATAGTGATATACCCTGAAGTTAGGAGTATCAAAATATTTCCAGTTAAATTTGTTTTTCATAACTTTATTCTTTCCGTAATAACTGCTGTACTGCGGATAAATCATTACCGGTAAAATCAGTATCACCAAGAATATTATTAATTTGTTTAAATGTTTTCCCATTTTCTTATCCTATTTTATTTCAACAAATATCTTGTTTCCAACTTCCCCAAGCCCATGAACACCCTAATGAATTTTTCAGTGACCTTCCTGAAAATAAATTCAAAATTGTAATCGGGTTTCTCTCCATCGGCACCTATTAACGATCCTTTAAGAGTCTTTTTAAACATCTCTTTTCCCGTTGCAACATCCTTGAAAAATATTTCAAGGGACAATTCCCAGTTTTCAACTTCGACAAAAACTCTCTTTTTCTTTTTCTCTCTTATCACACTCCGCTTTTTAATATTAAGAGAAAGTTCGCCTCCCACGAGTAGAAGATCACCCTCATTTAAACCTTCGTTTATTTCATTTGATGAATCATATTCTCCAACCGGTTTATCGATAACTTTCGGCATCTCTTTTAAGAAAAAATAGTTTATACTTGATTCGGGTTTGAACTCCGAAGGGAACTTCTTAACTTTAATCGGAGCATAAACAACTTTTTTAAATCTGACAAAGTCTATTGCACTTTTGCTTACAACCGGAATTCTTACAAGATCAACCCTCCGCGTACTGCAACTTCCCGACAAAACGACAATGGTTACAAAACAAGCAGTCAAAATAATTCTCTTCATTCTTTGCTCCGTTTATCTTTTTCTTTCCGCTTAATCGATCTGTTTTTATTTGAAGATTTTTCATTTATCTCGGGATTAATTCTTTTTCTTAACCTGATGAGATTCCTTTTTATATATTCATTTGAAGGAGATAACTTCAAAGCTTTAAGATATTTCGATTCGGCTTCTTTAAGCCTGTTTTGGAATTCAAGCGAGACTGCAAGATTATTGTAAACTGCCGCTCTCTCTTTGCCACTCTCCAAAGCTTTAGACCACCTGAAATACGCCTCTTTCCACAATCCGTTTTTTGCCAACTTGTTACCAAATTCAAATTCGGTATTAACTCTGTTCGATGAACAACCGGAAAAAAGGGATACAATCAATAACAAGATTTTAATCTTTCTCAATGCTACCTCCTAAATCGGAATCCATGTTTTTCTAAAATTATATTCTTTACACATCCACTACACAAATCAGTAGCAATATTATTTCCTAACCAATTAGATGTTTTTGTACTATAATTGTGACATAGACTCTCTTCAAATGACATTTTTTTCAAATTATTCTTCAAGTAAGAATTTCTAACAACAAACTGAAACCCTGTATTTTTACAATTTGTTCTTATATGATAAAATTATTTTTATGATAAAAGGTATCGGTACGGATATTATTGCCATTGATCGGGTGAAAAAAGCTATAAACCAAGATTCGAAGTTTACCGATAAAATTTTTTCGTATGAAGAAACAGAATATTGCAATTCAAAATTGAAAAACGAGATCCATTTTGCGGGAAGATTCGCTGCCAAGGAAGCTTTTTTTAAAGCTTTGGGAACCGGCTGGAGAGATGGGATGAAGTGGACGGAAATCAATATTTTTAATGATAAATTGGGTAAACCGGAGATAAAAATATCAGGAAAAACACTAAAAATATTCACGGATAGAGGCATGACAACAATAAATTTGTCAATTTCTCACACAAAAGAATTTGCTGTTGCCTTTGTAATAATCGAATAAAAAATAATCTCCTCATAAATTTTATTAAAGTAAGTTACAAAACATAATTCATCTAATTGAATTGACAGGTATTTGGTGATAAAATCAATAAAAAAGGAGAGTTAAAATAATGAGTGATACAGCATTTTTATTTCCCGGACAGGGATCACAATACGTAGGAATGGGAAAAGATCTTTACGAGAAGAGTGAATTTGGAAAAAGAATCTTCAATATAGCCAACGAAATGCTCGGTTATAATTTTATGAAAATATGTTTCGAAGGTCCCGAAGAGAAACTTAAGCTAACCGAAAATACACAACCTGCACTTCTTACCGTTTCATATATCCTATACAACCTTCTTGAGCAAGAACCGATTCTTTGTGCAGGACACAGTCTCGGTGAGTATTCGGCGGTACTTTGTGCCGGAGGAATTAAATATGAAGATGCCGTAATGCTTGTACATAAACGGGGGAAATATATGCAGGAAGCTGTTCCCGTCGGGAAAGGAGCTATGGCTGCCATAATCGGACTTGAGATTGATCAAATAAGAGAAAAAATAGAAGAAATTAACGGAATTGTGAATATTGCCAACTGGAATAGTTCTTCTCAGATAGTTATTTCAGGAGAGAAAGAGAGTGTACGGAATGCAGTGGAAATACTGGATGCACCAAAATCGGTAATGCTCCCTGTATCAGCCCCGTTCCATTCAACATTAATGCTCCCTGCAGAAGAAGAACTTTCAATTGACCTTGATAATATAGAATTTAAAAATTTAAAATTCCCTATAATAAACAATGTGGACGTTGAAGAAATAAAAGACGGAGATAAGGTCAGAGACGGCTTGAGGAGACAGGTTTCAAGACCCGTACTATGGCACCAAACAGTCCTGAAAATGCTTAACGACAAAAAAATCGAAAAATATGCCGAAATAGGTGCAGGAAAAGTTCTGGGAGGACTCGTCAAGAGAACGGCAAGAAATTTTGATAAGAAGATAGAACTGATAAATTATCAAACTATTGAAGACTTGAACTCTTCAAAATAGCTTTAGCACTTACTATCTGACCAAACGCTATTGCACCGTCATTAAAAGGTAGTTCTTTTGGAAGTAAAATTGTAAAGTTCTCCCTCTGAAGTCCGCTAATAACCATGTTAAGAAGAAGTCTATTTTGAAAAACTCCTCCCGATAATGCAACTTTGTTAATGGAACCGATCTCTCTTAATTTTTTCAATACTTTGACAGTTACATCGGCAATCGAATTGTGGAATATCCGTGCAAGATCATCTGAAGATATCCCCTTTTGTCTATGCAAGACAATGTCCCCGATCAGTTGAGTATAGTCAATTACAATTGGTGTTCCTCCATTACTCTCTTTAAGTTTAAGCGGGAAAACCAAAAGACTATCCGATCTTAAAGCAGCTTCTTCAAGAAGTTGGGCAGCCTCCGCTTCGGTTGAAATTGTGTCTGAAAATCCCAATATTGATGAGACTCCGTCAAAAAGTCTTCCAACACTGCAACAAAGCGGGGAATTAATCTTTTTCTTGATCATTTCCGTCACAATTACTCTTTTTTCATTTGATGGAAATGGGTCTTTCCCAAAAACCGAAGCAGCGAGTGAAAGTCCTATCCTCCAGATCTCTTTGACGGCAGTATCACCTCCGGGGAGAGGAAAATAATCAAAATATCCCACCCGAGAATATTCTTTTTTATCCGCTATAAAAAATTCTCCGCCCCAAATATTTCCATCTTCACCATATCCGGTACCGTCAAACGAAACTCCCAAAACCTTTTCATTAACATTGTTCTCTTCAAGTACAGCTGATATGTGAGCATGATGATGCTGTACTTTAATTCTCTTTCCCTCTCCGTGCCAAAGCATATCCGTAATTTTTGTAGAAAAATACCCTGGGTGGAGATCGGAAACAAATATCTCCGGTTCAATCATAAAAAGATTTTTATAATGATCAATTGTCCTCTTGTATATTTTCTCAGTCAAAGGGCTGGCAAGATCACCGATATATTGGCTAAGAAAAACAAGATTTTCTTTTGACAGGGCAAAACTGTTTTTTATATCCGATCCGGCAGCAAAAAAATTTGAATCGGAATGAGAACCAACGATAGGAAGAGGTACAAATCCTTTTGCCCTTCTTATCATGTACGGTGAATTGTTGTTCACAAATAAAACGCTGTCATCGGACTGTTGAACTATCTCTCTGTTTGAGGTAATGAAATAGTCTGCAACACCAATAAGTTTTTCAAATAATTCCTTCTCATCTGAAATAATCGGTTCATTGCTGATATTACCGCTTGTCATAACAAGAATCATCTCACCAATTGAATTAAAAATCAGATGCTGTATCGGACTGTAAGGGAGCATTACCCCCAGATAGGTAAGTCCCGGAGCAATCAAATTTGACAAAAATTCTCTTTTTTTCTTTAGAATTACTATCGGTCTCTCTTTAGATAATAGCAAAGATTTTTCCTCATCACTGATATTTAAAAACTTTTCGGCAATCTCTATATTTTTCACCATCAATGCAAAGGGTTTAAAAGGACGTTGCTTCCTTTCTCTTAAAATTTTAACCGCATCGGAATTTTGTGCATTAGCCGCAAGATGGTATCCCCCCTCCCCTTTTATTGCAATAATCGCCCCATTTTTTAGTAAAGATGACAATTCTGAAATTATTTTATTGATATTCTCCGATAAGAGTTCTTTTTTATTATTGTAAAGATAATATTTAGGACCGCAAACAGGACACGATGTAGGCTCCGTATGAAACCTTCTGTCTGCCGGATCATCATATTCCGCATTACATCTTTTGCACATCGGGAACTTCTTCATAGAAGTTTTCTCCCTATCGTAGGGGATATCACGAATAATACCGAATCGTGGTCCGCAATTGGTACAATTTATAAAAGGAAAATTGAAACGATGATTATTCATATCAAACAATTCCACCTTACAATCTTCACATATTGAAGTATCCGGAGGGATAAAAACACTTTTTTCATCGGTACATTCACTTTCAACGACCTCAAATCTTGAAAACTCTTTATACTCTATTTCTTTAGTCTCAATTGAATCAATTTTGGATAGAGGAGGAGATTCATTCTTTATTTTAATCTCCAGCTTTGCAATAATTTCATTTTGAGAGTTCAAACGTATAAGAACACCTTCGGTATCATTTAAAACCTCTCCTACCAATTTCATACCATTCGCAAGTTTATAAATAAACGGTCTAAACCCCACTCCCTGAACAACTCCTCTAACCCTGATTTCAAATGTTTTGTCAACCATTATGATTTTTCCATGAGAATTTTAGTATTTTATTCAATTACAATAAATAATACTACCACAAAATCATTGAATTTTTTTTATCGTTCGGAATAAGATTTTTTCAAAGTTTCAATTGCTTTTAACTGGGAAGGGAGGAGATACATATTGGCAAAAAGCCGCCCGACAACATAAGATATTGCAGCTGAAATTGCTCCGGGAAGCATGAAATATTTTACGGTAACAAACAGTGAGAAAATAATAATAATGATTTCGATTATCGAAGCACCTTTGATCGGTTCCGTCTCTTTTGTATGGACAAGAAGTGATCTTTGGAATGAAATAAATAGTGTCAATACGGGTAGAATTACAAGTATTTTTGCAGGAAGAATAGAAAACATTGACAATTCCGTTGATAATCCGGATACCTTTTGAAACCAAAAGAAGATGAATGGTGTAAAAACTATCAGAGAAAGACTTGCAAAAAGAAAAAGACCGAGGACCAATGCAAAATTTTTCAATCCCTCATAATTCTTTTTGTTTGTTCCAAGCAGGGCAATAATCACTTCTTGATACGATAACCCCAAACTTCTGAAAATGAATACAAGAGAATTTATAACCGGAAGAACTGCAAGAGATTCGATGGGGAATCTGCTTTTGCCCATAAAAAAAGTGACCATAGGATGTACACCGAGTGCAAGTATTGTTGTTAATGCAAGAGGAAAATAGAATTTTGAAATATATTTAAAGTTTAATTTTTCTCTCTTTTCATAATTGTTATTCAAAATTGATTTAATTGTTCTTTCCGATACGATCCTTGTAAATAATGATTCCGAAACTACCCCGATGGAGAGTGCTGCACCTCCGATATATGCTCCGGTAATTTTTATTGAAAAAAGGAAAAGTGCCGTTGATGCCATAAAGATCAACCTTACAATGGTACCGTATGCAACAAGTTTCGTTAAATCATGCTTGATAAGTAATCCGTGATAAAATCTTCGGAATCCGATAGCTGCAGGCCATGGGATAAGCAATACGGATGTTATATGTGTAATCTTAGCAACATTGTGAGGTAATCCAATCAAATTTTCCGTAAGAAAATAGAATACTGTCGGAGTCAACAATATCAACATCAATAAGGTTATGGCGGAATTAAGGATAAATGTATAATTCCGAAGAGTAAAATAATCATCCCTGTTATCCACAAGAGCTGTCGAAGCACTCATGATCATGATTATTGGAGCTTCAATGATAAGAGCGAAAGAGAATGCAACCCCAAAGGCCGCAAGATTGTATTTCGGGAAATCAAGCCTTGCAATTATGGCAGCGAGGAACGGTCCCTCCACCGACATCATTAACCATGTCGCAGCAAGAGGTACCCAGAATAAAAAAATCTTTTTTGTAGATAGCATACCCTTTCCCGTTTTAAACGTATTAAAACTTAGATTTTCGGAAACCGTTATCGTATTTTAGTTTCTTCTCTCAAATTCATCCATGAATTTAATTAATTCTTGAACACTTTCCAGTGGCAGTGCATTGTATATGGATGCTCTACATCCGCCAACACTTCTGTGCCCTTTTAACCCGATAAATCCTTCAGCTCCCGCTTCTTCTATGAATTTTTTCTCAAGTTCTTCCGATGTCAATCTAAAAGTAACATTCATTTTTGACCTGTCTTCTTTGTCTGCAGTACCGATGTAAAATTCACCGGAATCAATTTTATTGTAAAGTAAATCCGCTTTTTTTGTATTAATCTTTTCTATAGCATCAATCCCGCCAATCTTTCCAAGCCAGTCCGTTACAAGTTTAATAAGATAGATTCCGAATGAAGGTGGTGTATTGTAGAGTGATTTCTTCTCAGCATGAGTTTTATAACTGAGCATTGTAGTCAATCCCTCTGCGGAATTCCTAACCAGATCATCTCTTATTATCACCAAGGTAACTCCGGACGGTCCTATATTCTTCTGTGCTCCAGCATAAATAAGTCCGAATTTTGATATATCAAGTTTTTTGCTCATTATATCCGAAGACATATCTGCAATAAGCGGAACATCCCCCGTATCAGGGAAATTATTGAACTGAATACCTCCGATAGTTTCATTGGATGTCAGGTGAACATATTCACAATTTTCTGAGAAATTAAAAGTTTTGGGAATATAAGAAAAACTTTTATCTTCCGAACTTGCGGCAATATTTACGGTACCGAATAGTTTCCCTTCTTTTATAGCTTTTTTTGCCCAAGCTCCGGTATTTATATAATCGGCAGTTCCACCTTTTAAAAGATTCATCGGAATCATTCCAAATTGCAAACTGGCACCTCCCTGAAGAAACAACACATGGTAATTGTTCGGGATGCTAAGTAATTTCCTGAAATTTTCTTCTGCACTTGTTATCACGGAATCAAAATCTTTTGACCTGTGACTTATTTCCATAACCGAAAGTCCGATTCCGTTAAGATCGGTTAACTCCGATTTGGCTTTTTCAAGTACCTCTGCCGGAAGAATAGCCGGTCCCGCATAGAAATTATGTTTTTTCATTTCATCCCTCCAATAATTTGTTTAAGTTGAATTATACTAAAAAATGAGTTATTCACAATGATTTATTTCAATTTGTTTGATTTTTTTTCACTTTAAGAGTAAAAACTCTTTTAAATGAACAAAAGAAAAGAAAATATTGAGAAAGCAGCTCGGTTAATAGAAGATGCCGACGCAATATTAATAGGAGCGGGAGCCGGAATGGGTGTCGACTCGGGACTTCCTGATTTTCGTGGAAACGAGGGATTTTGGAATGAATATCCACCCTATAAAAAACTTGGATTGGATTTCTACCAAATGGCCAATCCCGAAGGATTTCTATCCAATCCTTCTTTTGCCTGGGGGTTTTACGGTCACAGGCTTAATTTGTACAGGGAAACAGTCCCTCATATCGGCTTCACCATCCTCAAAAAATGGGGGGAAAGGAAAAAAGATGATTTTTTCATTTTTACTTCAAATGTAGATGGACAATTTCATAAAAGCGGGTTTCCCGAAGATAAGATAGAAGAGTGTCACGGCTCAATACACTTTTTGCAATGTTCTTCTTCATGTTCAGGGATATGGAGTAATTCCGAAGCTAAAATAACTGTCGATAAATCAACTATGATCTATTCCGGAGATTTACCTCTGTGTGCAAAATGCGGTTCCGTAGCAAGACCGAACATCCTTATGTTCGGAGATTGGAATTGGATTCCAGACCGTACGAACCATCAACATAAAAAAATGTTGAAATGGCAAGAAAAACTGATTGGGAAAAAACTTATCATCATAGAATGCGGTGCAGGAACATCAATTCCCACCGTCAGAAGTATATCTGAAAAGTTCCTGAGAACATTCAATTCCACTCTTGTACGGATAAATATGAGAGAAGCTCAAGTTACTTTTGGGAATATCGGGTTTTTTGAAGGTGCAAAAAAAACTATTGAAGATATAGAATCGGTTATCTCCGGAAAACCGATACAAAGCAATCTTTTTTAATACGGATCATAAAATTTAAAGCCACTTGGTTAAACTGATAAAAGTTTTTAACTTCATATCTGTTTCTCTCAGACGGGCGGAAAGTATCCTTGAGAGCTTTAAAAGGATTTTCACTCCCGCTTTGCTTTCCACAGACAAGAATTCGAGAAAACTATCTCTTTTAATTTCCAAGATAACAACATTCGTATGTGAAATAACCGTTGCAGATCGTGGCAAGTCTTCCAACAATCCCATTTCCCCAAAGAGATCTCCTTTCTTAAGAACTATCAGAGCCTCCTCGTTATTGGGGTCGGACTTTTGAGATATCCTTACCTCCCCAGAAGTTATTATCATCATTGAATTTCCTATGCTCTCTTCATCAAAAATAATCTCCCCTTCTTTAAATATTCTCTCTTTGAATAATTCAGACAACTTTAAAAGAGCGGAATGTTCAAGATCAGAAAAAAGTTCCAAACGCTTCAAAAGGGTGGCAATAAAATTCTCACTATACTTCATTAAATAATTATATCACATTTAGATTTTTTAAACGGTTGTAATTTTTTTCCCGATATTATAGAATTTTTCTGTGAAAAAAATAAATTTAGCGAGCTTAATTATTTTGCTCTTTTTTTTTGTAACTACTTGTGATAAATCTAACGATAAACAATCTTCAATCGAGAGAATGTTGGATACTTCTCAAAGAACAAAAACAATTTTGATTAAACCTCAAATAACATTAATTATAAATGCCGTGAATTCATATTTTACGGATAACAATGAATATCCTGAATTTATTGACCAGCTTATCCCGCAGTATTTAGAAACCAAAAGTCATATAATCGACCCATGGAGAACCCCTTTTAAACTTGAAAATGATGACGGAATTAATATTTTTTTAATTTCGGCAGGACGAGATTGTATCTTCGGAACAAAAGATGATATAAAAAGGAGAATATGATGAAATTAGCTGATGCTATAAATAAAGATACATTTTTGATCACCGGAAAATTTAATGACACTGACGAGTTCTATGCAACATTTTCCAAATTATTGAAGGAGAAAGCAATAATCAAGGATCACAATAAAATAAGACGGCTTTTCATAAAAAGAGAGAAAATCCAATCTACGGCAATTGGAAAGGGTGTAGCCACACCTCATATATTTAGTGAAGAATTTAAGAATTTTTTCATATCAGTAGCACTTATTAAAGAAGGGATGCCATACAAAGCTCCGGATGGAAAAAATGTGAAACTTATTTTTTTAATAATGAGTAACGACAGATATGTAAGTTACCACTTAAAATATTTGGCAAATATTGCAAAAATCACAAGAGAAACAGACGTACTCGGTGAAATATCAAAAACAGATAATGATAAAACATTGTACGATAAAATAATCGAACTTGAGAGAAAGTCGGAGAATTCCTAAAAAAACAGTTACAATACAATAACCCCATATAATTTAGCATTAAACCGGAACCGGATTTATTTAATAATGTATAAGAATTGATATCATAATTACATTGAAAATTATTTGTATGTTATATATTATGATATTAAGGAGTCATGATGAAGAGAAGAGAATTTATAAAAAAATCCATTATAACCACATCATCGATTTATTTTTCAACATTTCCGATATTATCTTCCTCCGGAAAAAATATCGTTTCGAAAGTAATCGGTGAATCACCTTACGAAATCACAAAGAAAGGTGTTGAACTTATCGGTGGAATGAAAAAAATTGTTAGCAAACAAGACATAGTTATGATAAAACCGAATATCGGTTGGAACAGAACGGTTGAGCAAGCTGCAAATACAAACCCGGAAATTATTAGAGCTATTATTGAGATGGTATTTGATGCAGGAGCTAAAAAAGTGATAGTAATGGACAACCCCTGTCACAAAGCCGAAGATACCTACAAGAGAAGCGGAATAAAAAAGATTGTTGAAAAAAGTGGAGCCGATCTCAGATATGCAGATGATAACAGACTTGTGATTCATAATTTTAAAGGAGAAAAGCTCAAAAAATGGCCTGTATTCAGAGATCATCTTGAAGTTGACAAATTTATTAATGTACCGATACTTAAACATCATGGAAGTGCCAAATTATCAATCGGAATGAAAAATCTCTATGGGATAATCGGAGGAAAGAGAGGTAAACTCCACAGAAATATGGGTGATAATATTGCAGATCTTGCAAACGGTTTCAAGATTGACCTTACTATAGTCGATGCATACCGTATTCTGAAAAAAAACGGTCCGATCGGGGGAAGACTTAGCGATGTGGAATTAAAGAAAACCGTAATCTGCTCCGAGAACGTATTTGAGGCTGATGTCGTTGCAGTCAATGTTTTCGGAAAAAACATCAATGATATCTCTTTCATTGATGCCGGATTCAGACGGGGAATGGGGGAAAAAGATATAAAAAAAATAAACGTTAAAACTTTCGGGATTTAGAAATATATGATTCCGCGATACTCGAAGAAAAAGAGAATCCGAATATTTTTCCAAATTTTCTTTTTGATAATATTTTTTTGGCTTCTTATCAAAACCGGAGCGGCATCTACGGAATCTTTTAAATATTCCGACCATTTTTTTTATTTCGATCCGTTACTTTTGATAGTCAATTTAATATCCACTCATACGGTAGTTAATCTTTTCTTCCTTTCTTTAATACCTGTCGGATTATCTTTGATATTCGGACGTTTCTTTTGCGGTTGGGTTTGTCCGATGGGAACAATTAACCATTTTTTCTCATGGATATCAATTAGGCGGAAAAAGAGGGTGGAAAAAATAAATTTCAAACTACTTAAAATAAAGTATGTTGTCCTTGTAATCGTCCTGATAATGGCTTTGTTCGGTACAAATATTGCGGGATGGTTTGATCCTTTTTCGATTCTAACCCGAAGCACATCAATTGTGATCAGTCCTTTTGTTAACTACATTACAGAAGAAACACTTAAAGATGGTGCGGAAGAATCAGGAATTATTTCCAAAGGGTTAAAACCCGTATATCAATTTTCAAAAAAACACATCCTCCCTAACAAACCGAGGAAATATCATCAAACAGTATTTTTGGGATTGATCTTTTTCTTACTTATTGCTGCAAATTTTTATAAACGGAGATTCTTTTGTAATTATATTTGTCCACTTGGTGCTTTATACGGACTCTTTTCCAAATTTAGTCTGCTCAATTTGAATGTAAAAGATGTCACTTGTAATAAATGTGACATATGTTCACAAAATTGTACTTACAGCGGGAGTCCTTTCATAAACTATATAAAATCGGAATGTATGGTTTGCTATAATTGTGAAGAATCGTGCCCGTCGAAATCAATAGGTACCGAATTTAGTTTCCCCAAAAAAAGTGATTCAAACAAAATAGATCTCGGAAGAAGACGTATAACGGGTTCTATATTTTCCGGAGTATTCCTCGCAGCTCTACCACGAATCTCCGGAAAATCAACATCAAAAACACACGGTTTCGAACGTCCCCCGGGATCCGTTGCCGAACCGGATTTTCTCGACCGTTGTATCAGATGCGGGGAATGCATGCAAGCCTGCCCTACAAACTTTATTCAACCCGCATTGTTCGAAACGGGAATTGACGGATTATGGACGCCTGTCCTTGAACCATCTATCGGATATTGCGAATATGAGTGTAAGAGATGCACGGAAGTATGCCCTACCAATGCTATTGAAATGCTGACATTGAAGGATAAAAAGAAATTCAAGATCGGAACTGCGGTTGTGGTAAAAGATAGGTGTTATACATATAGTGACGGATATAATTGTGCTGTCTGTGAAGAACACTGTCCTGTTCCGGATAAAGCAATCCGATTCAGGGAGGTGAATGTATGGAACTTCGAGGGGAAACTTGTGAAGGTGAAGCAGATCTACATTGTTCCTGATTTATGCATAGGTTGCGGTATCTGTGAAAATGTATGCCCCCGTTCCGATGCTCCGGGAATTATAAATACTTCGGAAGAGGAACAAAGAGAATTCAAATACTGATG
>CAYRAO010000029.1:0-29018 GCA_964422395.1 uncultured Clostridia bacterium
ATAAAACAAAGAAACAAAGCACCGTCACCCCTATTGACAATTTTACATATTGATTGTAAAATCGCTATATCGGAGTTTAACGATATGATAAAGAAAGCGGAAAAAATTTTTAAAGCACTCGGAGAAAGGAATAGGCTTAGGATAATTAATATGCTGATGGAAAGATCCATGTGCGTTTGTGAAATAACCGACATTATGGACCTTTCACAATCTACCGTCTCAGGTCACTTGAGAGTTCTTAAAGAAGCGGATATCATTGAAGATACCAAAGAAGGACTATGGGTGGAATACAGCTTGTTAAAACATAATAATATCAACAAAACTCTGTTTAATATTTTAAAGACAATGTTTGATGAAGATCCTGAATTAAATAAAGAGAGAAAATCCGCCATGAAAGCTGACCGTCAGGTATTATGTAAGAAGTGAAAAGTTTGTATAGTTAATATCGTTACATGGGAATATATAGAATTTATGAGGTAACATAGATGAAAGAATGGAAGATTTTTTTTGTATTACTTTTTATCTTTTTATTATTTTACTTTTTTCCACTTGACATATTACCGTTCGGAGGACCTCTATTTGAGGCAATTGCACTGGTAAAATGGTATGCTCGTGAACATGTTTTATTATGTCTTGTTCCTGCCTTTTTCATTGCAGGAGCCATTTCGGTATTTCTCAGTCAGGACTCGGTAATAAAATATCTTGGACCGAATGCAAATAAATTTGTCTCCTATGGAGTCGCATCCGTATCAGGAACAATCTTAGCCGTGTGTTCATGTACTGTATTACCTCTATTCTCAGGAATCTATAAAAGAGGAGCCGGACTTGGTCCTGCAACAACATTTTTGTACTCCGGACCTGCCATAAATATACTTGCGATAATTCTTACCGGTCAAGTACTGGGTTGGGAGCTTGGGTTTGCAAGAGCCGTCGGAGCTATATTGTTCAGCATAATAATCGGATTGATGATGTATGTTATTTTTATGAAGGAAGAGAACAAAAAGGATCGGAAGGAAGGATTTCAAATTTTTGAAAATTCAAATAAACGTCCTTTGTGGAAAGATACACTTTACTTTATCTCAATGGTGGGGATTCTGGTATTTGCCAACTGGGGGAAGCCCGCAACGGAAGGAAACGATATTTGGATATCAATATTTTCCATAAAATGGATAATCACCGGTATATTTGCATTGATGTTATTATTAATACTTTTCAAATGGTTTAGAAAAAAAGAATTGAAGGAGTGGACGATCTCTTCATGGGACTTTACGAAACAGATCCTCCCTTTACTATTCTTTGGGGTTCTCGCAGCCGGTATTTTTCTCGGGAGACCGGGTAATGAGGGACTAATACCTTCCTCATGGATTCATGACTTAGTAGGAGGTAATTCTATTTTTGCAAACTTCTTTGCGTCTTTAGTCGGTGCTTTCATGTATTTCGCCACATTAACGGAAGTCCCTATTCTTCAAGGACTGATGGGTGCCGGAATGGGTAAAGGTCCCGCACTTGCTTTGCTATTAGCCGGTCCGGCTTTAAGTCTCCCTAATATGCTTGTTATAAGAGGTGTTTTGGGAACGAAGAAAACACTTGTATTCGTATTACTGGTTGTGATTATGGCTACTCTTTCCGGTCTTATATATGGATTATTATTTTAACTATGAATAAGAAAATTAAAAAATAAAGGAGAAAACAATGAAAGAGATAAAAGTTCTCGGTTCGGGATGTCCCAAGTGTAAAAAACTTGAAGAATCAACTCGTGCTATTGCAGAGGAGATGAATATTGAGTATAACTTGGAAAAAATTACCGATCTCAATAAAATGATGGATTTCGGTGTAATGATGACACCTGCATTAATAGTTGACGGAGAAGTAAAAGCAGTTGGTAAAATACCGGAAAAAGAAGATTTGAAAAAAATGCTTTCGTAAGATTAACAGGAGAAATTAAAATGATTAAAAAAATTACCGCTTTAACATTTATCATCTTTTTTACATATTCTATCAGTGCATCATGTAATTCCGGTAACAACGAAAATGATAAAAAACCGGAGAAAAATGAATCAAACATTAAAGTAACATTTGTGGAATTAGGATCTGTAAAATGTATTCCGTGTAAAAAAATGAAACCGATCACAGATGAAATCGCAAAAGAATATAAAGATCAGGTTAAGGTTATATTTTACGATGTATGGACATCCGAAGGGAAACCTTTTGCGAAAAAATTCAAGATCAGACTAATACCTACTCAGGTATTTTTAGATAGTAAAGGGAAAGAATATTTTCGACATGAAGGATTTTTCCCGAAAGAGGAAATATTGAAGATTCTAAAAATGAAAGGAGTTAAACTATAGTGGATTCCATATTTTCCTGGTTATCTAATCTGGTGCAGTCCACTTTTATGGTAGCAATAGCCGGATCTTTCCTTTGGGGAGTCTTAAGCATCCTTCTCAGCCCATGCCATCTTGCAAGCATTCCGCTGATAGTTGCATATATTAGTGAGCAAAAGAACAGAACATTTAAAAAAGTTTTCTTGACATCCGTATCATTTTCTTCGGGAATTTTGGTCACAATTGCAATCATAGGCATAGTTACATCTTTAATGGGGCGAATGATAGGAGATACTGGAAAATGGGGAAATTATATCGTTGCAATTATATTTTTAATAGTCGGACTTTATCTGCTTGATATGGTTAAGATAAATTTTCCCGGAATCAGACAATTAAAAACAAAGAAAAAGGGAATCGGCTCGGCATTTATTTTGGGACTTATTTTCGGTATTGCTCTTGGGCCCTGCACTTTCGCTTATATGGCTCCTGTCCTTGCAATAACATTATTCTCATCTTCCTCAGACATATTTCACAGTTTTGCTCTTCTTGCCGCTTACGGAGTAGGACATTGTTTCGTCATAATCCTTGCGGGATCGTTTACCGAATATATACAAAAATATTTAAAATGGAACGAATCTTCCCGCGGGACTATAATTGTAAAAAGGATATGTGGTATTTTGATTATTGTCGCAGGAATTTATCTATTAATGATATAAGCTACAAAAATCCAATAAATTCATTATAAGGATCCGAATAACCGAGTTTTAACTGGCGGATTTCAATTTATCGAATCTTTTTCTTTCATGAATATTCAGAAGTTTTTTTCTCATTCTTATATTTTTAGGAGTTATCTCCAGAAGTTCATCATCCTCTATGTATTCAAGTGCCTGTTCCAGTGTGAATTTTCTCGGTGTTATTAGTTTTACGGCATCATCGGCTCCGGAAGATCTCATGTTTGTCAGTTTCTTGGTTTTGCAAACATTTACGACCAGATCATTTTCTTTGCTATGTTCACCCACTATCATTCCCGAATAGACAGGTACACCCGAATCAATAAAAAGAGTTCCACGAGGTTGAAGATTGAAAAGTCCGAAAGCAACCGATACTCCGTTTTCAAGAGCAATCAAGACTCCTTTGGTTTTCTTACTAAAATCTCCTTTATATGGCTCGTATGATGAGAAACTATGATTTAATATTCCGGTTCCGTGAGTAGCCGTTAAAAATTCTCCGTTAAATCCGATTAATCCCCTTGAGGGGATCAAAAATTCGATTCTGGTATATCCGCTTACTCCCGATGTCATATTTACCATTTCCCCTTTTCTCAGACCAAACATCTCAATAACTACTCCGCTAAACTCATCGGCAACATCAACAACTGCATATTCGATTGGTTCACATTTTGTTCCTTTTATATTTTTAAATATGACTTCCGGCTTTGATACTTGAAATTCATAACCTTCTCTCCTCATATTTTCAATTAGAATGGATAATTGAAGAGCTCCTCTTCCTTTAACTAAAAATGAATTTTTTGTATCGGTCTCCGAAACACTTAGACTAACATTTGTTAAAATTTCCTTTTTAAGCCTGCTCCATACATGACTTGAAGTAACACGGGTACCTTCTTTACCGGCAAACGGAGAGTCATTCACAATAAAGTTCATTGCAAGAGTCGGTTCATCTATGTCAATGGACTTCAAAGAGTTCGGGTAATCTTTGTCCGATATCGTTTCTCCGACATCAATCGATTCAATTCCGCAAACCGAAACTATGTCTCCCGCATAAGCTTCGGGAACATCTATCCTTTTTAACCCCTGATAAGTAAAAAGCTTTGTAATTTTGCAAACCTTATGCTCACCGTCTCTCTTCATAAGCAGAACTTCCTTGCCCTGTTTTAAGGTACCGTTATGTATTCTTCCGGTTCCTATTTTACCGAGATAATTATCATAACTAATTGCCGATGTCAGGAATTGCAGAGGTTTATCCTTATCACCTTCAGGTTCATCCACGTGCTTAATTATTGTTTCAAAAAGGGGGATTAAGTCCATATTTTTATCGTCGAACTCATATCTTGCAAAACCCTCTTTTCCGGAAGCATAGATAATTGGGAAATCAAGTTGATCTTCATTCGCATTTAATTCAACAAATAAATCGAAAACCTGATTTAAAACTTCATCCGGTCTTGCATTGGGTCTATCAATTTTATTGATTACTAAAATCGGGTTTAAACCTTGTTCAAGAGATTTTTTTAAGACATACTTGGTCTGAGGCATAGGACCTTCAAATGCATCCACAAGTAAAAGAACCGAATCAACCATTTTCATAATTCTTTGCACTTCTCCGCCGAAATCCGCATGTCCGGGAGTGTCAACAACGTTTATCTTAAAATTTTTATAAATCAAAGTAGCATTTTTTGAAAATATCGTTATTCCACGCTCCCTTTCAAGATCGTTTGAATCCATAACTCTTTCAACTATCCTTTGATTTTCTCTAAAAACTCCGGTCTGTTTTAATGCAGCATCAATAAGGGTGGTCTTCCCATGATCAACATGAGCGATAATTGCTATATTCTTTATTTTTTTCATTATTTTCCATTTGTAAGAGTGCACAATATCCATTAGAAAATTAATTTTTCAGGGATTGTGAACTAACACATAAGATATTTGATTATAACATATTTTTCTGAATAATGATACAAATGGAATAAATGTATAAATACATATTCACAGTACATTTAGGAGAGTTGTATATTCATCCCTCTGTTGGCAAGTTCATCCGCTTTCTCATTATTTTCGATTCCGGAATGTCCTTTTACTTTTATAAATTTGACTTCATATTTCCTTATCAACCCAAGTAGACTTTCCCACAAATCTCTATTTTCCACCGCTTCCTTTTTACTTGTTTTCCATCCGTTTTTTTCCCACTTCAAATACCACCCTTGTTTAATACAATTCACAATATAGGCACTGTCGGAGTATAGTTTAATTTCCACATCATCTCTTTTTATCTCCTTAAGACCCATAATGCAAGCCTTTAATTCCATCCTGTTATTCGTAGTATTTTGTTCTCCTCCGAAAATTTCCTTCCGATTTCTTCCCGAAATAAGAACCGCCCCCCAACCACCGACATTATTTTTAAATTGATTTCCCGAACAAGCTCCGTCAGTATAAATCTCAATTAGACTTTTTCTCATTTTAATAAAAACTCCATGACCGATATAGTATATCAAACTTTAGTAGAAGTGAAAAAATAATTAAATTTTAATATAAACTTTTGACATTTATCACGTTTTTTAATAAAATATTTACAAATGAAACGTTCTCTTAAATTTTACGAACAATATTCAATGGTTTGTCAAGTTATTACAAAACCTGCAAGACTTCTAATTATTGATCTGATTGGTGAAGGAAAAATGAATGTATCCGATCTTCAGGAAAAAACAGACCTTTCAGCCAGCAGTCTTTCAAATCACTTGAACTCACTTTTTAAGATGGGAGTACTTAACAAGACAAAAGACGGAGTGTATGCATATTACTCTTTAACGGATACGAGTCTTTTAGATGTAATAGAAAATATGTCGGAATTTGTATTCAAGATTTCAGAGGTAAAAACAAAGTCACTCAAGTAAACCTTATTTACTTATATATCCGTTTTCTTACATAAATAAATTTGATAGGTCTTCAATTGCTTCACTCCATTAAATCTAACAGATAATTTTTTCTATTTATACCCGAAAATCATTGAATATATGATCAATGCGGTTAATGCAAGTCCCGTTAATAAAAACAACATTCCCATTATTGAAATGAACTTATCATATTTTTTATAACCGTTTTTCTTAACAAGATTTTCCTCAAGCTTTCCGGTTTCAACTAATCTTTTATACTCTTCAGGACGATCTTTTTTATATTCTTCCAGTGGGACCAATCCGGTAAATATCACTTTATCCATCGGAAATGACTCCGGTCTTAAATGAGTATTGAAAAAATGGATAGTAAAAATGAATCCGATAGCCAGTAAAGCCTCATCGGAATGGATTATCATTGCAACATTAATTGCCCATCCGGGAAGAAATTTTGTAAAAAATTCAGGGAACCAAAGGATCAACCCGGAAATGCCAATCATAAAAACTCCCCAAAAAACTGCAAAATAATCAAATTTTTCCCAATATGTCCATCTCGAATACTTCGGTCTTTTTCCCAATCCCAAAAACCATTTGATAGAACCCCAAAAATCTTTAAGGTCCTTCATGTTGAACATCATTCCGTCTTTATCAAATATAAATTTCAGAATTGGAGTCTTTGTCCTTTTTTTAATTTTTATCAATTGAACAACGTGGAACAGGAAATACCCGAATGTAATTATTGCAGCAAACCTATGAAGAGTTCCGGCAATTTGTACACCGCCAATAAGATTTACAAAGAATGCAGCCCAGGGCATAAAGGAAAATTTTAAAATCAAACCTGTAAATGCCAGTGTAAGAAAGCTTAGAATCACAAACAGGTGGGTAACTCTTTGTGATAATTCAAATCTTTGTACATACACTTCCTCCTTACCGTGAGACTCTTTTTTCCTCAGTCTCATATTCTTAAAAGATCTTGGAAACCATAATAACGTATGGATGCCGAAGAAGGTAAAAACACTTATAAGAAGAAGCGTCATTGCCCAATATGTGTAATAAAGAATTGGAAATTTTCCTCTGTCATGATGTGTGGCATGTGTAAGATATCCTGTAAACCGCTGGTTTGCATCTTCGTGGCATTTTTGACACGTTGATACTATATTGTTCATTCCGACACTTGAATCCGGATCGTCTATCGGTAGTATCAAATGGGCGTTATGGCAATCAGAACACTTTGCTGATTTCCTATAACCGAGCTGATAGGTTTTTCCGTGAATTGTTTCCAAATACGATTCGGATAACTCTTTATGACATGATCCGCAGTGATCAGTCACTTCAGTCATAAATTTATCTTTTGATACATCCGATATTCTATGCGAAGAGTGACAAGTTACACAGGTAGGACGATCCTCTTTTCTATATTCCTTCGATGTGAAATGTATACTTTTGGTATATTCGTTAAATACTCCCCGATGACAAGATGCACAAGTAGCTTGAACATTTTTAACATGGGTGGAAGAATTTTCATCCTTACTGCCAAGGATATAGTGTTTATTATGGCAATCGGTACAAGACGCACTGACAAGTAATCCTTTTTTTGTCAGTTTTTCACCATGAATACTTCTTGAGTAATCGTTAATAACTTCATTTTCGGATAATTCATGTACTTTTTTTACCTTACTGTCCTTGTTATGACATTTTCCGCAAAGAGAAGGAATATTTGTTTTATAAATCGGAGATGTTTCTTCCCGATGAGACTGTATGGTATGACTTCCGTGACATGAGATACAATCGGGAGAACCTTCCACCATGTTTTTCTTTGCTATTCCGTGACCGGACTTTTTATACTCTTCTGCAATATTAATGTGGCAACCGGAACAATCAACTTTATTTGCAGTCTGGCACGGTCTCTTTAATAAAGGATTCACATCAGAATGACATTTAACGCAGGTTACTTCATTGTGAACGGAAGATTTAATATCTTCCTTATTTATGTGAAGTGATTTCACCTTACCGTCAACCGTCATGCCAATATTTTCATCTTCATGACAGTTTAAACAAGCTTTATCCGACACCCTCAATACCGTACTCTCTTTCCTTATTTTATGCGGAAGATGGCAGTCGGTACATGCAGGAATTTCACCATGATTTTTCTCCCACTTTTTATTGTCTATTATTTGCTTATGGACATCTTCAATCCTTGAATGGCACTGCATACATGTATTTGCTATATTTTTAGGATGAATTGTTGACCCTTTATCAGTGTGTGGAAGAACTTTATGACCGCCATGGCAATCAACACAAGTTGCCGTAACCGTCAGTCCCTTCTTGAATAATCCTTCCCCGTGAATACTCTGACTGTAATTTTCAATAATATTTCGTTCGTTTATTTTATATATTCTGGCAACGGGGGCACCCTCTCTATGGCACTTTCCGCAAAGATAAGGGACATTGGTTCTGTAGGATGGAGAAGAGGGATCGGAGACGGAAGCAATATTATGTTTCCCGTGACACTCTGAACAATCAGGTGCATAAAGATGTTTCGCCTTATGAACTTTTCCATGAATACCGGAATCAAAATCTCCTTTCTCCTTGTCATGGCAATTTCCACAATTAACCGGAGCTAATTTTTCTTTATGGGGAAATTCCTTAACATCCGCATCCTCATGACAATTTATACAATCTTGATCCTTATGAACGGATTTATTGTGGATGTTAATATTAACAAAGAGTGAAATTTCTCTTTTCCCCCTCATTGTAGTTAAACTTTTATCGGAATGACACTCCATACATGTTTCGTTATCGGATGAGATAAGGTCAAACGGTATAAGCATAAATAAAAAAATTATTAGTACTACTCCAAACTTTTTTATCAATTTTAACTCCTCTTATAATGTCAGGTTTTCCAACCTGCTATATACAAATAAACTTGACAAACCATCCCTTAGTGCCCTATACAATATCCCTTGGGAAACAGATACTTTTAATATTCAACATTTCAAATAATTTTGAATGTTAATTAATTTAACAATTAAAATTTAACATAATATCGTCAAGTTTTCAACTATTATCATTTACTACATAAACTTCAACTGAAAAAATAATCCCGATAACCGGTTGATACTATATTTTTTTAATCTTTTTCTTTATTAAAATCCCAGCTCTTTCATTATATTAGTTGCTTTTGCAAATTTTTCGGTAATAAACATTACATATCTGATATCAACAGATATAGTTCTTTGCAATTTAGGATCATACTGCATATCTCCGGTCATTGCTTCATAATTTCCATCAAAAGCAATTCCGACAAGTTCACCTTTGGAGTTCATAACCGGACTCCCGCTATTCCCTCCGGTAATATCACATTTATGTGTAAAAGCAACAGGTACACCTTTTAAAACTTCCGAGTACCACCGACCGAAATCCTTTTTTTCATATAAATCTTTTAATTTTTGAGGAACATTAAAAGGAGTTTTTCCGGTATCTTTTTCGATAACGCCCTTAAGTGTTGTAAAAGGTGCATACTTCACCGCATCTCTCGGATCATAACCTTCGACTGCTCCGTAAGTAAACCGAATAGTTCTATTTGCATCCGGATACATTTTTGAACCCTTCCAATTATAAAGGGCTGAAATGTAATCTTTCCTCAATTCTGTAATAACCGCATCAAACTTTTCATTCTTTTTTCTAAGAATTTCCGTTTCGGGATAAAGTTTTGATGCAAGATTGATCAGCGGATCATTTAATTCCAGCAATTCTTTTTGACTTTTGTAAAAAAGTTTTTTTGTAAAATTCACATCGTTTAACTTAGTTTTCAGAAATGCATCATCTACAAATTTATCTATTGCACGATTTCCACCTTTTAACAAAAATTCCAAACTTTTTATCCTTTGGTCCCCCTTTAAAAGGTTAAGTCTTCTTAATCCCGCTTTGAAAAGAGCTTTATCTGCCGACTCATCATAACTCATATAGCTGTAATGCAATCTTGAAACCATCCTTTTAACGGTCTTTTCAGAAAAACTCGGATTTTTTTCTTTTATCGGCTTTGCTCTCTCCATTACAGTACTATAAATTAAAGAAGCCATACTCATTAAAGTTCCGTTCAATCTTGTACCGAGTCCAAGATTAAAATCATAAACATACGATTCTCTTCTCTTTTGGTATTCAGACTTTATTTTGTCAAGAATCTTTCCGTATCTTTTGTATAATTTTTCATTTTTCTTCAAGAATTCCATTAACTCATTCTCAAATTTAATCTTTTGATTTACAAAATCCGTTCTACGCATTCCGTCAACTTTTCCCTGCCAGTTTTTCATAGCATTGTTCAAACCTTTTGAAAGCCCCGAAACTTTGATCTTTGTTATTTTAGATCTCTTTCCAACATTTTCAAGAAGATCTATTGTCTCCTTAAGTACCTTGATCGCATTCGGATAATACAAATCAAGAGAGTACGATAATGAATTCGAAGTTCTATACCTTGTAGTATATCCAGGATACCCTAAAATAAAAGTGAAATCACCATCTTTTAATCCGTCTTTTGCAATTTTTAACCATTTTTTAGCTTTATAGGGTATGTTCTCTTTATTATATTTCCTACCCGATCCGTCCGGAGCCATATATATTCGCATAAAAGCAAAATCTCCGGTATGACGAGGCCACATCCAGTTATCAATATCTCCTCCATAATTTCCAATCGCTCCCGGGGGCATAAATACGACTCTCACATCATCATATCTTTTATAAACACTGAGAATATACTGTTTTCCGCTGTACATTTTTGCAACACTTGCTTTTATATCAAATCTTTCCTTTTCGATCTTGTCAGTTATCTCCTTAATTTTTCTCTCTCTTGCTTTTTCTTTTTCTACCGGATCTTTAATATTACAGCCGATTTTTAAAATTATTTCGGAAATATCTTTGGAATATTGGAGTAATGAAGCCGAAGTACCATGCCCTTGGATCTCTTCTCCATAATTTTTGGCAAGGAAACCGTTTGTTAAATAGTCTTTACCTTTGGTTGATGCTCTCTGAACAGCACCGAAAGCTACATGATGGTTTGTTAACAGGAGTCCGTTTTCAGATATCAACTCGGAAGTTCCTCCACCTAATAAAACAATTGCATTTGTGAGTGAAATTCCATTGGGATTATAGATGTCATTTATAGTAATTTTAAGACCTTTTTCCTTTAAGTTCAGTTCCTTAATCTGTTCCAATGTCCACATCCCTTCATCGGAATATACATTAGTAAATAAAAATAACGCTACAAATACAATAATAATAATTTTTTTCATGTTTTCTCCTTATATACGATACTAATGTCATAACACTTTTAATCGGTTAAAGTCAAATCGAAAACCGATATGAAAAAAGAATGATTTTCAAAATATTTGATATCATTTTGCTTCTCTGTTTTATAAATCAATAAATATTCCACCAAATCTGTCTATAAGTTTTCCGGATTTTATGTTAGTATCTTTCCGAATCATTCTAATGATGATTGCCGGATATCTAAGTTTCAAAATGTGAATTAGGTTGTATGATATTTGAGTGAAATTAACATGACAAATAAAAGTGAAAAATCCTTTGCCATGGCAAATGTAATCAGTAGGATTTTTGATACACCTGTAATGACTTTGGGAATTTTTTTAATATTTCTTATAAAAACAATTCTCCTAAAAGAAAAAATAGGGATAATACTTTCTTCCGTTATTCTATTGTGGAATTTATTTATTCCCGTAACCTATTTTCTCATTTTATATAAATCAAAAAAAATTTCCGATTTTGACATATCAAGAAGGGAAGAGAGAGTAAAATGGTTTTTTGCTTTGGTTTTATTCTGGATGACAACATTATTGCTTTTTAACTTTTTTGAGGTTCCTCATTTGATATTTACGTTTCAACTGTGGCTTGTGATTTTTGGAATTACCAACGCCTGTATAACTGTTTTCTGGAAAATCAGCGGTCATGCAATGCTTTCAGTCAGTTTGGTATTATGGTTAACATTTCTTGTCAATAAAATCTTTTTTTCTCTGCTTTTCGTATTTGTACCTTTAATAATTTGGGCAAGAATAAAAGCAAACAAGCATACTCTTTCTCAGCTAATAACAGGATCGGTATTAATGTTTTTTATTACATTGTTTATCTGGTATTTTATGATTTTCAAATCTTAACAGGTATAAAAAAATGTTTTTTTTTGCGAGACATGTTGACATTTTAAAACGTTGGTTTTAAAATATGTTCGAAATGTAAAGCCTTTCCAAAACTCTCCCCTTAACACAAGGCTTTTCCATACGCTTCATTCAGGTCCCCCGCCCTGGGGGACTTCTATGTAATTGACAATCGGGATAAAACAACAAAATTCTATTGTAAACTCCGATATTCTGTGATATAAAGCATGTTGTATGGGGCTGTGGCGCAGTTTGGGAGCGCGTCTGAATGGCATTCAGAAGGTCGTGGGTTCGATCCCCATCAGCTCCATGTTTATTTAGTCCTAAGAGCTTCAAAATGTTTAAATCATTGCTTCTAAAGAAAATTAATAAAACCGTTAATAACTCAAAAGTTATTGACATAGATAATAAAACCAAAATTATAATTTTTAGTGATTGCCATAGAGGTCATGGTGACAGATCGGATGATTTTTTCCATAATCAACATGTCTATATCAATTCTCTTAAACACTACATGAACAAAGGATTCACCTATATAGAATTAGGTGATGGTGATGAGTTATGGGAAAATGCAAACTTTAAACTGATAAGTGAACGTTATAGGGATATATATCAGATATTTGATAAATTTCATCGTGAAAAAAAATTCAGATTCATATGGGGAAATCACAATAGAAGATGGAAAAACAGTTACCTTTTTAATAAATATTTCGGGAGAATTGTTGATGAGAAAAGTGGTAAAAAAATTAGAATCTTGGAGGGACTTGAATCGGAAGAAGCAATAATTCTCCGACTAAATGGAGACAAATCAAAAGAAATTTTGCTTATCCACGGTCATCAGGGAGAATTCCTAAATGATACACTGTGGTGGTTCGGTAGATTTTTCATAAGAGTGTTTTGGAGATTTTTTCAGATGAGATTCGGAATAGCCGATCCGACAAGTCCTGCAAAAAATTTCAAAATAAGAAGAAAAATAGATAAACGTTTCATGGAAATAGCGGAAATACTAAAAAAAGGGGTAATTATCGGTCATACTCACTTTCCGGTTTTTCCGGATTATGGAGATGTACCATATTTTAACGATGGAAGTTGCGTTCATCCACGATGTATAACCGGTATTGAGATTGAAAACGGGAATATAATACTTGTTAAATGGTTATATGCTCAAGATAATACCGGTTCCCTTAAATTAAGAAAAGAAAATATATCCAAATCTTTACAAATAGAAAAATTATTGAAATATTTTAACCGACTCCCGAATTAAAGCCAAGACTATATTTTTATGATATAATAAAAACATGGACAGAAGAAAATTTATAAAAAATTCAATAATACTATCATCGGGATTGGGTTTGTCCTATTGCGGATCAGGTAAAGATAAGATTAAAGTTGTTATTCTTGGTTTTGACGGAGCCGGATGGTCTACAATAGATCCTCTTATCAAAAAAGGACACCTTCCATACCTTAAAAAATTTAAAGATAACAGTGCCTGGGGAGACTTTAAAACGATAAAACCGACTAAATCGAATGTTGTATGGACAAGTATTGCAACGGGAAAATCTATGATGAAACACGGTATTCTCGATTTTTCTTATATGAAAAAAAACGGAATGAAAGTTCCTTTCACAAAATCTCAAAGAAAAGAACCCGCAATATGGCAAATACTATCTTCATACAACAAGAGCAGCGTCGTAGCTAATTGGTGGGTTTCACATCCTCCCGATAAAATAAAAGGAGTCATGCTTTCGGATCATTTTAGAAGAATTGCTCAGATAGTCGTAAGAAAAAACGATCTGATTCCTACGGTTCACCCCCATTCATATTTCAGCAAACTCGAACATCTTGCTGCTGAGAATAAGAATTACCTTAAAGTGATAAAAAGGATTGGCTTGCCCGACTTTTTTAACATGTACACCAAAGCTAATCCGGACAAAAACACATTAAAGGTTCCTGTCCTCGGTCTTTATATGAGGTATGTAAAGCATGATGCAATGGTCGAATCAGCCTCAAAGTACCTACATGAACATCTGAATACGGATTTCTTTACAACATATTTCAGGCTACCTGATATTACTCAACATTTTATTACTCATTTCATGGATAAAGATTTTAAGAAAAATTTCAAAGCTGCTTTTAAGGAAGGGAGAATGACACCGGAACTTATTAATGAAGCAACGGAAATGGTTTCCAACCTTCTTCTTCCTGTTTATAAATATATGGAAAAGATAATAAAATATTACGTTGAATCCGAAAAAAATAATAATACATACTTTATGGTCATGTCCGACCACGGTTTCTCATTTTTTGACGGCGGTTACAACCACTACAATCTTCCGAAAGATATGGATGCCCCCGATGGAATTTTCATGATGAAAGGACCCAAAGTGAGGAATGGCAAGTTATCCAATGTCGGAGTTTACGATGTAGCCCCGACGGTACTTAACCTTTTTGATCTTCCGGTAGGGAAAAATATGGATGGTAAAGTTCTTAAAGATGCACTGAAATTAAATAACAAACTTAGATACAAAGAATACAGGATGAAAAGATATTCGCAAGGGAAAATAAATAAGAAATTTCAAGAAGAAGAGATGGAGGAATTAAAATCCATCGGGTATATTTAGTATGTGATCAATACACCGGATTGGACATCCGACTTTTTTTTGATATAATTTTTTTATGAAAAATATAATCCTATCAATTATTTTTTTTATGACTTTCTTGGTTTCTTCATCGGCAAATGAAAAATTATTTACAAAAAAACACTTTTTTAAAGGAAAAGTAACTCGTCTTGAGGTAGAAACATCTCCTTTCGGAAGTGATATTTTTTTAAAAGGAAAACACAAAAAAAATCTCAGCTACAATACTCCCGGTGAAAATCTTTTTCCGAAAATGTTTATTAAAAACAATAACTATTTGGTAACTTGGATAAATCATAGTGAAAATAGTGTAAAACTAAATATATTTGATTCAATTGATGATAGTGGAAGAGAACTTATTTGTAGGGATTTTAAATTTATTTCAAGCCAAACGGAAATTGTTTATAACAGAGGTCGACCGAGATTTTTGCTTTTTCGAGGTATAAGAAATTTGGATAATGAGGATATATTCATTCATGATATGGATAGGAACAAAACGAGAAGAGTCACAAATACATCGGAGAACGAGAATAGGATAATTATTGACAATAATGATATTACATATAAAAACTTTATATTTATGAGAACTCAGACTTTAACTCATAAATATAAATATAGAATTAACGTTGAGAAATTAACAGCTGTTTTAGATAAAAAAACGGAGATTATCAGAGGTCGGCTAAACAGGTTTGCTTTCACTAAAACCGAACTTAATACAATTGTAGGATTCGGAGACAGCATTACTTGGGGAAAGATGAGAATGAACAATCTCCCCGATTCGCACAATCCGGATTTAACTTATTGGGCAAAAGCATCCGAGCATTTCAATGATAAATACGGTCAAACTTATACTATTAATCTTGGAGTTAACAGAGATAGTTCATTAATGGGTGTTGAAAGAATGGACAGAGATCTTCTGAATGGTAAAGGCTATTTTTTTTTAGTTCTTTTCGGTACAAATGATGTAGGCAACGGTAGCTTTTCTTCAACAAGTACTACCAACAATCTTAAATGGATACTTGAAAATGCCAGATATAATTACGGAATGTACCCAATTATTTCCACCGTTCCTCCACAAAAAAGGTTCAAAGCAGGCGTTGAATACTTTAAAAAGCAGACTGAAGAATTAAATGGAAAAATAAAAACCATGGCTTCTGAGAATAACTTTCCGTTTATTGATACCTATAAAGCTTTTTTTGATAATCCGAACGGTTGGGAGGCAATGCTTGAAGATATTAAAGGGAACCATCCCAGTCCTTCCGGACATCAAGTTATGGCTGACCTTATTATTCCTATTATATTAAGTTTACCTCCCGAAAGACCGTTAAATATGGTCATTGCAGTGAACAAAGGGAGAAATTCGTTTAATATAAGCTGCTCAAAAAATAGAGAGTTTGATTTCCAAGGTTATAAGATAAAATTCGGTTTCTCCCCATCGTTAATGAACAGAGAAGTTATATATCCGTCCAATCATTTTTCAGTCTATTTTTATCCTTTCGATCTTAGTTTAAACAGAAAAATCTTTTTTAAGATTAAATCCGTCGATAAAAGCGGAAACAGTAGTAATTATTCCAAAATATATTCAGTTCGTATAAACTAAGAAATCTTTGATTCATATATATTTTTGAATTTTATAGAACCAAAAATATTGTAATTGATCAGTTTTTAAATTAGAATAATATTTTTAATATTGTGCAAACAGAAGTCATTCGGAGGTATTAAATGCTAAGACTTATAACTTGTATGTTTTTACCATTTGCTATTATAACCGCTATTTCTTGTTCAACTCCAAATATTGAGAATAACAATGATACTGTTGAAAAGGAAGTAATAATTATGGATAATTCGAGTTTGAATGGTAATTTTACTTTTCTCACTTTTACAAATGACAAACCTGCTTGCTGGGCAGGATACGGGGACGTTATTTTTGACGGAAACGGAAACGGGGCTTACAGCATTATATCATCAACTACTCATATCAAAGATTCGTCATTTACTTATTCGGTAAACAAAGACGGAAGAGCAAAATTTACATTTGACGGTTCAGATAATCTGGGTATGTTAGGATTAAAAAAAGATATTTTTACAATTATTGATACAGATAATTCCGATAAACAAATCAAAATCACGGTAGGTATTAAAAAATCTTCGGAAATATATAACTCCGACATTCTCGGTGATTATATCTATGTCTCATACTACAACCATTACAAACCGACAAACTGGTGTTCATACGGAACAATGACTTTTGATGGAAAAGGAGGGGGTACATTTCAAGATTCGGCTACATCTGAATTTGACTTGAGAAACGGAAACATTTCTTATAATGTTGAAACAAACGGTGTGTTTTCTTACCGTCTGAAATCAATTAATTACGGTTACACTAAGGAGAAAAGAGAAGGAATTGTATGTAAAGATAAAAATGTAATAATAACCGTTAACACCAGCATTGCCGATATATTGATCGGATTTGAAATAACAATAAAAACATCTTCGGAAATGAATAATTCTAGTTTACAAGGAGAATATATCATTGCTTCATACTCTAACCTGAATTCAAAACCTTTAACAACCTACGGAAAAATGATTTTTGATGGTAAAGGGAATGCCACATATTCAGATATTAAAAATTCCAATAATACTTTGCAGGCTAATAAATTCACCTATTCGGTTGAATCCGATGGAAAGTTTACAATGGAGACTCTTAGCAAAGAAATAATAAGAGGAATAATTAGTAAAGACACAAATATAATGACTTTTGTTGATACTGATATAAGTGATAAGCACATTTCATTAAATATTGGCTTGAAATCAAATTTATAAATTATCCGGTAGATATTAGTCAAAATATTGAATCGTAATAGTTATTCCTGAGGATCTGCTCCGTATTTAGCCCACTCCTCTTTGGATGGACCGTAAACACCCGGAACTTTCATATTAAGCAATCTCATTACAACGGTCATTTGTGCTCTGTGATGAATCTCATGTTTTAAAAGAACACTAAGAACTTTACTCCTCTTCCATTTCTGTCCATACAGTTCAATAACTTCATTCAGATCGGAATCTTTCCAGTTTTCCTTTATTGATCTTACAAGTTCACCACTGTACTTCTCGTATAGATCCGTTATGGTTTTAATACTCTCGGGAATATCCATATTTTCAAGCGGATCCGTTGAAATTATTCCTGCACTCTTCGGCATTTCGGTAACAGTCTGAGTGATATGCCAAGCGATCTTACCCGGAGTTCTTACATTGTCGTGTACTTTTTTCTTCAACTCCAAGTCATCAACTTTTTTAAATACCATTACGGTCGATTTAGACTCTTCTTTCCAGTCTTCAATAAAATCTTCAATAGTTTTATACATTATTTGACTCCTTTATCCATTTTCTCACAATTACAAAATAAAAGCATCTCTCATGCATGCTTTTTAAGCCTTACCTACAATTCTTGACTAACTACAAAACACAAATTAAAATAATTAAAATGTTGAAAATATTAACATCAAGATACATAATGTTATATTAAACATAACATGGAGGTTATATGAATAATGAAAATGTAAAAAAAAGTGATGGTGTAGCTTCAACAAGATCAAAAAAGGAGATAGCAAGAACAAACTATCTTGAATCAATGGACAAAAAGTTTGACGATGTTCTTATGGAAAGATATGTACCGGTTGATATCTATCTTGACACCGACGATCTATCGGTAATGGAAACTGTTAATAAATCCGTAAAAAAAATTCTTGAAGCATCAGACTTGGAAATTTTTTCCGAGCCTGAAATATTTAAAGGTTCCATAATTGAAAAATTCTGGGTTGTGACTAAAAGCATCACGTCAAACATTGATGTTATCAAAAAGGTTTCGGAAATGATTAGTTCTTTTGGAAAAAGCAAGTCCAAATCAACCGGTAATAAATTTTATTCTAAAAATGAACCGGCGATTGAACTATCCGAGATTATGAAAAATCTGAAGAATGTTCCCAATATTTCAGTACGAATCGGTTCTCTGTTAATAACAAAGTCAACTACACGAGACATCCCAATAATTCAAGCAAAAAAACTTACAAGGGAAGAGATAATTTTAATAGACAGAAATCCGGGGATTCTCAAAAACCCGAGAACACTTCATGCAAGATTGCACACTTTGAAACAGGAGAATTTTTTAAATTCAAAAATGGCTATGAGTTTATAAATCAAATCCTTAAATTTAATGGCGATACCCGTAGAACATGCAATATTTATCTACAGGTATCGTCATAAACTTATCAGGAGGTTATAAATAGTAAATATGGTAACTATCAAATAAACTATGACTACTGAAGCAACAAGAAAAATTCCCGTTCCAACCCTATTCTTAATAAATTTATTAAATACCGAATTTCTATCAATCCTTTTTTCAGTACCTTTGCCTACACCGGATAAACCTAATATTGATGTCAAACTCATAATTACACCTTTATCCCTTTCTTGTTCAAATAATACTGTTTTAAAATCCACCTTATATGAGCCCCCGCCAACCTCTCATTTAATTTTGCTTCTTCTTTTATCTGATCGAAAAGAGAGTATTCCATTCTGATCGACAATGTTTTTCTTTTGTTCTCTTTTTTTGGCATTAAATACTTAATGTGAATGGAAAATGGGATGAAATAAAATATTCAAGCGTGCTATACATTTCGGATCTCTTAAACGATGACTCGTTCTCACAATAAGATTTATACTCATCATAAACACCGTCATTGATTGCATTTGCTTCTACATACTCAATATTCTCTTGCAGTTTTCTGATATCTTCCGCACAAAGATTTCCAATGAACTCATCAATAATGTTTTTTTTAGTCTCTTCCGTTAAATGTTCCCATTTAATGTTTAAATCAAACATCTTTCCTCCTTAGTAACAATATGTAACAAATACCATAATTTGTCAACTTTTTTAATGTTTTTTATTTTTTTTTTTTTTTTTTATTTAATTTTATTTTATTTTTCTTATTTTTGTTTACATTTTATTCCATATATATAGATAATTTGCGAATATTCTTTACTCACTTCCAAATTTTTAATATAATTTTTTTATGGATATTAATAATGAGCTTGAAAAAAAGATCATATCTCTTGCACTTGAAGAAGATGAGGTCGAAAATGATGTCACAACAAATTCGTTATATAAATTTGATTCAATAATTTCAGCATACGTCATTGCAAAAGAAGACGGTGTAATATCCGGAACAAATATTTTTCGTTCAACATTTCAAACTATTGATAAATCTATAGAGATTAAAATTCTAAAAAACGACGGATCAAAAATTTGTAATGGTGATGTTGTAATTGAGATTCTCGGATTAAAAACTTCAATACTAAAAGGAGAGAGAACCGCATTGAACTTTCTCCAACGTCTCTCGGGGATTGCAACTCTGACAAAAAGATTTACCGACCTTATAAAAGACTCGAAGATAAAACTACTTGATACAAGAAAAACCACTCCAGGTATGAGATATCTTGAAAAAAAAGCAGTTCGAGACGGCGGGGGAAAAAACCACAGGATGAATCTTAAGGAGATGGCGATGATCAAGGATAACCATATAAAAATGGCCGGATCAATATCCAATGCAGTTGAAATGGTTAGAAAGAATACAGAAAATATTAGAATAGAGGTGGAAGTAACAAGTATTGCCGAATTAAAAGAGGCTCTTTCAAAGAATGTCGATATAATTATGCTTGATAATTTTGATGAAAACTTAATAAAAGAGGCTGTACGGCTTAAAAACTCTATCGTAAAATATGAAATATCCGGCAATGTAACCCTTGGTAATATCCGTAGTAAATTACATAACGGAATAGATTTTATCTCTTCCGGAGCTCTTACCCACTCTTTTAGATCATTAGATTTAAGCCTTGAAATTTCGGAAGAATCAAATGGAGATCAACAATGAATGAATTTCTTGAAACCGATGTCCTTGTTATAGGCGGAGGAATTGCAGGAGCTACGGCGGCACTAAAATTATCGGAAGCAGGAGTAAAAACAATTTTAATAACTAAGGGTAAAGATCTATCTGATACCAACACAAATCAAGCTCAGGGTGGTATTGCTACACTTTTAAAAAATGAGAATATCGATTCTTTTGTAAACGATATTATGACTGCAGGCGATAATATTAACTACCCTCCGGCGGTACAACAAGTTGTTTCGGATTCCACAGAACTTGTGAATAATATATTGATAAAGAAATTGAAAGTTCCTTTTTCAAAAAAAAGTGATGAATTTGATATGGCTCGTGAAGGGGCACATTCAAAAAGGCGGGTTTTAAATGTTAAAGATATGACCGGTAAGGTTATTCAAGAAAAGTTTACAGATTTTCTAACCCATAAAGCATCAAACCTCAAAATTCTTTACAACCATACTGCAATAGACCTTTTAACTTCAAATCACCATTCGACAAATCCGCTGAGAATCTATGAAGAACCGAAAACCTTAGGTGCATATGTGTTAGACCAGATCAGTGGAAAAATAAAAAGAATTTTTTCGAAGAAAGTAATACTGGCAAGTGGCGGATTGAGTAGTATATTTCTTAATTCGACAAATCCTCGCGATGTTGTCGGAAGTGGAATTGCAATGGCTTACAGAGCAGGTGCCAGACTTGCAAATTTAGAATATGTGCAGTTTCATCCCACTTCATTATTTAAAAAAGACGGTGACAGTTTCCTGATCTCGGAAGCAGTAAGGGGAGAAGGAGCAAAGCTTATGAACGGCAAAGGAGAATATTTCATGAAAAACTATTCTCACCTTTCGGAGTTAGCTCCAAGAGATGAAGTTTCAAGAGCAATATATGAAGAAATGCTTAAAGAGGGGCTTGATTATGTATTTCTTGATATAGCATCTTTCACAAAAATAGATATAAAAAACAGATTCCCCACAATATATTCAAAATGTCTCGAATTCGGTATTGATATAGAAAAGAGACCGATCCCCGTAGTTCCTGCGGCTCACTATAGTTGTGGTGGAGTCCTTTCTAATCTGAACGGAAGATCATCTCTAACCAACCTCTACGCAATAGGCGAAGTAGCTTCTACAGGAGTACATGGAGCAAACAGGCTTGCATCCATTTCACTTCTCGAAGGTCTTGTTTGGGGAGTTAAAGCAGCGGAAGACATAATTAATACTTTGGATAACTCCAAAACCGAACACACAATCTCCGAGATTCCTTGCTGGAAATATCCTTATCCTCAGGAAGAATCCGATCCGGCACTACTCCTTCAGGATCAGATAACCGTAAAATATACCATGTGGAATTATAGCGGTATCATCCGCACTCAAAAACGGTTATCAAGAGCCAAATCCGATCTTAATTATCTCAATCACAGGATTTTGAAATTTTATCAAAAATCAATAATGACCGGTGGAATTATCAACCTTCGGGACAGCGTCCAAACATCTTTATTGGTTGTGAATGCAGCACTAAGGAACAAAACATCAAAGGGTGCACATTATATAAACGGAGAACAATAACAGAGAAGCGGACTGTAAGCCGGATTCTGTCGAGACGGGACATTTATCTGGACGGTTAATTGCTTAACCGTTCAAGCGGTTAACCCGAAAGTAATGGTCGAGCAGACCAAAATCACTCTCTTTCTAACCTTGCTCCGGATGGGGTTTACCTCAATCCGATTCGTCACCAAACCGGATGGTGAGCTCTTACCTCACCTTTTCACCTTTACCTACAATGTAGGAAGTCTTTTCTCTGCGGCACTTTCCTTATCCGCCAATACAAGCGGACAGTTTCCGTTAGAAACCACCCTACTCTGTGGAGCCCGGACTTTCCTCCCCGTTTTCACGAGGCATCCCGTTATCCGCTTCTCTGTTATTTGCTACAATTATACCAAGATTTTCTATCTTTTTGTATAAATTACTCCGTGGAAGATTTATTTCTCTGGCGGTTCTTGCAAGATTATTATTAAATTCAATAAGTTTTTTGTTTAAATAGAATTTCTCCGATTCTTTTTTAAAATCCCGCCACTCTTTTATGGAGCTGAAATCCATTACTTCCTCTTTAAAGTTGGTTCTAAAATATTCAGGCAGATCGTTTACTTTTATTATTCTTGAATCGGTCATTATCATAACCCTTTCGACAAGGTTCCTTAATTCTCTAATATTACCCTTCCAATCATATTTTACCAGTAAATTGATAGCATCATCACTAAATTCTTTTTTCTTAAAATTGTTCTCCTCCGATAACACTTTTACAAAATGTTTAATCAAGATTGGGATATCATCCCTTCTCTCATTTAATGAAGGCGAAAATATTGGGACAACATTTAATCTGAAATAGAGATCTTCCCTGAATTTTCCTTTTTCTATCTCTTGCTTTAAATCTTTATTTGTAGCTGCAATGACTCTAACATCCACCTTCTTCATCTCCGAGGAACCGACTCTCTGGATCTCCCCGTCTTCAAGAACTCGAAGTACTTTTGCCTGAGCTTTTAAGCTAAGGTCACCGATTTCATCAAGAAAAATACTACCACGATGAGCACTGTCAAATTTCCCTATTTTCTTTTCAAATGCTCCTGTAAATGAGCCCTTCTCATGACCAAAGAGTTCGCTTTCGATCAGCTCCTCGGGAATTGCAGCACAATTTATCTGAACAAAATTTTTATCTTTTCGTGAAGACAAAAGATGGATATTCCTTGCAATCAACTCTTTTCCGGTTCCACTGTCACCGAGAACAAGAACCGTGGAATTCACTTTGGCAACTTTCGAAATAATCTTTTTTAAATCATTTACAACTTTACTCTCCCCTATTATTTCATATTTACGTTTATTTACTGTCTTTAAAAAAATATTTTCCTTTATTAATGAATTCTTTTCAAAAGCATTCCTAACAGTAAGAGTTAGTTTTTCTCTTGAAATTGGCTTTTCGAGAAAATCAAATGCACCTAATTTTGAAGCCTCCACCGCCTCCTCAATCCCCGAATGACCGGAAATCATTATAACCTCAATATCATCATCAATATTTTTTAAATTTTTTAATACATCCATACCGTTAAAACCAGGCATTTTCACATCTAGTAAAACGATTTGTGGTTCAAATTTTTTAAAAATTTCGATTCCATCCAACCCTGTATTTGCTGTTTCAACAAGATAGTTTTCATATTCCAAAACCATTTTAATTGAATCAATAATATTATTTTCGTCATCAATAACAAGAACTTTCTTTTCTTCCATTTTTATAATATAACAAACTCCCTTACCAATATCAATTGCATATATTACCGTAGTATAAACAACAATAAATATAGCACATAAATGGTATTTTCAAATTCAGAAAAAATTATAATTTAATTTCTATATACACTTTATCTTCTATATAGAGACATCCCACCCACTACACTCTGATTTTTTTAAAAATTTCTCTAATAAATTTGTGATTCAACAAAAAGAGTATTATTTTTACTTTACAAAAGTTAGCCTCGACTATACAATATACCCTCAACTTCTTTAAGGAGACAAAAAAATGAAAAAAATTAATATACTTATTATTTTAGGTCTTATTCCATTCAATGTTACCATTTGCTTGGGGGAAGTACAAAAAAATAATAATTTTTGGGAAAGAGATAGCTTAACAGGAGACTGGAACGGTTTACGTTCAAAATTAAGAGATAACGGTTTTGACTTAAAAATAATTTATACAGGAGAAATATCTTCTGTTCGAAGAGGTGGTTTACAAAAGAAAACCATATTTTTGGATAATAAGGGTATTGTACTATCTTTAGACGCAAATAAATTGTTTAATTGGCAAAATGCAGAATTTTACTTATACTTTTTGGGAAACAACGGAGATAGCCCGACAAAATATATAGGAGATATTCAAGCCGTAAGCAGTATTGACGCTTTCCCCACTTGGAAACTATATGAGGCTTGGTACCAACAGTATTTCTTTGATAATAAATTATCTCTGAAATTTGGATTATACGATTTGAATTCAGAGTTTGATGTTATGGACTCATGCAGTATATTTCATAATGGAGCCTTTGGTATGGGTGTTGATATCTCTCAAAGCGGCTTGAACGGTCCGTCAATTTTCCCAGTAACATCATTAGGACTGAGGATTAAATACATATCTCAATGCAATGACAGTAAAAGTTATTACTCTCAATTGGCAATCTTAGATGGTGTTTCGGGTAATCCGGATAATCCTGCCGGTACTCATATAATGTTAAAATCAAGTGACGGTTTGCTATTAGTCAACGAAACCGGCTATATATCCACAAAAAAATACTATAAAAAATTTGCCATAGGTATTTGGTATTACACAGCCAACACATCTGAAATTTTAATAACAACAAACACAATATATAGAAAAAATAAAGGTTTTTATCTTCTCGCCGAACATCAAATTTTCAAGGGGAAAAATACTAAAAATCAAGGATTAACTGCTTTTTTAAGAATAGGAACCGCCGATAAATACGTAAATCAATTAGATTTTTATATGAGATTCGGTTTAAATTATACAGGATTAATACAGGGTAGAGACAACGACCAATTAGCCATAGGATTCACTTACGCACATAATAGTAAACAATATATGAAAGCAAATGAATATAATTTAGCATATGCCGAAACAGTTATAGAAATTGTCTATCGTTTTCAAATCACACCATGGTTTGCAATTAAGCCCGATTTTCAGTATGTAATCAACCCCGGAACATCAAAACAAATTAAAAACGCATTGGTATTAGGATTTCGCACCGAAATAATTTTATAACAGAGACTATCTCGATAGTTCTTACTCCGTATAAATATTAAGTTGCTAATCCAGTCCCTGTCATCAATCTGATCTCCAATAAGAAAAAATATCAATTTTCTTAGCCTTACAGGACTACCCTTTTTCTCTAACAAAAACTCATTTGTCAAACGCTTTACCTGCCGGTTTCTTTTTTTGATTAATTATCTCGGACATTTTAATATCAGGATGCGTTATCCTCCGTTTTCCTTCTGTAATTCCTTTTTCCCGTTTCGTTCCCATCATTTCAATCGCATGCCGAGGACAAAAATGGACACAGGCTTGGCAAGTTTCACATAAATGAAGCCAGGTAGGTGTTCCGTCCAAGAGTTCTATGTTGTTTACAGGACATACCTTCACACAAGTTCCGCATGAATCACAATTGTCATTTAAATAGAATTTCTTGTCTTCGTTATGTATGTTTTTGAAAAATATTTTTTGTGTTATGCGGTATGCTATATCAGAATGGTTAAACTCCCAATGACGTTTTCCTTTACGAATGGATGCAGCCGCTTTGTCAACTTTTTTGTAGGCTTTGCTAAACAATATTTTACGTTTTTTATCGGATCTAATATTATAAATAGGCAGATATGTCTGATCCATTGTAAAATACCATGCTGCATCAGTCCTGAACCCATTTGCTTTTAAAACATTTTTCATCTGTGTGGCAGCTCCATGGGCAATTGATGTTCCTCTGGTTAATGCAAAAAAACAATATTTAACATTTGGTATTTTCAATTTTTTTAAAAACCTTATAACAATATCCGGAGCACAGATATAATAAACAGGACTGACAATCCCGATAGTGTCAGCTTCAGATATTATTTCATCATTTTTCCAAATTCCCGCTATGGGAGTTAATACAGAATTACCCAATGACTGACTAAGCCTTTTTGCTATAGCCAGTGAATTACCGGTACCACTAAAATAAAATATTTCCGTTCCCATATCCACCTTCAAAAGATGCCCTTACAACTATTTAATTATTTATGGGCACTGTTTTATTCTTAAATTTTGGCCTGAAAATCGCAAATCCAATTGAGACTAAGTATCCTAACAACATGATTAACGGTATTGGTCCGAGTGTAGTCTGACGTGCAAGAAAAAGATTTTTTAATTCGTCCGTAATCAAAATATTGGGATTGAATAGAATTGCAAATTTAAGATCAAGAATTATTGTATATATGTCAACCGGGAACCAAACATAAAAAAGAAGAAATGAAATTAAAAACCATCGGTCTTTTTTTAATTTAAACGGTCCTGATTTCCAAAAAATTAAACCGGAAATGAATATAATGACGTAAGCAATTATTAAAATAATTGAACCACGGGACATCAATGTATATCCAAATTGTTCCATTACGGTATTTGATACGAGCATTGTTGATATTCCGATAAGCATCTGAAACGCAATTCCTCCTAATAACACCATTGCCCCCATAATTAAAAAATAAAGAGATAATTTTGATAATCGATTCATCTGTTCAAATCCTCCGAATAATATCAATTCAATAGCTTCAAAATACTTTCACTTACATTTTTTCCAATTTCCAAATCGGGATTGGCACTAAGCAATTTCATGCTTTCCGAAAAAATTCCATTAATAAAACATATAGTCAACTCGACTGTATTATTAGTTTTAAATTCACCGTTTTTAATACCTTCTTTTATTAACTCGGCAAATAGTTCGTTATATGCCTCTTTAAAAGCAATTTCTGCAATTTCATATTTATACTTAAACTCAAAAGCATCATTTTTTTTAAGCCATTTTTTTGATTCGGAGAAAATCATATTTATTAATTTATTAATTTTCTCTTTCGATGACCGGTGATTTTCAAGTTTTTTTGTCATACTGTTTTTATGTGTTTTAGCAACTCTGGAAATCACATAATGAAATATTTTTTCCTTACTACTAAAAAGTTCATAAATTGTTTTTTTACTAATTTTCAGTTCATTAGATATGTCGGTAACAGATGTTTTTTTAAAACCAAGCTGATTTATATGTTTTTTAAAACAATCTGCAATTTCTTCTTTTCTATTATCCATTGCACCCTCCATAAACGATAATCGTTTATGGTTTATTGTATAAAATATAATTATTATTGTCAAGCACTTTTCAAATAAAATGTAAATTTTTTATTTTTCCGACGTTCTACCGTGCATATATTATATAATTAATCCGATATTCTTTTCTGACATAACATACAGCACTGTCTCTCATTTATGTTCAATATTTACTATTATCTCGACCGTTATTTTACACTTTGTCGGGCACTTTATTTCATGTTTTCTATCGCTTTTTCATATAAATATTCTATCGAATACTCTTGACCTATTAATTCACGAAATCTTAAATTAAATTGAATTGGGGTTGCATCAAGATTTTCTTTTTTATGTGTTTCCATATTGAGGATAAAGTCCGGTATTCTCATAATAGATTTATCCGTTATCAACTTTTGTAAAGCATAAGCATCAGTTAATTTTTGTGTGGTTTCAAAATCATCACCATATTGCCGGAAACAATCGCTTTCGTTTTTTCGCAAATTCGGGGTATCCTTCTATCCTAAAGAGCATTTTTTCTTCTATGATAATCCGTAGAATAATCGATGGTAATAGAATAAGAAGAAACACACAGATAGTCACCCAATTGAAAAAATATATAGATATTCCGGCATTCGCGATGATCATTCCGGTATAGGCAGGGTGCCTTGTAAATTTGTACGGTCCGGAAGCCACAATTTGGTGCAGGGACACCGTTCGAACTCTGTGCGAATAATACTGCCCCAACGTCCGAATCGCCCATAACCGATACAGACCGCCAAACAGAAAAATGCTTAATCCGATAAAATGTGCAACATTAGGCACTTTCCAAACTGATTGAAACCAAAGTGCAGTGAAAATCGTAAGTGCCTGTCCAGATCCATATAGCTGGCATGTCATGAAATCTGATGTTTTTTTGCCTCCGGTATTTACATCCTTTTTGGTAACACGCAATTCAATTATCATCCACAAAAGATACAGACTGATGAATATGATATCCAAGTAGGCTGGATAGTCGTGCAAAGCTCCAAAAATATGATTGAGCCTGATAGACGCGAGAACAATTATTCCTGCAAACAAAACGAACCACATTATTAGTGGCGTAAGATCCTTATTTTTCATTGATAAAAATCCTGCTTCTCTGATCCTGTTTCCTCGTGAAAATACTGTGTGCTTCCTCAAGCATCTTCTTTTTCCATAATCGGATCATGTTCGGATGAACTCCATATTCTCCCGATAACTCTGAAATTGTCTTCTCACCTTTGATCGCTTCCAATGCCACACGTGCTTTAAAGTTCTCATCAAATTTGCTGCGTCTACTCAATATAGCCTCCTTTGTTATTTTAAAGGAGATACACTTTATTTACTATCAAATTTTGGTCTATTTTTCCCGGACCATTATATTTTATAGTGGAGCAAAATCAATTACAGTGACTTTTTATCAGGAGGTTTCCTTT
>CAYRAO010000030.1:0-28251 GCA_964422395.1 uncultured Clostridia bacterium
AAGTTTTTTGCTAATAAAAAATTCATTAAAAAAACTAAAATTTAAAGGAGGGTATAATGGAAAAAGTTATGAGGTTTTTTTTGTCTGTTAGTATAATTTGTATACTTGTGTTTTTTGTTTTTGGGTTATCATTAGATTTACGTGCTGATAAGACTAATTGTAAATACCGCAGGTTTGATAAACTCTGTCCGGATCATAAAACAGAGAAAACTATCTGCAAGGATAATGGAGATGAGGATTGTACATCCCAATATTGTACAGGTAGTGGGAATAATAATCCATTCTTACCTTTATGGTATTGATTGATTTAGTGTAGAATTTAATAAATAACCTGTTAGCGACTCTATCTTGTTGGGCAGGTTATTCTTTGAAGGAGAGGAGAAAATGATTCGATCTTTTTTGTTGTTGGTTTTTTATATGTTCATTCTGTTAGCTTGTTCTGAAAATAAATCGGAAATTTTAAGAATTAATTATCAAGAATTCAACATTCGGAAGCATGCTCTCAAACATTTTTCGGAGTTAGGAGAAATAGAAAAGGTTGTACAGCTTGAGACGAATGATCATTGCTTGGTTTCTTATGCAATAAATGTTGTTGCATCAAATAATGGCGATATATATATTGCAGAAAAAGATTCTCAAAAGAAAGTATTCCGTTTTGATAAAAATGGTACGTTTATTTCCAGCTATGGTGTTGTAGGAGAAGGTCCGGGTGAAAGTAAAGAGATAGCTTGTTTTGATATTGATCATGATCAAAGCCTTTATATTTCCGGTGGGAATAAGATAATAAAGTATAATGCAAACGGGACGTTTGTTAAAGAGTTAAAGACAGATTTTGATGGTCAGGATATAAAGGTTATCGGTGATAAAATATATGTTTATAATTCTTACCCATCGTTTAATAATGATAAAAGTTCCAAGCATGAAATTTATATTTATAGTCTTGACTTAGCTTTTGTGAGAGGTATTGGCACTTTTGATGAAAGATTAATGAAACACTCATTTTTTCCATTCAACGTTTTGACAAAATGCAAAGATAAATGCTTTTATTCAAAACTATACAATTTGGGATTTAGATCAATTGATCCTAATAAGCTCTCAATTTCAGATGTCAGTATCCCAATTTCAAGTGATAAGTTAGATGGATTGTTCAAAAAAAAAAGATTAAAGAGTAAAGAGCGTAATCAGATAAATGCTTTAACCCATTTCTTTATGTTTTTCTACGGGTCGGATAATTATATTTTTGGTGCAGAACGTTGCCGGAGTAAAAATATTTTGAGTTTTTGGAAAATAAATCCCGAGTTAAAAACAATTGATAAATATCCTTTTACAAAATTAATTCATTATTTGGAAGATGATAAGGCTGAGATCTGTTTTGATCGTGTCTCCGGAGCATACAAAGACGGTGTGATTCTTGCAATTGAAGATTCAGAACGGTTCCAAAATTATAAGAACAAAGAACCACTTTTTAAAAAGATAAAGTTTGAATTGAGTGACAATCCGATTTTAGTTTTTCTCAGGATTAATTGAAATGAAGAAAATTAATTTTGTTCTTATGGCTATATTTGTTTCTATTTGTTTGGGCTCCGATATTATTTTTAGTTGAAAGAGATGGTAAGATCATTTCTTCACATACGCCAATTGCAGGACGACCGGAGTATTCAAAGCCTTTTCATGATTTATGTATTAGATTAATTACAAAGGAGTTGTCATTTGGGAAATAAAAAGAGGGGTGACGATGAATTTTTCTCCTCTCTCTTTGGGAGAGGAGTCGGTAGGGTATTATAGAGTAGCTACGGATTAAGTTGTCAATAAAAAAGTGAATCGTTCCCATTTTACATAGACAATGTATTATAGTGATTGTAAAATAATCCGATGGGAAAGATAAAAAGTATCTGTGTGTTTTGCGGATCTCATAAAGGGGGGGATCCGGAATATTTGAATGCTGCTTATGAGACAGGAAAATATCTTGCCGAAAAAGGAGTTGAGCTTGTATACGGAGGGGGGAATGTAGGGTTAATGGGGATGGTTGCCAAAGGTGCCTTGGAGACCAATGGAAAAGTGACAGGTATTATTACTAAAAACTTGATGGAAATGGAGGTAGGGCATACAGGCTTGTCAAATATGAGAGTAACCGAATCTATGCATGAAAGAAAATTTCTAATGAATAAGCTTTCCGATGCTTTTATTTCTCTTCCGGGAGGTATAGGGACATTGGAGGAGACTTTTGAGATGTTTACATGGTTTCAGTTGGGTGATATTGCAAAACCCATAGGTATTTTGAATGTATCCGGATACTATTCGATACTAATAAAATTTTTAAACCATGTTGTCGGTGAAGGATTTTTAAGAGAGGAGCATTTTGACTCGTTAATAGTTGAATCAAACGTTGAAATATTGATTGATAAAATTTTGAAATCCGACATTAATCCTATCGGGAAGTGGTTTGACAAGGCACAAAATTTTGTACAATAATTATAAAGTCTATCAAAGATTTATCTTTTTCTGAACAGATAATTACCTTTTGCTTGAGTCAGATTAAACAGACCGTTATCGAAAACCAGTCTTCCCCCTGCAATTACTTTTAACGGACATCCTATAGTTTTTATCCCCTCGTAAGCAGAAGAGTCACAATTCTGAAACTGATTTTTTGCAGATATAAATGACTCTTTATTTGTATCCCATAGAACAATATCTGCATCTGATCCCTTCATTATTGTCCCTTTTGCAGGATATAATCCGAATATTTTTGCAGGTCTGGTTGAAGTAAGGTTAACAAATCTGTGGATGTTTATTTTTTTTTCAGAGACCCCTTTTGTGTACATTAAAGACATTCTGTGATCTACTCCTCCAATCCCCTTTGGAACTATTGTAAAATCATTCGGACCGGAATAATCATCATTTTTTAAGTTAAAAGGGCAGTGATCGGAACTTATTACTTCGAGTATCCCGTTACTTATTCCATCCCATAATTTGTTAATATCGAAAGTTTGTCTGAGAGGAGGACTCATTATGAATTTTGCACTCTGTTTGCCTTTCTTATACACTGAATCGTTCAGGATAAGGTAGTGGGGGCATGTTTCGGCATAAACCGATACACCGTCTTTTTTTGCTTTGAGAACACTCTCAACTCCTTCTTCCGTTGATAAATGAACTATGTATAAAGGACATTTGGTTATCTTAGAGAATAGGATAGCCCGATTAACCGCATCAATTTCCATTTCCGCAGGTCTGCTGGCAGGGTAGTTTGAAATATCGGTTCTTTTTGATGATATCAGTTGTCCCTTGATAAATTCTTCAATATCACCATTCTCACAGTGGATCATGGAAATCCCTCCGGCATTTTTTATCATTGCCATTGCCTTGAGAATATCGTTGTCGTTCATTCCAATCGAGTTTTTGTATGCCATATAAAGTTTAAACGAGATTATTCCCTCATTTTGTACCATATCATTTATCTCTTTTTCCGTATAAGACTCCATGGAGGTTATCGACATATGAAGTGAATAATCGCATAGTGATTTTTCCGTCTCTTCCATTCTTTTTAACAAAGCTTCTTTTAGTGGTTCACCTTTTTGCGGAGTAACAAAATCCATAAAAGTTGTTGTCCCACCCGATAGTGCAGCTATTGAGCCTGTTTCGAAATCATCTGATGATATTGCTTTACCTGATCGAAGCGACATATGAACGTGGGGATCAACTCCTCCCGGTAGGATAAGAAGTCCGGTTGCATCTATTGTTTCAAAATTGTTCCCTGATATAATTAATTTTTTCCCTATCTCTTTTATTTTTCCATCGGATATCAGGATGTCTCCCACGTATTGTTTGTCGTGTGTGGTGATAATTCCGTTTTTAATTAAAAGATCTTTCATTATTCACTCTTTAATTGCAAGACCGGTTTTTTTATTAAAATCCTTTATAAGTTCGTCCCATTTCTCGGGGAGCGAGAACATTTGTTCCCATATTTTTTTGTCATACCAAAGTCTGTTCAGGTCTTCGATATCTTTCTTTTGCTGTTCCACCCATGTGAAATATTTTAGGTTGTGAATAGCTTTTCTGTCATTATATGTTAATTCTTTAAGGTTATCAGTTCCGGCTCCGAGAATAACCCGATCAAAATCTTTATAAGCATTAATTTCGGAATATGCCCCTTTGTCGAGGTTTTGTTCCCGAAGTCTCGAAAGATACAATTCGGAAGAGTCTGTTGCAACGGAGAAGATTATATCGTCACTTGTCAGTTCATAATATTTCGCAGCCTTAATTGCAGTAAGGAGATTGGAAATAGAAGAAATTCCCAATAGATCAAGATTGTTGATTGTTTTCTCTTTAACACCTTCTCCGATCAATATTTTTTTTCCGATTTTTTCATTAAAAAGTCTCAATATTTTCATACAATCTTCATCATTAATTGCAACAACCATGTCGGTATTTTTTACATTGTGAATCCACGGAACATGTTTATCTCCGATTCCCTCTATCCTATGACCGCCGAAACCGTTGTTTAGGAGAGTAGGGCATTGAAGTGCTTCGGAAGCAATTATTTTAATCCATGGGAATTTTTCCTTCAAATAATCTCCGGCAGCTATAGTTCCTGCAGAACCTGTTGCCGAAACATAAGCGGCAATATTCCCTTGTCCGTTAAGATTTTCTTTGAAAACTTCCTCAATAGCACTACCGGTAATATTGTAGTGCCATCCACTATTTCCAAATTCATCGAATTGATTGAACACTATTACATCATTACGAGTCTCTTTTAACTCCCAACATTTATCGTAAATTTCCTTAACATTTGATTCGCATCCGGGAGTTGCTATTACTTCCGATCCTATCTCTTCAAGCCAGTCAAAACGTTCGCGACTCATCTCTTCGGGTAGTATTGCAATAGATTCACAACCCATGAGATATGAGTCAAATGCTCCTCCCCTGCAATAATTACCTGTAGAAGGCCAAACAGCTTTATGAAATGTCGGATCGAATTCTCCTGTTATTATTTTAGGAGCAAGGCATCCGTAAGCGGCTCCGACCTTATGAGCACCTGTTGGAAAATATTTACCTACAAGAAGGATTATCCTTGCTTCAACACCTGTTATCTCTTTAGATAATTCCAAATAATTAACTTTCCCGAATCCCCCCCCCATTCTTTTCGGCTCATTTTTCCATGTTATTCTGAAAAGGTTAAGGGGATGGAGATCCCAGAGACCGATTTTACTCAATTTTTGTTTTATGGCTTCAGGAATAAGTTCAGGATTTCGCATTTGTTCAAATGTGGGGAGAATTATTTGTTTCCTTCGGAATCTCTCAATAGATTTTTCAACAATCTTTTTATTTATGATTTCCGTGGTTGTTTTTAACATTTTTTTCTCCTGATTATCCATTTCTAAATATAGCTTCTTTAAAACTTTGTCAAGCAGAGGTTTCCTATTAATTATTTACTGGGACTTCCCCCATTTTTTTCCATAGCAGGGAGCTTAATTCTTTTCCCTTCTTGAGAATTGATTCCTCATCAAGAGTCAGAATGTGTTTTTCTTTCATAATGATTTCTCCGTTTGATATCACCGAATCTACACTTAATCGAGACATCCCGTAAACAAAATGTGTATAAAAATTGTTGCTGTTAAAATCAGTTCCCGGATTATAGTTGAAGATAACAAGATTATTATCGTTGTCTCCGACAAATTCATTATTTTGCAAATATTTATGACTGTTTCTCAGTCGTTCATAAATATCCGAAGGAGTGTTGTTGCCAATCATATTTCCAACAAAAAATGCAATATTTGAACTGCCGAGTATATTGTTGTTCATTCCGTCGGTTCCAAGCAAAGTTTTATCACCGATCTTTTCGGGAGAGAAGATTCCGACATTGTTGTTAAGATTACTTTCGGGGTTTTGAACTATCCATGCATTTGAAGAAGCAAGCAGAGCTCTTTCATCTTTATCAATATGGATACAATGGGCAAGAATTGAACTGCTAAGAGAAAGTACTCCTGCTCCGTTCAGGCGATGGATTACCCTTTCTCCGTTATTCTTAAAAGTGATTTCCTGATCTATCAAATCCTCCGCTGCGTGAACGTGGATTCCTGTTTTGGAATTTTCTGCAATTTCCACTGCTTTTTTTAAAAGTTTATTTGAGACGGTAAAAGAGGCATGAAGCCCGACAAGTCCTTGCCCCCCGCCTTCTAAAAATGATTCTGTTTCCAAAATGCCCTCATTTACATATTTTTCTCCGTCTCTATCTGATAGTTCATAGCAGAGCAGAGAATTCACTCCACCGTTGTCGAGAGATTTTTTGATCGTATTAAGAGAATCGCTTATTGAGAGAGGAGAAGAGTGATGGTCAATTATAAAAGTCACACCGTTTTTAATGGAATTAATTGCAGATATCAGAGCACTTATTTCTATCATCTCTTGAGTAAGTGATTTATCGAGTTTCCACCAGATATATTTTAAAATCTCAAAAAAATTATTCGGAATTATTTTTGGAGAGGGCATTCCAAGTGCGAGTGTGGAATAAATATGGTGATGAGAGTTAACAAATGATTTGGTTATATACTTACCTTTACAATCAAAAATTTCGGAGTTTTCAGGGATTGAATTTACAAATTCAATACCCCCTTTTTGTCCTTTGCTTACCTTTAGAATCTTGTTGGAAAAGTGGAGTGTCTTATAATCAATGTATATACCGTTTGTCAGGTAAAGATGAGCATTCATCTTTTTAATTCTTGTTTTACTGCGATTCCGAGTTCTTTGAAAGAGTAGGGTTTTTTAATATAAATTCCCGCTCCCAGTTTTTGTGCTTGTTTTACCCTATCTGTTTCTGAGAATCCACTTACTATTATTGCTTTTAATGATGGATCAATTTTAGAAAGTTTTTTAAATGTATCAAGTCCGTCAATCCCGTTTTCCAAAAGCATATCAAGTATTACCATATCGTATTTTTTCTCTTTAAATTTTGAGACCGCTTCTTCACCACTGGAAACGGAGTCAATATTGTAATTCAGATACGATAAATATTCGGTAGCAATCTCTCTTGGCTCTGATTCATCATCAATAATCAATATTTTTTCTTTTTCCCCTACAAATTCCGAGACGGGAATTTTTTCTCCTTTTGCCGGAATCCTACTAAAAGTTGATGGAAATGTCAGCTCAATGGTTGTCCCTTGACCTTTAACACTTTCAATATTAATCAAGCCCTTATGATCTTTGACTGTTCCCCAGACAACAGACATTCCGAGACCTGTTCCGTTTCTTCCTTTAAGTTTTTTTGTATAAAAAGGTTCAAAAATCTTATTTTTCTCTTCTTCGGTCATACCTACGCCTTCATCATTTATTTTAATTCTTATTCCTGATATGACCTTAGGATTCTTTTTCCATAAATTTTCTGAACTAATGGATATAACACCTTCTTTTGTGGTTGCTTCTGCACTGTTTAGAATCAAATTCATTATCATTGCCGTAAGATGTGTTCTTGAACCCTTTATATTTTGAAGATCGTTCTCTAAATTATGAACAAATTTTATCTTGGGATAATCTGCCTTTATTTTTTCAAATTCGGAAGATTGAAAAAAATCTTTTATAATTGTATTCAAATTTTCAGGTTGAAAATTTGTAACACCTCTTCTTGCTAAAGTTAACAAATCTTCAACTATAGCCGCCGCTTTTTGTCCTGACTTCTTTAGTTTTAAAACGTATTCTTCAACTTTTCTCCCTTTCTTTAGATTCATAAGAATAAGATCGGGATAATTTACTATTGAAGTAAGTATATTGTTGAGATCGTGTGCAACACCACCGGCAAGTCTTCCCAAGGCCTCCATCTTTTCAGATCTATTGAGTTTTTCCTGGAGTATTTTTTTCTCTTTCTCGTAAGCTTTCTGAGAGGAGATATCTTTAAATGTTGCGACTTTTACATATCCCGAGTCAAGATCAAAGTTTTTTATGTTACTCATACAAAAGATCACCGATTTGTTTTTTGTAAGCAATCTTATTTCGATTGGAATATCAGAGTCCGAAACCTCTCTCCTTTTAATTGCAATATATGAAGAGTCATGAAACAAAATTGATATTTTTTCCCCTACTAACTCATTCAATGTATATTTTGTCATCTTGAGGAGAGCGGAATTAACATCAACAATTTTTTCCATTTCATCATAAAAAAGTATTCCCTCATCGGCAGCATCTGAAAGTTTCCTGAATCTTTTTTCACTCTCTTTTAACGAATTAATTGTCCTTTTCTGTATGATTGAGGCTGCTACAGTTGTCGAAATTGCTAAAAGAACATCAATATCTTTTGTTGAATATGCATTTGGATCGTCATAACTTTGTACGGCGAGAACTCCGATTACCCCTTCGCTACTGGATTTTAAAGGGACACCCAACCATGATTCACAATCCGATCCGATTAGTTTTATATTATCGGTTTTTTGAAGTTGCTCAAGTTGATATTTATTTGCAAGACAGGGGGACCCTTTTTGGAAAACATAATCGGTAATACCGTCTCTCAGGCTTTCAACCATTCCGGATTCATCAATTTCCCCAGGATTTTCATCTATTCCGTATGGAATGTGGTAAATACTCTTTTCTCTGTCAAGTATTAATGCGACATAGAAGTTTCGAGCATCCATAAGTTTACTTATCTCCGTTTGCACAATCATCATTAATTTCTCAAGTGATTCAACTTCTCCTGTTGCCTTTGATATGTTGAAGAGTACGGAGTTGATTCTTTCAGCTTCTTTACTTCTTGTTATATCTCTTACGATTGCTATGATTTTCTTTTTATTTCCAATTGTGATCGGATTAAGACTGACTTCCGTGTCAATGGGTTCATTATTAAATGTTGTGTGAACCCATTCAAAAAACTGAGGTTCTCCATTTAGTGCGGCACTAACTTTTTCTAAAGCCGATTCTTTGGAAAATCTTCCGTCCGGCTGAATTTTAGGGGAAAAATCATAAGGACTTACATTAATCAGTTCATCTTTCGTTTTACATCCGAAAATTTCCAATGCTTTTTCGTTACAATCAATAAAAGTCATTCCGTCCATAAGAATTATTGCGTCATTTATTGAGTTTAAAATAGAGTTGGTATCTTTTTGTATACTACTTAATTTTGTACTTGTTTTTTCTTTATTAAGCTTACTCATCTAAATTTAAGTATAACATATTAACCTGAAAATATGTATTTAATGTTAAGTCGTTATTTTGCGGGGCGGGTTAACGGGAGGGTTTTACGTCTGATGCCATCGTATACGCAATAAGCATTCGCAACAGCTGCAGCTGTCGGAACCAGTCCTATTTCACCGATCCCTTTTGCTCCGTAAGGACCGATAGGATCATTTACTTCAATTTTCTTCACTTCGATTTCTGGAATATCTCCTATCCGAAGAAGTCCGAGATCTTTTAACCTTATACTTATGGGAATTCCATTCTCAACTTTTAATTCCTCCGATACAGCGTATCCGATTCCCATAACTACCGCTCCCTCAACTTGACCTTCAAAAAGGGTAGGATTTATGATCTTTCCTCCGTCATGAGCAGCAATAACCTTTTTTATATTTCCCGAATCATCAAGAGATACAAGCTGGGTTGCATAACTGTAAGAGTAATGGGTGATTATTTCTCCCTGTTCTCCGGGTTTTGTAGAATTTTCAAAACTCCATCTTCCCTTATATACTTTTCCTGTTAAATCGGCGAGAGTGTTTGTTTTAAGATCTTTTTTTAAATCGGTGCATGCCTCAATAATTCCATTTCCGACCAATACTGTTCCCCTACTTGAAGTTGTCATTCCGGCGGTTGCTCCGTCGTCCGTTAAGACTCTGATTTCAATAAATGAGGGATCAATACCTGTTTCCGTGCTGAGTACTTGGATTGCGACAGTGTCTATTCCTTGACCCATTTCCGTCCATCCATGGCAAAGCCTTACTTTTTTGTCGGAAACAATTTCAATTTTTATTTCTGAAAAATCAATCATACCGTTCCCTATACCCGAATTTTTTATTCCACATGCCAATCCTGCATATTTTTCAAAGTAAAAATCATCTTTAACGGCTTGGAGTGTTTCTCTTACACCTACACCTTCTCCTAGAATTTGTCCGGTCGCAGTCATGGATCCTTTTACCAAAGCGTTGTCATATCTTATCTGCCATCGATCGAATCCACCAAGTTTACAGAGTTCATCAATGCAACTCTCTATAGCAAATGTTACCTGATTTACTCCGAAACCTCTCATTGCCCCCGAAGGGATATTGTTTGTATAGACGGTTTTGGATTTAATATCCACAGAAGGGAAAAAATATGCTCCGGTTGCATGTCCTGCAGCTCTCTCAAGGACTTTTGTCCCTACCGATGCATAGGCACCGGTATCACCGATTATTTTTGCTTTAAGTACAGTGAATTTACCGTTTTTGTCACACCCTACTTTATAATCCATTATCAGAGGGTGTCTTTTCGGATGCATTCTAATTGATTCTCCTCTATTAAATTTTAATTTTACAGGCATTTTTGTAATCCATGAAAATAATGAAACATATCCTTGAACAGTCATATCTTCTTTACCGCCAAATCCACCTCCGTTGGCAAGAAGTTTTACGGAAACATTTTTTTCTTCTATTCCCAAGATGTGTGCAATTTGTCTCCTATCTTCATAAATTCCCTGACTTTGGGAAAAAATTTTGATATTTTTTTCTCCTTTTGGTAACGCAACGGCAGATTCGGTTTCTAAAAAAGCATGCTCAATTCTTTGAGTCTTATATCTTCCCTTGACAACGTACTCTGATTCGAAAAGACATTTTTCGGAATTTTCTCCTCTGGTAATTGTCACTGTTTCCAGCAAGTTACCGTCAGGATGGATTTTTATATTGCTTTCTTCCGCTTTTTCCATTTCAATAAGAGGTTCCATTACTTCATACTCAATTTTTATTAGCTTTGCCGCTTCTCTGGCGGTTTTCTCGGTTTTTGCAACAACACCTGCAATCACATCACCAATGTATCTTGTCGTTTCACCCTCGGCAATCATTAGAGGCCAATCATTGTAAATAAGTCCGCAATACCTTTCCCCTGGAATATCTTCTGAAGTGAAAATTCTTATTACACCGTCAACTTTTGCTGCTTTTTCAGTGTTAATCTTCAGAATTTTTGCCCTCGGATGATCTGAAAATCTGAGAGCTGAAAAAACCAAATTGTCAAAAACAAGATCATCAACATATGGGGATTCTCCGGTAGCCTTTTTGTAAGCTTTGTATTTGGGAAAACTGGTTCCTACTTTTCCTGTATTCTCTACAGAATCATTTTTTCCATGATTAAGAATGTTAATTGCATCTTTAGCGGCTTCAATAATTTTTTTATATCCCGTACATCGGCAATAGTTTCCTCGGAGGGCTTTTATTATTGAATCTTCGGATGGGTTCCGGTCATTATTTAGCAGAATTTTTATTCTTGATATGAAGCCGGGGGTGCAAAAGCCACATTGAACGGCTCCTTTTCGAACAAACGAATCCGCTATTATCTCTTTGGTTCTTTGTGGGAAACCTTCCATTGTGAATATTTCCGAGTCATGAAGTTTTTTCATCTTTGTTATACAAGACAGGGTGGCTTTTCCATCTATTTCAACGGTACAAGCACCGCAAAAAGCTTGAGCTGAACACCCGTCTTTAATACTTTTTATGTTCTCGGAGTTTCTAAGATAGTTCAGAAGTGTTAATTCTTTGTTACCGTTATATATTTTTGTATTTCCGTTGAGTTTGAATTTGATCATTTCTCTATTCCAAATAATTATACATTATCACGACATATTTTTATATCTTTACAAAAGCCCTATTATTATTTAAAATTTAATTGTTGGAAAAGGAGAATGTATAATGAATAAAAAATTAGGATTGGGATGCGGAGCATTTCTTATAATTGTTCTAGTGATAGGTGTTATTTTGGTGGGTTGGGGTGTTAAAGTAAATAACAACATGGTGAAGTTGGAGGAAAGTGTTAAAGAAAAATGGAGTCAGGTTGAAAATGTCTATCAAAGAAGATTTGATCTAATACCGAATCTTGTTGCTACGGTGAAAGGTTATGCGGAACATGAAAAGGAAACTTTTATCGCCGTTACGGAAGCACGATCCAAAGTTGGTGGACAGATCAATGTTTCCGATGATGTGATAAACAATCCTCAGGCATTCAAGCAGTTCCAACAAGCTCAAAGTTCGTTGTCCGGAGCACTTCAAAGGTTAATGGTTGTTGTTGAAAAATATCCGGATTTAAAAGCAAACGAGAATTTTTTGAATCTTCAGGGACAGCTTGAAGGGACGGAGAATAGGATAGCGGTTGAGAGAAGAAGATACAATGAATCTGCAAGAGAGTTCAATACATATATAAAAGTATTCCCGAATTCTTTTATCGCTTCCTTTAGGAATTTTAAATCAAAAGAATATTTCCTTTCGGATGAAGGTGCGAAAAAGGCTCCGAAAGTACAGTTTTAAAGATGAAAAAATTGCAATTCTCCGATACCGAACTGAAGAGGATCGGAGTTGCCGTCAAGGATGCGGAGAAAGAAACTTCCGGAGAAATTAAAGTTGCTTTCATAAGAGAAAGTAATGATTATGCTAAATATGAACTTTTTTTTGCATTGATTGCAGGTTTTATTTCACTTGGAATATTGATGTTTTTCCCTGATAAGATTGAATCGTTTGTCAGGAATATGTCGTGGGAATATATTCCGCATTACACTTCCTTTGTGTATGGGTTATTTCCTTTTCTGATGATTACAATATTCTATTTTATAATGAACATCCCATTTTTTAACAGACTTATTGTTCCGAGTATCGTTATGAAAAGGAAGGTAAATGAGAGGGCAATAAGATATTTTGCCGAGTCGGGCGTTTCAAATACGCGTGATAGAACTGGAATACTGATCTTTTTATCATTTCTTGAAAAAAGAGTGGAACTCATTGCGGATATAGGAATAGGTGAAAAAATTCCCCAAGAGAGATGGGATGAGATAGTCGAGAATATTACCGAGGGTATAAAGTCTAAGAAGACGGTAGATAATCTGATTGATTCCGTCAAAGAGTGCGGTAAAATCCTTTCTGCTGTGGATAAGTTCCCGATAAAACCGGACGATAAAAATGAATTGGAAGATGATGTTTCGGTGCTGGAGAGTTGAAATGAAGAAAATCCTATTGTTATTAATGTTTGTACTCTTTTTTACGACTCTTTATCCGGCAAAATTTCCAAAATTAATCGGACGAGTAAATGACTATGCAAACATCCTTAATTCACAAGAAGAGAGTAGTCTTAATCTTTTACTAAAAGAGCTTGAAGATAAAACTTCCGCACAGGTTGTGCTTCTCACAATTGAAACTTTGGATGGTGATACGATTGAAGATTATGCAATAAGACTCACGGAGCAAAGAGATTGGAAGATAGGACAAAAGGATCTTGATAACGGTGTAATTCTTCTCGTTTCTATAAGGGAAAGAAAGCTTCGTCTGGAGGTCGGATACGGACTCGAAGGGACTCTTACTGATCTTAAAAGTAATTATATAATTAGAAAAATGATTGTTCCGAGTTTTAAAAGCGGTGATTATTATGCCGGTATCTTACGGGGATTGACGATGGTTTCAGGCATTATTTCAAAAGAATCCGATATCTCTCCTGAGGATCTAAAGCAATTTAAAAAGAAAAAAGATGAAACTCCAAGTATTCCACATATTATCTTTATAATTATTTTCTTCTTTTTTATTCTTCCGTCTTTTTTCGGGAAACGGAGAGGCGGTAGTTCCATATTTTGGGGTGGTGGATTCGGTGGAGGAAGTTCTTCAGGCGGCGGTTTCGGTGGTTTCTCCGGTGGAGGCGGAAGTTTCGGTGGAGGGGGTGCTTCGGGCGGCTGGTGAATATTTCGGGGACGGTCGTTGATTTCTTGAAAATTTATACTATTATTAATTCATGAGGCACGCTAGATTAACTTGGATCGGTGCATATCATCATGTAATGAATCGTGGACATAATTACGAGCGTATTTTTTCATCAAATAATTTCAAGGAGGAATATATAAAAATTCTTGGAGATGAAGCAGTCAAGAAAAAAATTCAAATATTTGGATATTGCATAATGGATAATCATTTCCATCTAATTTTGAAGAATACTTCTGGTCACTTATCAAATTTTATGAAAATGGTTCATACGCGTTTTGGAATATTTTATAGAGGAAAGGTAGGAGGCAGAGGATATGTTTTTCATGATAGATTCAAATCTACTGTCATTCAAGATGACTCTTATTTGATGACCGCAATTCCATATTTTTTGAATAATCCCGTTCGTGCCGGAATTGTTTCATCTCCTTTTGATTATAAATGGAGTAGTGCATCGTTATATTTTGCAAAAAGCAACGACTCTTTTGTTGATGTGGAGTTAGTCGAATCTCTTTATTCAGGTAAAGAAGAATTTATCAAGATTTTGAGAAATAATACTGCGGAAAGTTCTTATCAGGAGAGATATTCGAAATTTGGAAAAGTTTTCGGAGATAAGAAATTTATCGAAAAATCAGAGAAAATGTTTGACAGGAGAAAGGAGCCTTCTAAATATTTAAATAAACGGGAAGAGGATTGGTATTTCGATCCTGTAGCGAAAATCATTCAGGAATTTGAAAAGAAAAACAATGTATTCATTGATGATATTGACATAGGTAGTTTTCATGGGAAACGTCTTAGGGGCGAGTTGCTGTGGCGATTAAAAGATCTCGGAGGATTAAAATATTCTGAGATTTATGAGTTTGATATTTTTAAAGATCTTAGTTTCTCTTCGTTGGGACAATTGTATCAACAAGCAAGAATCAAAATTAAGAAGAAAAGTTGAAGAAGTCAAGAAATCAACGACCGTCCCCTCGTTTTTGAAGGGATGGATATGCCTTTCTTACTTTGATCTGTTTAAAAAAGAACTTATCAAATTTCACAGGTTTTCTAAGGATGAAATACCAAAACCGGAGATAACATTTAAAGAAGTATTGCTTAGAGAAGAACCTGAAACATACAATGACCTGCTATTTATTGCAGATATCTTTGATCCGTTTCCTTTTGATATTTTTAATAGAGATCCTTTTGAAGTTAGGAAATTTAAAGAAGATATAGTCTTGGACAATCTGCTTTCCAACACAAGGGGAAATATTCTATTTGATCATCAACTGGAAAGTATTTTTCAGATTGCAGGAAACATCGGACAAGATGAATCATTTTATTTAAGAAAAAAGTGGAATGATAAAGACCAGGAATCAATATCCAAAATAGAGAAGATGCTCTGGACTAACAACAAACTCCTTATTGATATTCTCAAGTCAAGGATGGTAACCGATTATACAACCTTTGAACCTCACAATATTGCTGTAAAGTTAATCAGAGTTTTGTAATTGCCCTATGATCTTTTTGTAGTTTTCGGGGTCGGTGTCCCCTTCTGTGTTTATAAGGATTACTTTTGAATTTTTTCCTATACCGATCTTTTCTTTTGCATCTTTCAACCTTTTGTCTTTCATCAGAGCGATAAGTCCGGCAAGTCCGGAGGCTCCCGATTCCCCGGAAACAATCCCTTCTGAAGCATATCTTCTCATTGCATCCTTAGCGTAATTATCTGTAATGGAAATGAACAGATCGGCTGAATCACGAATTATCGGCCATGCAACCAGGGAAGGAATTCCGCAGTTTAGCCCTGCCATTATTGTTTCCATTTTTCCGATTGCCTTAATCGGGTTACCTGAATTTTCTTTGATCGAATCAAGGAAACAAGAGGCTTCGGTCGGTTCGACGATCACTATCTTAGGTCGTTTTTCCCCGTATGTTTTCACAATAAAATATGTACCCGCCGCGGCAAAAGCTCCTACTCCGGCTTGCAAAAAGATAAAGTCATTTGCACCTATTTTGTTTTCCGACAACTTGTTTCCCATTTCTTTAAATATTGTCGAGTAACCGTTTAAAACCCATGCCGGTATATCGGTATATCCCGGATATGCGGTATCTGCTATTTCATACCATCCGTTCTTTTTTGCTTCATCGGATGCAACTCTGACACAATCATCATAGGTCCCGTCAACTATTATCACTTTCCCGTTCTCACTTTCGATGTTCTCTATTCTTGCTTTTACCGTTTCCGACGGCATAAAAATTACGGAATTCTGTTTCAACATTTTAGCAGTCCATGCAACGGCTCTCCCGTGATTACCGTCCGATGCGGCACAGAAAGTGAACTTCCCCAATCTATCCAATTTTTCTTTATCCTTGAAACTTTGGCAATCAAATACCGTACCGAATTTATCTTCCCATATTGTCTTTAAAACTCTGAAAATAGCATAACTTGCTCCGAGTGCTTTAAATGCCTTGATTCCGAATCTGACGGATTCGTCCTTAACAAAAATACCGTTTATCTTAAGGGACGATGTGGCTTTGGGAAGTGCAATAAACGGTGTGGAATCGTACCCGTCAAGAGATTTATGAAAACTCTCCATATCGCTATTGTTTAAGAAGTCAAAGTTTTTTCCCTTCCAGTCCGGTGTATCTTTTTTAAACCGGTTAAAAATGAATTTACACAAATTGTCTCCCCTGATTTATGCCTCTTTTTTGACAATTCTAAAGAGATAGCTTGCAACAGGATTGGCAACAAGTGAAGTGATCATTCCGATTGTTCCCGCTTCCGGTGGAGAATAACCGGTACTATACAGATAGAGGCAGACAAACAATCCGAAAATACCCGAAAATATTGCTCCGAATCGGTTGACTTTTTTTGAGAACAACCCCCAAACGAACGGACCGAGAAAAACCGATCCGATAGCACCCCACGAAATACTGAGAACCGATACGATCGTATCTATATTTAAGGCTGCGAGAATTACAGAAAGGAGCACAAAAAATCCGTTCATAAATCGCATCAGTCTTGTAAGATTTTTATCCGATATCTTTTTGTTTATAAATCCTGCATAAAAATCTTTGGAGAAAGAGGAGCTTGAAATCAGTACCAGAGCTGCAAGGGTTGACATTGATGCGGACAGGATAAGGAGAAGAATTATAACTGAAAGAGATTGGGGTATGACTTTTGCAAGTAGTTCCGGCATCAAGGTATCGAAAACCGGTTTCCCCGCTTTAAATGCCATTGGATTAGTTTCCGGATTAAGAAAGATCCTTGTTGTAGACCCGACGAAGTAAGCTACTCCGCCGATAAGTATTGCGAATATCGTCGACGCTATCATTCCGGTTCTTACCGATTTTTTATCTTTGATTGCATAAAATTTCTGAACGAGTTGCGGCATTGCAAAAGGAGCTATACTCGTTAGAAAAATCAAAGAGAACAATGGCCATATTCCCGGAGGTCCGACTGGTGATGCAAGTTTGGGATTAATATTTCTCAGGTTTTCGATTATGGTTGCGAGTCCGTTTCCGGTCTTTAATGTGCTGACGAAAAGGATTATTACTCCCACCGTCATTATAATTCCGAATATTGTGTCGATCATTGCCATTGATTTGTATCCGCCGAGGACAATGTATACTGCCGTGAAAAGCCCTATAAAAATAAGCCCCTGCCAGTATTCGATTCCGAAGTTTGCTTTAAACAAATATGAAAGTCCCATAAATACTGCCGCCGAGTAGGGTATTAAAAATACGAATATTGCAAAAGATGAAAATAGTTTTAAAAATCTGCTGTCGTATCTCTTTTCTAAAAATTCATTCATAGTTGAAATCTTATATTCGACCGAAACCTGTTTTATTTTCCACCCCATCAGCCACCATACACCAAGAACGCCTATAAAAGCATTGAACAAAGCTATCCAGAGTCCCGACAGACCGAAGCCCCATCCTATCTTGCCGGCAAATCCGATAAAGAGGACTGCGGAGAAATAAGCGGTTCCGTAAGAGAATGCCGACATCCAGGGACCCACTTTCCCTCCGCCAAGAAAAAAATCGGAAAATGACCTGGTTTTCTTCAGACCGATTATTCCTATTGTTATAATCATCAGTGCATACAATCCCAATACAATTATTTTTACTGCCATATATTCCTCCGGTTATTTCTTATACATTAATTCAAATCTGAGCCAGTTACAAGATTTTGCATTATCGAAGTAAAAATTTCCGGGCTTGAAGTATTCCCATAAAAAATGTCCGGAAAAATGTTTGCGTATATGGAATATTATTCTGTTTATCAACATAACACCTCTAAAGTGTCCATCTCCTCCGGGGAAAATCGGGACTGAATTTTTTTCGGGAGCACCGAGAAAATTCAGAGTTGTTTTTAGGAGAGTGTTGCGAAACAACCCGATTGTCGAAGAAACATACAGAGAAGAATAGTTACTCCAATTAGCCAATCTGTTTTCTTTTATAAGTGTATAAATATATGATTCACTCCATTTGGGCCATCTGGCAAACATAGGATCCCATCCGCCGTTTTTCCCGCTCAGGTAAATTCCTCCGAGAGTTATCTTTTTCATTAATCCGTTACCTGAGAAAGATTGGTCGAGGTGAAAGTGTGCCCCGAATGATACTCTCTTAACTCCGTTTGAAGAAATACTTTGGACGGCTATTTCCGTTGTGAAATCGGTTTTCTTTGCCAAAACCAAAGTTATGGCGGAACCGATAGTGTTAACGGACAAATTCCATGTCCCGTTATCTTTGCTATCGCTTTGTTTGTTAATAAAATAGAGGTCAAATTTACTTTTTTTAATTTTTCCACGATAATACAATCCGAATCCTTTAAGGTTGTGCTCGTTCATCAATTGATCTTTTTTGTTAATTATAGGTAGAATTTTGTCTGTTCTGCCGGAATATAAGTTAAATATGGTAAGTTGTCCTCCGTTTTTAAAATCGATATCTGCACGAATCGCATCAAAATATGCCGATCTGGACCCGTCATAAGTACTTCCGTCGAGTACGACGAATCCCTCTCCGAGAAAGATATTTTGTCTCCCTACAGTGAGCGAGACGGGTAATTTGAAAACATTTTTCACCTTAATGTTCAGATTATCAACAATTATTTCGTGGAGATTAAATTTTTTGTCATTCGGTTTAAAATAGTATCTGAATTCATTTGTTGTTTTAAAATATATTGTAGTATTTTTTAAAATATTCCATCTAAGACCAATTGATGTCCTATGCCTTGTAAATGAGTTCCCTTTCTCTTTTGAACTGTCGAGTGTTATAGGATTATCCCATGATACAAATCTAAAACGTTCCGAAAAATCTATTTTAATATTTCCGTTTGTTTTTGCGGAAAGTGATAAGGTGAAAAACACAATGACTAATATAGCGATTAATAAATGGTAGGATTTTTTCAATTGCATTAATAATTATAGTCTAATACGTCCTTCAATTCAATAAGTTGACGGGGTTGAGGTTATTACGCAAATGTGTTACGATTTGTGAAAAAGTAACACGAGGTGTAAAAATGAAACGTATTATTATGTTATTATTAATGGTTCCCATGATTCAACTGTCTCTTATTTCTCATGGAGTAGAGATTGGAATACTGAGAGGAGGTGTTGGAATAGAAGCAAAATATGAGTCCGATATTCCTATTTCCGGAGCAAAGGTAACTGTTTATTCACCTTTGGATAAGGGAAGTTCTTTTTGTTCCGGAGTTACAGACAAAAAGGGACGTTTTATGTTTGTTCCGAATTCAGGTGGAAAATGGAGAGTTGTGATTGTGGATAAAACAGGTCACGGAGGGATAAAGTATATTGATGTTAAAAAATCCAATGCCTCTAAAAACGTAGAGAAAAATAGGTCTGTAGTAGGGAGAACGATTAAAATTTTATCCGGAGTTAGTGTTTTTTTCGGAATTACAGGATTATTATTTTTTATTCTTGCGGTTAGAGAGAAAAAAAAGAGTATGAATGCACATTCCTGACGGGTTTCTTTCATTACCTGTATTAATCTCAACGGGAGCAGTCTCTCTCTCGGTTCTATATCCGGCGGTAAAAAAAGTGGAGAAAGCGATAAACTCTGATAGGGTACCTATTATGGGTTTGTCTGCAGCCTTTGTTTTTACTGCACAATTGTTAAGTTTTCCTGTCTTTGGCGGTACATCGGTGCATCTTACCGGTGCGGTTCTTATCTCAATAATACTCGGTCCTTTATCGGGGATTTTGATAACGACATCCACTGTTCTTATGCAGGCGTTTTTATTTCAGCATGGAGGTTTGCTAACATCGGGAGCAAACGTATTAAATATTGCAATTATTCAATCTCTCTTCGGATATTATATTTTTAAAGCGTTTTTCGTAAGGAGGTTTGTGACGGGAGCTTTTATAGCTCCCTTTGTTGCTGTAATTTTTGCTTCCGTGATTTGTGCGGTTGAATTGATAATCTCAGGTATAATCCCATTGAAGACAGGAATGACGGCGATGGTGGTTTCGCATATTTTTGCAGGAATCGGGGAGGGATTAATAACATTACTTATTGTAAGGATGATTAAAAAATTAAAACCCGGACTGTTGGAGTTAAAAAAAATATGAAGCACTCTTTTTGGGATCATTACGGTTATCTTGATTCCCCTATTCACAGACTTCAACCGAGTGTAAAGATATTATTCGTAATCTTCCTTATAGTAGTATTAAGTATTTTACCGGATTCTTATCTTACTTTTATGCTCCCGTTTGTTTTTTTATTGTTAACGGTAATTCTTGTTATTTCAAAAATTCCGATTATCAATGTTGTGAAGAGGACATTTGTAATTCTTCCGTTGATTTTGCCGGTTATTCTGCTTAATGTTTTTTTTTCGGAGTTAAGTTTAAAGCATTTATTTGCAATTTCGGCAAAGACATTTCTTAGTGTGCTTTCTCTTATACTGCTTGTGTCGGTTTCCACTTTTTCGGATATTATGAAAACTCTTTCAAAGTGGCATTTCCCGAAAATAATGGTAATGATCCTCTCATTTATGTACAGGTATTTTTTCCTCTTGACAGGTGAGGTGGAGAAAATGGTAAGGGCGGTTAAGCTCAGATCCAACGGGGGCAAGGGGATATCGCTTTTTAAAATATATGCTCAAGTTCTTGCAATACTTTTTATAAAGAGTTATGAAAGAGCGGAAAAAGTTTATCAAGCAATGTTAATGAGAGGGTATGATGAGATCGGAGGGTTTCATTGAATATGATAGAGGTAAAGAAAATAAGTTATACTTATCCTGACGGGATAGATGTGTTTTCAGAAATATCTTTTCAGGTAAATAAAGGAGAGTCGCTTGGAATTGTCGGTCCTAACGGTTCGGGAAAGACAACTCTGCTCCTTGCGTTATCTGGATTAATAAAGAATAGCGGAGAGATTTTTATTGCAGGAGAGATGTTAACTAAAAAAAGCATTAACAGTATCAGAAGAAAAATAAGTTTTGTGTTTCAAAATCCGGATGATCAGTTGTTTATGCCGAACGTGGAGGAAGATATCTCTTTCGGATTGGATAAACTCGGTTATAATTTGGAAAAAATAGACTTAATAGTCAAAGATTCCCTCAAATCAGCCGGAATTGAAGGGTTTGAGTCAAGAAGCAGTCACCACCTTAGTCTCGGTCAGAAAAAAAGGGTGTGTCTTGCATCTGCTTTTGCACGTAGTCCCGAGATTCTTTTTTTGGATGAACCGTCTAATGAACTTGATCCGGGGGGTAAAAGGGAATTAATGTCACTAATAAAAGAATTCCAAGGTGTTAAACTAATTGTTAGTCATGATCTGAATATGATTGCAGAAATATGTGACAGCGTAATGATCTTGAATAAAAATATAATTGTGAAAAAGGGAGAGATGGAAGAAATTTTATCAGACAAGAAATTAATGGAAGAGAATTCTCTCGAAGTTCCATATAAATTCAGGTAATTTAATAAATCCGATTACTATAAGTCCGAACCCGTTGATGTCATGATAAGTTTCCCGTGTTTGATTCCGTTTGTACTGGTCAGAAGATCCGTAAGCTTCTTTATCTCACTACTTCTTCCTTTTAAAATTATTACTTCAAGACAATTATTATGATCTATATGAATATGCGTTGATGACCGGATTATCTCCAAACTATTATGTTGAATATGATTAATTGCTTGAGATAGATCACCTTTGTGATGATCATAAACCAAGCTGAAAACTCCTACCGTTTCGTTATCTTCTTTCTTCCATTCCTCGGATACAAGTTCTTCTCTTATCAGATCTCTTATAGCTTCCGATCTGTTTCCGTAACCTTTATTCTCAATCAGTTTATCAAATTGTTCCAACAAATCGGAATTGAGTGAGACTCCGAATCTTTTCAATTTGGACATTAAAAATATCTCCTTTGCCTTTTCATAAATATATTTCCCGATCTTTCTTATTAAAAGACCGTTTCCTCCAAAAATCTTTTTGATAATCAGTATACACTTTTTTCCCAGTGGTAGAAAGGGAGACTAACGGGTTCTCCTATCTTGAATAAATAATCGGGGATATTTCTCAAAAGATATCTTGCCTTTGCAACTCTTATCATATCGGGAATTGTTTTATCATTTTTATTACATGTGATCGAATTAATTTTTAAACCATCTATATTAAAAGTTAAAAAATAATGTTTGGAAATCAGATTAAGAATACCCTTTTTCTCAAAATAGAGTTCGATATATTTTTCTTTGTTTTTAAAAGCAATAAATCTCGTTTCCTCTTTTAAAAAAATCCCAAGCACATTTATATTTTCTTCGAAACTTTTTTTTGAAAGTGATATTCTCGGTTTATCGATAAAAGGTTGTCCGGAAGAGGGGCAAAAGGTTGTACAATTTCCACAATGGTTACAAAAATCCGTAATGTTCAAAACTTGATAGCTTTGAGATACAGTAAACTTTTTCTCATCGGCAATCTTAATTCCTGCGGAGGTATTTTTAAAAACGGGGATATTTATTGATTCGGGGGCTGCGGTGTATGAGATATTTGCTCTGTTCGGACAAACCGTTACACAGATATCGCAAAGTTCGTCACAAAAAAGACATCTGGCGGATTCAGTAACCGCTTCTTCTTTTGTCATGGTTAAAATTTGAGGAAAAGATTTCATGTTTTCTTCGGGAGAAAATTTTCGTAAAGGTACTCCGAGTATTCTTTCGGTTCTCTTTTTCCTAAGAACTTCTATCGGAGTTTTTCTATCTATTTTTCGATTCTTGCTATTTTTTGTTTCAATTCCACTCTCTTCAATTATTAGTTCGGCGGCGATCCTTCCATCTCCAATAGCATTTACAATGGTAGAGGTTGAGATTCCCGCATCACCTCCGGCAATTACATTTCCATCTCTTAAAAGTCTCCCTTCTCTTTTTAAATTCAGAATATTTTTATCGAAAAAATCGGATTCACGTCTTTGACCGACGGCAGGAATAATTGTATCAAATTTTAAATTTATCTCTGAATTCTCTATTTTTACAGGGTATCTCCTCCCCTGTTTGTCAGGATTTCCAAGACGTGTTCTTGAGCATCGTAAACCTATAACCTTTCCAAAATTATCAACGAGGACCTTCTCGGGAACAATCAGTTCAATAATCTTTATCCCTTCATCAATTGCTGAGATAATCTCCTCATGCTCGGCCGGCATCTCTCTTTTCGTCCTTCTGTAGAGAATTGTTACCTCCGAATTTTTCGGGGATGTTCTCAACGCTGTTCTTGCGGAATCAATAGCTGTATTCCCTCCTCCGATAACTGCCGTCCTATTTCCGATATTGACCTTTTCCCCTATCTTAACTGAGGATAGGAATTCGATAGGATTCAATACCCCTTTTGAGTTTATATTTTCAATCTCAAGTTTTATACTCTCCGGAGCACCGATAGATAAGTAAACATAATCATTTTCATCAATTATTTTTCTTAAATCGGTTGAATTGATATTTTTACTGTAGATATTCCTTATTTTATAAGAATTAATTCTTCCGATATCTTTTTTTAGTGTTTCTCCTCCCAATCTGAATTCAGGGATAACTTTTTTAATCATTCCCCCCGATCTATTGTCTCTCTCGTATACTACGACCTTAAATCCTGCATCCGAAAGATGACGGGCACAAGATAAACCGGAAGGTCCGGCTCCTATTACAGCTACAGTGCCTGTCACCTTATTAAATTGTCCCTTATTGATTTTGAAGTTGTTTCCATAATTTTCAGCAAGGAATCTTTTAATTTCTCTGATTTTTAAAGGATTATCATAATTGGAGCGGGTACATTTCGATTGACATTTGTGATCGCACACCATTCCCGTTGTATTTGGGAAAGGATTGGTCTCCATAACCGTATTAAATGCTTCTTCAAATTTTCCTTTCGAAGTTAAATACAAATACTGCGGGACATTTTGTGAAGTACCGCAAGAATTGATACAAGGAGCCTCTATGCAGTCAAAGAAATGGAGATCCCTATAAGTTTTTGTATTCCTATCTTTAAATCCTCCTTTTTTAAAAATTTGAGAATTGACGGTTTCTTTTGCATAAGCTGTGAGTTGTCCCAAAGCTTTTTTACTTCCTCCTACAAATTCAACTATATTTTTATTCCCCGATTTGGAAATAGAGTCGGATATGTTTTTCAAATATTGTTTAATCCTTGCGTATCCTCCGGGCTTAAGTATATCGGATGAAATTGTCACCGGCATAAGATCGGATGCCATCAAATTTGAGATGTTAAAAGCGTCCGCACCTGCAGAGAATGAAATGTCAATATGTCCATTGATATCATTTCTAAACATTGAAGCGATATTTACCGAAATAGGGTGGAGTGATCTACCGCTCATGTAAACCATGGTCTCTTTTTCGTGAAAAATATCTTTAGTATTTAGGCATTCTAAAGTATTTGTAAGTTTTAGTCCGAAAAACAATCCCCTCTTTGAAGCAATTTCCTTAAGGTTAGAGGTTAATTCAAGAGCATCTTTATAATTGATATCGTGGTTAAAAGCCGAATCGGGAATATCAATATCAAAACCGAGATTTTCATTTAGTATCATTCTGGCTTTTTCAGCTCCCATAAGTGTCGGGTTAAATTTTATTGTTGTATGCAATCCTTTGTCCTCAAGAAAATATTTTCCGATCTTTTCTATCTCTTCGGGAGGTGTACCGTGCATGGTTGAGATCGTTATGTTATCGGATATTTTGTTAGGGATAGACGGCTTTGATATTTTGGGAAATTGTTCGGTTAATTCTCCGATCATCTCTTTTTTATACTTTTCCGAATTTTCCATTTTTTTTAGAAAATTGTTAACTTTCTTTCCGGTAATTCCGGCAAGGTCGTATCCGACACTCATATTGAAAATGAATCCCGATTCTTCCGATGACCCGATATTAAAATCATATTTGAGATAGTGTAGCAGTATCCATGCTTTTAAATATTCATTAAAAGATTCATCTGTTTTTAATTCTTGAGACCACTCACAGTTGTACCCTTCATCCCGCATGTCTATGCACGGTTTGGAAACCTCTATTTCATCAAGATCCTGAACGGTTTTTAACTCGATAAATCTGGCACCGCATAACCAACCTGAAATTATATTTTGAGCAAGTTGAGTGTGTGGTCCTGCAGCAAGTCCCACCGGAGTTTCCAATAGTTTCCCGAATCTTTTTATTTTGAAATTATCTTCCGGTGAAGGGTGAAAAAAAATATTTTTTGGAATCCCGAATACGGAACCTTGTTTTATCTCACTTTTAATCCAATTGTATAATTTCCCTATGGATAAAGGTGTAAACTTATCTGATAGATTCCCCGGAGGGTCAACCATTATTCTTCCCTTCTCTTTTTGTCTCTTTTTATAAAACTTTGCAAGAGAGAATCGGGATCGGTAAATTTATTTGCCAAAATCATTGCGGCGATAATAAAAGGTTTATATCCCGCTTCAATATACGTTGTTTTTCTATACTTTTCAAAGACTGCGGTATCAACTTCTCCTCTTTTGCAGGAAACGCCGGAAATATCGGCAGGGAGGCAGTGCATATAAAGTGCTTCACCGTTTTTTGTAAGTTTCATCTTTTCTTCGGTGCATTCCCAGTCTACATGTTTTTTATTGTTTTCAAGACTCTCTTTCTCAAGAGTTTTAAGTCCCGATTCATCACATGATTTTAACAGTTTGGTTCGTTCCTCCATTGTTGACCAAGGTGCCCAACTCTTCGGATAAACTATATCGGCATCATGAAATGCTTCATCCATTGAATTACAAACGGTAAATTTTCCTCCCGACTGTTCCGCATTTTTTGCTGCGGTTTTAATTACATCGGGAATAAGATCGTACCCTTTTGGAAATGCAAGCGATATGTCCATGCCGAATCTTGACATTAATCCGATAATCCCCTGAGGTACCGATAACGGTTTCCCGTAGGATGGAGAATATGCCCATGTCATTGCTATTTTTTTTCCTTTTAAAGATTCAATTGATCCGAAATGATTTTTCAAGTGAAGTAAATCGGTCATTGATTGAGTCGGGTGGTCAATATCACACTGTAGATTTATAATTCCGGGACGTTGGGGAAGGATTTCTTCATTAAATCCTTCATCGAGTGCTTTTCCCATTTCTCTCATAAACTTATTTCCTTCCCCAAGAAATATATCATCTCTGATCCCGATTATTTCAGTAAGAAAAGATATCATTGTAGATGTTTCTCTTACGGTTTCTCCATGGGCAATTTGGGATTTTTTTTCGTCAAGGTCTTGAATCTCAAGTCCGAGAAGATTTGCCGCCGATGCAAATGAGAATCTTGTTCGTGTCGAATTATCTTTAAACAGTGAAATTGCCAAACCGGAATCGAAACATTTTGTGGATATATTTTTGTTTCGAAGATTCATCAATGTTTCGGCTATAAGGAGTATCAGTTTAATCTCACTAATCCCTTTTTCCCAAGTGAGGAGGAAATCTTTTCCGAATAAGTTATTTTTTATGTTACTCATCTCCTTTATCATTTCTTCTGTCATATTGATCTCTCCTTTACATATTAAACGGGAATAGAGAATAGAATGCGGAGGCTTTTACCAGGTCATCAACCGGAACTTTTTCGTTCGGTGCGTGAGCCATTTTTTCATTTCCCGGACCAAAACCGATAACAGGAATATCAAGTAGTCCGTTTATGGTGACCCCGTTTGTGGAAAATGTCCATCTGCCGATTTCGGGTTCGGATCCAAAGAGTTTGGAATATGTGTTGATCCCTTTTTCCACCATTTTATGGTTTTTCGGCATTACCCATGTGGGATAATATTTTTTCATACCGTATCTTAATCCGGTGTATGCTATCCCTTCATAATATGGAATGGATATTTTAGCATCAATCCCTTCGATTATTTTCTCTAATTCTTCAACAGCATTCTCCTCGGTTTCCCCTTGAGTAAGTCTTCTGTCAATATGGATTTTAACAAAATCGGAAACCGCACACAATGAAGGGCTATCGGAAATAAATTCTGATATAGTAATACTTCCTTTTCCAAGAAAAATATCGCTCTTTAATCTTTCATTCAATTCTTTAATCTTCAAAGCTGTTTTTGCTGCCATATAAATTGCATTCTTTCCCCTCTCCGGAGCTGATCCGTGAGATGATATTCCCCGAAAGGTAATATTTATCTCGATTCTTCCCCGATGACCTCTATAGAGATTAAGATTTGTCGGCTCCGTGCTTATCACCAGATCGGGTTTTATCCCCTCTTCTTCAACTATATATTTCCAACAAAGCCCGTCACAATCTTCCTCCATCACACTTCCTACAAAATATATTGTTAGGTCTTCGGGGGGAGAAAGCTCCTTGATTATTCTTCCGGCGGTTACAAAAGATGCAGCCCCTCCTTTCTGATCGACAGATCCCCGTCCGTAAACGTATCCGTTTTTTACCTCACCGGAAAAGGGGTCGGATATCCAATTTTCAATATTTCCCGTATCGACAGTATCTATATGTGCATCAAAAGCTAGTATTTTTCTTCCCGAACCGATCCTTCCGATCACATTTCCAAGGGGGTCAGTTCTCACCTCATCAAATCCGTTCTCCTTCATTTGTTTAGTTAACGTATCCGCCGCTTCCTTTTCTTTACCACTCATAGATATGGCTTTTATCAGTTTCGACAGATTTTGTGCGGTAAAATCCTTATATTTTTCAGCAAGCATCAGAATTTCATTTGTTTTATCCATTTTATTGATCCCTTTTCCATAATGGATAATAGCACTTTTTACAAATATTTTGAATCCGAAAGAAATCCGATATCTCCCATTTTCTCATATCATATTCGGAAATGACTCGCTCCAAAAGGGATTCCTCCATGTTAGGGTGACGGTGTCCAAAAGGGATTCCCTCTCTACGTTCGGTTTCCCGAAAAGGGA
>CAYRAO010000031.1:0-23916 GCA_964422395.1 uncultured Clostridia bacterium
TATATAAATGATAATCCTGCAAATTGGGTTGATGACGAATATTTCATGTAGGGGCAAACGGTGGTTTGCCCTTTTTTGAAAAGGACAATAGGGCGAAGTGCACTTCGTAGCTACTTGAAATATTTTTCTCCGTTATTTAGAATAAGCGGATGAAATCATCCGATTCCGATAATTCCGAACTAAATAAATCCCCCAAAAGATTCGGTACTTTTGAGGGGGTTTTTACTCCGACAATTCTTACCATCATAGGAGTTATCCTCTTCCTCAGACTCGGTTGGGTTGTAGGAAATGTGGGATTTCTCGGCGCTTTTCTAATAATAATACTTGCTCATGTAGCAACGGTAACCACCGGTCTTGCAATGTCTTCCATGACAACCAATGTTAAGATCGGAGACGGTGGATTCTATTCGTTGATCTCCCGTTCTCTCGGGTTAGAGGTCGGAGGTGCTATAGGGATCTCTCTGTATTTTTCTCAAGCTCTGTCGGTCACACTTTATATTGTAGGATTTTCGGAGGTATGGCTTAGTATATTTCCTTCACACGATTCCCGTATAGTCTCTTCAACAGTTCTTGTATTGATACTGTGTATTTCTCTGATCAGTGCCAAAGTGGTTATGAAATTTCAATTTATCATAATGATAATAATTTCAGCTGCTTTGTTTTCCTTTTTTGTAGGGAACGGAGGAGATCATCAGATTGTCCTTTTGCAAAAGGGTAATTCTTCCCAGTTTTGGGTAGTGTTTGCAGTATTTTTTCCAGCAGTTACAGGAATAAGTGCCGGAGCTGCCATGTCGGGAGAATTAAAAAATCCGAGAAAGAATGTTCCTCTCGGAATACTTATGGCAATGAGTGTCGGATTCATAATTTATGTATTTACCGCTTTTTGGTTAAGTATTCAAGCATCACCTCGTGAACTGATTAACAACACATTAATAATAAAAGATTTGGCAAAGTGGGAATGGATGATAACGGCAGGAATCATGGGTGCAACAATATCTTCCGCTTTGGGGAGTATTCTCGGAGCACCGAGGGTACTTATGGCGTTGGGACAGGATAGGGTGGTCCCTCTATCGGCATTATGGGATAAGAAAAGTTGGAATGGTGAACCCAGATTTGCTCTGATATTTACGGCGGTTATAGTTGAAGCGGGTATCCTTCTCGGAGATTTGAATTCGATAGCACCTCTTCTGACCATGTTTTTTTTAATAACTTACGGAATGATCAATATTGCTGTTTTTATTGAGAAAGCTATCGGGATTACGGCATTTAGACCCACATTTAAGGTCCCGAAATTTATTTCGCTGGTTGGAGGTTTGTGGTGTTTTACGATTATGTTTCTTATTAATTTTACCTTTGCCGTTATCTCGTTCATAATAATGTTCGGTTTCTATTTTATTCAGATGAAGCGTGGCCTTGATGCACCGTGGGGGGATATCAGAAGTGCTACCTTTAATGCAATATCGGAGTGGGCGGCAAAGACATCATCCATGCTTCCTCAAACCGCAAGATCATGGAAACCGAATCTTATGATCCCTATTGAAGAACCGTCCGAGTGGAATTGTCTTATGGGGTTCATAAAAGATATTGTTTTTCCGAAGGGGACACTTAGAGTATTTTCTGTCCTTACAACTAAAAAAGATATTAAATATAAAACCGGAAATGGTATTGTAAGTTTTCCTTTCATGGGTGCAAGAAGCGGGACGACAGATGCAAAAGAGATTTTGAAAAAGAAACTTGAAAATGAGTTGACCAATCTTATAATACCTGTAAAAAATCGGGGAATTTTCACAACTTCGATGGTTGTAGAAGCATCGAATTTCCTTGACGGTCTAAGTATCGTTACTCAGGTTATGAAAGGTATGTTTTTTCCACCTAATCTGATGTTTCTTACTATGTCAAATGACAGGCGTAAAGACAATAGGCTGGAACATTTGATAGCTATCTCAATTGAAGAAAAATTAGGATTGATTGTTATGGGATTTTATTCTAAGTCGGCTTTTGGAAATAAAAAACAGATTAATTTGTGGATAAGGGACAAAAGTCCCAATCAGAATCTTGCGGCACTTCTAAGTCTTGAACTTTATAACTCATGGGAAACTCTTCGTTTAGTCAGAGTAACATCAAAATATGAAGATTATGAATCGGAGTTAAATGATCTCGGGAGGATAAAGGAAGATGCCAGACTCCCATCCGATACCGAATTGGTGGTTTTAATCGGAGAATTCACCGATATATTGGATGATCCTCCCAAAGCTGATATAAACATATTCGGCATGTCGGGTGAGGTGGATATTGAAAACATGCATATGATTGTTGACAGGATTAAGACATCTTGTATGTTTGCCAAAGATTCCGGTGGTGAAGATGTTCAACTGTGAGATTTGAAAATTATTATTAAGGCAATAACGGCACCAATACCGAGAAAGAACAGAAGTAGTTTAACCCATGACCAAGGTCTGTTTCCCTGAAGTTCTCCTGTAACTCCGTTTACAACAAATCTGTAAACTTTTTTTTTGTATTTATAAGAGCTCATCCACAACGGTAGAAGTATATGTTTAAAAGCAATCTTATCGTAACTTGATTTAATGCTATGTATCTTTTGCTTGTCACCGCCGATATCTTTTTTGATCAATTCACGGATTTTCGATCTCATTCTGTATTTTGCACTTTCAAAACCGTCTTGAACACCGATGCTGTATTTTTCAGCCCTGAATCCTATCATATAATCTTCCTTAAAAGGGGACAGCTTGTCTAATTTCCAAGGTTTTATAAGTTCATTGAATTTATCGGGAATAGTTTTTCCGGCTGGGATAAGTACATCGTCAAACCTGTGAAAAATCACACCGGAAGCATTATTCCAATCGGTATATTTGACCTCTCTGATTTTTGTTACATTCTTCCCGTTCTCAAGTACCGAATATGTTTGTGAACTGCTCTTATCTATGCCTCTTTCGCCGGAATAGTAACTAATGGAATCTGCATCATATGTCCAATACGGGAGATATATCCCTGTAAGTTTTTCTTCTGGAAAAGATAATCCTTTCATTTCCGAAGGGAGGAACCACCTTTTTTTTATCCACTTGCCGAACTTTATCCTTGCCGTTTCCGCTGTTATTTTAAAAGGGTGTATCCCTCCCGGTTTAATGATTTTCGAGATCTTTTCGTGTAATATAACCGGCGTTGTACAGTAGGGGCACTCAGTAGATATTGTATTCGGTTCAACACTAAAAACGGAACCGCATGAATTACACTCGGTTGTCTCTTTTTCTATATATGTCTCTTTTTTTTCCAGTTCATCGAGGAACTTTTTATAATCGTTCTCTTTAATTATGCTGTCATCTTTAATTATTTCATTTATTTTACCGCAAAAAGGACACTTGAGTGATGAAACTTCAGGATTATATTTAAGATCTCCGCCACATTCGTAACAATTGAAATTTTTCTTTAAATCAGGAATTTTTCCCTCCAGATATTAAACAAGATAAGACTCCAAAGCCTGTGTGCATGATTCTGTCTGTTGTTCAGATGTTCTCCGATCATTTTTTGAATAAAATCATAATTAAAAAGTCCGCTTTCATCAAATCTTTTCTTTGACAGGTATTCCATCATAAGATCTTTTAGATCGGTTTTAAGCCAATTTTTTATGGGGATTGAAAAACCCTCTTTTTGTCGGTCGATAATCTCATCGGGAAGAATACCTCTCAACGAATCTTTTAGAAAATATTTTGTGGTATTGCCTTTAAGTTTTAAATTTTCAGGAAGAGAAAAAGCAAATTCCACCATTTTATGGTCCAACAGAGGGACTCTTGCTTCAAGTGAAGTAGCCATGCTCATTCTATCAACTTTAACAAGGATATTATCAACGAGGTATGTTTTAAGATCCAGATAGAGGTCTTGGTTGATCCCTTCAAATCTTTTACTGCTATCGAAGTATTCACGAAAAGGTTTTCTATCGGACAACTTCCCTTTAAATTTGTCATTTATGAAATTATCGGAATAGAGTTTATTCTTTTGTGACGAGGATAGGAATAGCATCCATCTGAAATGCCTGTCATCAGGACTATTTTCCAACCCCTCGCTAAATCTTTTAATTCTGTTCACGAATCCTTTTTTTAGTTTGGACGGGGGGAAGATATTTGTAGTTTTTGCAAAACATTTATGGAAAGGCTTTAGGATAGGGATATCAATCCCTCTTGCTATTTTTTGAGCTATGTAATGTTCATATCCTCCGAATATCTCATCTCCTCCGTCTCCGGAAAGACTAACCGTTACTTTCTCTCTTGCAGTTTTTGATACAAGATATGTCGGAAAGTTGGAAAAATCCCCAAGTGGTTCGTCAAGGTAGTCTGTTAAAAAGTCTACAAGGTTATTAATATCGGGAGAGAGACTTTTTGTATGGTGATCCGTACCGAACATATTTGAAACTTTTTCCGAATGTTCCAATTCGCTATAAGATTTTTCTTCAAAGCCGATTGAGAATGTTTTAATTTTTTGATCGGTAAGTCCCGCCATAGTTGCAACGATTGCACTTGAGTCTATTCCTCCCGATAAAAATGCTCCAAGCGGAACATCAGAGATCATTCTCATTTTTACGGATTCTTTCAGTAGAGAATGGAAAATTTCTTTTAATTCGTTTTTATCATCTGAAAAAAACTTTTTTTCAACTTCCCAATATCTGTTAATTTTAAATTTATTATTCTGATAAACCAGAGTGTGTCCTGCCGGAAGTTTATGAATTCCCTTGAAAATTGAAAAGGGAGCGGGAATGTACTCAAGACTAAGGAACATATCGAGTCCCTCATGATCAATCTTTTTATCAATTCCCGGATATTTTAATATTGATTTTATTTCCGAACCGAAAACGAGATCTCCCGAATTTTCTAAAATCGTGTAGTACAAAGGTTTTATCCCGATATGATCTCTGGCAAGGATCAGTTTGTCATGCTTGATATCGTATATTGCTATTGCAAACATACCTCTTAATTTTTTTACGAATTCCATTCCGAACTCTTCATACATATTGACCAGGACTTCAGTATCGGTTTTTGTCCTGAATTTATACCCGCGGGATATTAAGTCATTTTTTAGTTCCTTAAAATTGTAAACCTCTCCATTGTAGGTTATCCAATTTTTCTTTGAATATGAAGCCAACGGTTGATGTCCGGTATTAAGATCAATGATACTTAATCTGCGTGCAGCTAATCCTGCCCTTCCGCAATAATAATAACCTTCATCGTCGGGTCCGCGATGAATGATCTGATCATTCATTAATTTTAAAGTGTCTTTATCAGCTATATTTGAAGATTGGATAAAACCGCAAATTCCGCACATTTAATATTTTATTCCTATGTGAACTTTGATCCCGAGTACACGTTTATCTTCATTTTTCGGATCGCTGAAATAGGGGCAAAAGGATTCGTCACTTTTAATTTTTATGTAGTAGACATATCTGTTGCTCATTTTAAGCCCTCTTATTTTCAGGAATCTTTTTGAAGCGGATTGGTCGGGGTTGAGAAATATCTCTTTTTTCTTATCTTCAATTTTTATTTTTACTATATTTTGTTTCGGAATATTTTTCAGCATAAAAATAAATTCTTTTACTTTTTTTTCCGTCGCAAGAAATAGTTCGAGTTCTTTATTGCTGTTTGTCCAAAACGAATTTTCATTTATGGAGTGGTAGTTATCATTCAGAAAGTATACCCAATATTTTGTATCTCCGTCAAAAATAAGTTTTCCGAAAGCTCTCGGGTTTTCGTTAGTCGGAAGTTTGTCGTATTGTGTTTTTTCCGGAGGGAATAGCTTTATCGGGAATGATAATCCGGCATATCTTGAAAAAGAAGAGTGATAACTCATATCAAGATAAACACCTGAAAGGAATACTAATGCAACAATGACAGGTATGATAAGGAATTTAAATTTTCTATTTTTAAATCCAAGAAAGAAGAAGAGGGGAAACAGTGTTAAAAAATATCTATTCCCTATGGAGCCGCTTCCACCGAAATAGTTAACCGGATCCAAGAAAAGGATAAATATAAGAATTCCGGTTACTATGGAAATGAGAATAAACCAATCCTCCCGCTCTTTTCTTTGAAAGAAGAAGAATATCAATATAAAAAGTGCGGGGAAGAAGTATATGAAAATCCCTGTGAATCTTCCGAAAATATAGTAGAAAAGATTGAGAATAGCAACTTCACCTGTGAGAAAGAATCTTTTCTTGTAGTTGTCAATGGACATTTTAAAGCCGTCTTCAAAAGAATATTCGGGTTTTTCAAACGGGAACTTTGAAATAAAGCTTCTCCTTTCTCCCCCCATCGGATTAAACTCTCCGGTTTCATGGTAATAAAATGTAAGAAAAGCAGAGCATACAAAAACAGCAATTATTCCGAAAATAATAAATTTTTTCCACTCTTTTCGCATCAGCAGGATAAAAAATACAATGGAAGCCGGAACGATAACCGTCGGTTTTGAAAAAATTGCAATCGAAAAAAAAAGTGGAGAAAGATATGTCCATTTCCCATTTTTAAAAGGGAAAAAGAAGAAGAATAGTGCCGTAAAAACTACAAAGAAATTAAAAAGATCTGCCGTCATCCACCAAATGTAAGCGGGAATTGCCGTTGCCAAAACAAAAATAATTGAAAAAATAAAACTTTGTTTAACGGGATGAAATTTGTTTAGAAGTTTATATCCCATAAGGATAGACAACATAATCATTATCCCGTTAAAAAGGAGAAATCCGTTTACTCCGAGTAGTTTATAAAAGGGTGCAACAAAAAGAGGATAGGCAAAGAATTTTGCAAATGTAAGTTTTCCGTTTTTTGATTTTTTGATATAGACGGCAGCCGGACCTGTTCTGAACAGTTCTTTAATTCTTAAAATATCTTTACGGGAATACTGAAGATCAAAATCGTTTGCAAGACTCTGAGTTATTGAAAAGTAACTGGACTCATCTGAAAAAAAACCGCCTCTCTGCCGAGTGGGAACATCTGTAGAGAGAGAAAAAAAAACTACAAAAATTGAAAAAAGTATAAAAAAGATTGTTACATTTCTATTTGTCACAAAAGAGGTATATCCTTCTTATACAAACCGTATTAAAAGCTGGATACGGCTTTTTCCTCATCCTCAAATGTTTCAAATACGGTTATAAGCTTTGTGACGGATAAAAGGTCTTTTACTTTGTTCGTCAGATTAACTATTTTTACAACTCCGCCTTTGTTTTTGATAGTTGTGTACGATCTTACAACTTCTCCCAAACCTGTTGAATCAAGATATGGAACCTTTTCAAAATTGAGAAGAAGATTTCCCCCCTCTTCGTTGTCGATAGCCTCTCTTAGTTCGGTAATTCCGTCACCGATAAGGATTTTTCCCTTTACATCCAAAATTGTTACATTCCCATTTTTTCTTTTTGTAATCTGCATATTCTTCTCCTTTCTTCAACTACTTTTTATATATCATATTTTTTTTTTTTTTTCAATCTGAAATTTTTAATCAAACGATGTTCTATTTTTCAAAATCCTTTACTTTTTTTTCCGCTTTTGATTTTAATTTATCCATTAATTCTTTTGAGATTTTAAAAGTTAATTTTATCGAATCGGAAGTTGATGAAATGGAGATATTTTTTACCAATTCCGCAACTTCCGGTCCTCCCATCGAAGCAAGACCTTTTAAACCGTTTAGAGAATTTGCCAACTCCGTATTCCCCTTTTCATTATAAGAAACAAGTGCCATTTTCCCCGACCAAATATCACTATTAAAGTCAACGCTTCCGTAAATTGCCTCGGCTTTGGAAAGGTCTACTTTGATCATGTTGTTTCCTTTAGCCTTTTTCATATCTTCCTGAAATTCAACAACAAATGAGAATAGAGATGAGTTATCGGCTTTTTCAATGTACGGTTTCATCTTCGGGTTGTCAAGGATACTTTTCTCTTTACCTAATGAAATATTAATTACTCTCTTCACGTATCTTATAGTGCCGGTTGCAATGATATTCCCTTTAAGGAAGAAGAATCCGATCTTTTTTCCCGATTTACTTCGGATTGAGTAAAGTTTAACTCCGTTGTATTCGGTTTCGCTAAAATCTTGTTCCGACTTTTTTAGGAGAGACAGTAACTTTTGTTTGTCGTATTTTAGATTAATAAGTGCCGAAATATCCGGTTCTTTTTTACCGAATTTTCCAAATATGGCAACTACAATGGCCCGTATATCCTGCTTGGGATCTATACCGGTTTTGTCTACAAAATCTTTATAATCTTTAAAAAATTTCTGTTTTTTACCGAAATCTTTAAACTTCGTGTCCGAATTAAACTTATCTAACAGGGAAAGGGCGACTATTTTCTTGAAGTCGACCGTAAATATACCTACAGCCGAATCGGGAACATAACCGTAAAGTTTTATGAGATCAGCCGAGCTTGTACCGTTGGAATTTCTATCATTACAGCCGGTTGTCATTGTCAACGTAAGGACTGTGATAATTAAAGACACAAATAGTGTAAGTTTTTTCATTTTCAACTCCTTTTAAGCCATAGTGTATAAGCTTATATATCTTTTACGACTTTTAGTCAAATATTCTCAGACTAAATTGTTAAAAATCTTAATATACTTTACATTTTAGTGTACGCATTTTTTTCTTTTAAAGTTCAAAATGAATTTATCTTGGATTTTTTAGATAAAACGTTATACTTCAAATTTGACATGTATATAGGTGTTGAGTATAATTCCTCTTAAATTCATTTATTCTTAGGAGCAAAAATGAAAAAAACTTGGATTCTTCCGCTAATAATAGTGTTTGGTTTTTCAATATTTTCAGGAGTTTTTCTTTCGGGTCAAAATATTTCAGCCCCGAATCACGAAAAGTTTATAGATTTTTTAGTAAAGAACAAAGAGACTCTTAAATATGAATCTTTCGGAACTTTTGAGCATGAAGATTTAATTGAAGTTAGAGTTTATTGCTCTGAAGAATCGGGAAAAAAGATCGGAGAGAGCATATCTAAATTTGACTGCAAAGAGTACAGATATAAAAGCAAAGATCATAGCACCGGAACACTTTTCGTTTTATTCTCAAAAAACGGGAGTTATAAGAATAGTGTTGTCAAAAAGATTACAAAAAAGAAAAAGTGTCCGCGTAAAGTGTTTGTTGAATTCAAACAGATAAAAAAAGTTCCTTTCAATGATTATAAATACTTTGAAAAGGGTATTTACGACGGTGGTAAATCGGAAATTATATCAACAGTTGCCGGAAAGGTAGCAAAAGTATTTCTTAATTCCGGAGATAGAGTTGAGGAAGGAGACATCCTGATTAATTTTGATTTGCTGAAGTATAATGATCAAATAAAGGAGACGGAAACTTTACTTGCTGGCTGGAGAATAAAACTAAAAAAAAGGAAACAATGGAAGGTAAGGAGTGCAAGAGCCGAACTTCAAGCCGAAAAGAAAATAAAAGAGATAGAGTTAAAACTCGAAGAGTTCAAAGCTTTAAAAAAAGAGAGTGTCTTTGCATCGGATAAGACCGGTCAGATAGTTGATGTGGTCAAATCAGGGTCGGTTCTGTCTGTCGGAGATACGGTTGCAACGGTACTTGACAATTCCGTTATGAAGATGAGTTTTTCCGGCGATGATGCCGCATTGATATCAAAGCTTGACCGGCTTTCCGTTAAGTTTGATGGAGTCGATAATGTCAGAATCGGAAAAGTTAAAAATGTTAATGGGAAAGTTGTTGTATCCTTTGACAATAGTGATTTGAAGTTGTCATCAAAAAGTGTGGGAAAATTTAAAGTACTGTTAAAAACCTATGAGTCGGAAGTAGTTTTGAACAAATCGCTTGTAAATAGAGATAGTTTTGGAGATTATGTTTATTGTGTGAAAAAGAAAAGAGCCGTGAAAGTGGTTGTCAGAACTGGCCCTGAAGAAGATGGGAAAGTGGTGATACTGTCCGGTCTGAATGAAGGTGACAAAGTTATCACTACAAAAGATGATTGCCTTCGGAACGGAAAGAGGATCAAATTTAAGGTTTCCGCACCTGCAAAGAAAAAAGAAAAGAAAGTTATAAAAAGAGAAAAACCGGTAAGAAAAATTGTTAAAAGGGAAGAAAAGCCTGTTGTTTCTAATACGGTAAGATTTATGGAAAAGAAGGGGTGGAGCGATTTCGAAAATTGTCCTTCATCGGTAAAAGTGAAAACCAGGATTGTAAAGAGGGGTGTTTTCTCCGGTTATGAAACTTTTAATTCCGTTATAGTCTCGGGAACTGTTGAAACTGTCGATTCTGAGATAGACGGATTAATTTCCAAGTCCAATGCTTCCGTCGGGAGTGAAGTGTCAAGCGGACAACTCCTTATTGCATACGATGTGGAAGATATTAAAAAGAGACTTGAGAATGCAAGGTCATCTCTAAACGAGTGGAAAAAGCTCCTTTCGGATATAGAGGGTTGGAAGGAGAGATCGGAAAGTCTTGAAAATGAGCTAAAAGAGAAGATAAGAGTAAGGTCGCTCCTTATTCCGAAATTGAGCGGTATGATCTCAAATCCGAATATTTACTCTCCCGTTGACGGGACTGTTGTCTCTATAGTTAGAAGTGGAGATTCTGTAAAAAAAGGAAATAACATACTTAAGATAAAAGATGATTCCAAAGTTTACATACCGATTAATACAGCTGATATTTCAAACTACGGAAGAGATTTGAAAGTGCGTACTGCATTTAAGGGAGTCTCAGGTGAATTTGATGGGAAGCTGAAGATTTCGGGTGAAAGAGTTTATGTCGTTGTAGATAATTATTCAAAGAACCTTAAAGTAGGGATGAAAGCAAAAGTAAATATTCTTAGAGAGTATCCCAATGTTATTGTTGTCAACAAGAGTGAAATTCTTAGAGATTCGAACGGCTACTACTCTTACATCGTTAAAAACAGAAGGGCAAAAAAAGTTCCTCTTGTTATAGGAGCTGATAAAGGAAGCAAGATCATTGTTCTTTCGGGGCTTAAAGATGGAGATGAACAGATAATAACTAATTTTGACTGCCTTGATGACGGGAAAAAGATTAGAGTTCTGTACTACGATTCCACGTTGGGGAAATATGTGATCAGACGGACGGAGAAGGAAAAAGTTGCTCTGTTAAATAGAATTTTCAGTAAGAAAATGGCTGCAGGAATCGGATTCGGTTATTACTCAGTAACAGATAAATTGTTTACCGGATTGTATGGCTCCGGTATTATCTCGGGGGTAGTTGATCTGTCTGTAAATGTTCTTAATAGAGTCGAATTGTTTGCCAATGTATGGTATATCCCGAAATCGGGGTCTTCAAAATCAATTTCCGAAGTTAATTTGACAATGTTCTCATTTTATATCGGCGGAAAATTTATATTCGGCGGTAATAATAGTAAAGTGTTACCTTATGTCGGGGCAGCATTAAATTCACTTGCCGTGAAGGAGAAAAGTGAGGAGTTGGAACTTGATACTTCTTTTAGAACATCCGTGGGATTTTCAGGGATCGGAGGACTTTATTACAAATTTAAAGAGAATATTAATCTAAAATTCGATATAAGGTACGATTTTAATAAAATGAAGATTGAAGAGTTAGATTCCGAACTTGATTTTTCAGGTATTAAAATTGCTCTGGGAGTAGTATTCAGGTTCTAAAAAAATCGGAAACTAACTTTTTTTATATACAAAGTAAGCAAACTTTCGTATATTAGTAATTATATTTCAGGAGGTTCTATGAAATTTAAAAGTTTACTTATTTTTATTTTCCTGATTTTTTCCATTAATTTGATCTTTGCGGAAAACAAAAAAACGACGAACATAGTGAGGATAGAGGAGTGGTTACAACTTGGACCTGCTCCGGTTACTATGCTTGAGAACAGAGTATATGATTCTAAGAAAGATAGAGCCGATCATACTTATCTTGATGTCGGTTCGGTAATTCCCGAGATAGGAGTGAATGTTCGGTGGTTATCAAATGTGGTTCTGAAGTGGGAGAGAGCAAAATCCGTTTTATTCAAACCGAAAAACGATTCAATCTACTATTTTGCAACTTATCCTGATGCGTACAAAAGGCTTAAAACCACATTTATTTTAAAAGGGGTAACCGACTCTTTTGTAGATATTTTTTTTGATGGTAGAAAGGTAAAAAAAAGTTATAACGGAAAAAGCGGAATAGTGAAAGCGGAACTTGATATGTTAAATTCAAAACATATATTGCTATTGAAGGTTTTCGTTCCTGCGAATAAGGAGTTTAAACTTGAAACATTTTTGGGAAATAGAGATATTGTTGAGAGAGGGGATCTGAAGTTTTCGACAAAGCTTCAAAGGCGTGTAAATTTCAGGAATATTTTGAATATGTCCAAAGTATCGGATGTAAAGTTATCTCCTGACGGAAAACTTGCATTTGTAACAATAAAAAAGAGAGAGCAGGATAAAAAACCGACGGTATGGAATGAAGTATTAAAGGTTGATACCGGAAAAATAATATTCTCAACGGAAGGGAGCGGGAAGTTCTCAAATGTAAATTGGCTTAAAGATTCAATTTCTTTAAGTTATGCGGTCACAGATAAAGAGCGGACTTCTCTTTATCGGATGAATATAAAGACAGGAAGCAGAAAGCTTATCAAAAAAGGGATAAAAAATTTCTCCGACTATACTTGGTCACCCGATAATACTTACATTATCTATACAAGATATCATAAAAAAAATATGGGAAACGGATTTAAATATGTTAGTGAAATTCCGGAAAGATCATTATCTCCGGTCTATAAGAGCTCAACGTATATATTCTATCCGGTCGGAGGCATAATTCATAAGATAGCGTCGTTTGAAGATGATTTGAGTAGTCCGGTAATCAGTCCGGACAGTAAGAGAATCATTTTTAGGAAAACTATTTCCGACAATAAAAAAAGACCCTATTTTAAAACAATTGTTTATCTATTTGATATTGATTCTCTATCTTTAAGAAAGTTGTATGAAAGCAATAACGTGTCTCCCGTGATGTGGTCACCCGATTCAAGAAAAATCCTTATGGCAGGAGGTCCTTCGGCATTTAATGGAGTCGGAAGAAATCTTGAAAAGGGAGTTATACCAAATGACTATGACAATCAGTTGTATGTTTTTAATCCTGAAACCGGAAAGGCAGAGCCTCTTACCAAGGATTTTGATCCCTCGGTGAAAAATGCATTTTGGACAAAAAATAACACTATATTTATGTCGGTAACGGAAGGATCGTATGAAAATCTGTACAGATACACAATTTCAAATAAAAAGTTTAAAAAGATTTCTTTACCTGTAGATGTAACAGGAAGAGTATGGATTTCCAAAAACGGGAGAACTGCAATTTTTTGGGGATCTGGGTCAGCCAATCCTTACAAACTGTATAAAACCGATCTTAGGTCTCTAAAAACCTCTATTCTAAAAGATTATAATAAAAAGGATTTTAAAAATGTTATATTCGGAAAAGTTGAAAACTGGGATCATAATGTTGGAAAAGGGAAAATAATATACGGACGTATCTACTACCCTGTTAATTTTGATACCGGAAGGAAGTATCCGTGCATAGTTTACTATTATGGAGGGACATCTCCGGTGGAGAGGAGTTTCGGAGGACGCTATCCGTTTAACTGGTATGCAGCCAACGGGTATATAGTTTATATCATGCAGCCTTCGGGAGCGGTCGGATACGGGCAGAAATTTTCCGCTGTTCATGTCAACGATTGGGGAAAGACAACCGCTCAAGAAGTTATAGAGGCGACGAAAGCTTTTCTAAAAAGTCATACATTCATAGATCCGAAAAAAGTTGGAGCAATGGGAGCTTCTTACGGAGGATTTCTTACTCAGTATATTGCAACTCAGACCGATATTTTCTCTGCTTTTATCTCACATGCAGGGATAAGTGCTCTCTCAAGTTACTGGGGAGTGGGTGATTGGGGTTATACATATAGTGGTGTTGCAACTGCCGATAGTTTTCCTTGGAATAGAAAGGATATTTATGTCGGGAGGAGTCCGCTATTCATGGCGGATAAAATAGATACCCCCCTTTTACTTCTTCATGGAGATAAAGATAATAATGTTCCTCCCGGTGAAAGTTATCAGATGTATGCGGCATTAAAGATTCTTGGGAAAGAAGTTGCTTTAATTACCATTGAAGGACAGGCTCATTGGATAATGGATTATTCCAAAAGAGTCAGATGGATGAAGACAATAATTGCCTGGTTTGACAAATGGTTGAAAAAGGACTCTTTTTACTGGGATTCTCTTTACGGGCGGTATATTAAAAATAAGGAAAAGTAGATAAATTCAAAAAAAATAATTTATCCTTAGTAGATTTAAGGTTTATTGTTTAAAATTCCCTTGGTTTTTTGATATTCTATTCCGTTGAAGATTTGTTTTCCCCTTTTAGAGCATTATTCATAGTATGCCAAATTAATGTTGCACATTTAATTCTTGTGGGAAATTTTTTTACCCCCTGTAAAGGTTCGACTTTACAAATTTCTTCTGGAACTTCTTCACAAGGGTTATCACCTGTCATCATATTTTGGAATTTATCGAACATTTTTTTTGCTTCTTCAACCGTTTTACCTTTTAGGGTCGCTGTCATCATTGAGGCTGAAGATTTTGAAATTGCACATCCTGCTCCTTCAAAGGTCACATCGATTATCCGATCATTCTTAATTTTAAGATATATGGAATAGTGATCTCCGCACATCGGATTGAACCCTTCCGCCTTGTGTGTATGGTCGCTAAGTTTACCGTAGTTTCTCGGGTTTTTATTGTGGTCAAGAATTATCTCCTGATAAAGATCTTTCAATTCGGTCATTATTTAAACACCTCATAAAGTTTTCTTACCGCATCTGCAAATATATCAACTTCTTCCAAAGTATTATAACATGCAAATGAGGCTCTTGCTGTAGCAGGAACTTTGAAAAAATCCATAACGGGTTGTGCACAATGGTGACCTGTCCTTATTGCCACTCCTTCCTGATCTAGGATTGTCCCGATATCGTGCGGGTGTATCCCTTTAATATCAAATGATATAACTCCGGTCCGTTTTTTTGCTTCTCCGATAAATCCGATCCCTTCAATTTTTCCCAATTCGGAAACCGCATACTTATATAATTGATCTTCATGTTTTGAGATATTCTCTATCCCTACAGAATCAACATACTTAATCGCTTCACTAAGACCGACTACTCCCGAAATATCAGGTGTTCCCGCTTCAAATTTGTAGGGGAGGTCATTGTAGAGTGTTTTTTCAAAGGTAACATTTCTGATCATATCTCCGCCGCTCTGATATGGGGTCATCTCTTCTAAAATTTCTTCTTTACCGTAAAGGACTCCTATTCCGGTTGGGCCGTAAATTTTGTGACCGGAGAAAACAAAAAAATCACAGTCAAGATCCTTTACATCAATTTTCATATGGGGGATTGATTGAGCTCCGTCAACGAGAACTCTTATCTTATATTTGTGAGCGGTATTTATTATCTCTTTTATGGGGTTTATCGTACCTAATGCATTTGACATTTGGGTTATTGAAATAAACTTTGTCTTCTCGTTTACCATTTCTTCAAGTTGATCTACCAAAAGTTCTCCTTTACGATTCATCGGAAGGATACGGAGAACTGCTTTTTTCCTGTCACGTAAGATTTGCCACGGTACGATATTTGAGTGGTGTTCCATTGCCGTAATTATTATTTCATCACCCTCTTTCAACTTTTCCTCAAGAAAACTGTGAGCAACAAGATTTATCCCCTCCGTAGTTCCCCTTGTAAAAATAATTTCTTTGTTGTCGGAAGCGTTAATAAATTTTCTTATTCGGTTTCTCGATTTTTCATATTCTTCCGTTGCAATGTTACTAAGGGTATGAACACCTCTGTGAATGTTTGAGTTTTCTTCTTTATAAAACTTAATAAGTCTGTCGATTACTTGTATCGGTTTCTGCGATGTTGCCGCATTGTCAAAGTATACAAGAGGTTTATTGTTTATTTTTTTTTCAAGAATTGGGAAATCTTTTCTGATTCTATTTACATTAAAAATCGGGTTGCGAATATTATTGTTCTGAATTTTCATTTTTCATCTCGTTATTAAGCAATTTACCTATTTTATCTGAAACTTTATTGTTACTGAATCTTTCCAATATCTTCTCTAAAAAAGCCGATGTAAGTATCTTCATCGCTTCATTTTTCCCTATACCTCTTGATCTAAGGTAGAATAAAGAGTCGGGATCAAGTTGTCCCACTGAGGCACTGTGTGAACATTTAACATCGTCGGCATATATTTCGAGTGTAGGTTTGGAATTAACATTTGCCGAATCCGAGATCAGCAGGGAGCGGTTGGATTGGTATGAATCCGTTTGTATCGAATCTTTTCCGACATAAACCATACCGTCAAATATCGCTTTTGATTTACCGTCAAGTACTCCGTTGAACTCTTCGGAACTTTTACAAAAAGGTGAGTTGTGAAATATAGTAGTATGGTTGTCCAAGTGTTGATCACCTTTTAATGAGTATATACCCTCAATAGTACATTTTGATCCGCTTCCATTTAATTCGGATGAAATATTGTTTCTTGTTAATGCACCTCCGAAGGAAGCCGATTGAGAGGAAAATTTTGTATCTTTCCCTTGCGTAATGTTTAAGGAATGGATATGGAACGAAGAACTGCTTTCCGTTTGAATTTTGAAATGATCTATTTCCGCACCTTTATCTAAAACTATTTCGGTGACCGGATTTGAAAAGTATAGTGAATCAGATTCTCCGATGTACTCTTCAATTATTGACAGCTTGCTTCCGTTTTTAGCTATTATCAGATTAAAAGGATGGATCATTTGGGGAGAACTGTTCTTTGTAGAAAGGAAAATTACATGTATGGGAAATTCAATATTTATATTTTTATCTGTTCTAATAATAATACCGTCGTTAAAATATGCCCGATTCAAATTTGCCATTATATTTGAGCTGTCTTCAATATTTTTCATGTTTTTCAGGATATCCGTATCTCCCGAATCAATAATACTCCTGATATTTTGAATGTAGAGACCCTCTGTCTGTGTAATATCGGAGTATTCTTCAGAGTATTTTCCATTTATAAACACAATTGAGCATGGAGATAATTTCTTTGGTAATATTGTCGTAACGGTTCTACGATCTGTTTCCGGTGATGATTCGGGATTGAAATGAAAATTAATCTCTGAAAATTTTGTCAGATCCGTATACTTCCACTCTTCAACCTTTGTTGTGGGAATCCCTTTTCTAATAAAAACGGATTTTCCGTTTTCCCTTAGTTTTGACACTGTAGTATCATCATTTCCCCATTTTGACGGAAGGGGTGAAATCAGATTTAATACGGGAAGAGATCGGTTCATTTAATATCTCCATTCTCATCTTTACCGTTATCCAACCAGTCATAACCTCTCTTTTCGAGTTCAAAAGCCAATTCACTCCCTCCGGATTTGATGATTTTGCCGTTCGAAAGTACATGGACAAAATCCGGTTTTATGTAATCTAAAAGTCGCTGGTAGTGTGTGATCAATATTATCCCTTTTTCGGAACTATGAAATTTATTTACACCCTCCGCCACAATTTTTAAAGCATCAATATCAAGTCCCGAATCGGTCTCGTCAAGTACTGCAATATCCGGTTGAAGAATTGAGAGTTGTAGTATCTCATTTCTTTTTTTCTCCCCTCCGGAGAAACCTTCGTTTACGGATCTTTTTAACATATCTTCTTTCATACCGATCTCTTTCATCTTTTTTTTTACAAGATTAAGAAAATCAAGAGCTTCAATATCTTCAAGACCTTCGTGTTTCCTCTTTGCATTTAAAGCTGCTCTGAGGAAGTAGGCATTATTGACCCCGGGAATCTCGATAGGGTATTGAAATGCTGCAAAGATTCCTTCCCTTGCCCTTATTTCAGGAGCCATTCCCGAAATATCCATCCCTTTGTAAGATATTTTACCCGATTTAATAATATATTCTTTTCGACCTGCAATTGTCTGGGTCAATGTACTTTTCCCCGAACCGTTAGGTCCCATTATTGCGTGAATCTCTCCTCTTTTAACTTCAAGATTGATCCCTTTTAAGATTTTTTTATTTCCAATATTTACATTTAAATTTTCAATTTTAAGCATATCGTATCCTCCGTTTATCCGATACTTCCTTCAAGACTTATATCCAGAAGTTTCTGAGCTTCCACCGCAAATTCCATAGGGAGTTCATTTAAGACTTCTTTGCAAAAACCGTTAACTATCATTGAAATGGCATCTTCCATGGAAAGTCCTCTCTGTTGCAGGTAAAAAAGTTGATCCTCTCCGATCTTCGATGTTGTAGCTTCATGTTCTACTTCCGAATTATTATTTTCATGAACTTCAATATATGGAAAGGTGTGTGCCCCGCATTTATTGTTCAGAAGAAGTGAATCACATTGAGAAAAATTTCTTGAATTTTCGGCACTTTTTGTCATACGTACAAGTCCTCTGTAAGAATTGCTGCTGAACCCGCCAGATATCCCTTTTGAAATTATCGTGCTTTTTGTATTCTTTCCGATATGGATCATTTTTGTTCCGGTATCAGCTTGCTGATAATTATTTGTTACGGCAACGGAATAGAATTCTCCGACAGAGTTATCTCCCTTTAATATACAACTCGGATATTTCCAGGTTATTGCAGAACCTGTCTCGACCTGTGTCCATGAAATTTTTGAGTTCACTCCTTTACAAATTCCACGCTTAGTTACAAAATTGTATATTCCACCTTTCCCGTCTTTGTCACCCGGATACCAATTTTGGACGGTTGAATACTTTATCTTTGCATCATCAAGAGTAATAAGTTCAACAACCGCAGCATGGAGTTGGTTTTCATCTCTCATCGGTGCAGTGCATCCTTCAAGATAATTTACCGAACTACCTTCTTCCGCAACAATAAGAGTCCTTTCGAATTGACCGATATTTGCAGTATTAATTCTGAAATAACTGGAAATGTCCATTGGACAAGTAACACCTTTGGGAATATAACAGAATGTCCCGTCACTGAATACGGCTGAGTTTAGTGCTGCAAAAAAATTATCACGATACGGGACAACCGATCCGAGGTATTTCTTTATCAATTCGGGATGATTTTCAACCGCTTCGGAAAAAGAGCAGAAAATTATTCCGAGTTTTTTAAGTGTATCCGAAAAAGTAGTGGCTACCGATACAGAATCAAATACGGCATCTACAGCTACGCCCGATAACCTTTTTTGTTCCGAAAGAGGTATTCCGAGTTTGTTGAACGTATCAATAATCTCATCATCAATATCGTCAAGACTATCCAACTGTTTTTTCTTTTTCGGAGCTGCGTAATAGACAATCTCCTGAAAATTTATCGGCTTGATATCCAGATGTGCCCAATCCGGCATTTCCATAGTTTGCCAATGTCTATAAGCACGAAGTCTCCATTCAAGAAGGAATTCCGGTTCATTCTTCTTCTTGGATATCAATCGGACAATGTTTTCATTCAAACCCTTTCCAAAGGTATCCATGTCAATTTCTGTCTGAAAACCGTATTTATATTCGCTATCCTCAAGTTTTTTGAGAAGTTTTTTCCCCTCTTCATTCTTATCCATTTTAACCTTCCGTCAGCTTATATCCGCAAGAGTTATATTACTCATTGATTCTCTTAATTTCAGATTAAACTGCGTCCATATATCCTTAATTTGGCATTTGTTGTGCAATTCACATTTACCGTTTATTCCCGGATAACAATCGATGAATTCAATATTTTGAAGATCAACGGCTCTGTATATATCCCAGAAAGATATATTCTTCGGTTCCCTTGATATTACGAAACCTCCACCGGGACCTTTTTTACTTTTTAGTATATTATTTTTTTTGAGATCGAGACAAATTTTTTCCAGAAAGCTTTCGGATATATTCTGGTTTGCGGAAATTTGTTTCCGATTCACAGGCTCACCGTTACCGGTTAGAATTTCTTGAAGTGCTCGCAAAGCATATTCCGTTTTAATGGTAAAATTCATATTCCAATACTACAATAGTTTCCTATTATTGTCAACTATTAAGTTTGCTAAGCTATATAAAAAATGTTTTTTGAAGAAAACCGACGAGTGATAGGGAAAGTATCTTCTATTTTACCTCTTCAATTGCTTTTTTCAGTGCTTCTTCCAACATAGCAGGATCGGGTTCTTTAATAAAATCATTGTCCATTAAAAGCTTCATTGAACTCCTTGCATCTTTTATATCGGCAAGGGTTTTATCATAAACTTCCTGCCAACTGAAATCCATTCTTGCTACGCCGTTCTTTATTGCTTCCATTGCCACATCTGCCGCTTCGTGAGCAAAAACTTCCGTCTCATCCATCGTCGGCATTATGTAATCGGGAGATATCCCTTTCTTTTCAGCATAATTAGCAACTGAATACGAAGCGGCAATTGCCATCTCATCCGTCACTTTTTTTGCTCTGACGATGAGCGAACCTTTCAATATTCCGGGGAATCCCAAAGAATTATTTACTTGATTGGGGAAATCACCTCTTCCCGTTGCAACAATGTAAGCTCCTGCCTCTTTTGCCGCATAAGGATAAATTTCGGGAACGGGGTTTGCACATACAAATACGATCGATTTTTTAGCCATCGAACTGATCCATCCCTTTTTAATAACATCCGGTCCCGGCTTACTTAATGCAATAAGGACATCCGCATCTTTCATTGCAGTATCCATATCGGTTATTCCATTGGGATTAGTCTGTTCGCAAAGTTCCCACTTTCTGTAGAATCTGGAATCTGCTTTTATATCGTCCCTCCCTTTATGGAGTGAACTTTTTGAATCGAACAGTATCATTTTTTCAGGATCGGCACCTGCTTTAATTATCAATCTTGCTATTGTAGTATTGGAAGCTCCGGCACCGTAGAAGACTATTTTAACATTTTTAATATCTTTATCGGCAATTTTAAGGGCATTTATAAGTCCTGCAAGAGTAACGGAACCGGTTCCCTGAGCATCATCGTGCCAAACAGGGATATCAGCTTCTTCACGCAGAGTATCAAGTACTTTATAACAATTGGGTTGGGATATATCTTCAAGATTTACGGCACCAAAACTGGGTTGAAGCATTTTTACGAAATCAATTATCTTATCGGGATCATGTTCCCCGTTTTTGTTATAGCTGTCAATACAAAGTGCCACTCCGTCAACACCGGCCAAATATTTCATCAGGAAAGCTTTCCCCTCCATAACTCCTAATCCGCCCGAAGGTGTACAGTCTCCGTCACCGAGAACTCTTGTCGAATCGGAAACAACCGCAACAAGATTTCCTCTGTTGGACATTTCAAAGGAGGAATTATTGTTATCACGTATGGAAGTTGAAACTTTGGAAACACCGGGTGTATACCAGACATTAAACCAATTAAAACCGTAAACTCCGGCTTTAGGCATCGTCTGTATCTTTCCACCGTAGAACTTGTGAGTTGTGTATGCAAGTTCCTTCAAAAAAAGTGTTTTCCCTTTTGCTATCTGTTCCTGTGTGAAATTATCGGGAAATAGTACATCAAGATTGGTTAAAGAAAGGTCTATCTTTGACATTGTGCCTCCTTATAATTAAAAATTATAGACCCTAACAATATAACTTTTTTTAGCATGAATCAACTGTTTTTATTGAATAAAATTATTTTTTTAATTTGTTCACATCCGATTCAAAAAATATTTCTCTGTATCTTTTCGGAGTCATTTTAACATTCTCCTTAAATATTCTGTTAAAAGACGATTTGGAATTAAATCCCGCTTTGAAAGCTATTTGAATGGATGTAAGCTTTTCTTCCTTTGGATCGGTAAGAAGTTTTTTTGCTTCTTTAACTCTATATGAATTTATCAGGGCATTAAAGTTACTTCCCCAACAAGTATTTATGGCATTCGAAAGGTATTTACGATTTATTTTTAAAACCTTTTCCAAATGATCAAGATCCAAATTTGTATTTAAATATAGATTTTCTTTTTCTATTATTCTAAGAATGCGCTGCATAATATATTCGGCATTAAAACTTTCGTTTTTTTCTTCTTTTTTGTTTCCTCTTTTTGCATGATTTTCCAATTGCCTTTTTAATGCAGTCAGTTGGTCGATATGGTTTCTCTCCATATCTTTTAACTTATCTGTACTTTTTCTTTTGAGTTTTTGCATTATATAGATAAAGACGGAAACAAGAAAAATAATTATAAAAATCATTAATATTCTTGTATGTAAATTTGTTTTTTTTACCATTATTATTTCATTTGATAATTTTTTCTGTTCGTATTTTAATATAATTTCCATAATATTTGCAGGGAGCTCGTATATAAGTTTCTCTTCATTTATCGAACTTTTTTTTCTATGATATTTTAAACTTAAGTTTTTTTGACCAAGTTCGAGATACCATATTGATAGTTTTGAGTAAATTTTTTCCAATTCTCTAAAAAAATTATTTTTCTTACATAGCAACTCATTCTTTTTTCCAAAAATGATAGCGGATTTGGTGTCTCCGCATCTATAGTAATATTCAGACTGAATTAACAGGTATCCTGTTTTTGTGAAAGAGTCAGGAAAAACACTCAACAATTGTTTTAGTTTTAATAAATTCAGTTCAACTTGTTTTAAAATGTTTTTTTTCAATAATATGCCCAACTTGCAAATTAGTATACCCATCTTTACTCTGGCTTTGGCGAGTGAAGAGCTTTTATTTGATGTTTTTTTTTGAAAATCAAGTGCCTTATTAATCCAATCCAATGCTTTATCATATTTTTTTTTTCGTTCAAAATACTTTGATTTGAGTATATATAATTTTAGCAATCTATTCTGATTATAATTTAAATCAAGGATCTCTTCGTATTTGTCAATATATTCTTTAGTGATTTTCAAATTGCCAATTTGACAAGTAATATCAATTAAATTTCCAAGAACAACCATTTTAGAATAAGCATAAGGTTTGTCAAGATTCTCAAGTTGTTCTAAAGCTAAAGTGTATAGCTTGATAGCTTCCAGATACCTTCCAACCTTTAAATAAACCTCTGCTAAATTATTGCGAATTCTTATTGCATCGTATTTATCCTTAATTTTAACATATATATCAAGAGCCTTTTGATAATAGGTTATTGTTCTTTTAAAATCATTGAAAGAAAAATATAATTGATTTCCAAGTTCAGAATTTGCATTTGCCTCACCTTTCGGATCATTGATTTGCCTCGCTAATTCACGGCTTTGGAAGAGAAGAGAAATTGATTTTTTATTATTTCCGTTGGAACTATATCCTTTTGCCAAAGTCTGTAATCCGATAATTTTTGATTTCTGATCTTTTACATTATCTGCAATTGAAATTATTTCTTTTCCTATCCTTATCAGCCTGTTTCCCGAAAAAATTGTTTTAGATCCGGCTTCTTCCAAGAGGGTTTTAAGTTTATGGCTTTTTGTTTTCGGGGTGATTATTTTATTCTGATCATTCTTGTCTGTCCCATGCAACAAGAAAACCGATAACAGAAGAAAAATAGACAGTAATTTATTCAAAATATTCCTTAAATCATTATATTCCATCGTACAAGAAAACACAATTTACTTTCTTGTGTGTAAGGATTAATTTTCTTGAGAAGAGTCCCAAATTGTGAAAATTCACAATTTGGGACTCTTTTGTTTTTTTCTTTTGATATAAAGAGGTAACGTTGTCTAAACTTAATGTTCCATTTAGGATTGGGATAAAAAAATATCCCGATTAAAAATCAAGAAATTAAGGGAAAAGTTAAAAAGGGAGAAAGCAGGAATGAAAAGATTATTTCTAATTATGATAGCAGTTTTAATTACAGGGCAAGCATATGCTACTGACTACTATGTAAATTTTGATAGTGGCAATGATAGCAACATAGGTACAACTATGACGACGGCTTGGAAACATGCTCCGGGCGACCCACAAGCAACAGGCACTCCTTTATCCGTAAATC
>CAYRAO010000032.1:0-21603 GCA_964422395.1 uncultured Clostridia bacterium
AGCTGCTCTACCAACTGAGCTACGCCAGCAAAAAACTCAAAGAGTATACCACACCTATACAAAGTGTGTCAATTTCGAAAAAATGGAAATAAGCACTTTTTCAGGGGAATTGTACATCTTTTTTTGACTTTCTGCAATGATTTTTCTCAAATATTTTTGAAATCTTTGTTTTTTATCAAATAATCAACATCGCATCTCCGTATGAGAAGAAATTATATCCGTTTTTTATTGCAATTTGATAAGCTCTAATCATTAATTCCAATCCGGCAAAAGCGGAAACCAGTATGAAGAGAGAAGATTCCGGAAGATGAAAATTCGTGATCAATTTATCAACCATTTTAAATTTGAATCCCGGACGGATGAAAAGTTCCGAAGCAAAAGATTCCAAAGGAACATCAAGCAGGGCGAATGTTTCGAGAGAACGGACGGATGTTGTCCCTACCGCAACAAGATTTCCTCCTGTTGATTTCATTTTTTTTATCTCATCCGCCACTTTCTTTTCTATGTGAATAAACTCCCTGCCCATCTTATGGTCGTTGATATTTTCAACCTCAATTTTTTGAAAAGTAGCATGACCTACACTAAGTGTAATTTCAAAAATCTTGTTCTTTAGTTTAATGATATCAATGATAGCTTTGTCAAAGTGAAGACCTGCCGTAGGAGCGGCAATGGAACCCGGGTTTTTTGAGTATACCGTTTGATATCTCTCCAGATCAAAACTCTTATATTCGGACGCTTCTTTAAACTTTCTCTTCAAGTAAGGCGGAAGAGGGGCAAACCCGTCCTTTATCACCTTGTCCGAAGAACAATTACAACTAATAGTTCTCTTACCTCTGTAACCGGAGGATTCAACCACTCCTAATCTCCCGTTTCCAAAATCCAATTTAGTCCCGATCTTAAGTCTTTTTGCCGGAAGAGCAAACCCTTCAAAAATATTTTCGGATATTTTCTTTATTACTAAAATTTCAACCCTTTTTTGATCGGCAAGAGCAAATATCCGAACAGGATCCACTTTCGTATTATTCATTATTAGAAAATCATTTTTTTCCAACAAGTCCGGAAGTTCTGAAAAAATATGATGAGTAACATCTCCTGTTTCTCTGTTTACTACCATCAATTTTGATTCCGAACGTTTGCCTGCAGGGAATTTTGCAATACGAGCTTCAGGAAGATCAAAAGAAAAATCACTTAATTTCATCAGATGATTTTATAACAGCTCAACGGTACCGGTCAACTTGATTAATATCTTCGCTATCCCCACACATAACTTTTTTCCGTTGAGTTATACGAAAAATAACCTCGTTTCTGAATTATCCACAATTCTCTAAAAATTTATTTTATTGAACCCAATCTAATACAAAGCACGGAATTACTTTTCCCATGAACCATTACACAATTATACTCATACCCATTTCTTTGATTTCGTTTAATTGATACTTCTCTTTTGCCAACAGCAATAACTCTCTTTTTTATTACGGTATCATTTTTTCTTTTATTAATAAACACATCATAAACATCCGCACTTTGCTCCATCGGATGTTCGGGAAGTCTTATAGACAAATCTACACTCTTCTTTGTTGTGTTATTATGTATTATCTCCGGTTTAATCAATTTTTCCTTCCAAATACTTTCCACACCCCAAATATAAAATAGAATCTCCGTTTTCCTTTACTTATTACTTTTTTTTATATAAAATTATCACTCTTTAATTATCGGGCGTCATAGGAGTCGATATGGGAAAAACGTTTGCCGAGAAAGTATTCGGATTGAAGGCAGGAAGAGACGTTTCTGCCGGAGATATCGTTTCGGTCGAGCCGGATTACGTCATGAGCCATGATAATGCAGCAGCTATTTCAGCTACATTCGGAAAAATCGGAGTAAAAAAAATAAAATATCCTGAAAGAGTTGTGATAATACTTGATCATGAAATCCCTGCTCCGAAAGAATCCTCCGCTACCAATCATAAGGAGATTAGAAATTTTGTCAAAGAGCAAAATATCTCTAATTTTTTTGATATAAACCATGGCATCTGTCATCAAATTTTTACGGAACAAGGATTTGCAATGCCGGGCAAATTAATTGTCGGATCCGATTCACACACAACGACTTACGGTGCAATAGGAGCATTATCGGCAGGAATCGGAAGATCTGAAGTTGCTGCAATTTGGGCAACGGGAGAACTCTGGTTTTCCGTACCTGAGACAATTAAAATAATCGTAAACGGATTAACACCGAAGTTTATCACTCCAAAGGATATTGCACTTCATATAATCGGTAAAATCGGATCTGACGGAGCAGACTACAAAGCGGTTGAATTTTCGGGGGATACGGTAAGCCGAATGACTATTCCCGAGCGTATGGTACTTTCCAACATGGCAGCGGAGATGGGAGCAAAATGTGGTTATACTCCTCCCGATCACAATACATTTGACTTCCTTAGGGGAAGGGCAAGAACAGAATATGAAAATATTTACTCCGATGAAGATGCAGATTATTACAGTGTAGTCAACATAAACGTTGAGGAAATATCTCCCTCAATTGCAAAACCTCATACGGTTGACAACTATGCACCGATTAACGAAGTTGAAGGGATTAAGATTGATCAAGTACTAATCGGTACCTGTACAAACGGAAGACTTGAAGACCTTGAAGCTGCAGCAGAAGTGCTGAAAGGCAATAAAGTTAAAGTAAGGACACTGATCATTCCAGCTTCAAGAACCGTTTACAAAGAAGCCGTAAAAAACGGTACCATCGAAACACTTATAGATTCCGGTGCAATTATAATGAATCCCGGATGCGGTCCTTGTCTTGGAGCTCACCAGGGAGTGATGGCTCCGGGTGAAATCACATTCTCCACTGCGAATAGAAATTTTAAAGGGAGGATGGGATGTAGAGAATCGGAAATCTATCTCGGATCACCCATAACTGTAGCTTTGTCCGCTTTAACAGGTGAGATCACCGATCCGAGGAGAGTATTATGAAAAAAATATTCACAGGTAAAGGCTGGAAATACGGGGATAATATAAATACAGACGTAATATTTCCGGGGAAATATACATACCAAAAGATGGAACCCGAGGAGATGGCAAAACATGCTATGGAAGATCTTGATCCAGAATTTATAAAAAAGGTTGGAGAGGGTGATATCCTGATAGCCGGAAAAAATTTCGGAATGGGTTCTTCGAGAGAACAAGCTGCCGTTGCTATAAAGTATGCGGGAATAAGTGTGATTATTGCCAAATCTTTTTCAAGAATATATTTCAGAAATGCAATTAATGCGGGAATGCCTGCCATAAAATCTCCGGAAGCGGTAGACGCAATAAATAACGGTGAAAAAGTCACGGTAGATATGGAAAATGGGAAAATCATAACCGGCAAAGGGGAATTCACATTTTCTCCCTATCCGAAAACGGTTATGGATATTCTCAACAAAGGCGGACTTATCAATTATGTCAAGTCCCTTGTATAAAATAAGTGTTTTCAAAAAAATTTATAAATAATAAAATGATTTAGGAGGATTTTTATGTCAAAGAGAACTATAGTGTTACTTCCCGGAGACGGGATCGGTAAAACGGTTCTTCCGGAAGCTGTAAAAGTAATGGAAGCAGCAGGTTTTAATGCAGATTATGTTGAAGCGGATATCGGATGGGAATTTTGGTGCAAAGAGGGTAACCCCCTTCCGCAAAGAACTCTTGATATCCTTGAAAAACACAGTATCGGTCTTTTCGGAGCAATTACTTCAAAACCGAAAAGCGATGCGGCAAAAGAACTTGATCCGATATTAAAAGATAAAGGATTTGTTTACTACAGCCCGATTGTCGGATTACGTCAACACTTCAATTTGGATATTTGTACACGTCCTTGTAAAACATTCAAGGGTAATCCGTTAAATTTTATACGAAAAGGGAAAGATAATTCAATTGAAGAGCCGGAAGTCGATGTCGTTATTTTTCGTCAAAATACCGAAGGGTTATATGGAGGAGTTGAATGGACAGATCCCCCCGATCAGGTTTATGAAGCTCTAAATACTCACCCGAAGATGAAAAACTTTAAGAATGCTCCTAAAAATGAATTATCCATCTCAACGAGGATATTCACAAAGAAAGCGACTGAAAGAATACTTCGTGCCGCTTTTAATTATGCAAAAAAATTCGGCTATAAGTCGGTAACAATCTGTGAGAAACCTAATGTAATAAGAGAAACTTCAGGAATGATGCTTGCTCTCGGAAAAGAAATTGCGAAGGAGTATCCGGAAATTTCATTATGGGATACAAACATAGATGCACAAATGATGTGGCTCACGAAGAATCCTGAAAATTACGGCGTAATTGTTAGCGGAAATATGTTTGGTGACATTGTTTCGGATGGCTTTGCCGGTCTTACGGGAGGACTCGGATTTGCATGTTCCGCAAATATCGGAGAAAAAATCGCCATATTTGAACCTACCCACGGATCGGCGCCAAAATATGCAGAGTATGAGAATTCTATTGTAAATCCAATTGCCATGATCCTTTCAGCATGTATGATGCTTGATCATATAGGGGAAAACGGTACTTCCGACAAAATCAGGAAATCAATAGCAAAGGTTGTTGCCGAGGGTAAAGTTAAAACTTACGATATGAAGAAACTTAAGGGAACCGAACAAGTTTTGGAACAAGGAGCCGCTTCCACAAAGGAAATGACTGAAGAAATCATTAAAAACTTGTAATATAATCAAAAAAAAAAAGGGGGGCAATACGCCCCCCTAACTCGATCATTAATTACTTCTAAGTAGTTTTAATACAGTGTTTAATACTTGAACTACTTTTTAGATGGAAGGATTTTATACATCCCCGTCCCACATTTTGAGCACGTTCCCTTCATTGCAGGTCTACCATTCTTCATTTTTACTTCTTGAGCATCCTTCATTTCAGATTTTGCTTTACACTTTACACAGTATGCTATTTCAGCCATTTTTTCCTCCTAATAGAGGCAATTTATCAAAACGGACAACATTTTGCAATAAAAAAACTAAAAAAAATAAAATAAAAATTTCAAAGCACTCTTTTCAACTCACTTATTTATTATATTTTTTCCTAAGCCCCTCTGCCGTCCTGTCTTCTTTCGGAGGTGCAGGAGTCATAACGGGAGTATCTGTTTTAAGCTTTTTCATCAGTTCCGCAACAACTGTTTCTATCTGTAAATCCCTATTTTTCATCAAGATATTAGGATCATCCCATACCTTAATATCCGGTTTTACCCCTACCCCTTCTTCAAACCATTTTCCACTATTGTAATAGAGTCTTGCTCCCGGAACCGTTATACCACCACCATCAATCAGCATGTGACCGGTTGCCGGTCCTACAAGGATACCAAGAGTCCTCTCCCCTACAATAGGACCTGCTTTTAATTCACGAAATGCCCAAGGGAGTCCATCACCACCTGATCCCGCCCATCCGTTTATTAACATTCCTACAGGACCGGAATTCTTTTTAACCGGAATTGTCTGATCTTTTCCGTGACGCCATTGAAGATTATATATTCCGGGTCTCATTATTATCTCCAGGAAACGGTCGGCAAGTTGTCCTCCCCCGTTAAACCTCTCGTCTATAACAAACCCTTTTTTATGAACCTGACCGTAATACATTCTAACGAGATCACTCTGACCCCTCATTGAAGTATCAGTCATGTAAACATAACCGAGCTTCCCTCCCGAAAGTTTGTCTACCATCAATCTGTTATTCTCAATCCATTCGTGGAATCTCAAATTGGTTTCTTCTCGCTGATTGAGACATTTTACAATTATTTTCTTTGAATCTTTAAATGAACCACTCTTACTTATTGTCAGTTCAACTACTTTACCGGAAAGACCTTCAAATGCTGCATAAGGATCTTTATCGCTTTCAAGCAATATCCCGTTCACGGCAAGAATAAAATCACCCTTAACAACATTAACGCCCGATTTATCAAATGGAGATCTTGTTATTGTATCCCAGACAGCCGGCTTTACAATCCTTCCAATCATGTATTTATTCTCTTTTAATACCCAGTCAACACCAAGAAATCCAGTCATATTCGGTATTACTCGTTCAGAATCGCCACCGAATGTATAAGTGTGACCTGCACTCAATTCCGCCGCAAGATTTGAACAAATAGTATTAATATCCGTTCGGGTTCTGGCATAATCAAGCAAAGCCCCGTATCTTTTTTTCATGGCTTTCCAGTCAACACCGTGCATGTTCGGATCATAGAAGAAATCTCTGTGTCTCCTCCATACATCATTAAATATTTGCTTCCACTCTTCTTTTGGAACAAGATTCATCACCAATCCGTCTACCGGAACCGTTTTCTTTATCTTTTGACCCTTTGCAGGTTTTATAATTCCATAACCCATTTTCGTTCTAACCAAGATAGATTTACCATCAGAAGAAACCATATAACCTCGCACTCCTGATAATATCTTGTTTTCTTTCCTCTTCTTAATATCATAGAACATTAAGGAAGAAACTCTGCTACCGCTTCCGGAATTCGGTAACCTCACATATAATATTTTACCTTTTAAAGAATATAAATTTCCCATATTACCTGATTTCACAGGAAGAATTTCAATACGTGATTCAATATCGTTAAAATCAATTTTAACGGTAATCTTAGGATTTTTCTTTTTATTCTCTTTATCTTTCCCCTTTTCGGGAGTCTTTTTTTCTTTAAACGGTTTATAAGAGTCGTTCTCCGTAAAAAGGAGTGTTCTCACTCTGTTGGTAAGACTTATAACGGCAATTTGTGTAGAATTCGGATAGACCCAAGTTCCATCACCCATATCCGAGTAAACGGGACTCATACTTCTGTTCGTTAAAAAATAAAGATATTTTCCATCTTCACTAAAAACGGGATTAAAATCGCTGAAAAAACCGTTTGTAACCTGATTCAGTTTTTTATCTTTTAAACCATACACGAATATTGCATTGTTTCCGTTATCCTTCCCAAGTTGAAATGTCAACCAATTTGAATCTGGAGACCACGAAATTCTGTAATAGTGCCTTCCTCCGTGTCCTACATTCCATTTTGTATGTGCAACTTTCAAAACATTTCCTGATTCCACATCGACTTTATAAATTGTATTGGTTTCATCAATAAAAGCTATCTTTTTACTATCGGGAGACCAAAACAATTTATATCCGTAACCTCCGTTCCGGTTGGTTAGTTTTTCCACTTTTCCTTCAAGGTGCCTTAAATATATTTCATACTCACCGGATACATCACTCCAATACGCAATAGTCTTCCCGTCAGGAGACCATGAAGGATCGTGTTCCCACGAACCACTTGTTTTTGTAAGGTTCTTTGTGAAACCTTTTTCCGCAGGAACATCGAATAATTCACCCCTTGCCTCGAATAATACCCTTTTTGCATCAGGAGATACACTCGCATTCGTTATCTGTTTGCCAACTCTTTTTTTACGTGGCATTTCTATAGAAAGATCACTTATCACATTTACATCAACCTTTTTAAACTTTTCGGTTTTGATATCCATTAAATAAAGAGATCCGCCCATCTCAAATATAATATCTTTTTTTCCGGCTGACATATGAGTGATATCAAAGTCGGTAAACGATGTAATCTGCTTAAAAGATTTATCATTTAAATTATATTTCCAAACATTGTGTCTCATATGTTTACCGCGATCCGAAAGGAAATAGATAAAATTACCTATCCAAGCGGGTTTACCTTCGGTAGCCGTAGTATTCGTTATATTTTCTGCAACTTTCTTTTTAAGGTCATAAATGATGATATCCGAAGCGAGTCCGCCTCGATACCTTTTAAACGGATAATTTTCCGTTATTTTGGTTATATAGGCGATTTTACTTCCGTCTTCGGAAAAACTTGCAAGTTCTCCGTACGGAATCTTCAACTTCTTGGGAAATCCGCCATTTTTGTCTACAAGATAGAATTGTCCCAAACGTCTTATCCCATTCTCTTTTGCAGATCTTATGAGTATCCGTTTACCATCGGGATGCCACTCTACCATCCGATCGGCATATGAATTATAAGTTACTCTTACGGGAACACCACCGGTTACCGGAATGACATATATATCGCTATTTCCATTATAATAAGCAGTATAAGCGATAAAATTTCCATCGGGAGAAAACTTAAGCCAAGATTCCTCTCCGGGAGAATGGGTGACTTGAACAGCAGTGCCTCCGCTTATCGGCACCAACCAAATATCACCTCCGTAAACAAAGGCAATCTTTGTTTCGGATACATCCATGTATTTCATTAGCTTAGCATTGATCTTTCCGAATATACCGGAAAAAAGAGAAAGTAAAAAAATTAACGGCAAAATAGATTTGATTTTCATTATTTTATCTCCTTATACGCCATGGTTTAATAAATCCATACGTATTTAATCAAAATTTTGTTTATCAAATGTCAGAAAATCAATATCCGACTCTAAACATTTTTATGTTACAAAGGCTGAAAAATATTCAAACCGTTTTTTAAGAGAGAAACTTTAAATTCGGAAACATTCTCGACAATCTCTCCGTCTATTGCTATATCAATTCCTTCGGTGGTACTCACCTTAAATTCTTCATTTCTGAGAATCTCCAATTCAGGTCGTTTCAACTGTTTACTTCTCATGACGGACACGGCAAGTCCAACCGTATTTGATAAAGACTTTGTGTTAATAATTGCACAGTCCATGATGCTGTCATACGGTGATACATCCGGACTTAACTTAAAACTTCTTGAATAAAGAGGAGTGTTCTGAAATACAAGGAGAGTAATATCTCTTTCTATTTTTTTGTTATTCCATTCTATCGTCACGGTTATAGGAACTTTCTTATCCGAAAATGAACCCCGAACGGCTTTAACCAATCCGGACAATTCCATGACCGGCTTAATTTTTGTGATCATCACTTTTCTCTCTTTCCAGTCTTCAATAAACTTGTTAACCGTTGTTCCAAGACCCACACCGAGCGAACCCAAAAAATAGTAAATCCCTCCTTCAGGTAATATTTCAACTTTCCCGACATCTATTTTTTGAGTTAATCCTCTCTTTATACCGCCAAGGAGCTGATCAATGTTATCCATTCCGATTCCTCGAACAATATCATTGACCGACCCCGTTCCGATCATCCCAAGATTTATATCATCTCCATTACTACTTTTTATTATTTCATTTACCACAAAAGTAAGCGTAGTATCTCCTCCGACTGCAACTATATCCATCCTATCCGATATTGCCTTTGCCGCTTTTTGCTTTAGATCTTCTTCGGATTTAGTTACATAAATATCGTATGGAATTTCCCATTTTATAAATTTTTTCCGTATTTTTCCAATCTTCTTTTCCGCTCTTCCTCCGGCAGAAGATGGATTTAAAAGAACAAGAATTTTTTTCATGGAAAAATTATATCAGATTTATAAGTTTTCTTTGTAAAATCGGTGAACTTTTTAAGAAAAAAATAAATTTCCTTAAGAATTTCTTCATCACCGTCAAATTGAACGGTGAAAGAGATAGAATCATCTTTATTCAATTTGATCCCCTTTGACAGCAATTCATTGAAAATAATTTCCATTTTGTCACGTTTTGTAAATCCCAATTTAAAACGGTTTGAGAAGATATCGACACTATCCGTCTCTGCAAGTGCAGCAATAAGCTTTACCTTGACTACATAAAAAATCTTCGATTCTTCTTCTCCAACCATTCCGTAACAATTCACAAGATCGGTTTTAATTGCATCAACTTCATCAAAAGTCTTTGCTTTAACAATTTTCGAATAATAATAAATTCTATCGGAACTTTTAAGGATATAATCATTTCCGATAAAATATTTGAAATGGATATTTATGTTACCGTCCCATTTTTTAGTTCCGACCCCTTTTAGTTCATCCACTGCCTGTTTTAACATTGAGTTGTAATAGTCAAATCCAAGTGCTTCTATGTGTCCGTGTTGTTTATTTCCCAAAAGAGAACCTGCTCCTCTTAATTTTAAATCGTATTCGGCAAGTTTGAATCCCGCTCCTATATCGGAATGATCCCTGATCCCCTCTAATCTCAATTTTGCTTTTTCGGAAATAATTTTACTTCCGGTCAAGAAATATGCGTATGCCTGTAATTCTCCGCGTCCGATACGTCCCCTTAATTGATAAAGCTGAGTAAGACCGAATTTTTCCGCTTCGATAACTATCAATGTGTTTGCTTTCTCTATATCAATCCCGTTTTCAATGATAGTGGTTGACAAAAGAACGGAATAAGCTCCCTTAATAAATTCCATTAAATTTCTCTCAATTCTATCATTTTTCATCTGTGCATGAATTACGGTAACATTAATATCCGGTAGCCAATTGTTGAGCCTTTCTTTAAACTCAAATATTTTTTCAATGGAATTGTAGACTATGTAAACTCCTCCTCCTCTCTCCATTTCCTTTAGAAGTGCCGATATTATTATCTGTTTTGAAAACGATCCTATATAATTTCTGATTTTCATTCTCCCCATTGGAGGAGTCCTTATGGTGGAAATATCTTGAAGTCCCGCCATTGACAATGAAAGTGTCCTCGGTATCGGTGTTGCGGAAAGGACTAATACATCAACATTTTCCTTTCCCTGCTTTAACTTTTCTTTTTGGAATACCCCGAACCTCTGTTCTTCATCAATAATGAAAAGTCGTAAATTTTTATATACCGCCTTGTTTGAAAGGATAGAATGTGTTCCTATAAGGATATCAATTCCTCCCTCTTCAAGTTCTTTTAAAATTAATTTTTGTTCTTTTGGGGAGACCATGCGAGATAACATTTTAATATTGACCGGAAGACCGGAAAACCTCCTTGAAAATGTCTTAAAGTGTTGCAAGGCAAGTATGGTAGTAGGACACAATAATGCAACCTGTCCTCCACTTCCCACCACTCTCATTGCCGCTCTGACTGCAACTTCGGTTTTCCCAAAACTGACATCACCACATATTAGCCTCTCCATTGGAAAAGATTTTTCGAGATCACTCATCACATCATTTATTGCTAAAATTTGATCTTGAGTTTCAACATACGGAAAAGAGTTCCTCAAATAAGACTCCATGTCACTATCTCCGAAATGTGAAAAGCCTTTTACCGAACGTCTGAGTGCATAAAGGTCAAGAAGCTCTTTGGCAAAAGAGATAATACTTTTCTTTGCATTATACTTTTTTCTGCTCCAGCTTTTCCCGCCGATCTTATCAAGTTTCCCGGGATCACCTTTGAAAGAAAAATATTTTTTCAGTGCATTAACTTCCGAAACCGGAACATAAAGGATCTCACTGTTTAAATATTCCACTTTAATAAACTCTTGTTCCACCTCTCCGAACTTCAATACCCGCATACCTTTGAATAATCCGATACCATGTTTTTCATGGACAATAAACTCATTTGATTTAAGTGTTTTTAAAAGGTTTTCACTTTCAAAGTCATCGGGAAGAGAAACGGAATCACTATATACGAATTTTCTATCCGTAAGAAAAAGAGAATCTGTTATTCTATTCTTAAAAGAGTGTGGAATAGGGAAATTTTCGGATTTAAGTCTAATTCCTCCTGCTCTAAGATTGTCTACAATACCCCGACTCTTTGTTAATAAGAATACTTCGGAAACCTGTGAAACTTTTTTTAATTCTTCAAGATCGGATGTTTTATACCCCCTTAAATTCTTATTTAATTTTTTTAACTCGGATTTGGAATATATTTCATCCGTCAGACATGAAATATTTAAGTACGGAAAAGGAGATAAATCCGCTTTCAACAAAATTTCTGGACTTGGAATCTTGGAGTTCCCCTCAAACTCATATATTTTCTTGAAATTATCAAGACTATCTTTTGAACCAATCTGAACGGAATCTCTGTCATTATAGATAATTTTGGGATCAATTAAGTGTTCCGGTAAAGATTTTGTTCCTCCAAGCGACAGAAGGTCTGAAAACTTCATGTTTTTTCCAAACATCCCGTAAACAGGTATCTCTATTAAATCAATCTGATTCTCCGACCTTCTGTGATATCGGTTGAAAACCGTAATTGACTCCACTTCATCTCCAAAAAATTCAATCCTTACCGGATTTTCCGTTCCTGAAGGATAGAGGTCAACAACACCTCCCCGCTTATGAAATTCTCCCTGACCATCAACATAATTTGAGTGTGAATATCCCATCTCAAACAACTTTTCAATAAATCCGTCTCGTTTTATCTTTTCCCCCCTCCGAACAACGAAAATCATATCTTTCAGCTTATCTTCGGTTTCAATTCCTATCGAAACCGAAAGGAGAGATGCAATAACAACAACGCTCTTTTTTTGTATTCTTGATTTTATAAAATTAAATTTTTCGATATGGTAATCAGGATAGATTACATTATTAACGTATGGATCTCCGAACGGAAGTGGAAATACAATAATCTCTCTAAAATCTCCGACAAGCTGCATCCATTGTCTAAGTTCACTCCTTTTCTCAAGAAAACCGGAATATTCGGGAAGCAACCATAAGATATCCCCACTCCAAAAAGAACATTGCCCTGCTACTATAAGACCGGTCAGCCTATTATCCACATTTGGAATCTCGGAATTAAGAGAGGAAGAAAATTGACTTCTGATTTCATCGGAAAAAATTTTATTTATCATATTCATACTTAAAGAGTATATGTTTAGACCTTATTTAAAGTTTCAACTTTGAAAACATGCTCATTATACTTTATAATTGATTAAGATGGAAAAAATATTAATTGTTGAAGATAATCCCTCAATGTTGGAAATGCTGAGTAATATTATCTCGGAAAAAGGATACGGAGTGAAAACAGCTGCGGATGTATCCTCAGCTCTTCTTCTATTAAAAAAGGACAACTTCGACCTAATAATCTCCGATCTTCAACTACCAGATATGGACGGATTGACTTTTTTTAAAAGAGTTAAAAATATTGAGATTCCGTTTATTATACTTACCGCTTTCGGATCGATTGAACTCGCCGTCGAGGCGATAAAAGAGGGGGCGTTCGATTTTGTATCAAAACCGGTCGATCCCGACTACCTTTTTGTTATTATTGAGAAAGCAATAGAATCGACAAGGATCTTAAGAGAGAATGTAATACTAAAGAGTGCTCTTAGAACGGAATCCGACAGATATACAATCGTCGGAAAAAGCGAATCGTTAATGGATTCGATTGAAAACTTGAAAAAAGTATCCCCTACGGACACTCCTGTCCTTCTATTGGGTGAGAGTGGAACAGGAAAAGAATTATTTGCCAGAGCAATACATGAACTCAGTTCAAGAAAAGGAAAACCGTTCATAGCAATTAATTCGGCTTCGATTCCCGAGACTCTTTTGGAGAATGAATTATTCGGACATGAGAAAGGATCGTTTACCGACGCTCATTTAAGACATACCGGAAAACTTGAATTATCACAGGGCGGGACCTTTTTTCTTGATGAGATAGGTGATCTGCCGCTAAACCTGCAAGGAAAGATACTTCGGGTTATTGAAGAAAAGAAAGTAACACGATTAGGAAGTAACAAGGAAATATCTTTGGACATCAGATTCATATTCGCAACAAATATTGATCTAAACGATTCCGTCGCCAATGGAAAATTCCGAAAAGATCTTTATTACAGAATAAGTGTTTTTCCCGTCCATATACCGCCATTGAGAGACAGGAAGGAAGATATCGCTCTTCTTGCAAAATATTTTGTAAAAAAATATTCAACGGAAATGAAAAAAGGCAATATTATCATTGATAAAAATACTATAAAAAAGCTGGAAAGATACAGCTGGCCCGGAAACATCAGGGAATTACAAAATACTATTGAGAGAGGATTGATAACTTTAAGAGGAGATACATTGAAAACGGAAGACATTATACTACCGGAAGAATCCATAAGTATTCCCGATTATAAATACCATTCCGCAGGATTAAAAAATCTTTCTTCGAGCATTATTAAAAGGGTGGAAAAAAAGAAAATTGAAGATACACTCAACGAAACAAATTTCAATAGGAAAAAATCCGCAAAAATATTAAAGATAAGTTACAGAACTTTACTTTATAAGATAAAGAAATATGGCATTGAATCAAAGAATTAAATCTTTCCTTATTGTGAAAATGTCAAAACTCCTGATACATTTTATAGCTTTAACATGTAAAAAAAAGACCCTTTGGATTGAAAATATAAAAACTCCAAAAAAATCGGATAAACCGATAATATATATTTTTTGGCACAGACACATATTTTTCAACATATTCAAATTCAGAAATACAAATGCCCGACCCCTTATCTCGTATTCTACCGACGGCGAACTTGTGTCAAAAATTGCAGAGGAGTTCGGAATGAATCCTATCAGAGGTTCATCATCCAAAGGAGGAGTCAAGGCTTTCTTCCACATGGTAAATGCAATAAAAAAAGATAACTCGGAGATAATGATAACTGCAGACGGACCCAAAGGTCCCTCAAGAGAAGTTAAGGACGGAACAATCCATATTGCAAAAAAAACAGGAGCTTACATAATTCCCGTAAGCTGGTATGCAACCCGTCTTAAGATTTTTGAAAAAAGCTGGGACAAGTTCATGCTCCCGTTACCGTTTGGAAAAATTGTTTTTGCATACGGAGAACCGATATCCATCCCGAATAAAATCTTAAAACATGAGTATCCTAATTATAGAGGAATAATTAAATACAAGCTTGATGATCTTGAGAAGAGAGTTATATCGGAACTTGGCATCACAAAAAAAATAGAGGTGAAAAATGGTTAAGAGACAATCTAAAGGTAAAATTAGAAGAATAGGAGTTCTAACGGGTGGAGGTGATTGCCCGGGTCTTAATGCCGTAATAAGGGCTGTTACCGTCCATTCAATATTAAATCATAAAATTGAAGTATTTGGGATACTCGACGGATATTCGGGACTTATCAATAAAAAATTAAAAAAGATGAGTCAGGAAAATGTGTCGGGAATACTTCCGAGAGGAGGGACAATTCTCGGCACTTCAAATAGGGATAACCCTTTCAAATATTCTACAGGGAGTGTATTAAATAATGAGAAAAAATATATTGATGTCTCCGAAGAAGTGGTAAAAACCGTAGAGTATAATGAACTTGATGCGGTAATAACTATCGGAGGTGACGGTACCCAAGCAATTGCAAACAAACTCTATGAAGAATGCGGAATACCTGTTGTAGGAATCCCGAAAACAATTGATAATGACCTTGACGGGACTGATGTCACTTTCGGATTTGATACCGCACTGACAATAGCAACTAACTCCATTGATAAAATTCATTCCACTGCCGAATCTCACCATAGAATTATGGTTATAGAGGTCATGGGAAGATATGCCGGATGGATTGCACTCCATTCGGGTATTGCAGGAGGAGGTGATGTAATACTGATTCCGGAAATACCGTTCACAATAGAAAGTATCGGGGAAAAAATTGAAAACCGTCTTTCAAGAGGGAAAAGATTCTCACTGATAGTAGTAGCTGAAGGGGCAAAAATTGAAGGAGAAGATGTGGTTGCCGCAAGAAAAGTTGCCGATCCGAATGATCCGGTAAGACTTGGAGGAATTTCAACCGTAGTAGGAAATAGAATTGAAGATCTAACCGGAATTGAGTCAAGATATACAATTCTCGGACATGTTCAGAGAGGCGGGAGCCCAACGGCATTTGACAGAATCCTTGCAACCCGATTCGGCTTTCATGCGGTAGAAGCGGTAGTGGAAGGCAAATTCGGATCTATGGTCGGATTAAGAGGTGACAAAATTACAACTACTCCGATTAAGGATGCGGTTGCAGAACCGAGAAGAGTAAAACCCGATTCCGATCTTGTTAAAACCGCTCTTGCCGTTGGAACCAGCTTCGGTTCCAAGATTATATAAAAAAATACATTTTATTTAAGATTTATTGTTGATATTTTCTTTCAATTTAATTATAAATAACTAATTGGAGGTGCAGTAATATGGGTAATTATAATAAGATAGGTAATTATGTTCTATTTGAAGAGTTGAACCCCGATTTCATTGGAAAAAATTTCAGAGCCGGAGAACTTGAAGATGGTAAGATAAAGAACCACATTGTCTTGTCCGAGGTTTTCTCCGCATTCTATTCTGATCCTAAATTATGGAAGAGGATAAGGATTCTCCTTGACGGCACAAAGAAATCAAATATAACGGGATTGTACTCTCCCGATAAAATAATAACCATGGGAGAAAAACAGATGTTGATATTCCCATACAAAGAATTTGTAAGCTTTGATTCTTTGCTGGGTGACTCATCATCCAAAGGGATACCTATTAATTTTGATCTCGCTTTTTCCATTGCTACAACAATCGCAGATCTGTTAGACATAGGATCCTCAATTGTAATTAGCGGAAAAAAATCTTTCCACGGATTTCTCACTCCGGACAATATACTTATTGATTTTGAAGGAAAAGTTTATCTTAAAAATTATTGCATATACCCGTATCTTGACAAGGAGAGTTCCATTCTCAACTCAATAGAAAAGCAATACGGTTCCTGGCTAACTCCTGAATTTTACAGAAGAGAAAAAATAGTACCACAATCCGACATATATCACCTTGGATATTTACTGTTTAAAATGCTCACGGGACAATATTTTTCATTCACTCCAGGGGAAGATTTTGATGCCAAGCTTGAAAATATCAGTTTTTCTCAACACATTCACGAAAGTAACAAAGATTTCATAAGCGGACTTCAAGATTTCTTTAAGAAAACTCTTCATCCCGACCCAACAATGAGATTTGCAAATATTAAAGAATTCAAAGAATTCATTTCGAAAACTTTTAATACTGAAGAACTGTCTTCAGTTACTTTTAACCTTGCCTATTTTATGGATTCACTCTATTCAAAAGAGAGAAATGAACTTCAAGAAAAGATTAAGAATGAGACAAAATATACCCCTATTCAAAATTCGAATGTTAATACAAATAACGATAAAGTAGATACCGACCTTGTTGAAACAATACTATCGGGACTGGATAAACATGAAAAAACCGTTAAACCGAAATTTTTCATGATCATTGCTGCCATAATTATTGCGGGAATTGCAATCGGATCATATTTTTTTATTCAATCAAACAAAGGGAAATTGGAAAATCTTAGAAAAATCGAGCAAGCCAAATTATTGGAGGCACAAAAAAAGCAGAAAAGATTACAAGATAAGTTAAAAGAAATTGAAATGAGAGAAACTAAAAATAAGGAAGAATTGGCTCAAAAAGAAGAAGAAAAAAAGAAATTCATTGCTCAATTAAATATAGCTAATAAAGAAGCGGAAAAACTAAAAAAGATGAAAGAAGATATTTTAAAGAAAGAAGAAGAGAAAAGAATAGAAGACGAGAAAGAGGCTGAAAGAAAGAGAAAGAAAGAAGAAGAAGATTTAAGAAAAGCTGAAGAAGCGAGACAAAGACAGGAAGAAATAAAAAAGAAAAAAGCTGCTGAAGAAGCATTAAAACCAAAAAGAGGTGAACTTCTCCCTTTAACGGAGGTTGATAAGAAGCCGGTTAAACTTTCCGGAAAGAACCCTGTATTCTCTCCGGCTATCAGAAGCAGATATTCAGGAAATAAATTTGAAGCGAGCACTATGTGCCTTGTAGATGACAATGGTATTGTTAAAAGTGTAAAAGTTCTAAATAATGTTCCCAAAGGGATAAATAAAGCAATCAGCAGAGCTATACTCAAATGGAAATTCAGTCCTGCTGTAAAAAAAGGAATCCCTGTAAAGGTCTGGCTTCAGATAAAACTGAACATATCAATCTGATCATATTTTATGAAGTGTTTTCTGTGAAAACACTTGAAATGCATCTGATTTTAGGGTAAATTATCCTATGAAAAGTTATTATATTCTTGCAATAAATCCCGGATCAACTTCAACCAAAATAGGGATATTCAGGAATACCAAATCAATCTTGTCCGAAAATATATCCCATTCGGTTTCGGATCTCGAAAAGTTCAATTCCATCATGGATCAAAAAGAGTTCAGAACAAAAATTGTTATGGATACGCTCAACAAAAGCGAAATACCCGTCTCAAAAATAGATGCCGTTGTCGGGAGAGGGGGATTACTTACTCCGATGAGGTCAGGGACCTATAAAGTTAATAATGAAATGATATCTTTTCTAACTAATAATCTTCTTGAACATGCTTCAAGCCTCGGTGCAATTCTTGCTTACAATATTGCTACCAATATCGGTGTAAAAGCCTACATAGTCGATCCGGTTGTTGTGGATGAGATGGAACCGATTGCAAAGATTACAGGTATTCCCGAAATAAGAAAAATAAGTATTTTTCATGCTCTCAATCAAAAAGCCGCTGCCAGAGAAGTGGCAAAACGGATTAAAAAAAAATATAACAAATGTAATTTCATAGTAGCACACCTCGGTGGAGGTATTACTATAGGCGTTCATAAAAAAGGTTTGGTAATAGATGTTAACAACGGACTAAACGGAGACGGACCATTTTCACCCGAAAGAGCCGGATCAATCCCAACATGGAGTTTGATTGAGTGGGCTACTACGGGATTGTATTCCCTCCCCGATTTAAAAAAAAGAATTACCGGAAAAGGAGGAATTGTTGCCCATTTGGGAACCAACAACATGAAAGAAGTTACCGGAATGGTTAAAAAAGGTGACAAGAAGGCAATAGATGTTTATAATGCACTCGGCTATAATATAGCCAAAGGAATCGGAGCACTTGCCCCTGTTGTAAATGGAAAGTTGGACGCAATAATAATTACCGGAGGGCTTGCTTTCGACAAGGACCTTATGTCAATGATAAAAAGAAGGATAAAATACCTTGCCCCTGTTTTAATTTTACCCGGAGAAGATGAATTGGCGGCTCTATCCAAAGGGGGACTCAGAGTTCTAAGGGGTGAGGAAAAACCCAAAATATGGAAAAACAAGGAGAGTAATAATGGAACAAATTAAATCGTTGAAACAACTCGAAAAGCTGGTAAAAGAGCAGAAAACACCAAAAATGTCAGTCGCATTTGCTCAAGATGAAGATACATTATCCGCTGTTCATAGAGCAGTAAATGAAAAGATTGTTGATGCAATTCTCGTTGGAGAAGAAAAATTGATTGTTGAAAAGTGTAAAAAACTGAATATTTCTCCGGATATGTTTGAAATAATTAACGAACCTAACGAAAAAAAAAGTGGAAATGTCTCAGTAAAATTAATTGTTGACGGGAAAGCCGATATACTTATGAAGGGATTGATATCGACACCATATTTTTTAAAATCAATTCTAAACAAAGAGTACAACCTGATAAAAAAAGGGACAGTCCTATCGCATACGGCACTTATTGATATTGATACTTATGATAAATTATTAATAGTATCCGATGTTGCAATGATCCCATACCCTGATATAAATCAAAAAATCCAAATGATAAATTACAATATAAAGATTGCTGAAAAACTCAACATTTTTAATCCTAAAGTCGGACTGATTTCCGCTAATGAAAAAGTTTCGGAAAAAATGCAATCTACAATTGATGCTGCAGTAATATCAAAAATGGCTGACAGAAAACAAATAAAAGGTGCCATCATTGACGGACCTCTTGCCATTGATGTAGCTTTGTCAAAAAAAGCTTGTGATATCAAAGGGTTAAAATCTCCAATAGAAGGTTTTGCAGATGTTCTGATATTTCCGAATATAGATACGGGAAACGTTTTTTATAAAACATCAACAATTCTCGGTGGAGCAAAACTTGCGGGAGTAGTGACAGGGACACCCTTTCCTACGGTTCTTGTTTCCAGAGCAGATGATGACGATTCGAAATATTATTCAATAGTACTTGCTTCCGCTCTCTCGTAATAAAGAGTTATTTTTACAGATATTCTTTTAAATTTATTACTTTTGGAGGGTTGGATTGACTCCAAAAATATTTCGGAACAGAATTAAGTGATTTCTCAGCCATCTGTTTATCTTTAAAAATCCCGAAGAGAACAAGATAACATTGTCTCCCGTTTCTTGATATATTCAATATAAAAAATTTCTCACTCTTTTGAGTGTGAATAAATGCATCACGAACTGATATGTCCATGCAATCCATTTCTAATAAAATAGAAAACCTTTTATTGTGAGCAAGTATATTATTTTTCCAAATTTCACCTGCTTCTTTTAAATTCCCACGATTAAATTTATCAAAAGGATTAATAGATTCCTTTGCCCCCTTCCTACTTTTTGAAACTTCTTTGTAGTTGGTTTTAATAGGTTGAGATTTTTTCTCAACTGCTATATCTTTTACTCTACTTGGTAACTCGGTTTTCGATTTTATATCGGTTTCTATTTCTTTCTTTTTCTTAACATTCTTTTCCGAAATTTCAACAATATCAGATCTACTTTTAACGTTGGAAACAGATTTGCTTTTATCCTCCGGTTGTAACAAAACAAAAATCAATCCCGAAATAACAAATAAAACCAGAACTAACAATAAAATTATGTTGACAAGTTTTCCCTTCTTCCTGCTATCTTCCCTGTTCATCTCATCTAACAACTGTTCAGATAAGGGAATTCCTTTTTTCTCGGGAATAATTTCTTCCTCGGAAATAAAATCCAGATCATCATATCCCATATCCTTTTTCGATGTATCATCCTCCGAAGAAAAAAACTCCTTTATGTCATCATTTTTTTCAAAATTAATATTGTCAGGTTCTTCATTGAAAATATCTTCATTAACCAACTCATCGTTTGTTTGAGTACTATTCTTAGATATTAAAACAGACTCATTATTTGTGTTATAGGAATCATCCGATTTCTCAATAAGAAGTCCCGCCGTAATAAAAAAGAATATGGTCTTCAATATATCTTCCTTTGCCATTCCTGGGAAATTTAAAGAGATTATTTCAATACTCAGATCACCGGTGAATTTATCAAACAGTTCAAGTTCTCCCTTAGTAAGATTAAATTTTTCTATAAGACCTTGATCTTTTGTCTGCTCCAATTCTTCTTGAAGAGATCCTATCTTTGTCCAAACATACCCCATGTCAAGTTTTTCTCTTATGAACGAAAAAATATATTCCTTTAGGTTAATTTCCAAACTTATGTAAGCTTCTTCTCTTACATCATTGGAAAAATAATAGACTCCGTCACTCCACTTTAAAACACTCGTTAATATTTTATCCAGTTGTTCCTTCGAATAACTTACAAATTCTTCAAATGATAAAATCCCTTTTTCAACGAGTGATTTTCCAAGATCCGCTTTGTTTTTTGATTCACTTTTTAACAAGTTGATGGTTTGAGCTTCAACTTTATTTTCAGAGATAAGGATATTTTCAATCATATCGACATCTGAATTTGAAACCGCCCATACAAACTTACCGTCCTTAAGGTATAGTTCTTTTAGTATTTCATCCCTCTTCAGATATAAAACTCCTGTCAACTCCTCGGCATAACCTTTTAAAAGTAACTCCGCAGCTGAAATATCTTTTAATGTACCTTGTCCAATCATTTTTGGCTTAATCCTTTTTTATAAGGTAATTATATATCAATAAATGACATAGAATTCAAGCATAAAAACCGAAGGTTGCTTTCTCAAGTAAAAAAAGTTCCGGAAAACTTTTATTCTATTTTCCGGATTTCAGGACACTTATGAAAATATCTCCACTATCC
>CAYRAO010000033.1:0-21555 GCA_964422395.1 uncultured Clostridia bacterium
AATCTTTCATAATTTAACCGTCATTAATACAAGAATCATCATTGTTTTCATGTTTAACTAAAATAAAATGTAAGCTACCGCCGGTCATTAGTGCAAAGCATATAAATAAATAATTTTTAACAATACCACCCTTACTTCTATAATAACAAATATACCTGAACTATCTCTTTTTTTCAATCTCTTATTTCTCTTTTTTTTTCTTCTTATTTTCAGAATTTTTATTGCTTTTTTTATCCACTACGATAACAACTCTTTCATTTTTTTTCATAAGCCATAGTTTCTCTTTTGCTTCTTTTTCAAGTGAAAGAGGATTATTTTCCAATTCCTTAATTTCATTTTGTAAAGTAATCTTTTTTTTTTTTAACTCTGTAATTTCAGCTCTTAGATCGGTTATTTTATCTTGTGTTCTGAGAATTTCAATTATTCCGCTATCTCCGAAAAAGAAAGTTAACAAAAGGATAAAAAGGAAAATCAGTAAAAGGATTATCAGACCTCTTGACTTCAAAAAACTCTCATCTTTTTTTTTTACCGAATCTCTATTAATTCTCATTGAATCCGAATGAAACACTCCTTTCCGATTTAATCCGATTTGTTTGAACTAATAGCATATCAAGAGCGAAAACGCAACTCAACTCAAATACTAAAACCATATCAGTTGCAATTACTCATTTTCAAATTTACTTGTTTGACAATAATTTTGTTCTGTAAAAATCCATAATATCCAAAAGAGTATTCTTTAAATCATATTTCGGTTCAAGTCCAAACTCATTTTTAATTTTAGAATTATCACCTGCAAGCAACGGCTTATCAACGGGACGAAGTCTCCCCTCTTCCACCACTACTTTGATTTCAGCATAAGAGAATCCGAGCATAATCTTTAAAATTTCCGATATGGAATAAACATCTCCGGAACAAGTATTGTATATCTCACCGCTAATTCCTTCCCTGCCAATCACAGTTAGATATCTGGCAATATCCCTTACATCCGAAAAATCCCTCTTTGCAGATAAATTTCCTACTTTAATAATCGGCTCCGTTAATCCTTTTTCTATTTTTACAATTTGTGAAGCAAAATCCGGTGAAACAAATGAAATATTCTGACCGGGTCCAGTAAAATTGAAGGATCTGACCTTAACAATGCTCATGTCCGATTTGTAAAGATCTCCCGCCATTTCCATAGCAAGTTTTGAAAGAGCATACGGACTATTCGGGGAAGTAGCCGATTCTTCCGAAAGCTTTCCAAATTTAATTTTCGAATAAACCTCTGCACTACTCATCAGAATAATTTTTACATACGGAGAATATTTATTGGCAGCTTCAAACAGATTGGAACTGCCTATAAAATTTATTTCATATGTAAGTTGCGGATTCTTCCAGCTAAATCCGACATTGGAAACAGCTGCAAGGTGATAAATTATTTCAGGAGAAAAATTTTTTATCGTATCGGCTATTTTATCCTTATCTCTTATATCCGCGTAGATTACTTCAAATCTATCCGAAGTAAAACTTTTATCCTCCGTCAATCCTAAGATCCGGTTATTATCTTTTTCTAACTCGTTTATCAGATATGAAGACAGGAAACCGGAACATCCGGTAATCAATACATTTTTCATCTTCTATTTATCTCCGCCGAAAAAATCTTTTACAATCCCGAGATTCCCCAAGGTTACTCCGAGAATATATTCAAAATGAGATTTTCCGTTAATAGAAGTATAGATTTTCATCTCTGCATTAATCTTGATACATTGATAATTGTATGAAGCAATAACACTCCCGTATCTAAACTTTTTTCCTATCAGATCATAGTCAATTGCTCCACTTATCCTTATAGGAAAATTGGGGAAATTAATATCAAAATCACCTTTTAAAAGCTTGGTATTTAAGAAAAACGACTTTTTTTTAAACGGATTCGTATAAATACTGTAAGTCAATCTCCCTGACACGGGATGATTGATATTGGAATAAGCTAAAGTAAGATTTATCCTCTGAAATGTTTCTAAATAGTGATTGTAAGCAAATGTTATATTTGCCGAAATATCTTTTGTAGGATTGTATCTTAAATTATTTATCAATTCTGAAAATGAAGGGAATACTTTTTTTCCGTTTACGGTTATGGATCTATACCGGTTTGCAATTATAGGATCAAAGTAATACTTCTGACTTATGGAATACGTCATAATCTCTCTCGGAACATTACTCGCCGAATTTTTCTTCTTGAAAAGTCTAGAATTTATGGAAAAATTCACGGAAGAGTATGAAGGATAATCAAAAAGATCTATCGGAATAACCCTTTTTCTCTTTAAATCATCAACTTTTGTTGAATAAGATACTTTTATCTCCGGTTCAATTACATGTTTCATTCTACTAAACTTTGTTTTATAAATTTTGTAAAATGAAGGTCCCGTGAGTGTCAACTTAGCGGTATTATAGTTAAGATGGAGTGGTTCATTCACAATTTTCTTAGTCTTCGGATCTTGACTTTTCAAATAAAAGCTGTGTTTGGATGAAAGATCCGCTGTAGCCGTAATCCAAGGTAACTTAATAAAACTTAAAGTATATGAAGGAATAAAACTAAATCTGTTGGAAGTAACATCATTTGCAAAATTAACATCCTCTTCATAATTGATACCGGTTCTTTTAACACTTTCAAATCCTCCTTTTATTGAAAAGTAACCGGGTAATTTCCAAAATTTCTGCTGTTTCAGTATAAGGTTTACAGACGGAAATTTTGTAATTACATTTGAAGATTTTTTCTGAATATAATACGTTTCGTTTCTTGAGGCTAAAACCGAGATAGAAAGATTTGATATTGACGACCTGAGTGATATACTCGAATTAAACCTTGAAGTATTATATCTTCCGAAATCCTTGGCAAACAAATTCTTAAATTGAGGATTGCTCTGATAGTTGACATTTGCTTTTATTACGGTTTTAAGAAAATTTATCCTTTGAATATGCTTAACATTGATATTATAGTCCTTGTCTTTAATCTCCTCTCCATCCTTAAGGGAATCATGATATTTTTGCGAATAATCAAAAACATAAAGCTTAATATCCCCTTCGGTCATTCGAAAAAGATAACGGAAATCAGCTTCATAACCATTTCCTATTTTAGAAATATAATCATGAGATAGAGTCAGATCAAGATTCGACTTTATCTCCCAGAAAAAAGAATTTTTAGTAAAGAATCCCAATTTATCGGAATTCCCGATAACCGGGAACAGAAATCCTGTGGATTTATCACCTATCGGATATCTCAAATAAGGGAGATAAAGGATTGGAATATTTTTGACCTTAAGTACTACATCTTTCATCTCAATGTATTTATCTTTTTTAATTTTCCCCTTTCGAGCGGATAAAAGCCATCTTGGAACAAGTTGTGTACATGAGGTAAATTTCATTTTTTTAAATTTCTGTGTATCTTTATCAGCTTGAACAAGTTTTTCTACGGAAAAAGAGACGGCGGGTTCCATCATACCTTGTACATCATACATAACGCCCTTCATATCACTTATATTGAAAACAAGCTCACTACCGCTTACCGACATATTTTCGGAAGTCATGGTAACTCGACCCCTTGCAATAATTCCCTTCGTTTTTGTATTATACTTTATGCGGTCTGCAAATATGGTATAAAGCTCAGTTATCAATTCCACATTTTTAGTATAGATAATAAAATCTCCGGACGATTCGAAATGTTCGGCAAGTATTACCGGTTTTTTCTCTTTGGAGAAAACCACAACCGTTAAAGAAATTAAAAGCACCGTTATAATTAATATAGGTCTCTTCATATACAGCATAGAATTTATCACATATCCCATGTAACAATCAATACCGTTTTGACTGTTTTAACAATTAGATATATAATATTTGCAATATAATGAGAACATATTTTCAAGGAGATACATATTTTACTGCCGATAATAACAAAGCATCGGTATGGGATTACATCTTCCTCAGATCAAGACTGTTTTTTTATCTCAGAGTCCTCAAATCAATTTATAAATTTAACAAAAAATATGCAAGTAAAGGACTCTATACCCCAAAAAGGTGGGAAGAACAATCTTTTGAAATATTAAAAACTTGTGAATTATGCGGTGGGAGATTAGAAATTCGAGGTCTAAACAACATAAGAAAAGCAGTTAATGATCCTGCTGTCTTTGTAGGAAACCATATGGGATTATTGGAAACCATGATACTTCCATGCATTATCAATCCGATCAAAAAAGTTACTTTTGTAATTAAACAAAGTCTTACCGAATTTCCTTTTTTTGGGAATATCATGAATTCAACCGGTCCAATAGTAGTTGGAAGAAAAAATCCGAGAGAAGATTTAGTAAAAGTAACTACCGAGGGAGTTAATAAACTTAACAATAACATATCTATAATACTTTTTCCGCAAAGCACCCGTATGCCAATATTCGACAAAAAAAAATTTAACTCACTTGGGGTCAAGCTTGCCAAAAAAGGGAATGCAAAAGTTATCCCTTTTGCCATCAAAACCGATTTTTTGGAACAAGGGAAACTTATAAAAGATTTCGGAAAACTGAAAAGAGAAAAAACCGTATACATTACATTCGGTAAACCGTTATCGGTAGAAGGTAATGGAAAACCTGAGCATGAAAAGACAATTAAATTCATTTCTGAGAATCTTAAGAAATGGGGAGCAAAGGTTGTTTGACATTCAACAATCTAAAAAGATGCAAAAATGAAAATATCAATAAAAAAAAATATTTTAATGATTTCGCTTTTAGTACTTTTTATAAATATATTTACTGTAGAATCAGAACCGATTGAGAAAAAAACTCTTTTCAGGATAATTCAAAAGGGTCTTGAAGCATGGCACTACAGCGGAAGAAAGACTGATAATTATTTTAGTGAAACGGGTTTGGAAGAATACTTGGAATATCTCGATTTCAACAAAAGATATTTTTTGCAATCGGATATTGACGAATTTGAAAAATATAAGGATAGCATTGACGATGACCTTATCAATGGTAATCCTCATGTCATGAATCTTGTAAGTGACAGAATTAATTTCAGGATTAAAAAAATCCTAAGCGGAATTAATGTTTTACTAAAATCCCCTTTTAATTATTCAATTGATGAAGAAATTGATTTTTCAAAAAAAAACAGAAATTATTTTAAATCTGAAAATCAACAACTTGATTATTGGAGAAAACTTCTAAAATATAATGCACTTAACAAATACATTAGATTAGCCAAAATAAAAAAAACGGCTCCGATTCCTATTGATAAAACTCTTGAGAAAAAGGCAAGAGATGAAACAAGAAAAAAGTTTTTATCAAGATTGAAAAGAAGACTGAAAACTATTAAGAAAGATGCGGTTTCACTGTTTCTAAATTCAATTGTTCAGGTTTTTGATCCGCATACAACTTACTTCGCTCCTAAACAAATGGAAGATTTTAACATTGACATGACCGGAAAATTGGAAGGTATCGGTGCTATGTTGGGTGAAAAAGACGGTTATATATCTATCGTCAGAATTATTCCGGGTGGACCTTCGTGGAAACAAAAAGAACTAAAAGCGGGTGATAAGATTATTAAAGTTGCCCAAGGAAACGGAGAAGCCATTGATATTGTCGGAATGAGAGCAATTGATGCAGTAAAATACATCAGAGGGAAAAAAGGTACCCTTGTTAACCTTACGGTATTAAAACCGACAGGTGACACGGTTGTTATTCCTATTATCAGGGATGTTGTGATAATTGAAGATACATTTGCAAAATCGGTTCTAATAAAAGATAAAGATAGCAATTATAATTACGGGTATATATTCCTCCCCGGTTTTTACAATGATTTTAAGAATGACTCGGGAAGGAGATCCTCTGCGGATGTAAAGAGAGAGATTATCCGTCTAAAAAAACTCAATATTGACGGTTTGATACTGGACTTAAGAGGAAATAGCGGAGGTGCCTTAAATGATGCGATTGAACTCTCGGGTCTTTTCATAAAAAAAGGTCCTATCCTTCAAACAAAGAACAGGCATACTGGGATTAGAATTCTTGATGATCCCGATCCGAAAATCCATTTTTCAAAACCATTAATAGTTCTCGTTAACTCATTGAGTGCTTCAGCCTCAGAGATAGTTGCTGCCGCTCTTCAAGACTATAAAAGAGCGGTTATTGTAGGAGGTGCACAATCTTTTGGCAAGGGAACAGTTCAAATGCTTATAGACCTGAACAGATTTATTAAGAAAAAAAAAGATGGTTATAATTCACTTGGAGCTTTTAAGGTTACAATTCAGAAATTTTATAGGATTACAGGTAATTCTAATCAATACAAAGGGGTGGTCCCGGACATCATACTTCCCGACCATTATGACCATTTGCAAATCGGTGAAAGATACTATAACCACCCTCTTAAATCGGACAACATCAAATCACTCCGATTTAACGATTGGAATTATAATAATTTAGATATTTCCAAAATCAAAAAATTAAGTGCTTCCCGTATTTCTAATAGTGAAGGTTTTGCATTGATTAAGAAATACATTAGGAAACTTGAAGAACTGAATAAAGACAAGAAATATAAACTTAAAATTGACGAACTTATTGAAGAACAGAAAAGAATTGAAAAAAATTCTGCAGAATTCAAGAAAAAATTTGATTATTTGAAAAACTTTTCTATTGTATCCAATCTAAAAAACCGCCCATTCTCGTCTGATAAACTTAAAAAGATTGCAGAGGATAATGAGAAAAATTGGTTTGACCAACTCCGAAAAGACATACAGTTGGATGAATCACTTAAAATACTCAGAGACATGATAAGACTTGAAAATGGAAAAAATTGAAATTAAAGAAACCTTCTAAAAAAAAACTCGTAAAGCATACAATATTCACAGCTATCGGAGCTATTTTAGGATTTGCATATTATTATTTTATCGGATGTAAAACCGGTTCGTGCCCTATTACTTCCAGCCCTGCTATCAGCATACTTTATGGGTCAACTGCCGGATTTATTTTAGCATTTTAATTTTTGAAAAACATCTATCCGATGCCGGGGAATAACCCCGGCATAGAAAAAGCTTATACCCTTTTATTCCCCGGCAAAAGATTTTAAAGATCTTGTCATCAGGAGAGCAACTGAAAAAACTATAACAAAAGTAATAGTATTTGTTCCTCCCGAGTAAGGACGTAAAAATATCCATATGCTTTTTAAATTTACCGTTATTAGCAAATGTTTCAATATATGCCCAACCGATCTGGCAACAGCGAAAGAAAACTGAGCAATGGTAAGATAGTAAAGAAAATACCAAATATTGGTACCTTTTATTTTTTCCTGAAGTCCGAATGCATTCTTTAATATCATAAATGCAAATACCAGCACGATTGAAACACCGATAAAATCCGCAAGTTTTACAATGGTCATTGATAACATTTTATCCTCCTATCCTGCAATACTTCTAAATGATTTAAGAGATTTATGAAGATAATAGAAGGGAATAACATTTAGTAACGGTGCTATAACTTTTCCCACATAAAAAACAATTCTAACAAAACTCTGTTCTCCAAGTGATAAATATGTTCCCCAATATCCTTGACCGGTATATGCTTCTTTTGGAATAAACTCCTGAATTCCATGTACAAAAAAAGCAATCGCATTCCAAATCATAAAGAAAACCGCTGCCTTATAAAGATTTTTCCAACCTTCAATCTTAACACCTACTGTTTTTTTTATTGTTAGCAATAATATTAACATTGCAACAACAAACATTAAGTGTGCTATCTGATGAACTACAAGTCCGGTTGGAGCCGGATGCTGTTGTGTTGCAAATATACCCTTAGGGAAAAAAAGTACTATTCCCAACACAAGTAACGGTGAAAATTTTTTTCTCATAACTTAACCTCCCGTTTAATTTTTTAATACCCCTTTTTTAAGTATATTTATTCAAATTATCTTCAAACCATTTTTCAATTTCATCGGAACTCATGAATTCTCTGAATTTTTTTCTGATTTTCGGTAGAAAAATATATTTGATCTCGTTTATTGTGGAATTTTCATCAAGCTGGTTTACTTTATTCGATTCAGGTCTGAACATCTCTTCGGCAAATTCTCTTCCAAAGTATTTCGAGACGACTTTAACAGATTCATCAACCATTCTATAACCTACTTCTTTCCAATCGGTTTTAGGCTTTTCAGGAACAATTGTTTCCAATGTAACAAGACTGTCACTGTTACCTCCCTCCATCTCTTTAACCGCATCGTAGAATATTTGCATCATCTCTTTGGAATCCTCAATTTCCATTGACTTTGCCATAGTGATACCTGTCTTTTCTGCGAGTATGATTCTCCCCTTACTACCCATTTTCTCAGAAACTATTTTAAAAAATTTGTATAGTTCTATTCCCATTCTTCACCTCATCCCGCTACGGCTTCTTCAAATAAATCAAGTAGCTCCGGAATAATTACATTAGTTAAAAGCCCCAAGTTGGTTTTTGTCTTATCTAACAGCATCCCCCATTGGTACTTTCCCAAATTAATAATTACTATCATTTTACCCCCCATTAAATTGAGTGTATAATAATCGCCCAATGACGGGAATCCACTCTTAATAAGAGCCTTGTCAATATCAATGGTAATTTGATTGAATAATGCCACCGCTTTAGGTTCCGAATTATAACCTCCTAAAGATTGTGCATCATCTACTCCCCATACATCCATAGTTATAAGAGAATCTCCGAGATCCTCCCTAAGCTTTTCAATTGATTCATTAAGTTTTTTTACATTCATTTGAGACTCCATTTTGTTACTTTTATTTTCTTGCTTCTTCTTATTTTTCAACTCATCCGATTTCTTCACGGCTTCGAGAATAAGGTAATCAATATCTTTATTAATATTATTATTCTTCTTTTTATTCTCCCCGATTATCTCAATTTCCGGAGAATGCCAGGAAATAACCTCTAATGCAGCTTCCAAACCATCAATATCCCCTGTCACAGCTTCAAATAATTCTCCTTTCTCAAAAAACAATTCCCCGCTCTTATTCTTTGAAATTACTTTAAGGGTACAACTCTTTTTTTCCATCTTGAGAATCTGAATAAATGATTTAATTGAAATACCGTTAATAAATCCAGTAGATATCGGTCTAATCCCTTTTTCTATTTTACTTACCAAATCGTTAAAATCAAGCGGTTTTTCAATGTATTGACAATTTCCAAAGTTTTTCAAATTATTCTCAATTTCCGAAGTTCCGTAAGCGGTCATTACTATGATATTTAACTCGGGATAATCCCTGCTTATCACTACGATCAGCTCAATACCATCCATTTCAGGCATTCTTAAATCAGTAACAACAATATTTACTTCCTCGGATTTAAGCTTTTCTATAGCCTCTATTCCGTTTCCTGCTAATAATACTTCATATTTTTCATCATGTGCATGAAGACCTTCGGATAAACTGAGAAGGAAATTTCTGTCATCATCAACTAAAAGTATTTTTATTTTTTCCATTTGAAGTTATAAAGCAATTCATATGCCAAGTTTAGAAAAATTATCAAAAATAAAATTATGTTTTGTTATCGGTACTATTAACTATCTCAGACAATACTTTTGAAAACAACCGGCTCATTTTGCACTACCTATTTTGAATTAATTAACTCAAATCAATTATTGTTGATTTCCTTAACTTTTCGTTTTAACGTTGATAAAGAAATTCCGAGAACACGAGCACTACGTGTCAAATTTCCCATATTTCTCTTCAAAACAAAACGTATATAATCGGTCTCCACTTCTCTTAAAGTCATTATTTTATTATCTTCATTGAGTTTACTGTCTTCATCCATACCGGATATGATTCGATTTTCACCGAATATCAGCTTGGAAGGAAATAATTTCTCTTTAAACATTAGAGCGGATCTCTCAATTATATTCCTTAACTCCCGAATATTTCCAGGCCAATCGTATTGCATTAATTTTTTAATTTCATCATCCGGAACATACATACTTTTTCCGGGATCGGCAATTTTAACAAAATATTTGACAAGTTGGGGAATATCTTCAGATCTATTTCTTAAAGGTGGGATATTGATAAGAATAACTCCCAACCTGTAATAAAGATCTTGCCTAAACCTTCCGTTTTTAATCATTTCACTTAGGTTAGAGTTAGTTGCCGCAATAATCCTGGTATTTAAATGGATAGCTACCTCCCCTCCCAATCTTTTAATTTTTCCATCATCAAGAAAACCGAGAATTTTCGGTTGCAACTGCAACGGCATGGAACCGATTTCATCCAAAAGCAGAGTTCCTCCGTCAGAAATTTCAAATACTCCGCGTCTTTTTGAAGTAGCCCCCGTGAATGCCCCTTTCTCATTACCAAAAAGTTCCGCTTCAATTAATGTCTCGGGGATAGCAGCACAATTTAGACTAAAGTAAGGAGTACCGCTTCTATCTCCTTTAAGGTGAATGGTTTTGGCAACAATACTTTTTCCGGTTCCGGTTTCTCCTGTTATCAATACAGGCTTGTCAGAAAATGCAGCTATTTCTATCAACTCATTAACATTTGACCCTTTTCCAAAATTTCCTATAAGAATATTTTCCTTTTTCTCATCTTTGAATTTCTTTATCTGAACTCTTTTTACTTTTTCAAGCTTTCCGAGATCAAATTGTCTTATAATGGAGAGTTTTAACTCATCGGGATCAAACGGCTTTGAAATATAATCGTGAGCTCCGTATTTAATAGCTTGCAAAGCATTTTTAAAACTGGGAAAAGCCGTTATAAAAATAATCCTTGCATCTTCATTATATTTGAATATGTCAGGACATAAATCCGGACCTTGCATATCGGGTAATTTTTGATCAAGGATTACCAAATCTATTTTTTTCGATTGAAGAATAGAAATACTTTCTCTTCCGGTAGAAGCGGTAAATACATCAATTTCATCCGTAATCAACAGATCTTTTACAGACAAAGAAAGATTTACATCATCATCAACAATTAAGATATTCTTTTTCAATTTTTCTCTCTCGGGAAATTAATTATTACACTTATGCCTGTATCACTTTTATTGTCAATATCAAGTGTACCGCCCATCTGAAATACAATTTTCTGTACAATACTTAACCCCAACCCCGTTCCGTAGGCTTTTGTCGTAAAAAAAGGTTCAAAAACATTTTTTTTATTCTCACTTGTTATTCCCTCTCCGTTATCCTTTACAATCAGACTAACCATACTTTTTGTTCCTGTAGTAGAAACTGTTATTTCCGGAATTCTTGTACTCTTCATTGCCTCAAGAGAATTTGTCATTAAGTTTAACATAACTTGATGCAACGCTCTGGTATCACTCGAAATATATAACTTTTCATTAAAAAAATTTTTTTTAATTGTAACACCCTTATTTTGGAAATCTTCACGGACATGATTTATGAAATTCTCAATAAATTCATGTAAATCTGTTTTTTTGCATATTAAATTTTCATAAATATTAAAATTTCTTAAATTTTTTAACAAAAACTCGACTCTTGTGGTTTCATCAATTACCCTATCTATATATTCAAATTTTTTCTCATCGGAAAAATCGGAATAATTTCTTTTGAGAACATTCATTGTCATTTTAATTGTATTAATGGGATTACCTATCTCATGCCTGATCCCGGAGAAAACAACTCCGAGATTCTTCATTTTATCAATTGTATTTGCTATTGACAAAAGCTTCTTAAACTCAGTTTGATTTTTGTTTAATACAAGAATAGTATTATCAGATACAGGAATCATTTTAGCTTCCATAAACTGTCTCCCAAGAGATGAAGAAATTGTATACTCAAACTCTTCTATCTTCTTACCGTTCCTTACACTCTCCAAAGCTTTATTGTATTTCAAGTTTACTTTGGGAGAAAAAATCTCATGAATCTTTTTACCGATATGACTATCATTGATAAAAAACTTATCCGGTTGCTTCTTTCCGCTTACATTAAGCAATCTTCCTTTATTATTGATCTTAATGTAACTATACGGCAAAGAATTTACAACCGCCTGCAATTCCGATAACAGCTGCTCAATTCTCTCCTCGCTTTTTTTTTCACTTGTTATATCGTCAATCTTTATTACGGAGTGAATGCTGTAATTATTTTTTCCATTCTTCACGGATGAGGGTATAATAAAATTAATACTTAGAAATTTTCCAAGGATTTTATCAAACTTTTTTATATTAAAATGAGTCTTTGCACTTTTATCACATTTACATTTATTCCACTTTGAAACAAGATAACAATTTTTTAAAGAACACTTCGGATGAAACAATGAATGAAAATGCTTTCCGTTTATTTTATTTACCTTATCCAACCCCCATTGTTCCACCCCTTTGTTTCCACGAATAATTTTTCCTTCTTCATCAACGAGAAGCACAATACTTTCAAAAGCATCAACAGCAAGTTCCCACTCATTTTTTGCCCTCGTAATTTTATCTGAGTGAAATGTCCATAAATTATCCATAATTTTATTGATTTATTTTAAATAACTATTTTTATCTATCTCTTATTCTCTTTTAAATCCAAACAAACTTCCAATTCATCTCATTGTATTTATACTAAAAAATAATAATATTTTTGTCAAGAGTTTGTTTTAGAACATAAAAACAATAATTATTCAGTCATAAACGAACAACGGTAATAAATCAGACCGTTTTATGCAGGAAAATTCGAAATTACTTTTTCAATTTTTTATTTATCTCTTTTAAAATATTTTTAATAACAGGCTGATTTTTATCAAGAGTTAAAGAAGCGTTGAATGTTTTAAGCGCCTCGTCATATTCCTTCAGATTAAACAACGTAAACCCCAAAAGATTAAGAACCCCCAAATCACTATCATAAACTTTATTTGCAGCAAGAAGTTCCGTCAGTGCTTTTTCATAATCCTTCAACCCATAATACGATGTCCCCTTGATATGATGATATTCAAGTTTGTACTTCCGACTATTCTTAATACTTTCAACTTTAGCAAGAACTTTGGAATATTTTTTTGTTCTATTAAGGAGCTTAAGATATCTTACCACTCCTTCAATAAAGTCGGGATTCTTTTCAACACTTCTTTCATAATACTTAATCCCTTCACTAAACAATTTCTGATTTTCATATTGAATTCCGAGAATATAATCAAAATAATAGGTATTTATTAATCTTGATTTTTTGAAAGATTCATTCGCATAGTTCATATTAGAAACCGGAGCAACGGTAAATCTGTCGGTATTTGAATCAATGATTGAATTTCTGTGGTCATAAAGTTTTACGGAGAAAATATAGTAATCGGAATATAATCCTTTTTCACAAACATTTGCAATTATGTTCAAATTGGGATCATAAGGTTGAGAATTAAGCATAATCTTCTTTGTGTACTTATAATTTCTCCTTTCATTTAATCCCGTAAGAATTATCTCCATATATCCTTTGCTCCAGATTTCTTTGTTGATATTATATGCCCCGACAAAGAAAATCGGCTTCTCTTTAAGCTTAAACTCTTTATCCGTATCAAAATACATTTTCGAATCATTAAAATTGTATGGGAAAAAATAATTGGAAGTTTGAGGTTCCAGTTTGTAACCGAGTAGCGTATCCGTAATAAATGGATTTGAGCCGAAATCTTCAACCTTTATCTCTTCGTCAAAGTAAGAGAACTGTTTCCCTATGGTATTTTGAATATACACAAGCAATTTATATTTACCCGGTGCAATAGGGAAAGAGTCGTGAATCTCAATCCCCTTTTTGACATTTTGGATATCCTTAAACGGAATATAAAAATCGAAGTTTTTTGAATACTGATAAATAAAATCATCACCCTTTTTCAAACTCACCGTCATTTTAAAATTATAAAAATACTGTTCGCTTTTTTCAACATACCCCAATGATATAATCTTAGGTTTAATTGAAATATTTACAAAATTAAATCCGAATCTTTTATATCTCTGCAATAAAACCTTATGGGTATTTTCGATATAATTTATCGAAGAATTTACATCGACAAAGCCTTTATAATTAAGAAAATTCGTTGCATAAGATACATTGATATGTCTTTTAGGCGAGTCATAAATACTTGATAACACCAAATTCGATCTTAATGATCCGGCAAATACTGCGGTAGGATCATTTGGAATCATTGAGACTGAAGGTCCGGAAAGACGGGGTGCCAATTCCCTTATTTTAGCCTCCAACATACCGATATTTGAAGTATCTACAGGTCCCCAAGATATAAGCAACGCTTGCGGTCCATCCTGAGCAGGATTATATAATTTCCACTCCGTTGTGTTTCTCGGCTTAAAAAAAGTTATATTAAAAAACGTAGGGAGACCTAATCTTTTATCACCGTAATAATACCAAACTTGAGCGGGATACAGTCCTGCTTTATTATCAAATCTATCTATTGATGAAGGCTTTCCGAGAATCATATAAAACTGCCCCATATCGGTCATCCATCCCGGTTTTGAAGAACCTTTCTTAAATTCCCTGTTTACATATTTGAACCTTTTTATGATCTCGGTTTTATACTCGTTCTCGGGAGTTCCGGGTGTAGGATCTCTCTGAGTCCAATAAGCTTTAATAAACAGGTCCCTATCCCTCTCGTTTGTCAACTTATAAAAGATGTTGCGTTCATCGGGTGTTGAAATGTACTTTACCATATTGAGCCACTTTTTATGACGGTACGGGAGCTGCTTATATATTTTTCTTCTATTTTTTGAAGATATTTTAAAATTTCTATCTTTGGAAATAAGAGTTATTTGTGCTAAAAATATTATTGTAAATGAAATTATAAGTATTTTTTTCATTGAAAAATTTTATATTATCTCCAATTTAATGTCAATTATAACCCTCATGCAAACAACACTTCCGCTTTTTTCGGGAGAGAGCCAAAACTCCCGTTTGAAAGTATTACAACAACTCTCTGCTCTTTATGACTGATGTTTTCCAAAAAAGTTTCAAACTCGGAAATTTTTTTCATAGCAACCCCTTTTTTCCCTGCAATGTTTATTCCATGAATCAATTTTTCCATATCTATTCTCTCGTTTTTCGGAATCTTACTTATTTTATACGGTATCTTTATTACAACTTCATCTGCAACGGAAAGGGACTCTATAAGTTTATTCTCGAAATATCTATTTTTCAAACTCCAACTTGCCGGTTCAAACAGTGCGGTTAATTTCTTATGCGGATATAGTTTTTTAAGACTCATTAATACAGATCCGATTGAAGTCGGATGATGAGCAAAATCTTCATAAATAACAGTATTATCATCTTCACCGATCTTATTTAATCTTCTCTCAACTCCGTTAAATTTCTTAACTACTTTTTTTATTGTGGATAAAGGGACACCTATATGAATACCGAATATAATTCCCGCAGTAAGATTTTTTACATTATATTCACCTTGCAAAGGTGTTTTAAACTCAACATACTCATTTCCTATTTTAAGGCGAAAACTAATCCCAGCGGGAGAAGAGACTACATCTTTAATGCTATAATCAGCTTTATCCAGTCCATATTCCAATACAGGCGAAAAAGATCCTTTAATTACTTCTCTATTCATTGTGTAGTCCGAATTAGAGATTATCAAACCATTGGAAGGGACCTGATTTATAAGATTTTTAAAAGCATCTTTATACTCCCTCTCGGATTTAAAAAAGTCCAAATGATCATATTCCAATGATGAAAGTATTAATATATCGGGGAAATATTTTAAAAACTTTGATGATCTGTCAAAAAAAGATGTTTCATACTCATCACCTTCGGAAACAAAAAAATTGTTACTCCCCAAAGAATAATTTGAATCCAGATCAATAGGCTTACCTCCTATAAAATATCCCGGATCAAGTTCAGCTTCTTTTAGTAGCAATGCAAGGAAAGAACTAATGGTGGTCTTTCCATGAGTCCCTGATACCACAATTGATCTTGACCCTTCAATGAAAAATTTGTAAAGAGCTTCAGCCATTGAAAAAAATCGTATTTTATTGTTAAGGATAAACTCGACCTCGGGATTACCTCGTGAAATTATATTTCCTATAACACAAAAATCAATATCATTTTCAATATTATTTTCCGAATATCCTTCATAAGTATGTACTCCCATTTTTTTAAGCAAAGGTCCGACAGGAGGGTAAAATGATGTATCCGATCCTGATATTTCATACCCCTTTTCCCTGAAAAGTCCAGCAAGGGAACTCATCCCTGTTCCGGCAATACCACTCATGAAAACCTTCATACAATTACCCCCTTTTCTCTGATTGTTAATCCTTTATACTTGTAAGTATCAATATTTATTTTAATTCCAAGCGGAAGAATTTTTGCGTATGAAGAATGTCCGAAAGGCATATCGTACAACACCGGATAATCAAAAGGCTCAAAATATTTCAATATCGACCTATAGAAGAATGTCTCTTTCTCTTTTTCGCTAATAAAACATCCGGGGAACTCTCCGAATATTATTCCTTTGACCTTTGAAAAAACTCCATTCCCTTCCAGCTGCCACAACATCCTGTCAAGACGGAAAGGTCTCTCATTTACATCTTCGATAAGGAGTATCTTATTCTCAACATTAGGAAAAAATTCACTTCCGCACAATGACACGATATTCGAAAGACATCCTCCCGTAACTACTTCATTCACCTTACCACTCTTTAATACCTTACCGTGTACTACGATCTCTTCATAATCGCCACTAAGGATTTCCAAAAAATTCTTATAATCAAATTTGTTGTCGGCAATTCCGGAATAAGCCATAGGACCGTAAAAAACAACCGTATTCATAACCTCCATCAATCCCCATAATAGATAACCGACATCGGACGATCCTATTATAATTTTTGGTTCTTTTTCCTTAAATTTACCAAGTCTGTCAAGTAAAAAATTCGAACCGTATCCGCCTCTTGCCGCCAACAGAGCGGAAACAGTATCATCATCAAGAAAAATTTCCATATCTTCAATAATATTCTCAGGTAGTTTCCCAGTAAACCCTGAATTTTCGAAAATGTTCTCAACTTCTACCGGAACCAACCCCATTCTATTTATATTCTCCAATCCCCTTTTTCTATAATCACTTTTCACGGGAGAAGATGGTATAAAGATACCCACTTTATCGCCCTTATTCAGTTTTATCGGTTTTTTCATTCTTATTATCCCCGTTGCTATTTATCGGTAATTGTATACTCACTATAGTTCCAAAACTTCCACTCTTAAAATTTATTGATCCCTGATGCTGATCAATAATCCGTTTTACAATAAACAAACCGAGCCCTGTTCCGGTAGATTTTGTTGAAAAATCCTCATCGAAAAGTTTATCGTAAAGAGAACTGTCAATACCCGATCCGTTATCTTTTAGCTTAACAACAACATTATCGTTAATATTTCGGATACTCAATACTATTTTTCCATTTTCCCTCTTTATTGATTCAATGGAATTTTTTAAAAGATTTTTCAACACTTGAGTAATCTTTATCTTGTCTAAATTTACCAAAGGGATATCTCCATAAGATTCAAATTCAAAATCGATTTTTTTATAGACTTTCTCAAGCTTTGAAATTTCGGTTTTACACAATGCAACAAGGTCAAATTGACTCACATTTATCTTATCCAAGTTGGAAATATCTAAAAAACCGAGAGAAATGTTTCTAAGATGATCCGTCTCGTCAATAATATACTTTACCGATTCGGTTATAACTTTTTCAAAGTTCTCTCTCTTATCTACAAGAGAACGGAGGATCTGTTCGGCAGACAATTTTATCGGAGTCAACGGATTCTTCACTTCATGTGCAATCCATCGGCTTAATTTGATCAGTGTTTTCATTCTCGCTATATCCGAAACACTTCTTTTCTGCTCATATATTCCTGAAAGCATTGAATTGAAACCGTTGAAAAGATTTTTTATCTCAATCTCACTCGGAATTTCCGTTATCTCTTCAAGTTCGCCCTTCTCAACCTTTGACATTTTACTATTTAAGATATTGATCGGAGAAAGAATTTTTTTACGGAAAAGAAAAGCAAGTAAAAAACCGGCAACCGTTAATACGAAGAAAATATTGATAATAAAAGTTGAGAATACTTCCGATCTGCTTAAAACATCGTTCCATTTTTCTACAAAATCAAGTCGCACAACATAATCGGAAATATCAAAAAAGATTCTTGACACTTTGTCCTTTGTCTCCATGTAAAATTTTTCACTCTCTTCAAGCATTTGAGGAATCTTTGAATTTATCAGGACAGGAATTTCCGATTTCAGTATCTTATTGTAATTTGAAGTATCAAGTAATCTGTTATTCCGATAAATAGTTATATCTGCATTTAAAGTTCTCGAAAGGAAAAAAAGATCGTTTTTATTTAATTTGGCATTCTTTTGAATAATATCGCTAATCATATTGTAAGCGACACCACCGTTATTAAATATCTTACTACGAAATTCGATTTCACGATTTCTGTTATTAAACCGGATTGAGAAAATAGAGAATGTAATAGCGGAAAAAAGTGATATTAGGATGAGTATTGCAAATACTTTAAATGAAAAAGTTTTTAAAAAAGAATTTAATTTTGAAAAATCTATCCTTTTAAAATTCAAAATTCCGTTTGCCACTATAAGAAGCAGAAATATTTTTATTATATTTGAAGATATTTCACTAAATGAACTTTTGGAAAAGAACACTATAAAAGTATCATCATTACTCTCAAATTTGCATCCGAGAAACAATTTATCCATAAACTTAAATTTTATCCAATTATCACTATCAATCACTCTCCTGTTAGTATTCTTTATATCAATATTTGAAGGATTCTCTATCACCTGCATTTTACTGTTTAGCTTTATGTAACTGATATCATCACCTTTTATTCGACGATTAAGGGTAAATATGTTGCTATCGGGATGATCTCTGGTAATTAAATCCGAACTGTTCATAACTTGAATTATTATTTTCCCAAGATATTCAAAGTTTTCATAAATATTAATAGAGGCTACGGCAAGTGAAATCGTCCTTCCGAAATACTCCGCTTTAAAATCATCAATCATCCAGAGCGGATACTTATTATCCGTTGCCACTTTAAGATACGGGATCATAAAAGAGAAAGAACTCAACATTTCGTTTTCGCTTGATATAACATATATTCCGGATGATATGTTCTCTTTTAATGCTATACTTCTCCTCCATATCTGTTCTAACTCCGAATCTTGATTACCTTTAAACAATATTGAAAGATTCTTGTTCCTCTCATGAATATTATGGATCATCTCTCTCGAAATAAATTTTGCATAGTTATTTTGGTTGGAGAATATATTTTTAAGATTTATACTTATGAAACTTTTTTTCTCAGATTCCGAATAAAAAAATATCATCAGGAACATAGCAATAGAGATAAAAAACAGTCTGATTGTTTCAAACAACATGTTACCCTTGTACAACAGACTCAATAACAGTGAGATTGAGATTATCAACGGTATTATGAAATGCAATCGCAATATAAAACAGACAAAAAATATAAAAAGAATATTCAGTATTATAAAAGAGAAGATTGAATTCTTTATCTTGGAAAAAGTTGATACATCAATCAATCTAAACGGTGCAGCCCATAGCATAAAAACAGATAACAGAAAAACAAGATAATTGGGATTGAAAGAGAAGGTGGAATATACAAAATTTAGAGATTTGATAATCAGGAGTGAAAGACTTAACGATAATGTAATAAAAAACATGCAAAGAATTTTATTTATCCGATAGTTTTTTATTTTGGAACCTATTTGTATCAAAGCAAGATAGTATAAGAAGGAGAAGTACGCAATCATGGAAACGGAACGTATTTCCAATCCCATAATGCCCATATACATGGAACCATCCGAATAAAGTCTTAAAAGTAGGAACAACGATATTGCAACGATTATCTTTATTACGATTCCAATAATTTTAAAACCGTCCGGAAGCAAGAAAAATAGAACCAGACCGATAATAAGATAAAAGATCAAAAACTTTTTATATAAAGAATTTTTCCAGTATGTATAGTAATCCTCGGTTAAGAACTTTATTGTAAGATAAAGTTGACGATTTAAGTTTTTCGAAAGATGACTTATGTAAAAAGTATCATTGTTGTCATCATATTGTACATTCACACCACTCTCTTTAAAAGGATTATCGTTGAAATTGACATTTAAAAAAGCATAAGGGAAACTTAGTTTAATATCTCCGAATATTTTATCAACGGTATTGTATTTTTTTATAAAAAGTATCTCTTTTTCAAGTTCCTCAACAAAATATATATAATCCTCCTTCTTAATAAATTTCCATCTGCTTTTTTTTAAATTTATCGGTTTAAAATAAAATACTTCACCCATATATGACTCAACCACTCCGTTTTTTATAACTATGAAAGATTCTTTATCGTAAAGATCTTCATGCCTTAGGACACTTACCCTAGATCTCTTGTACAATTCCGACGCACGAAAATGTAAATATTTGATTTCAACTCCTATTTTCTCTTCAATGGAATCAAATTTATCCTGAACGGCGGAACTTATCTCATATATTTCAGGAGATCTTTTTTTCTTATAAACCAATAACAATGGGAGTGTCAGTATCAAAAAAAGGATTATATAAGCTGCTAAAGCTTTATGCCTCTTAGATAATACAATGTCCATTTTTTCCTATTCCTCTTCATAAAAAAAATCAGTTTATAGAATTCATTTTTACCGCTTCGGATATTCTTTAACTCAAGATTAAGAGATTGAACCGCATAGTTTTCCCAAATATGTTTGGATATCCACTCAAGAGAAGTAACTTTAAATTCATTCATCTTTTCAGATATAATTTTAACAAACCTCTCTCTTCCATAATTTCCCCTTAAATTCAAAGGATTTTCCATATTCACCGATACGGAATCGGAACAAACTTTCTCAAACCGACTGTAATCTCCCGACTCAATTGACTGCTGTATCGGTCCCATAAGGAGATAGTGCTGAATGAAAACCAGCATGATCAGTATTGACTTCATTTTAGAACATTCACCTCACTTGATGTGAATCTAATAGTGGATAATGCTGTTGACATTGTAGGAACCTAATTTTTCTCTACCGTTTAAGAAATCAAGTTCAATTAAAAATTCGATACCCGCTATCTTACCTCCCAATCTTTCAATTAGTTTTACAACCGCTTGAGCTGTTCCACCTGTCGCAAGAAGATCATCAACAAGCAAAATACTCTCCCCTCTTCTAATACTATCTTCATGCATTTCAATAACACTTTCACCATATTCAAGAGAATAGCTTTCACTAATTGTTTTATACGGCAGCTTCCCTGCTTTTCTTGCCGGGACAAAACCGGCACCAAGAATATACGAGAGCATACTCCCGAATATAAACCCTCTTGATTCAATACCGACAACTTTTTCGATCCCTACTCCACGATACGGAATAGCAATTTTATCAATTACACTCCTAAAAGCATCTTTGTCGATAAGGAGAGTAGTAATATCTTTAAAAATTATCCCTTCCTTGGGAAAATCCGGTATATCTCTGATATATTTTTCAAAATCCAATTTACCTCCTTGTCTTTTACGATGATATTATATTACAATAAAAAA
>CAYRAO010000034.1:0-19365 GCA_964422395.1 uncultured Clostridia bacterium
TTAATCCAGGAGTATTCCAATTCGGTGTAAGGGTAAACTTTTAATACTTAGTTAATATAATTAGTATTAAATACATGGGACCGCTCTTCGGAGCGGTCCTTTTTTTTTATCTCAAAAAAATATTAGAATTATTGAATTATAGTATTGTCATATTTTTATATATATCCGAAATCAATTTAAAAAAGATCTTTCGATTCTTAAATTGAAAGATCTTAAATCATAAGAAAATTATATTGGTTGAAAAAACTAAAGACTCAACGAAATTGTAAAATATGAACTCAATAATTCGAACAACAAGGTTTTGCTTTTTTTAAAATGGACAAATAGAATTACAGCTGATTTCGAAATTGTATAAACGTACTCTTTGATTTAATAAAATCAGTGAATGCTGTTAAACTAACTTATCTTTTGTTGTTTACTTTAAAGGCGACTTTTACGTTTGTCCTGTATTCAATAATTTTATTATCCTTAACCCTTGCAGTCTGAGCAAGTACTTCAACACCTGTTATGCCGTTAATGGTTTTTGACGCTTCTTTTACAGCATTTTGAGCTGCATCTTCCCAATCTTTTTTAGAATTGCCTATCAATTCAACTACTTTTATTACTTCCATGCTTTCTCCTTATTATCCTTAAAAAACTATATTATATTTAAAAAATATAACTATAAAATATTTTTAGCTTTCTTCACGATAAAACACGCATCCCTGGAAGTACTACAAAGGAATACGTAATCTCTTAACTCTTATATTTTACTTACTTACTCTATCTTTAAGAGTTTTACCGGCTTTAAAAGTCGGATAGTTTTTGGCGGCAATATTGATTTTTTGACCGGTTTTAGGGTTGATCCCTGTACGTGCCTTTCTTGCAACAGTCTTAAAAACTCCAAATCCCGGAATAGTTACTTTTCTTCCCGCATCAAGTTCAACTGCAATGATTCCTTCTCCCGGTTTTGCATTAAAAATTGCATTTACTGCGGCTTCCGAAGCTTTTACGGTTAAACCTGTTTTCTTTGCTAATTTTTGAATAAGTTCTGTTTTATTCATATTCTTTCCTCCTAATTTATTCTCAAGCCTGCATAAAGGCTGAATCTCCACCACTTAATCCCAACAACATACCAACTTCAATATTAAAACAAATAAATCTTTTTTTATCAATAATTTTAGGGTAAAAAATTAAATAAATTTTAACATAAAGATCTAAAATGTCAATGTATCTATCTTTACATCAAACCATTTCTTCAAATATTTATATTGTTTGTGGAAATGGGGTGTTTTTCGGGGACTAATTTGTTCAGTGTTAGGATAGACTATAAAAAAAGAGTATGATAGAATGAATTTATGAAAATAAGAAGCTTTTTAACGATAATAATATTAGCAATGCTTACTGCTCCCGTTAGTGCTTACGTAGGTCCCGGGGCGGGATTTGCATTTGCAGGATCCTTTTTTTTTATTTTTTTAGCTTTTTTCCTTGCGATTTTTAATTTCCTTACATTTCCTATACGGGCACTGTTTCAGTTCCTGAAAAGAATTAAGACATTGAAGAATGCTAAGTTCAAAAAGACCGTAGTAATTGGATTTGACGGAATGGATTATCATCGCCTGAAAGCATTCATGAAAGAGGGGGAAAAGTACCCGAATTTTGAAAAACTTATGCAGGAAGGGACGTTCGCCCCACTTCAAAGTACCGAACCACCTATATCACCGGTTGCTTGGTCTTCATTTTCAACAGGAGTTAATCCGGGCAAGCATAATATATTTGATTTTCTTTCAACCGATAGAAATACATATATGCCTAAAATGTCCGGTTCGGATATTATTCCGCCTAAAAAAACGGTTAAGATAGGAAAATATATCATTCCTATTTCCAAAGCAAAAGTTGAACTTATGCGCAAAAGTAAGAGTTTTTGGAAGATAATAAGCGGTAAAGGTATTTTCTCATCTGTTTTGAGGATACCTTATTCGTTTCCTCCTGAAAAATTTTACGGATTGATGCTGTCTGGACTTGGAACTCCCGATCTCAGGGGTACACAAGGAAGTTTCAGTTTTTATTCAAGCGAAAAGAAGAGTGATTCGGGTATTACGGAAGGTATCATACAAGAGCTTGATGAAATAAAAGAAGGTGTTTTTAACGCCACATTGGAAGGACCTGGGAACCCCTTTGTGAAAGGGAGTACGGCTTTGAAGGAAAAATTCTCAATTACCGTAGATAAAGAAAAAAAAGGTGCGTCAATAAAAATGGGAAGGGATGAGTTTTTTGTTGAGAAGGGTAAAATAACCGAGTGGAAAAAGGTATACTTTCGTGCGGGTTTAATAAAAATTGCCGGTATTGTACAGTTTTTTCTTGAAGAAACAGATCCGTTAAAACTATATATTTCACCTGTTAACATTGATCCCGGATCACCTTCTATGTCGGTATCACATCCAAAAATATTTTCGGTATATCTTTCAAAATTAATTGGAGGATATGCAACTCTCGGGATGGCTGAAGATACTTGGGCCCTTAACGAGAGAGTTTTATCCGAGGATGGATTTATACAGCAGGTATATGCTTATCAGGAAGAGCGGGAAAAGATGTTCTGGGATACATTTAAAAAATTCAAAAAAGGTTTGCTTGTTCAGGTTTTTGAAGAAACCGATAGAATTCAACATATGTTTTGGAGGTATCTTAGTGACTCGGGTTCACCGGCAGATAAACCTTCGCAAGAAGAACATATTGTAAATGCCATTAAGCGGAGTTATAAACGGATGGATGATTTTCTTGGGAAGCTTATTCCAAAGTTGGGTAAAAACGATCTTCTTTTGATTGTTTCCGATCACGGTTTTAACAAGGTGAACAGAGATTTTCATCTCAATTCTTGGCTTTACAAAGAGGGATTCCTCGTTCTTAAAGAGGGAAAGACAAAAAGCGGCAAGTTTTATGCAGATGTTGATTGGTCAAAATCGAGAGCTTACGGACAAGGTTTGCACGGGATATTTATAAATATGAAAGGTAGAGAGAAGCAAGGGATCGTCTCAAAGGGGAAAGAGGCGGAAGAGTTAAAGGAAGAGATTAAACGTAAACTGAAAAAGTTAAAAGATATAGATAAAAATGAAATGGTGGCAAAAGGTGTTTACAAGAGGGAAGAGTTGTATAAAGGACCTTACACGAAAAATGCTCCGGATATAGTTATAGGTTATAATCTCGGATATAGAGTTTCACCGGAATCTGCTGTCAACTATGTGGGAAATACAATTGTATCTGATAATACGAGGATGTGGAGCGGGGATCACTCCTTCTCAAGAGAATTTATTCCGGGAATCTTTTTTTGCAATAAGAAGATCGGGAAAAAGTATCCTTCGATCATGGATATATCTCCGACAATACTCTCTGCTTTCGGAATAAAAAAGCCATCATTTATTGATGGGAATGATCTTGAGGTGGCAGTATGAAGAGAAGAGATTTTATAAAAAGTGCGGGAACTGTTGTAGCGGTATCTCCGTTTATGAATTTTGGAGCCGGAGTTAAAAATAAAAAAATGCTCGTCCTTGGATTTGACGGGATGGATCCGATGATTGCTTATAAAATGATGAAAAGAGGAGAACTTCCTAATCTGAAAAAACTTGCCCAAGCGGGTACTTTTACGATGATGAGAACAACTATACCTCCTCAAAGTCCTGTTGCATGGGGCAGTTTTATTACAGGTGCCGATCCGGGCAAATACGGTCTGTACGATTTTATTCATCGTGATCCCGAAACGTATTTTCCTATAACATCAGGTGCAGAGACTATACCGGCAAGTCTGAACATTAAGCTTGGAAAGTATAAAATTCCGTTAAAGCCCGGAAAGATTATTTCAAAGCGTGAAGGCAAAGCATTCTGGGACTATTTGGAAGAGAAGGATATTGAGGCTACAGTGTTTAAAATCCCGTCAAACTATCCTCCGACTGAGACAAAGCAGAGAACAATTTCAGGAATGGGTACTCCCGATATCCATGGAACTTACGGAATATACACTTTATATACTTCCGATGAGGAAGAAGCAATGAAGGATATTTCTCCGAACAATCTTTATTATGCATTTTTAAATGATGAAAATGTACTTGAAGACGGTGAAATAGAGGGTCCGAAAAATGATCTTGTTGAAAACGGGGAAAAGACTAAAGTTTCTTTTAGAGTATATGTTGATAAAAAAAATAAGACTGCAAGAATAGATGTTGATGGAAAAGAGATTTTGATTGCGGAGAAAGAGTATTCGGATTGGGTAGAAATTGAATTTCCATTGATAAAGAATATAAGCAGTATTACGGGGATGGTTAAATTCTATCTGATGGATGTTGAGAAGAATTTCAGACTTTATATCTCCCCCGTTCATATCAGTCCGAAGAATCCGGCAGTGGAAATAAGTACTCCGACCGACTATAGCAGAGAACTATCTGAAAAAGGGGGTTTGTTTCATACCATAGGACTCCCTGCCGATACGAAAGCTTTAAGTCAGGAGACGTTTGGCGTTGAAGAATTTTTAACGCAATCGATGTCGGTTTTCGATGAGAGTAAAAAATTGTTTGGAATAGAGTACGAGAGATTTTTAAATAAGAGGAGTGGATTCCTGTTCTTCTATTTCGGAACGCTTGATCAGGGACAACATATGTTATGGGGATTGACGGACAAGAATCATCCCTATTATCACCCGAAAGAAGCGGCAAGATTCGGTTACATGAAGGATGAACTTTACCGTATACATGACAAGATACTGGGATATGTTTTAAAAACCATTCCAAAAGATGTCGGGCTTATAGTGTTGTCAGACCATGGATTCGGTACTTTCAGACGTAAAGTTAATCTAAACACATTCCTCTTTAACGAAGGTTATCTGAAATTGAGAGTAAAAAGTATAGATGATGAAATTTCTCTTATAGATGATTATAATGAATATGATTGGGGAAACACCAAAGCTTATGCGGTCGGTTTGAACGGACTTTATTTGAATATGAAGGGGAGAGAAGCGGAGGGAATTGTAACCAAAGGAGAGAGACGAAAATTACTTGAAGAAATACAAAAGAAAATGTTAATGATCAAAGACCCTAAAAACGGTGTTAATGTTATTTCGGAAGCTTTTATATCCGAGGATAATTTTTCTCCGGATTTTTTAGATAGATCTCCTGATATAATAATCGGATTTAACAAGGGGTACAGATCAAGTGATTCCTCGGCACTTGGAGGAGTGACAAGAGAGATCGTATTGGATAATATGAATTGGTGGGCAGGTGATCATTGTATTAATCCCAGACATGTACCGGCAAGTTTTTTTTCAAATTTTCAAGTTAATAAAAAAATACCTTCGATTAAGGATATGGCACCAACGATTTTAAAATATTTCGGAATAGATGAAACCCCTACAATGAACGGGGATTCTTTAATTTAGGAGAAGATAATGGCTAAAAAAGTGAAACTAACCAATGAAAGTAGTCAGAAAGCGGATGAGATTATTGCATTTCACGGATATTCATCGCTTGAGGAGTTGATAAGTAATTTAATTGACAGCGAATATGAAAGCATAAAATCGGATGATGATAAAGACGAGCAAGCTGAAAAGTTGAGCGGACTCGGTTATATTTCTTAAATGATTCACAATATAAATTTTTTTTTAACAAGAGTATTTAATGTTATCCTTGCACCATTTGGAGGTATGAATGATTTCTGGGCTGTTTTATTTTTAAGTGTGGTCATCTCTTTTGTTATTCTATTTATCCTTAAATACATCTCTTTTCCAAAAAAAATCGTAGAATCGAAAGAAAAGATAAAAGCAAATATATTCGCAATTAGAATTTATAAAGATTTTTGGAGGGTGATAGTCTATTCATTTTTCAAGAGTATTTTTCATACTTTAAGATACTTTATGTTCAATTTTGCCCCGTTACTGATAATAATACCATTATTGCTCCCCGTGTTTTCGCAAATGGAGATCAGATACGGAATTAGGTCGTACAAAGTCGGTGAGAAAATAATACTAAAAGCAGAGTTTGAAAAAGATTTTAGAAATGATAATGTTTCTCTTTTGAAAAATGATCAGGTAAGACCGAAGATGAAACCTGTTTTTATCAATGCTTGGAAAGATGAAGAAAAAACCAAACCGATCAGAGTTGCAAACTGGAAATTAGAAGCTGTAAAAGAGGGAAAAACGTTATTGAAAATAAAGATCAATGATAGGATATTTCATAAAAAATTGATGATTGGTGATACAAAACTACCTCTATCGAACAGAAAGTATAAAGAATCGAATATTAATCATTTTTTCTATCCGTCTGAAAAGTTAATTAAGGAAAATAGTTATCTTAAGTCGATAAGAGTTGATTATCCAGGGAAAATGATAAACTTTCTCGGAATACGTATGCATTGGATTTTATGGAACTTGATAATCATTCTGATTCTTGTACTGGCATTTAAGAAAAGATTTGGAATTGAGTTTTAAATATTATCCGATCTTTTTTATCTTTATTCTACCTGCAAAAGATAACGATATAGTATATGAATAATAGTTGTTTGAAATTTTTATGGAACACATTGGGGTGGCGTACCCTTTTGGATTAAAGACGGGAAATGAATTAATATTTATATTAACATCTCCTTTTAATCTTTTTGATTTGTAAGTCTGCCATTTATGGTTTTTTTTTATCTGAAGATTGATTTGTTTGTTTGAATATAAAAATCTGACTTTTCTGCTTTCCGATAGAGAGTAATATCTTGCTTGACTAAGAGAGGTTGTTATGTGGAAAACTGCATTCTGGATCTCTATTCTTGAAAAAAAAGAAGATAATGCAGGAACTGAAGTTGTAATTATTATCATACCAATAAATATACTTACCAATAATTCAAGAACCGTTATCCCGTTTTCTTTTTTATTCATCAAATACCTCTTCAATAAAATCAGTACGAAAATTTTTTAATACGGCAAAATTTTTAATAAAAAAATTATTCCATGAAATGGGATTCAAACTACCATTCGAATTGACACGAAACTTTCCTTTATCTTCAATATTCTCACAATAGATATTCCCGTTTATTTGGAGTTCTTTACTTCTATTAATTACATCTCCGGAAATATTTATTGATCCGTCGATAATTAAAGGATTCTCTCCTTCAAAAATAATATTGGGATATTTATTAGCGGGATAAAATGGTGAAGAAGAGCATATAATTGTTAATGAAGAGGAGTTGTTACTTGTACCTGATCTTTTACTTCCAATTATGGAGGAGACGATTCTTGCATTTCCGAGAATGATTAATTCAGGATTTGCAAAAGGAGAGATTGACGGAGTGGTTTTTGATCTTATGGAATTTACATCCCCGTTAATAATAAATTTTTCATTGAATTTGTATCCTGAGGTTTCACATTGAGAGCCGGAAACATAACTAAAAAATTCTGGAGTGTATATGATCCTAAAATAATTACCGTTTTGAAATAATTCAATTACCTGCTTGTTGTCTTCTATCGATAGTTCAATTTTATCAATATTTCCTTGTACAAAAACAGGTCCTGATTTTTCTGTTCTTCGTAACATGTATATCCCGTTTTTCAAATGGGATTTTTTCTCTTCAGGGGTTAGAAGTTTAGTCAAATAAGAGATGTTTACACTTGTCGTATCGATTCCGAGTATTGATGCAATGTGTGCCGAAGTGTCGAAAACGGATTCATATTCGGGATTGGAAATATCTTTTTTGTTAGGAGGGGATATAGAACCGTTTACACTATTTTTAATTTTATTATTCACATTTTTGGAATTTACCAATAGAGGAATAAAGTTGATTGGGATATCACCGGAAATAATATCAAAAGTATTTCCGCTTCTCCATTTATGCCGTTTATTATTTGCTGTCGAATATATCAGATATTTTCCTCTGATTAGTTTAAAAAGGTTAAAATTGTGTGAATTGAAGGAAAAGGATTTTACTATTCTCACGGTTCCATCAATGACCGAAGGGTAGGATTTCTGACTAAAATATACCGAAAAATCGTCTAAAGAAGATTTGAATCTTGTACCGATAATCTTCTTTTTATCGTTATGCAGATGGTAAATAAGTTTATTGTGTATCAATTCCGATCTTTGTTCATATATTTTTCTTGCTTTGACAGTGCGGTTGTGGATTAGTGTTAAGTTTAGAAGAGAGAATCCGAGGAAACCGGTCAAAAGCATGAAAGAAGCGGTTAGGATAATTGATCCTCTGTTATTCATAATCCCGCCATATTGGATAAGAATATGTATCCTCTTATTTGTTCTCTATTGTTTATTTCAAGTCTGTATAACACGGAATTGGAGTCATTGAGAAACGATATATAAAAATCTGTCACTCCTTCAATAACAGGCTGAAAATATCCTTTGTCGATTTTTCTTTTTAATACTTTTTGTTTCTTGTATAATTTCATCTCTATCTCTTTTAGAGGTATTATAATCGAATGTTTTAGGTGTTCTTTTTTAAGTTCAAATTTAAGCAGAAGAGATTGTCCGGATATTTTTTTCACTTCCGAAAATTCATACTGTTTACCGATGGGATCATAAATAAGTATTTTTGTCCCTTTCGTTACAATTTTTTCTTTGGAAATTTCTATTTTATTGTCACCGATATAGCTGTTCTCAAGTAAAACTCCCTCATCAAGTCCGTAAATTATTTTAAATCCCGAATCCGAGTGAGAGAATAATTGAAGATTAAAAATAGACGATGCTTCCTGAAGCCTCATCCCGCATTTCGTAAGATCGTTTTTAATTGTATCCACAGTAAAAAAAAGTGATTCCAATAATTTATGACGTGATGTAACTTTTTTGCCGATTTCAATCCCTTCGATTAAATTTGAAATAACCAAGCTGAAAATCACAAGACTTATCGTCATAACAACTAATAGTTCGATTATTGAAAAACCGTTATTCATCTCATTTCTCCCTTATCAATCCGGATTTATAAAAGACAATGGATCTTTTGAATCCGTGCATTGTTCCGTTTAGAGTTATTTTCTTAAGTGTCCCCGATATATTTCTTATTTTTACCTTAAGAAGAATTTTCCCATATCGCTTTGTATATTTATTACATTCGGATAAAGCTTCCGATTGGAAATTCATCCCGAGAAATATGTTTTGCTCCCTTTTCAGAAATTGTGTAAGTGTAAATCGTAAATTGGAATTTTTCATTCCCTGCAAAGAAGCTATCATACATTTCATCAGGAAAATACCCGAAAAGCTGATTAGCATCATTGAGATAAGTATTTCAATTAGGGAAAAACCCTTTGTTTTCGTGTGCATTAATTAACAGGTATCAAGATTGTTTCCAATTATCGGTTTTAATTTGTTGCGAACGGATAATGGGGAAAAGCGATTATATATAGGGGATATTAAAATATTTTTTTATTTGATTTACGTTTATGAGGTGTTTTCCCCGATAAAAAGTGTAAACTATCGGATACTTTATTTGATCTTATCAGTAAACGATTGAATACACTTGAAAATGTGTGTCCCTTTTCTTAAGGTCGGAATCACCCTATATAACCGAATAAAAAAAAATAATTTCCCAATTGTGAATATGGCAAGATAATTGTATTGGAGTTTAGGAGGTAAAATGAAAAAATTAAAAATCATTTTCGTTTTTATTGTAGTAATGTCGATCCTTTCGGTCTCTGCGATGCAGATACAGGGAGGAGAGAGGAAGAGCAGGTATAGCGGAAGCCAAATTAATATTAATACGGCTAACGTTGAGCGGTTGTCAAAATTGCCGGGAATAGGGAAAAAAAAGGCAAATCGGATAATTTCTTTTAGGAAGAAACACGGAAGGTTCAAACGTATACAAGAAATTATGAAAGTTAAGGGCATTGGAGAAAAAACTTTTAAAAAATTTGCGAAGAGGATTAGAGTTTAGGAAATAATAATGAACGATAGAATAAAGGAACTAAATCTACTATTACTCTACCTTGCGGGTTGGGAGGAAGATTCAACTAAAGAGCCCGGTAAAAAAGTATACAGATCTTGGAAAGGATATTTGTTTGAAGTGTTGAATGAGCTTCAGGATGATGAGATGATTTATCAGTTCAAGAACGGTAAGTCCGTTATCCTTCTTGATGAAGGGATCAAAAAAGCTGAAAAGCTGAAAGAAAAATATCTATAATCCTGCTTGAAAAAAGGAGAGGTAGGCGGGGCACCGCCTACCTTTTTTTGAGGACCCACTCTCTCCGTATTGACACTGTATGCACAATGTATCATGATGTTGGCGGAGGGAAAAATGGAAAAAGTTCTTAAACTTGCACGAACAGGTTCTCATTCGGAATTGTTCGGATAAATATTATTGAAATTTGTAATACCATGACAAAAAATGTTCTTAAAGAATATAGGTTTGGATATTAGGTTGTGTCAAGCGATCTTGTCCCTTGAATCTTTGTTAATAATTAAGGTAAAAAATTTCTCAAAAGATTTAAATTTATACATTAGATACATGTCCACATAGTGATAAATCCCTTTTAAACAGGTAAAAGACAGTCTTAAATATCTTGAAAAAGCAGAAAAGAGACTTGTCCGGAAGATAGTCCAAGATATTAAACAACTCTTTGTTTTTCTTCTGTTCATTTGGAGCTTTATACTATATACTTAATTTCGTAAAGGAGAAAAAAATATCATTCTATCAAGTTTTGTCGGGTTTTTATGATCGGATTTTTCCATTTTCAGAAAAAAAAGAGTTGTTTTTAAAATCAATGTTTTATAAATCCGCCGACTCTTATCTTGATATCGGGTGTGCCACCGGAGAATGTGTCTTGTTTTCCGAAGAACTCGGCTATTCTGCTGTCGGGATTGATAATAATCGGTATTTGTTGAGTATTGCCGGAGAGAAAAAAATAAAGAGGAAATCTTCCGCTGAATTTATTTTTGCCGATATGAGAGATATCTCAATGGCGGTTAAAGGGGAAAGTTTTGATATTATTACTTGCCTGGGGAATACACTTGTCCACCTTGATTCTGCCGATGAAATATCAACTTTTTTTAAGTCCGTATTCTCTGTTTTAAAAAAGGGAGGGATTTTTTTGTCCCAAATAGTTAATTATGAAAAGTTTGCTGATAAAATCTCCTTTACGTTTAGTAATATTGAGACTAATGAATTTAACTTTGAAAGAAAAAATATTTTTAAAAGAGAAGGTGAAATCGTAGAATTCACCGGTAAATTGTTTGTTAAGAAAGAACAAAAATGGTATGAGAATAAGATAATGCTTTATCCTATTAATAAGGATGATATTGAAGCAGGATTATCTAAATCCGGATTTCATAAGCTTGAATTTTATGGAGGGTTTGATCGCAGAGAATATTCAATCGGTAGTGATGCATTGTTGTTTCGGGCGGAGAAATAATATGAAAAGGGTAACAATTATTCTGCCAAGTGCAGGAGATGGAAAGAGACTCGGAGCACAATGCCCTAAAGAATTATTTGAAATCTATCCCGGGAAAAAGATAATTGATTTTTCTCTTGAACATATAAAAGCATTTCACGACTCAAAAATACGGAAAGAATTGGATATCAGGATTGGAGTTGTTGTTGTTATTAAGCCCGGAAAAGAGAGTGTTTTTCGTTATGTTTCCGAGCAACTTCCCAATATTGCTGTGAATTATGTAATGTTTAACAATTATTTTAGGGAGTGGCCCGGTTCGGTATATTCCGCAAATAATATTTTTACCGAAATTAATATTGTGCTTCTACCGGATACGTTTATTAAATTCGGTTCCAATGACATGATTTATTTAAACGGAGACGGGGATACTCTGATAAGTAAGGCTGCAAACATTCTTGAAAAGGAAAAAGTGGTTTTTGGTGTGATAAATTGCACTGACCGGAAGAAATTATCCTCTCTTGGAGCTGTTAGGGTTATTAACGACAAAATTGAGTATTTTACGGATAAACCGAAAGAAAACCTGAATAAATATAATGGTTTTTGGGGAATTTACGGTTTCCGATATTCGGTTGCGGAACAATTGTATGAATTTTTGATCGATTCTGTTGAAAAGAGGGAAAGTAAAGAGTATTTGCTCGCAGAATTGGATCCGAAAGTGTTTTACATTGATTCATACCATGATCTCGGAACTATCGAATCTGTTGATAAATTTATCAATTCAAGATAAAAACAATCAATCCTGAATTTCAGGTAATCCGAAATCAATTACAGATCGAAGATAGGTTTCAGCTAATTTTAAAGAACTCTTAAGTTTGTCTGCTTCTTCGATAATAGGTGATTCGACCCGTGTTAAAAGCTTGTTTAGATTTATCAGGTCCTTTTCAATCTTTACTGAAAAAAGAGGTTGTTTATTTGTGGATACAGTAGTTTTTTTATTAATATTCATAATTATAATTCCTGCGGTAATAATCAGGATAAGCATAGAGGTGGTTATTGAAATTCTCAAAAAAAGATTTCCGGAAAATTTCGGTTCTTTTTTTTTCGCTGAATGATCCAATCTCAATACTATCTTCTTGTTAAGGTTGTGAATTAAATTTTCGGAAATATTAGAAACAGGATCGGTCATGCTCATTGTTTTCCCGACTTTCATGTAAGTTCTGCATTCAGGGCAATTCAAAATATGATTTGATGCTATTTTCGGCAACGATTTACCGGACTCTTCCATCCTGTTTATTATTATTCTTGTTAGTAAACATCTCATATTAAACCTCTTATACCACATTTTTCCCCATATTTCTGTTGATGACGCTATTTGTTTCATCCGAAACAATTATAATCTTTGTTAATGCAGTTTTTGCCCGATGTAGAGTGACGCGTGTATTTACGGGACTTTTGTTAATTATTTTTCCAATTTCTTTCAATGTCATTCCCTCTTTATAACGAAGCCAGAGAATCTCGAATTTGCTTTTCCCAAGTTTTCGTGCTTGAGACCAGATATTATTAATATCGGTTTTCAGTAATTCTTCTTCCGGAGTTAATATGGAAGATACTTCAGCTGAGGGATAATTGTTACCGATATTTTTATGTCTGAAATGGCTCACAGCTGTTCTGAATGCGATAGTATAAATCCAGGTGGAAAATTTCCATCTGGGGTTATATTCCGAAAGGTTTTTGTATGCTTTGAGAAACGTTTCCTGAACAATGTCTTCCGTGTCCTCCCTGTTGGATGTTCTATTAAAAATAAAGAGGTACAGCTTTCTGCTATACCTCTTTATGAGTTGTTCGAACCCTTCGTCCCAACCATTGATCGTTTTGAGAACGAGCTCCTTGTCCGTTAAATTATTTTCCAAAATATATTTTAATATTTGTGAATATTTTTTAGAATAAAACCTGATGGAATTAGCAAATCGGCTTTTACTATTTTTCCGTTTACAGATATTTTTATTGAATTGAATAATTCCAATTCTTCTTTTAATTCATTTTCATTAAATCTGGCAAGTGCGAGAAGTCCGTTACCGATCTGCATGATATTTTTTGCTGCTTCCCGAGATTCTGTATAGAGCTTTAATAATAATTTTATGCCGCTGTTCTTTTCAAGAGCAAGAAAAAATGCCATTCTTGATTTATTTATTATAACGGGTGCTTTAAGGTGTTTGCCTACAAGTGACGATAGATTTTCCGTGAGTGCAAACAGGATCGAATTATGAGGAATCTCTTTTAATCTTTTGAAAAGATCAGTACCGATGAAATTTGTACTTTTCCCTTTAATAATGTCCAGAGCAGATTCAAGATTTTTTTTACTGTGTGTAATTATGAGAAGATCTCCATTAATAAATGAGCCGAAATTATCATTATCCCAGCTATATACGTCTAAATTGCCGTATTTGGATTTATCCAAGTGTTTTATGGAATTCAGTTTTCGGATAATTTTTTGTCGATCAAATTTTCCGGATAGAATAACAACTGCATTTCCCCCCCCTTTGGACTTTCCGTAGATAGAAACAGAATTCAGATCGTTTAATATATCAAAATTCAGTTCTTTAACCAGTTCATCTTTTCCTTTTTTAAAAAATTTTCTTTCCCTACTATTAAATATTTTTTTCTTTTCCCCCTGAAATATTTCATCCCATATTTTTGTTTTAAGTAAAACCTTGAAATCAAGATGTATCAACCATGTTGCATCGGAAGGGATAAACTTGTTCTGAAGATTGTATCCGTATGCGGGTGATACAAGCGAAAGTGCAAAAATCGCTGAAAGTAAAACAGGAAGTACCATATGTTTTGTTATTTTCATTTTTTTTCTCCTATAACAATTGTACGCTCGGTTAGTACATATGTTACAGAGAAAATGAGTTTAAAGTGCCTTTCAGTTCTTTTAAATACTCAATCTTTTTTCGGTTATCTTTTGCTTCCGCTTTATTTTTCATTTCTCCGATCTCTTTTCCGATAATGTCCAGAGATCTTTGCAATTCTTTCCCGAATAGAAATTTTTTACAGAACCTTATCCTGTTTCTTTGGAAATAAAAGGTTGTATAAAGAGGTTTCTTGTGGCAGGTTTGTCCTACTCCGTGAAATATTTTTGCTCCATGGCTCCGGGCTATTTTTATGTCGGATTCATGACAGCGAAACGATAAATCCGCATCTTCCCAGTAAGTATGATAGCTCTCATCCATTCCTCCGGTTGCCAAAAAAATATCCTTTGTGATCCAAAATGCGGTTCCGGGGACATAGTCTCTTTCGGGTTTTAAAAACAGTGGTAACTTTTCCTCATGATAATGTGAGAGAGTTGCTCTGCTAATATCAAAAAAACCTCCGCTTGAATCGATCTTATCAGGATATTTAATATAGTAGATGGTGGGGATAATGATACCGGTTTTTGTTTCATGATAGGTCTTAAGACATTTTTCGAGTGTATCTTCAATTATGATAGTATCGTTGGTAAGGAAAAGGACGGAGTTTCCACCCGATGAAAATATCCATCTCATAAGATCATTGAATCCGCCTGAATATCCTCTGTTTTCAGTAACGGATTTATGGTTAATTGACGGATATTGAAGTTCCAACTCTCTTTTTACCGTGTTATCGGAACCGTTGTGGAGAAGAAAAACCGAATCGGGATCGTATCCTGAATTTAAAACCGAATCGACACACCTTTTTGTGATATTCTTTTTATTGAAAGATAAGATGCCTATACATTTTTTAGAGAGCATCTGAGATACCTAACATAAAAATTAGTTTTATTCAATTTTATTCATATCGGTAGGGAAGATAAAATAAAATTTTAAAAATAGTTTACTTTTTTAGACAACTATACTAAAATGGTTACATAAGACTAAAGGAGATAAAAATGAAAAGATATTTAGCATTGATTTTAATTATTATTTTAGCTTTTGCGTTCAATACATTTGCAGATGGAAACTCAGCGGAAAATAAGTTAATGATGAAGAAGTGGATGGAATATGCTACTCCGGGTCAATTCCACAAAGGACTTGAATATTTTACAGGGAAATGGACTTCCACCTCAAAGATGTGGATGAAACCCGGTGACAAACCGATTGAATCTACAGGAACAGACAGAGCCGAAATGATTATGGGTGGTCGGTTTCTCGTAGCTCATATGAGCGGATCAAGTATGGGGAAAAAATTTACCGGAATGTCCGTTGTCGGATTTGATAATTTAAAGAAAAAATTTGTAGGGTACTGGCTTGATTCAACCGCCACAAGTATATTCCCATTTGAAGGCACTCTTGATAAAACAGGGAAAATAAGAACAGATACCGGAGTGTGGGATGATTTTATGACCGGCAGCAAGCAGAAAGTCAGGATGGTTACAACGATAGTGGATAAGGATACTTATAAATTTGAGATGTTTATGACCACAGGTAATTTACCCGAATTTAAAAGTATGGAAATGATATACTCCAGAACCAAATGCAAAAGCAAAGAAAAGTGTTGTAAAAAAAAAGAAGCCGATAAAAAAGGAAAGTGCAAGAAAGAACATAAGCATAAATAAATAATTTATCGCGGGCTTTGGTAATTATCAGTCCCGATATTATTTTAGATTCAAATAGGGAAAAAGGATAATGGGAAACGAATATATTAATATGAACGATACTCTGTTCGATATCACGAAAAAGTATCCTGAAACAATACCGATATTTGTCTTAAAAGGGTTTGATCAGATGGGGGTATTGGAAAAAAGGGAAAAATTCGGAAAGTCGATCACACTGAAAAACGCACTGCTCGTTAAGAAAATCAATTTGGAAACGTTTACGGATTTGCTTGTAGATGTCATTGAACAAAAATCAGACTTAGATTCGGCCGGTTCTATTTCCGGAAAAAATAATATGTTAAAAATCGAAGGATTGCTACCCTGTCCGGTAAGGATACCTTTGACCGAATCCCTTGAAAATTTTATAAAAAAATATAGAAAAAATCATGATTATGATATCGGGTACGAGCTTAAAGCGGCGTCAATGGGACTTGATTGGCTGAAAGATATCCTTAAAGAGGAGGTGGATGAAAAGAATATTTCCGATCTTTTTATTTCTGCCGGTTTTGACCTTTTCTTTGATGAAAATCTTCTAGGGAAGTTTAAAAAACAGGAAATTTTTAGAGATTTAACCGGTTTTAAGAAACTCAACCCTATGTTTGATAATGATGAAATAGATTTAAAAGATCCGAAAGGGCACTATTCGGTTATAGGTGTGGTTCCGGCGGTTTTTCTGGTAAATAAAAATGAATTAAACGGAAGGAAAATGCCGGAGAGTTGGGAGGATATACTTAAGCCGGAATTTGAGAAAAGCGTGAGTCTTCCCATTGGAGATTTTGATCTTTTCAATGCCATATTACTGAATATTTATAAAAAATACGGTGAAGGTGCTGTTTCACAACTTGGAAAAAGTTTGTTAGAAGACTTGCATCCTTCTCAAATGGTAAAGTCCGATAAAAAGAAAACGAATCGTCCGACAGTTACAATAATGCCGTATTTTTTCACAAAGATGACAAAAGGTGACGGACCCATGGTTGCAGTATGGCCAAAAGACGGCTCAATAATAAGTCCGATATTTATGCTTTCCAAAACGGAAAAGGAGACCCGCCTAAAACCGCTTGTAGATTTTTTTGCTTCGGTGGAGGTGGGAGAGATATTGTCACACAGAGGTTTGTTCCCAAGTACAAATCCTGATGTTGACAATGGGATCCCTGCAAAGAATAAGTTTATGTGGATAGGTTGGGATTTTATATATTCAAATGATATTGCCTCTCTAATAAAAAAATGTGAGGATATATTCAACAGATCGACAGGGTAGGATAAAATGAATCTTGTAACATTTTCGGGTCCTCCGTCTTCGGGGAAGACTTCGGTTATAATAAAAACAATAAAAGCTTTTCAGGGAAGAGGTTTAAACATCGGGGTAGTCAAATTCGACGCACTGGCAACGGATGATGATATTTTATATAAAAAAGCGGGTGTACCCGTAAGGAAAGGACTTTCCGGTACATTATGTCCGGATCATTATTTTGTAAGTAATATTGAAGAGGTTACGGAGTGGGGGAAAAGTGAGGGGCTTGATCTTCTGATAACCGAAAGTGCGGGGTTATGTAACCGTTGTTCCCCCTATATCAAAGATATCAAAGCAATATGTGTCCTTGATAATTTGAGCGGTATCAATACCCCGAAAAAGATCGGACCTATGTTGAGAATGGCGGACATTGCAGTTATTACCAAAGGAGATATAGTATCTCAGGCGGAGAGAGAGGTTTTTGCTTCTCGTGTAAATATGGTAAATCCGGGAGCGGTTGTTATGCACGTAAACGGTCTCAACGGACAGGGTGCATTTGAATTATCCACATTGCTTTACGATGAAAAGGATCATGTCGAGAGCTTAAAAGGGAAGAAATTAAGATTTTCCATGCCGGCTGCACTTTGCTCTTATTGTCTCGGAGAGACAAGGATAGGAGAGTCGTATCAGATGGGAAATGTAAGGAAAATAGATATTAACGGAAAGGATCGGGAATGATAAACGGTAAAGAGATGAATGAGAAAAAGATAGCTGTTTTATTAGATGAGTACCCCTTTGTTACCGGTTTCTTTGAAGATAATCTCATTGATATTAAAGGGAAAGAGAATCTGACGATTGCCGAATTGTTAGACACCATCGAAGAGGAAGAGATTGAAGATAAAGTTCTTGATATAGATAATTTCTCAGATAACATTTCAGACTATATTGATCAGATGTCGGAGTTTCTCGGTGAGGACGGAGATGAAAGGGTAACAAAATTAAAAATTATTCCGGGTAAAGATAAATCGGGAAAAGATGAAGATTTTGATCCTATTGAGATAAATTTAGGTGAGATAATTTCCCTTGTCGGACCGACCGGATCAGGGAAAAGCAGACTCCTTGCCGATATTGAATGGACAGCTCAGGCTGACACTCCGACCATGAGAAAGATACTGATTAATAATGAAATTCCGGATAAGAAGTGGAGATTCTCATCGGGGAAAAAGCTGGTTGCTCAATTATCGCAAAATATGAATTTTGTTATGGATCTGACCGTAAGTGAATTTTTAGAACTCCATGCAAAGAGCAGGATGGTTGTCAATGAGGAGTCGATTGTTAAAAAGATAATTGATGAGGCGAATAAACTTGCAGGTGAAAAATTTGATACCGATACTCCGATAACAAGCTTAAGCGGTGGTCAGTCACGAGCTCTAATGATAGCGGATACGGCAATTTTAAGCAGTTCTCCTATCGTTCTTATAGATGAAATAGAAAATGCAGGGATCGACCGAAAAAAAGCTCTTAGCCTTCTTGTCGGGGAGTCTAAAATAGTTTTGATGGCAACGCATGATCCGTTGCTTGCTTTAATGGGGGACAGGAGGATTGTTATTAATAACGGTGGGATAAAAAAGGTTATAACAACTTCCGATGAGGAAAGAAGAATATTATCCGATCTTGAGAAAAAGGATTCGGTAATTCAGAATATGAGAAAAAAATTGAGGCATGGAGATATACTCTCCAAGGAAGATTTATAAGAGGAGGAAAATATGCATGACGGATGTTCCGGAAGTTTTGAGAATGGTAAACAGGTAGCGGATAAGGTAAGGATGATGGGATTTGACATTCAAGCGATGCCCATGCCACTTATGATAAAGTGTGAGAATTGTGAAACGGATTTTGAGATGGAAAATTTTGAGAGCAAGTGTCCGAACTGTGGCATGGTCTATGCCGTAACACCTTGTCACGCATTCGATGCGGCGAATGTTAAAGCGGCAGGGGTTAACTATTAGAAAAAGAGGGCAGCGTTAAACCGCCCTCTAATGCATCCTGTTATTTTAAAAGTATATTTTCAAAAAAATTAATTACTCTTTTGTCATCTTTTTGCCCCAGCCAGAATATAGCTTTCTTTCTCAACTTAAGATTTTTTAAAATAAAAGCGGGAAATAAGTGTTATATCTTGAATTACTTTTG
>CAYRAO010000035.1:0-18272 GCA_964422395.1 uncultured Clostridia bacterium
AAGAGAAGGTGGAAGGACAATAGGGGCGGGATCTGTTACCGAGATCATTGAGTAAAGATGGCAAAAAACGATAAACGGATTATCTTTCAGTTGATGTGTACGGAGTGTAAAGAGAAGAATTACTCATCGGTAAAGAATAAGTCCAATACAACGGATAAAATGAATTTGAAGAAATATTGTCCCAGATGTATGAAGCATACACCCCATAAGGAGGTAAAATAGGTCAGTAGTTCAATTGGTAGAGCACCGGTCTCCAAAACCGGCAGTTGGGGGTTCGACTCCCTCCTGACCTGTTTCTTTATAAATGAAAAAAAAGAATATATTTAGACGGATGAGGGATTATTTGAACGAAGTAAGAGGAGAGTTAAAGAAGGTAACGTGGCCAACTAAGAATGATCTAATAAAAACCACAATAGCGGTTTTGGTGTCTTCGTTAATCTTCGGAGTTTTTCTCTTCATTGTAGATATGATATTTTCAAAAATAATTAATAATATTATTGGTGTTTTTAACTAAGGATAATAATGTCTAAAAAGTGGTATATAATACATGTTTTTTCCGGAGCGGAAGAGTTTGTTGTGAAGGCTCTGAACGAAAAGATTAGCAAATATAAGCTCAATGATATAATTACCGAGATTGTCATACCTAAGGAAAATGTTATTGAGATAAAGAGCGGAAAGAAGGTGATCAGTGAAAAAAGATCATTCCCTGGATATATTTTGATCAGGATGGAAATGAACGACAAGAACTGGTACTTTGTAAGGAATACACCCAAGGTTACAGGCTTTGTCGGTTCAGGGAAAAAACCCATACCTTTGTCCGAGAAAGAAGTATCGGTGATACTAAAGCATATTGAAGTAACGCAGGAAACTCCGAAACCCAAATATCACTTTGATGTAGGTGATGCTGTCAAGATTGTTGATGGACCGTTTATTAATTTTAATGGTGTTGTCGATGATGTTCAAGCAGAGAAAAACCTTCTTAAGGTTGTAGTAACAATATTCGGAAGACCTACTCCGGTAGATCTAACTGTCTTGCAGGTAGAAAAAATTTAGGAGAATTACAATGGCAAATCCAAAAGGAAAAAAAGTAGAAACGTCATTTAAGCTACAGTTGCCTGCTGGCAAGGCTACACCGGCACCACCGGTAGGTCCGGCTTTAAGTCAACATCAGCTTAATATAATGGAATTCGTGAATCAGTTTAATAAGGCGACTGCAAAAATGGAAGACGGAATGATTGTGCCGGCTGAAATACTGGTTCATCCGGATAAAACATTTACGATGATATTAAAAACTCCTCCGGCATCTTATCTATTGAAAAAAGCTGCAGGGATAATGAAGGGTTCAGGTGAACCGAACAAGAATAAAGTCGGAAAGATTACAAGAAAGCAGATTGAGGAGATCGCGGCTCTAAAGATGGAGGATTTGAATACGGATGATATCAAAATGGCTTCCCTTATAATCGAAGGGTCCGCCAGAAGTATGGGATTGGAGGTGCAGAGGTGAGCAAAAGAGGAAAACTATATAAAGATAATAAGTCAACAATTGAAGAGAAGTCGTATTTGGTTTCCGAAGCATATGAAAAAATAAAAGGCTTTAAAAGTCCGAAATTTACGGAATCTGTAGATATTTCAGTGAGACTCAACGTTGATCCTAAATATCCCGATCAAATGGTAAGAGGGACTATTGTTTTGCCCCACGGAACCGGAAAAACCAAGAGTGTTCTTGTTATAGCTTCAGGAGAGAAACTCAAAGAGGCCGAAGAAGCCGGAGCTGATTTTTGTGGCGGAGAAGAGATGGCGGAAAAAATCCAAAAAGAAAATTGGAGTGAATTTGATGTGCTTGTAGCAACTCCGGATATGATGAAGGAAATTGGAAAACTTGGGAAAGTATTAGGTCCGAAAGGATTGATGCCGAGTCCAAAAGCCGGTACGGTAACCTCTAATGTTAAAGAAGCAGTTGCAGCAATCAAAAAGGGTAGAATTGAGTACAAGGTTGATAAAGCCGGTGTAATTAACACAAGTTTGGGAAGAATGTCATTCGATCCTTCTCAACTTTCGGAAAATACGACAGCACTTATGACAGCAATAATGAAATCAAGACCGGCAAGTCTTAAAGGGAAATTTGTTGAGTCTATATTTGTGAGCTCAACCATGAGCCCGTCGGTAAAATTGGATATTCACCAATTTGAAAATAATTAGGAGACAACGATGCCGAGTGAAAAAATATTGGAACGGAATAAAAAGAAGGTTGATGAGATAGGTGTAATCCTTGGGAATTCGGGGGTTTATTTTATTGATTTTCGTGGTTTGAATGTACCGGAGATTCAAGATTTGAGAGGGAAAATAAAAAAAATGAATTCCGGTTTCAAGGTAATAAAAAATAGATTCTTGCTTAAATATTTTGAGAGAGAAAATGCTGAGTATGGAAGAGACCTTTTTAACGGTCCCACAGCAGTAGCTTATTCTGATGAAAAGTTTGTTGAAGTTGCCAAAATTTTATCGGATTTCGAAAAAGATTCAAAAAAAATAAGAATCAAGTTTGGATTTATTGAAGATAAGCTTGTTGATGAAGATGAGATAAAAAGTGTTGCCAAGTTGCCTGGAAAAGATCAGCTCTTGGCACAGATTGCTTTCTCTATTATTCATCCGCTTAAAAAAATGGGTGTGGCTCTTTCCGCACCTTTACAAAACATGATGGTTTTAATGCAAAACTTAAAAGATAAAAAGGAAAAGGAGGATGTGAACAATGGCTGAAATGAAAAAAGAGGACTTCTTTAAACATTTAGATAAGTTGACTGTACTTGATCTCGCCGATTATATTAAGGAATTTGAAGAAAGATACGGGATTAAAGCAGAAATGGCTGCAATGCCTGTTGCCGGTGTAGCGGCAGCTCCTGCAGCAGCAGCTCCGGCTGAGGAGAAAGACGATTTTGATGTCATATTGAAGAGTGTAGGACCGAAAAAGATAAATGTTATCAAAGCTGTCAGGGAAGTTACTGACCTCGGTTTGAAGGAAGCAAAAGAAGTTGTAGACAAAGCTCCGGGTGAAATCAAAAGCGGTGTTTCTAAAGAAGAAGCCGAAGAAATTAAAAAGAAGTTTGAAGAAGTAGGTGCAGAGATAGAAATAAAGTAAATGCAGGAATCCTGGAAGTTTTTAAAAAAGTATAATAAAGGATAAGTATGCAAAAAAAAATTAAGTATATTGATAGAATAAATTTCTCGAAAATTAAGTCTCCGATTGAGATACCTAATCTTCTAGATGTTCAGATAAAGTCATATAACACTTTTCTTCAGTTAAATGAACTTCCTGAAAAAAGGAGGAATATAGGTATTGAAGGGGCATTTAAATCTATTTTTCCTATTTCCGATTTCAAGGAAACCGCTGTCATTGATTACGAGTCTTATTCTCTCGGTGACTATTCGTGTAAGTGTGGAAATCTTGAGGGCGAAGATCTTGCGAAACCTATTTGTAATAAATGCGGATCGGTTTTAAGATCGGATGTGAAAGCAGGAGAGAATTCTATCTGTCCGGAGTGTCACGACAAGGGGACTGTTGAACACAGAACTTGTGCAAAATGCGGAGGTAGAGTCCGTTTGAAGATAAGGTATTCACCTGAAGATTGCCTTGATAAAGGTTTTGATTATTCGATACCGTTAAAGGTAAAGTTGAGGCTTGCCCTCTATGACGAGGATAAAAAGGGTGAAAAGGCTATAAAAGATGTGAAGGAACAGGAAATCTTTTTCGGTGAGATTCCCTATATCACGGACAGAGGAACATTTATTATTAACGGAACGGAGAGAGCTGTAGTTTCTCAGTTGCAAAGATCTCCCGGAGTATACTTTCTTCCAGGTAAATCAAGAAGTGAATTCAGTGCAAAAATAATTCCGGCAAGAGGTGCATGGATTGAAATTGAAGAAAAGTTAAATCTTCTTCAGATAAGACTTGATAAAAAAACAAAGAGAATAAATGTAACTACTTTCTTAAAAGCTATGGGTCTTAGCGATGATATTGATATTCTAAAAAGTTTTTATACCATTGTACCTATGAAAGTGAAAGACGGAATTTTTTATATGAAAAATTCAAGATTTCTAAAAGATGCCAAATTAACAGCTCCTGTTACTGACTCAAAAGGGAAGATGCTCCTTGATACAGGGACTAAACTTATGATTAAGCATATTACCGACATGGAGAAAGCCGGAATTGAATATGTCCCTATTGATCCCGAGTTGATTGAGGATATGTATTCGGCTTTGGACTTGGATGATATCCTTCGGAGTAACGAGCTTATAACCACTACTCAGATAAAAAAACTCAGAAGAGCTGATAGAGATTACTCGGTTTTTTTCCCGGAAAGTGAGGAAGAGGAGTTTGGTCCCATTATTGCCCACACTCTGCGTAAGGATAAAAAGAAGAAAGATATTGAACTCACTGAAAAAGTTGTCATTCAATCTGAAGATGACTTAATGGATAAAGTCTCAAAAAATCAGAGTGATGCATTCATTGAGGTTTTTAAAAAATTGAGACCGGGTGAACCGGTAACGTTGGAGGGATCGAAAAAATTCTTTGAGAATATGCTGTTTGATCCCAGACGTTATGATCTCTCTTCCGTTGGTCGTCTTAAACTCAATATCAAACTCGGTCTGAAAGAAGATAATAAATCTGATGTTTTTACCCTAACTCTTGATGATGTGGTTGAAATTTTAAAATATTATCTGCGATTAAAATATGACAGATCACAAAAAATGTCCGTTGACGATATTGACCATCTTGCAAACAGAAGGATAAGGGGCGTTGGAGAACTTGTTGAAAATGCATTTAGAATAGGTCTTCTGAGACTTGAAAAAATAATAAAAGAGAGAATCACAAATGCGGAGGATATTTCCGTTCTTCTTCCGAGAGAATTGATAAATACAAAACCGGTATTTGCTGCGATCAAGGAATTTTTCGGTACTTCACAGCTTTCCCAATTTATGGATCAGACAAATCCTTTGGCGGAGACTACCCACAAGCGGAGAATATCTGCATTAGGTCCCGGAGGACTTAATAGAGAGAGGGCCGGATTTGAAGTAAGGGATGTTCATTCGTCACATTACGGAAGAGTGTGTCCTATAGAAACACCGGAAGGTCCAAACATCGGGTTAATTTCATCATTTACGACTTATGCACGGGTTAATGAGTATGGATTTATTGAAACACCTTTACGAAAAATTGTGAATGGAAAAGTAACAGATCATTTTAAAATATTGTATTCGGGAGATTCAATTTTTACCGTAGATGATATAGTTGAGGAATCCGAACTTGAAAAGGAAATAGAGAAATTGAAAAAAGGGAAGAAAAATCTCCCGATGTTTCAATATCATCCGTTTTATTTAACTGCATGGGAAGAAGAAGGTTATGTAATTGCCCAAGCTAATGCAAAATTTGATGAGAATGGAAATTTTCTTACAAAGAGAATCAACTCAAGGAAGGATAACGAAACAATGCTTTGTGACCCCTCCGAACTGGATTATATTGATATATCACCGAAACAGATTGTTTCGGTATCTGCATCTTTAATACCGTTTTTATCTCACGATGATGCTAACAGAGCACTCATGGGATCCAATATGCAGCGTCAAGCTGTTCCTCTGGTTACTCCGACCGCTCCTATTGTCGGTACGGGAATGGAGTATAAGCTTGCAAAAGATTCCGGAAGTGTTTTGGTTTGTAAAAGATCTGGAACCGTAATGAATTCAGATGCGGAACGGATTATTGTAAAAGTTGATGAAAGTGAAAATGAAGGCTCTTCATCCGATATGTCGGCCGACCTTTATGAATTGAAGAAATTTAGGCGTTCAAACCAGAATACGCTTATAAATCAGAGACCTCTTGTAAAAACGGGAGATAAAGTTGTAAAGGGTCAGATTCTTTGTGACGGTCCGGGTACGGATAAGGGTGAACTTGCTCTTGGTCGTAATGTTCTTTGTGCATTCTTGCCATGGCGTGGCTATAATTATGAGGATGCAATAATATTAAGTGAAAAACTTGTTAAAAAATCTGTTTTTAACTCCATTTATATTGTAGAGGAGTCGATAGAGGCAAGAGAGACGAAACTCGGAAAAGAAGAGATTACTCAGGATATACCCGGAGTTTCGGAAAACAGTCTGAAAAATCTTGATGACAACGGAATTGTAAGGATAGGGGCTAAAGTAAGACAGGGAGAAATTTTAGTGGGGAAAGTTTCTCCTAAAGGGGAGACTCAGTTAACTCCGGAAGAAAAACTGCTAAAAGCAATTTTCGGAGAACAAGCTTCTGATATAAAAGATACGTCTCTTTACTGCCCTCCCGGTGTTGAAGGTACTGTTATTGATGTGAAAATATTTACAAGACGCGGTGTAGATAAAGGTGACAGATCACTTGAAATTGATGAACTTGATATAAAAAAACTGGAAAGGTATGAAAATAACGAGAAAATGATATTGCAATCTCATAAATTTGAAAAAATTAAGTTAGTCCTTTCCGGAAAAACTTTAAAAAAGAGTATTTCAGTTGAATCGGAAAAATTAAAAAAAGGAAGTAAGATTCCCGACAAAATTCTAAATAATCTATCCGATGAAGTACTTTTACAATTGAAAAAGGGAATTTCAGATAAAGAACTTGATGAAATTAAAGAGATCGAATCAAAAATAAGATTGTATATTGATGCATTAAAGAGGGAAAAGCATGAAAAGATAGAGATGATTAAGCGGGGTGATGATTTTGCTCCCGGAATCATAAAGGTTATTAAAGTTTTTATTGCCGTAAACAGATCTGTCTCTGTAGGGGATAAAATGGCGGGAAGACATGGTAACAAAGGTGTCGTTGCCAGAATTCTTCCGGAAGAAGATATGCCGTTTCTTGAGGATGGAACGCCTATTAATATAATTTTAAATCCGCTTGGAGTTCCTTCGAGAATGAATGTCGGGCAGATTCTTGAGCTTATTCTTGCTTGGGCAGGTAAGAAAATTGGAAGGCATTTTGAAACTCCGGTTTTTGACGGTGCCACTGAAGAAGATATTAAAAAATATATGCTTGAGGCTGGACTTCCCGAAGACGGTAAAGTTGTTTTATTTGATGGCATAACCGGTGAGCCTTTTAAGAATAAGATTACGGTAGGATATATGTACATAATGAAACTTGAACATATGGTTGATGATAAAATTCATGCCAGATCTACCGGACCGTATTCTCTAATAACGCAACAACCACTTGGCGGAAAAGCTCAGTTCGGTGGACAAAGAGTCGGAGAAATGGAGGTTTGGGCATTTGAAGCTTATGGTGCCGCTTATCTCCTTCAAGAGATATTAACTATCAAATCCGATAATATCAGCGGTAGAAACGATATTTACTCCGCTATAGTTAAAGGAACTATGGATTTCAAACCCGGTATTCCCGAGTCCTTCAATGTTCTTATAAAAGAATTAAAGAGTCTTACATTGAACATGGAGTTGATTAAAAGGGATAAGGGAAGTGACGAGGAAAAAGTTGCAGAGAACATTGCAAATATTTCCTAAAGGAGAAGAATAATAATGCAAAGGATTAGAAAAGATAAACCTGAAGTAAATGTTAGGGATTACGATAGGGTAAAGATAAGTATCTCTTCTCCGGAAACTATAAAAGGATGGTCATCCGGTGAAGTAACTAAACCTGAAACAATAAACTACAGAACTTTTAAGCCTGAAAGAGACGGACTTTTTTGTGCAAAGATATTCGGACCTACACAAGATTTTAGTTGCTTATGCGGAAAGTATAAGGGATTAAAATATCGTGGAATTATTTGTGAGAAATGTGGAGTTGAAGTAACACTTTCGTCGGTAAGAAGAGAGAGGATGGGTCATATTGAATTGAATTCGAAAGTCGCCCATATCTGGTTCTTTAAAGGTGTTCCGTCAAGAATAGCCGTTTTATTGGAAATAACCGGAAAGTCACTTGAAAACATAGTTTATTTTGAGAGTTACATAGTAACGGATCCGGGACAGGTTCCCAATCTTAAAGCGAAGCAAGTACTTTCGGAAGAAGAATATATTGATCTTGTTGAAAAGTATGGAGCGGATTCTTTTCAAGCCGGAATCGGAGCGGAAGTTATTCATGAACTCCTTAAAAAAATAGATCTTGAGAAGGAAGTTGAAAATTTAAAATCAAGGCTTAGTGTTGAAAAATCCATTCAAAAAAAGAAAATTATGGCAAGGCGTCTTAAGTTAACCGAAGATTTCTTTAATTCTGGTAACAGACCGGAATGGATGGTGCTTGATATTGTACCTGTTCTTCCTCCCGATCTCAGACCTTTGGTAAGATTGGACGGAGGAAGATTTGCATCTTCCGATCTTAATGATCTTTATAGAAGAGTAATTAATAGGAATAACAGATTAAAAAAATTATTGGATTTAAAAGCTCCCGAATTAATAATAAAAAATGAGAAGAGGATGCTTCAAGAATCGGTTGATGCATTATTTGATAATCAGAAGAGAAATAAGAGTTATATGAGTTCTCAGAAAAGACCTTTAAAATCGTTATCCGATTCTCTCAAAGGAAAACAGGGTAGATTCAGGCAGAATCTCCTTGGAAAAAGGGTTGATTATTCGGGAAGATCAGTAATTGTAGTTGATCCGAAACTTAAACTTGAAGAGTGTGGAATTCCTAAAAAAATGGCTATTGAGTTGTTTAAGCCTTTTATATACAACAAACTTGAGAAGAAAGGAGTTGTAACAACTTTGCGAGTTGCCAGAACTTGGGTGGAAGAGAACAGGACGGAAGTTTGGGATGCGCTTGATGAAGTTATAAAAGAGCATACTGTGCTGCTAAACAGGGCTCCGACCCTTCACAGACTTGGAATTCAAGCTTTTAAACCGCATCTTGTGGAAGGAAATGCAATAACTTTGCATCCTATGGTTTGTCCTGCATTTAATGCGGATTTTGATGGTGACCAGATGGCGGTTCATGTTCCATTGTCCCTGGAAGCACAAGCTGAAGCAAAAATTTTAATGCTTTCGACAAATAACATATTAAATCCGGCAAACGGTAAACCTTTGGCGGTTCCGACTCAAGATATGATACTCGGTTTTTACTATCTTACCTTTTACAAAAAAGGGCTAAAAGGCGAAAATATGGTGTTTAGTTCTCAAAAAGAAGCGTTAATGGCACTTGAGAGCGGAGTTATTGATATAAATGCCAAAATCAGGGTTAAATATGTAGGAAAATTGAAAAATTTGGATTCATATACTTTAGATAATCAGGATGTGGCAAATTGTCCTGAAACCGAAATAAAAGAAGGAGAAAATCGTCTTCTTGTAACCACTTGCGGAAGAATTATTTTTAATCAATTACTACCCGAAGCAACTCCGTTTATCAACGGATTACTAAAGAGAAACGGAATTCAGAATATTGTGTATTTCATATATTTGGTACAAGGTTTTGACCCGACGGTAGAGACATTAGACAAGCTTAAAGAAGCCGGTTTTGAATATGCTACTCGTGCCGGATTTACAATTGGTATTTCCGATCTTGTTGTTCCTGATGAAAAGGAATTAATAATTAAAGAGACAAACGAAGAATTGGATAAGATAGAAAATATGTACTCAAAGGGGCTTTTAACTGCAGGTGAAAGGCACAATACTATCATTGATAAATGGAGTAAGGCAACCGATAGCATAAGAAAAAAGATGTTTGAAAACATGAAGAAAATCAGTTTTGAAGGAGAATCCATAAATCCTCTTTACGTAATGTCAGATTCGGGAGCAAGAGGAAGTCAAGATCAATTAAAACAGCTTGCAGGAATGAGGGGATTGATGGCAAAACCTTCGGGGGAAATACTTGAAACTCCGATAACTGCAAACTTTAAAGAGGGATTGTCTGTTTTGCAGTATTTTATTTCGACTCACGGTGCAAGAAAAGGTCTTGCCGATACGGCACTTAAAACGGCTGATGCCGGATATCTGACGAGAAAGTTAGTTGATGCTGCAATAGAAGTAATTGTCAAGGAAGACGATTGCGGAACAATAAACGGTCTTGATGTCTCTGCTATTGTTGAAAACGGAAAAGAAATAGAACCGTTTATTGAGAGGATAATCGGTAGATTTGCAGCGGAAGATATAGTTTCTCCAGATGATTCCAATAAAATATTGGTTAAAAATAACGAATTAATAGATGAATACTCGGCAAGAAATATTATTGATCATGGAGTATTAAGGTTAAAAATCAGATCTGTAATTTCTTGTGAGACGGAAGCCGGTGTATGTAGGAGATGTTATGGAAGAAACCTTTCCAACGGGAAACTGATAAACCTTGGGGAAGCGGTCGGGATTATTGCTGCACAATCAATCGGTGAACCTGGTACTCAGTTGACCATGAGAACCTTCCATATAGGTGGTGTTGCATCGGGAACGTCAACTCAGACAATTGTTAATGCAGGTTATGACGGAAAGATAATTTATTCGGATCTTGAAGTAATTGAGAATAAAGATAAAGAGTTGATAGCAATGAACAGAAACGGATCTATACAAATATTGGATGCAAAAAAGAGAGAAAAAGCTATTTATCCTGTTGCTTACGGATCTTTTATTCAGGTTAAGAATGGACAATCGGTAAAGAAAGGTGATCTCTTAATGAAGTGGGATCCTTTTGTGAATGCTATACTGACAAGAGAGAATGGTATTGTTGAACTAAAAGATCTTGAAGAGAATATATCTTTTGTTAATGAAAGAGATGAAACTACAGGGTTAATCACTCCTATTGTAATTGATATAAGTAATGAGAAACTTAGAGATGAACTTCAGCCTCAGATAATTATAAGAAACAAAAAGACGAATAAAATTATCAGAAAGTTTTTATTGCCGGTAAATGCACATTTAACCGTTAAAGATGGCGAAGAGGTGAGTGCAGGTGGAATACTTGCAAAGATTCCATCTGAATCGGCCAAAACAAAGGATATAACCGGAGGGCTCCCGAGAATAACGGAATTATTTGAAGCAAGAAAACCTAAGGTTCCCGCTAAGATGGCACAGATCAGCGGAACGGTTCAGTACGGAAAACTGTTAAAGGGATCAAGAAAACTGACAATTATTCCCGATGATAATAATGTTAAACCGGATGAACATAATATTCCGAGAGGTTCTTATATTATTGTAGGAGATGGAGATAAAATTCAGGCAGGTACACCGTTAATGGACGGACCTCTTGATCCAATTGATATTTTGACGGTTTTAGGTGAAGTAAAGCTTGCCGAATATTTGATAAAGGAAGTTCAGGAAGTTTATAGATTACAAGGTGTGGCTATAAATGATAAACATATTGAAATTATTGTGCGACAGATGATAAAATGGCGTCGGATTGAAGAAATTGGTAACACAAAGTTTATATCCGATCAAATAATAGAAAAGTGGAAATTTGCTAGCGAGAATGCAAAAGTTGTTGCTGAAGGTGGTATGGCAGCAAAGGCTAAACCCCATTTACTCCCGATATCAAGAGCGGCTTTAGCTTATGACAGTTTCATTTCTGCGGCTGCTTTTCAGGAGACAACTAAGATATTAACGGAAGCTGCTATTGCAGGAAAGGTTGATAAGCTTATCGGTATAAAGGAAAATGTCACTATGGGTAAATTAATTCCTGCCGGTACAGGTTATCCGATTTATCAGAATTTTGTGACTAAAGAACAAGAAGAAAGCCGTGTTCTTAACCATTTGGAAACAGCAAAATAAGATTTTTTTTCGGTTTGTTTTAGATGGATTCATAAAAAAACAGAGCTTTAAAAATCATTGCAATAATAATAAAGAATGAAAAATATATTACTTTATATTCTTTGTTTTTCATGTAATACGCAATATTGAATCCGCTGAGATCAATTTTTTTTATACTTGGGAAGAAGGAATTAAGTCCTTTTGACCATTTTTCATATTTATCACCGAATTTTTTTCTCATTCTCTTTGTCTCAATAATCATAAGAGCCGGAAAGAAAATAAAGTAGTAAAGTGTAAATATTATATATGCATATAGATTGTTAGCTGTAATTGCAATACCTATACCAAGGATGAAATTTCCAAAATATAGAGGATTTCTTGATAGTGCGTATGGACCATTTGTTGCAAGTTCAGAGTTTTTATTAATAAAACCCGATGCCCATGCTCGAAAAAATGTTCCGATCATCATGAATACAAATCCTATAACAATTGATTTTGCATTGGGCTTTGCAATGAATAATACTATTAACAAACTTACTATGCCGAAAAATGCTCTATACCTTTCAAAATATTTTTTAAATTTTTCCATTATGATTCTTTTTTATACTCGTTTTAACAACTGATAATTATAGCATATATTTTATAATAATTCTATTAAAACTTGTTGAATTTTACGTTATATTGTACTATAATAGTGGTACGGAAATATAATGGATAAAATGTCAGAATTTTGTATTAAAACAAGTTCGGCAGTTCCACTATATGAACAAATAAAGCGCGAGATTAAATTATGGATTTTGTCGGAAAAATTACTTCCTAACGATAGATTAATACCGATAAGGGAGTTTGCGAAACAACTTAATGTAAATCAAAATACTATTGTTAAGGTTTACTATCAACTTTACATGGAAGGTTTTGTTTATTCGAAACCCGGTCAAGGATATTTCGTCAATCAAAGGGATAAAAAGGATTCAAGTAAAAGTGAAAAGTTATTTTTGGAGCTAACGGAGGAGTATATACAAACTGCAACCGATTTAGGATTTAAAACCGAATGTATTGTAAAATGTATAAAATCTTTTAGCAATGATCGTAAAAAAAGCAATTTAAAACGATTGGAGTAAATTAAATAGAAATGGAGGTAATAATGGGAAGTGATTTAATATGGGCTATAAGTGGTGTTCTATTGATTTTTCTGGAAATCTTTATTCCGGGACTTGTAATAATATTTTTTGGAGTCGGGTCGTTAATAACGGCAGTTCTTTGTATGGTAATCGGAAATTCATTTACGTTACCCTTTCAATTGATAACATTTGCTTTGACATCCGTCTTATCTCTTGTTGTGTTAAGAAAGTATATGAAAAAAGTGTTCCAAGGGAGATTTGAAAAAGAGAATGCTGGAACTAACTTCAATATAGAAATAGGAAAAATAATTCCGGTAGTGGAGTATATCCAACCTGGAGAGGTCGGAGGGAAGGTAAAATATCAAGGTACTATTTGGAGTGCTCAGGCTGATGAACCGCTTCCACCGGGGGAGAGTGTCAAAATTATCGGAAGCAAAAATCTGACGTTGTATGTAAAAAAAATATAGGAGGTTTTAAAATGGAAATTGTATTAGGACTTTTAGCATTAATTGTGATTGTTACTATTTTTAAGACGGCAAAGATCGTTCCGAATCAATGGGCATACGTTATTGAGCGACTTGGAAAGTATAATGGTACATTGAAAGCAGGTTTTCATATCCTTTTACCGTTTATTGATAAAGTGGCTTATAAACATAGCCTGAAAGAGATCGCAATAGATGTGCCGCCCCAAAGCTGTATTACCAAAGATAATATTTCGGTTGAGATTGACGGAGTTCTTTATCTGCGTGTGATAGATCCTGTTAAAGCAAGTTACGGTATCAGAGATTTTAGGTATGCAATAGTTCAATTGGCACAGACAACCATGCGATCGGAGATAGGGAAAATTGAACTTGATGTTACTTTTGAATCGAGGGAGAATATCAATACTTGCATTGTGCAAGCTGTTGATGAAGCTTCAGATCCATGGGGAATTAAAGTAACAAGATATGAGATTAAAAATATAGATACGCCTCAAACAATTAGAGATGCAATGGAAAAACAGATGCGTGCCGAAAGAGAAAAGCGTGAACAGATAGCTATCTCCGAGGGAGATAAAATTGCCAGAATAAATAGAGCTGAAGGTGTGAAACAGGAAATGGTGGAAAATTCGGAAGGTGAAAGGATAAAAAGAGAAAATGAGGCAAAGGGAAAGGCAGTAGCAATTCTTGAAGTGGCAAAAGCAACTGCACAAGGGATAAGAGAAATCTCGCTTGCAATAAATCAACCTGGAGGGAAAGATGCCGTTAGTATGAGAATTGCCATTGATTGGATAGAATCTTTTAAATCTCTTGCAAAAGAGTCCACATCAATGATATTACCTGCAAATATGACCGATATTGCAAGTGTAACATCAATATTAAATAATGCATTTGAATTTAGTAAAAAGAATAAACCTAAAACCTGATTTGTTGAATTAGGCTTTAATTAAATTTTTCTCTGTGGAAATTTGATTAGATGATATGAATAGGTTGGTTTTTTTGATAGAATTCTATCATGAAGACCATTCCTGAAATACCTGGTTACCAAATAGAGAGGGAAATTGGCCGTGGAGGTATGAGTTGTATATACTTGGCGGTTGATAGGATTACTGATAGGAAAGTTGCTTTAAAGGTTTTTGTTCCCTCTCTTGCAAACGAAAAAGAGGCCAAAGCCAGGTTTGTTGCGGAAGGAAAGATTTTATCAAAGCTTAATCATAAAAACATAGTTCCGGTTTATGACATTGGGGATTATGGGGGCGTTAACTATATTGCGGTTGAGTTTCTTGAGGGAAGGAGTCTTAAGGACCGGATACATCCGAAAGAGGGGACACGAATAAGTGTAAAAGAGTCTTTGAGTGTATTAAGGGATATTGCGGAAGCACTGTCATATTCGCATAAAAAAGGATTGATCCACAGGGATATTAAACCCGAAAATATATTGTTTAGAAATGATAATACTCCTGTCCTTGTAGATTTCGGGATTGCGAAAGATTTTTCAGCGAGCAAAAACTTTACGATGACCGGTACTTCAATCGGTACTCCCTATTATATGAGTCCTGAACAGATAAAGGGGCTTCCTCCCGACGGAAGAAATGATATTTATAGTCTTGGTGTTGTCCTTTATGAAATGCTCACTGGAAAAATTCCATACGAAGGATCGGATATTATAACCGTAGCATTGAAACATGAGCGTGATCCCTTACCGAGACTCCCTAAGAAACTTAGTTATCTTCAGAATTTGTTAAATATTATGATGGCGAAAAAAAGTGAAGATCGTCCGGCTGGCGGAGAGGAAGTAATTAAATTGTTGGATGGTCTTGGGAAAATTAAAAAAGAAAATTCGGATATTAAAAATGCAGGGAATGTTTTTAGTAGAATAAGAAAATTTTTTTTAGGTTTTATTATTTTTCTTTTGGTTTTCATAATTCCTGTTTCGGTAAACTATTATATAAATAAAACAGGGAATTATGAGAAAATAGTTGAGAATAAGGTTTTACCGAATTCAGCAAAGACCTTCAAAAAGCATGTGGTGAAAAAGGGGAGAAATTTACATAGAGTTATTTTAAGATCGGGGAGCAGAATTATTTCAGCTAAAAGTTTAGAAAGAATTATAAAAAAACATAATTATTATGACAGTAGAATTAATCCCAAAGGAAACTTTGTCAATAGATTTAAAACAAAGGTGATTAAACAGAACAAAGTTGTTATTGATATTAATACAGGATTGATGTGGCATCAGAGGGGGTCTTTTAAGTCAATGGGTATTAATAAAGCAAAGAAGTGGATTAAAGTCCTGAACAGAAAAAGATTCGGAGGGTTTTCCGATTGGAGGCTCCCAACCGTTGATGAAGGTGCTTCATTGTTGGAGAGAAAAAAGTGGTATGGAAATTTACATATTTTTTCGGTTTTTTCGGTTGTTCAAAAAGAAATTTGGACATCCGATAGAATCGGAAGAAAAAAAAACAATTGGATAATCAGTTTTAGTAAGGGGATAATCCGAAGTGTGTCGCTGTTTAAAAGAAGAGCATATGTTAGACCTGTCAGAAGAATAGTTCATAGATATTAATTAATATTTTTTATTTGAGAAATATAGAACTGTATGTTAAGATAACCATACAGGTTTTGTTAAATTTAAGGAGGAAAAAATGAAATATCTTTTAGTATCCGTTTTTATTGTTACACTAATGTTTCCACTGTTTTCCAATGAAAAGTGCGTAACATGCCACACGAAAATCAGCCCTTCGATCGTTTCCGACTGGCAATTGAGTAAACATAGTAAAAATGATGTAAGTTGTTCCGCTTGTCATGGTGACGGGCATTCGTCAGCTTCAGATGTTTCAAAAGTTAAAACCGTTACGCCTGATGTTTGTGCCGAATGCCACGAAGAGAGAGTTACGGAATTTAAAAAAGGAAAGCATGCAATAGGCTGGGCTTCACTTAAAGCTATGCCGACAACTCATATGAAGCCGATGGAACTGATTAACGGGATGAAGGGGTGTGGTGCATGCCATAAGGTTGGAATAAAATCAGAGAATGAGATCAAGGAGTTAAAGAAATCCGGAGAAGTATTTGGTCATGCAGCATGTGATTCATGCCATACAAGGCATGTTTTTTCCGTTAAGGAGGCAAAACAACCTCAAGCTTGCCAAACCTGCCACATGGGGTTTGATCATCCTCAATGGGAGATGTATTCCACATCAAAACACGGAGTAAGGGCACTTCTGAAACAGAATGGGATACTTCCGAAAACCGCTGCTGCTCCTACATGTCAAACTTGTCATATGCAAGGTGGAAATCATGAAGTGAGAACAGCATGGGGCTTTTTGGCAGTCAGACTTCCTTTACCGAAGGATCCACAATGGAAAGCGGATCAAATCACAATTCTTCAGGCTCTCGGAGTACTTGATCCAAGCGGGAAACCTACAAAAAGACTTGATGTTGTAAAAGGTGCGGATGTAGCAAGATTAACTCAGGAGGCTTTTGATAAGGAAAGGAACAAAATGATTAAAACCTGTTCGGGATGTCATTCTGAAAATTTTGCGAAAAATGAACTTAAGAAAAGTGACAATATCATTAAGGCAGGTGACAAAGTATTTGCGGAAGCAATAAGGATAATTGCAGGACTGTACAAAGACGGTTATCTAAAAAAACCTGCAAGCTATAAATATGCTTTTCCCGATCTCCTTACATTTCATGATGCACCGACCAGAATTGAGCAGATTTTATTTACGATGCATTTGAAGCACAGAATGAGGCTGTTTCAAGGAGCTTTTCATTCAAATCCTGACTATTCGTTATGGTATGGATGGAATGAGATGGTTCAGGATCTTACGGAGATTAAAGAGAGAGCGGCGGAGTTAAGAAAGCATAAAATATAATAATTGTTTTGATCGGACATTCTATTTAAGACCAAAGTAGAGATGCGATTAATCGCATCTCTACTTTGGTTTATTCCCAAATAAATCTATTTTTCAAAAATATTTTAAAGTAGCCTATTAAGTATTTGCATTTTCTGCTTGTGAGTTTTTTTTTAAAATGATATATTTATCACTGAGAAGATGGAAATAGAAAATCGGTGTTTTACTTTCAGGATTTGTCTTGAAAAAAAAATTCTATTTGATATATTCCCTTCTTTTATTTTCAGGTCTGTTATAGGGATGGAATTAAAAAGAATTGCTTGTATTTCAATAGGGAAAAGATGTGATAATTGCGATCTTAAATTTCAATGTGCCTACAGTAAAATATTTGAATCACCTGTAAAGAAAAATTCAGAAATCCTCAACGGGAGGAATTATGCATCACATCCGTTTGTATTGTCTGCGGATATTTCAGAAGGTGATAAAACCAAGGAGCTTGATCTTAATCTGAATTTATTCGGAAATGCCGTTGAGTATATGCCTTATATTTACTACGCTGTGAAAAGTGCAGGAAAGAAGGGGATTTTTAAGTCAAGAATTCCTTTTGAAATATCCGATGTGACCTATGGTGGTATCTCAATTATTGCTTCGGAGGATAAATTATCCATCCCTTCCGAAAAAAGGATATGGAAATTGGATGATGACACGAGGAGTAAATTTAAAAAACATATTTTAATAAATTTCCAATCTCCTTTCAGAATAAAAATAGGCGGAAGATACCGGTCGAATTTTTCATATAAGGAGTTTTTGAACAATATATTCCGAAGAGTAAAAGTAATTGCCGGATTGTATGGAAATAGTACATCCGAAATAGAAGAATTGCCCGAAGGGGTGGAAAAAGAGTGGAATACATCTTTTTCATGGAAAGATCTTCCGAGATATTCGGCAAGGCAGAAGAGTGTCATGAAACTTGGTGGAATTACCGGAACTGCAGAGGTAAAAGGGATATTCTCACCATTTGAAATGTCATTACTTGATTTTGCTGAAATATTCCATGCAGGAAAAAATCCCTCATTCGGTCTCGGTCAAATAAAAATTTTTGAAAAAAAGGAGTGAAAAGTGGA
>CAYRAO010000036.1:0-5401 GCA_964422395.1 uncultured Clostridia bacterium
GAGGAGTATGGCAACAAAGGGGTGACGGTGCTTTACTTCTTGACAATATGACATTGCGGTTGTAAAGCTTGTTCATGAGAAGAGCAAGAATAACACATATCAAGGTGCATACCATCATGCAATGAATCGAGGATATGATGAGAATCCGAAAGAAAGAAATGATAATGTCAAGAAGTAAAGCACCGTCACCCTAACAATACTACTTACCTGTAAAAGAATCAATCCCGAATATGGAATATTATAAACGATCAGAAATCACTTTTTTTGGTCAGCAAAATCCTCAGACATGAGATTTTAAATGAAAAAAATGGAACTTTTTTTGCATATTTAGTATATTGGCTTCCAAATTTTTTTACGGCTTCAGGCTCTTCAATAAACTTTATCATGATCAATATAAGTATCATTTCAGAAGGTGCAATGAATAAAATAAAAACAGGGGAACCTATAAGAAGTGCAACGGATATCGGAAAGAATAGAAGTCCGAGATGCATCGGATGACGCATACATCCATATATCCCGTCGGTAACCAATCTGTTTGTCTCCATTCTCGGTATGCTACCCTCTCTTCCGTTTCTGGAAAGATACCTCCCCGTATTTTTACTTGCTCTCAATACCATTCTTAATAATAAAACCCCTAAAATAAAAACTATTAAATGAAACAGAGTACATCTGAAAATTTTCGGAAAAAATTTCAGATCTGATATAACTCCTAAAATTCCTCCTCCGATCAAGAAAACAAACCAGACGATAATTCTTGCTCCGTTCTTCACTTTTTCATTCCGTTAAACCAATATATTCAGTCATACGATAATCTTGTCTTTTTATCCTCATTGCTGATTTTATCATATCTTTCCATTAGGAGGATTCCCATATTCAAAATTTGTAATGCTCACTAACATATTTTTCAGAAATGGTCTATAAAACATTTAATATGATTTTTATTTACCGATAATGAATTTTTCGAAATCACTTCCGGTGACTATAACTATCCCCCTCTTTTCCCAACCAAAGGAGACAATCCCAAACTCTTCTCTTTCTTTATATCGATTTCGGGAATGTATTTTCCAAATACAATCCATTTCCCCTTAACAGGTAAAATAGGTTCAAGAGAGATCAATTCAAAATAGTTGTTGTTATATCTGAATTTTAATTTTTTACTTTTCAATACCCCAATCTTCTTCGAGCCCCAGAACTTTTTTACGGAAAGAAAAAAAATTCCGCTGTATTCCCTTTTTATTACACACGCAATATAAGAGTTTGAAATATTTTTCCCTCCTCTATTTTTTGCAGTCAAATCTGCTGAAATGAAACTCGGTGATGATGTTTTTCTATTTATGTCAATAAAAGTATTATAAGCCGTTTTAAACAACAGAGATCCAGGATTTTTTACAACGCGTCCTTTATCAAGATATTTAAAAATTTTCAGGAATGAATCCTGAACAATATCCTTCGCCAAATCTTTATCTCCCGATAATTTTAAAGAGAACAGATACAACTGATTTTTATATCTCTCGAACAATTGACCTATCTCCCTATTAATTTTCAATTTATTTCCTTTTCTCTAATCATTAATAGTATATGGCGAATGAGAAATATAATAGTGACAAAAAAATAGAAAGCATATTAAAGTAGCGATTTTCAGAACATGATCATTTGTTCATTTCTCAAACATCATTAATATCTGATGAGGAGAATGATAAATGCCAATTAGATTATTCCGCTTTTGTATAAAGTTTATAAAGGACAGGAACGACCAGTAATGTCAGGAAAGTTGAAACAAGAAGTCCTCCTATTATAGTCCACCCCATCGGTCCCCACATGTCTCCTCCTCCGAGGGTAAGTGGCAACAATCCTCCTATGGTAGTGAAAGTTGTCAGTATTATCGGAACGAACCTAACTCTACAGGCACTTTTAAGTGCATCAACCGTATGTTTACCTTTATCAATAAGTATATTTGTATAATCGACAAGTATAATGGAGTTATTAACGACTATTCCGACAAGACTTGTTAAACCGACAAATGCAGTAAACGAGAAAGAGAATCCCGTAATAAAAAGTGTGAGGATAGAACCGATTATTGCAAGAGGAAGAGCTGAAAATACTATCAAAGGTTGAATGAATGATCGGAACTGCAAAACAAGAGTGGCAAAAATAGCAATTATCGCAATTATCACAGCTTTACCCATCCCACCGAAAGCCTCTTCCTGACCCTCCTTTTCTCCACCTACAAAATAATTATATCCCGAGGGCCATTTATACTTTTCTAATTTTCTTTCGATCTCGGTTGTTATCCTGTTTACCGAATACCCTCTGTCTACATCTGCTGTTAATGCAACACTCCTCTCAAGATTGAAGCGGTTAACAACAGTGGGACTGGACTTGAACTTAAGTTTTGCAAGCTGACTGAACGGGACGGTGGAACCTGTTACCGACTTCACATAAATGTTTTGAAAAATATTTATATCGTCATTCTTCCCGTTTGTTGCACCTGATCCTAGCATAATATCATATTCTTTTCCGTTTTCATCTCTAAATGAAGATACTTTAATGCCTTCGATAGCAAGGCGTACCATTCTGTCTATTTCTGCGAGTGAAATTCCCATAAGAGATGCTTTATCCCTGTTTATATCCACCTTAATATTTGTTTTGGAAACTTTTAAAGGATTGTTAATATTTATAACACCCGATGTATTTTTAAATATATTTTCAACATCCGAAGCAATGTCAGTAAGGATATCAAGCCTTTTGCCAAGTATTTTGAACTCTATGGGAGCTGCATAAGGCGGACCCATTTCAAGTCGTTTAACATCAATTCTTACTCCGGGAAATTTTCTAAACTTATTTCTCAGTTTATCAATGAAATCCTCCATTCGGGAATATCCGATTTCATTTATCTTAACAAATATTTGTGCAATATTGGATTTTCCCTCTTTTTCAATCACATTATAAAATATTCTCGGATTGCTATGTCCCACATTTGATGTAAAATGCTTTACAATCTTTTCTCCTTCTAATATTCCCTCGATTTTTTTTACAATTTCATCGGTTTTAAATAAATTCGTACCCTCAGGAGTAGAAACATCAATAAGAAACTCATACTTATCCGCTTTTGGAAAGAAAGTAACTCCAATCAACGGAAATAATGCAAGACTACCCAAGAATACCAATACAACGATTACAATTACCGTTTTCGGTCTCTTAAGTGCCGTGTCCAACCACTTCATATATCTTCCGTTTACAAACGATTCGGTCGCCTTCATTATCTTTCCTTTCTTAGGCTCTTTCCTCAAAAGTTTGGTAGATAAAAAGGGAGTAAAAGTTAATGCAATCAGCAACGATGCAATAAGGGTATAAATGACCGTAACAGGCATACTTCTCACAAAATCACCTGATACATCCTTCATCATGACTATCGGAACAAAAGCAAGTACTGTGGTAAAAGTTGCGGAAACTATAGGCCATCCTATTTGAGTTGTCCCTTTCAGGGCAGCGTTTAACTTTGTCTCACCTGCTTGTATGAATCTGGAAATATTTTCCGTTACGACAATTGCATTATCCACCAGTAATCCGAGAGTAATTACAAGTCCTGCTATAGTCATTTGTTGTATTCCGAAACCGCTCAGATCAATAAATCCCATAGCGATAAAAATTGAGATAGGTATTGCCACCATAACAATAATCGAACCTCTCAAACCTATCATAAACAGGACAATGATACCGACAAGGATAATTCCCTGAATCATATTTATAAAAAATCCGGATAACCTTTTGTTTACGCCGATTGATTGATCATACACAAAATATAATTTCAATCCGGAAGGTATGTTGTTCTCAAAATCCGAGATTTTTTTTCTTACTTTCTTAATTACATTGAAAATATTAGTCCCTGTTTTCTGACTTGCCGTAACAAAAACAGCCCTCTGGCCGTCATATCGTGCAAGGTAGTTTTCTTTCTCATAATCAAAGGAAATATCCGATATGTTCCTGAGACGAATAACTTTCTTCCCATCGGAATGTATTATTGTATCCCCTATTTCATTAACTGAGCCGTAAGAACTGCTTGTCTCCACACTAAAACTTTTCCCTCCGATTTTAAGATTGCCTCCCGGAATATTCATATTATTACTTCTCAAGATACCTAAAATTCTTGACACCGGAATTCCTGAACGGGCTAATTTTTCAAGATCGAGATCTATCTTAACCTGCTGTTTCGGAAAAGCCCATGACTGCACCTTTCTTATACCAGATACCTTTTCCAACTCTTTTTTCAAAAGATCGGCTTTACCCTCAAGTTCCCGATATTGCATATACTTGGAAACAAGGGCAATCTGAATAAAGTTGGTATCTTCTATTGTCCATTTAACTGTTTTTAATGTCGTAATTCCTTTCGGAAGAACAGTTCGTTTGCTGTTAACTTTCTCATTTACATCTGAAAATTTTTTATCAGGATCGCTTCCGGCGATAAACTCAACGGCAATAAATGCATAACCGCTCTCACTTTTTGAATCTATCTTCTTTATGTTATCAAGTTCATTAAGAGATTCTTCCAAAGGTGAAACTACCAATTTTTCCATATCTTTTGGTGTTGCTCCGGGATATATTACAATTATACTTGTACCGGGTTTTGAGACCGGAGGATTTTCCGATCTCGGCATAACTATAAATGAAGTGAGACCGGATAGAACAAGAAGTAATACAACTACTATTGTAAACTGATGATACTTTATTGCAAGAGCAGGTAGTTTCATTTTTCATTTCCTCCCTTTACAACTTCCACCTTTGTTCCATCATTCAAATATGGGGCCCCTTCCGTAACAATAAACTCGGGAATAGAGGTATTAAACTCCACGGCAATTTTTCTTTTCATCATATGAATTATTTTTACTCCCAGTTTTACCGCTTTGCCTGCAAGAACAGTAAAAACGGTCCCCCTGTTTCCTATGGAATCGGATAGAGAATCATAACTTATCATAGGATACTTTTTTGCATCATTTGGATAAATATCAACTTTTGCCACAAATCCCGGAGCTAATTTTTTCCCTTTGTCAAGCATCTTTATTTTCACTTCATAGGTCATTGAAGAAGGATCTATGGAATCGGATATCGAAGATATAAAACCGTTAAATTTTTCTTCTCCGTAGGGCTCAAATCCTATAGAGACTTTATCACCTTTTGATATTCTGATAAGTTCGGTTTCCGAAACACCGCACTTTACTATCCATTCTTTTTTTACGGAACCGAATAGGTACACTGGGTATCCGGGAGCAATTATCTCGGAATCCTCCGAGATTTTTTTCAGTATTTTACCCCTCGAAGGTGCTTTAATTGCAGAATATTTTAGGTTAAATCCGGCAATTTTAAAATTTGATTCGGCAATATTGTATGCAGTCTTAACATTTTG
>CAYRAO010000036.1:5501-17725 GCA_964422395.1 uncultured Clostridia bacterium
ATTCTGAAACAGCCCTTTTCAATGCGGCTTTTTTTATAAACAAGTCATAAAGATTTATTGTTTTTTTTAACTTTGCAGCGATAAGATCATTTCGCGATTTTATATATTCGATTTGCGGAACAATTCCGGATTCATATTTTTTTGAAATGATGTAAAATTCTTTTTCCCTTCTCTTATTAATTGATTTTGCAAGGATATAATCTTCTATCGCCACTTTATATGAATAGTAAGCATCTTCAACTTGAAGAAGTATTTTTTTTTGAATCTCGGATAATTGAGCTTCTAATCTTTTTTTCTCATAAATCGCCTTTCTCGTCTTAGCTTTATCTTGCCCCCCCCTAAAAAGATTCCATCGTACCATTAATGAACCCATCCAGTAATCATCTTTTCCGGTAAAACGGTAAGATGTTCCCTGGAAACCGTAATCCAGAACAAATAGTAACGTAGGGAGATAATTTGATCTTTGAAGTTTAACTTTATCGGAAACCGCACCGATCGCCTTTTTAATCTGAGAAATCTCTTCTCTGTTTGCCAATGACAGATTTTTATATCCGATTAGAGATTGCATTTTTTGATCTGTTTTATACTCAACAGGATCTTTCTTTATATTTTCATAAAAAGGTCTGTTAATGAGAAGATTAAAATATGAATTCGCCAATTTATTGTTTTTATTTCCATTTTGTATCTCTCTCTCTATTCCCGCTAATTCCGCTTCCGATCTCATTACAACTTCTTCGGTAACCTTACCGTTTTTAAAAAGACTACGGCTGATTTTAACACTCTCTTCCACTAATCTCTTGGTGTCGTTAAGGATTTTTAATACTTCGTTTGTTTTTAAAAAATTGTAATAGGAAGATATTATATTCAACTTAAGATCTTCTCTGAAAATTTTAGTCTCCAGCTTTTTTATCCCTTCAAGTTTTTTATTTATCTTTAAATTTAAACTTATTGCCGGCACAAAAATCGGTTGAACCAACCTTATTTTTGTGTCATGTTCACTCTTTCTTAAAAACGGTATAACCACATTCTCAATATTTGCAGGAAACACAGCTCGACTTCCATGAGCTGCAAGCAACCGATTTAAAGCATTGTGGATTGGATTCATCATATCTCCTATCGGCATTTCTATCATCCTCCCACCACCCGCTCTCGAATATCTTGTCTCAATTGAAACCGAAGGTAAAAACTTTCCTTTTGCTTCCATCAGATCAGCTCTGCTCTCTTCAAGTAAAAGTACTTTTTGTTTTAAACCAAGATTATTTTTCAATCCTAATTCTATATATTTATCAAGATTTGTAGCAAATAAATTGATAGAAATAAAAATTCCTATCACCCCTAATAAAATTTTATACATTTTTTCTCCTATAAATTTATCTAACTGTTTTTATCCATATTTGTTGAACACCTTCTGATCATTTCAAAAGTGTATTCAATCAAATCTCCCGAACTTTTTCCCGTCATTTTTTTTAATACGGCTCCCTTTGAGCTAACAATTTGCAAAACTCCCGTTACCTGACCCCATAATGCCAAAGAATGTTTTATAGGGTCCAAATCGGATCTTAGTGTTCCGTCTTCAATTCCTTCACTTATCGTATCTCCAATTATGGAAAATATTTCATCTCCTACTTTACTGCACTTTGACAAATATGAATTATCAGGAATTTCAATATCAATATCTATTTTTTCCTGATGCAACATTGCATTAAAATAATTCGGATATTTGTAAAAGAAATTCATGTATGCTTTTCCGATTTTAAATAGTTTTTCCCCGCCCGAATCATTTTTAGATCTAACTTCCTTAAACATCTCTTTTAACAAAGTAAGTGCCCTAAATATTATTCCATGGAAAATATCATCTTTGCTGCTAAAATAAAGATAAAGGGTTCCTTTACTTAATTCAGCCGCATCCGCTACTTCATTCATTGACGAATTTTCCACTCCGTTGTCAAAAAAAACTCTCTCGGCAGCATCAATTATTATCGATCTGCGTTGCTCCCTCTCTCTCTCTTTTCTCTCTTTTATTCCCATGATGCCTCCTTGCCACCACCTATGACCGTCATACTTATTGTGACCATCGGTCATAATATTACAACAGGTTAGTATATTTTTTTTATCTTGTCAACTTTTTTTGGTTATATTTATAAAATTTTTGAATACTTGCTTTCTGGACTTAAAATTTGTTAGAAACTCACGGAATATAAAAACTCACAAATAACCCGACGCTTATACTTTTTTAATCTTTACCGATACTAAACCATACCCGAAAATCCCATAAAAGCAAGAGAAAGCAATCCGGCTGTTAAAAGTGCAATAGGTGCTCCTTTCATCGCTTTAGGTATATCGTATAATTCAAGCCTCTCCCTGATTCCGGCAAATACTATCAAAGCAAGTGCAAAGCCGACAGCAGTTGCAATTGCAAATACAACACTTTCGGCAAGACTGAACTCTTTTTTTATAACAAGTATTGCAACACCCATAATGGCACAATTTGTAGTGATTAACGGGAGAAAAACACCGAGAGCTTGATAGAGAGGTGGACTCACTTTCTTCATAATAAGTTCAACCATCTGAACAAGAGCGGCAATTACAAGTATGAAAGCCACAGTCCTCATAAATTCAATATGGAGAGGAACAAGTATTAAGGATTGAACAAGATATGTCACAATTGTTGCAAGTGTCATAACAAACATAACGGCAGCACTCATTCCGGTCGCCGTAGATATTTTGGTAGATACACCGAGAAAAGGACAGATACCGAGGAACTGAACAAGTACTATATTATTAACAAATATTGCTCCGATTATAATTATCAAATATTCCATTTATTTCTCCTAACCCTTTTTCAAAGTAAGTTTATTAATTACGGCAATCAACATTCCGAGAGAGATGAAAGCTCCCGGAGGTAAGATAAATAACAACATTGTCGATGCTTCTTCAGCAACAAATTTAATTCCGAATATAGAACCGAATCCAAGTATTTCCCTTACCGATCCTAACAACGTCAGGGCAAATGCAAAACCGAGACCCATTACCACTCCGTCCAAAGCAGACTTGCCCACTCCGTTCTTCGATGCAAAAGCTTCGGCTCTTCCGAGTATTATACAGTTAACAACGATCAATGGGATAAAAAGTCCCAGTTGTTCGTAAAGATCAGGAAGATATGCAGCCATTGTCAATTCTATTATTGTTACAAAACTTGCTATAACAACAATAAATACCGGAATTCTGACCTTTTCAGGAATCAGATTCTTTATCAAAGATATAACGACATTTGAACCGATCAGAACGGCAGTTGTTGCAAGTCCCATTCCGAGCCCGTTAATTGCAGTTCCGGTTACACCAAGTGTCGGACACATCCCAAGCAGGAGGACAAAAACAGGATTTTCTTTAATAAACCCTCTCAAAAATTCCTTACCAATACTCATTTCCTTCCTCCCTTTAACAACCCTTTGTACCCTCTGTTAACAGCTTTACAAAAAGCTCTTGAAGAAATAGTAGCAGCTGAAATTGCATCAATTTCCCCCCGATCTTTTTTTACCTTCAATCCCGCTTCACCGGCAGGAGATTTCCCTTTAAACTGATCTCTGAATTTGGGGGTTGTCATTTTGCTCCCGAGACCCGGAGTCTCTTTGTGGGATATAACCGATGTGTTTACAATCTTTCCCTCTTTATCAAAACCGACCATGATAATAACTTCTTCGGTAAAACCTTTGGAATATGTTTTAACGGCAGTTCCCACATACTCTTCACCCTTTTTAGCAGGATAAAATTCAACACCTTCAAAACCCTCTACATCATATTTGGATTCATACGGATTATTATCAAATTCAGGAAGAACATTTTTGATACCGTCAAGAGTTTTCTTTAATTGAACCGCAGCAATTGCATCTTTTGTACTTACATAAGTGATACCGAGAGCAAGAGAAGATATAAAGGCAATTGAGGTCAATACAAAAACCATATTAAAAAAAGTTGATTTCATTTTCTTTTTTTCAGCCATAATTTACCTCCTTTCCAAACCTCTTGGGTTTTGAATATTTATCTATTAACGGTACAAAGGCATTCATTATAAGTATTGAATATGAACATCCCTCGGGATAAGAACCGAATATCCTTATCGCTCCGCAAAGTAGACCTCCCGCTACCGCAAAAATAATCTGCCCCTTTGCAGACATCGGGCTTGTAACCATGTCGGTAGCCATGAACCATGCACCGAGCATCGCTCCTCCAGCCAACAGGTGAAATAAAGGATCGGCATATTTTGAAGGATCAATTAACCACAACATTCCTGTAACTGCTACAAGTGATAAGAGGTAAAATACCGGTATGTGCCATGTGATAATTCTTTTAAACAGTAAATATATGCCGCCGATCAGAATAGCCGCTACAGATATTTCCCCTAAAGCACCACCGGTTTTACCGATAAACAGATCAACATAATTGATTTTATCCAAGCCGCCTTCAGCCAATTTTCCAAGAGGAGTAGCCGATGTAACGGCATCCGTACCGAAATTCCATATATTTGAAAAAGGGACAGGCCATGTTGTCATTTCGACAGGAAATGATGCAAGCATAAATGCTCTCCCTACAAGTGCCGGATTGAAGGGATTCTTACCCAACCCGCCGAATGCCATTTTGGAAACACCGATCGCAATTATGGAACCTGCAAGAAGCTGCCACCACGGAATATTGGACGGTACATTGAACGCAAGTAGGATTCCTGTAATTACGGCACTCCCGTCAACGACAGTTACTTCGCTTTTCAGTATGAACTTTTGTATAATAAATTCTATGCTCACGCAGAAGATAACTGCAAGGAGGACAACTTTAATAGCATCAAAACCGAAATAATAAACCGACATACCGAACGATGGGATCAATGCGACAACAACTCCCCACATCACTTTTTCAACGGATAGCTCACCTTTTTCATGAGGTGATAAAGAAACTTTCAGTTTTCCTCCCATGTTTATCTCCTTTCTCTCATAATTCTCATAACATTTTGCTTACCGTACCTTATATAATCGAGCAACGGTCTGGAAGAAGGGCATGTATAACTGCATGATCCACATTCGATACAACCGACTATATCTTCCTTTTCACACTCATTAAACATATCTTTTTCAGAAATCTTTTCAAGCAGATACGGCTCAAGACCCATCGGGCAAACACTTACACATTTCGAACACCTTATGCAGTTTTGAACTTTATCTCTTCCGGCTTCATTCTCCGCCATAAAAACAATCCCTGAAGTACCTTTGGTAACCGGAATATCTATCGTACTGATAGCTTTGCCCATCATAGGACCGCCGCTTATTATCTTACCGGTATTTTCCGGAACTTCCTCACCGAGTTTTTCAAGTATTTTTTTAACCGGAGTTCCAATCCTTACTTTAACATTCCCACCTTTCTTTACCCCTTTTCCGGTAAGTGTGACAACCCTTTCGATAAGAGGTTTATTTTTCTGTACAGCTTCATATATTGCAAAAGCCGTCCCGACATTGTTAACTATGCATCCAACATCAAGGGGAAGTTTTCCGTTTGGAATTTCCCTATTAAGAAGTGCTTTTATCAACTGTTTCTCTGCACCCTGCGGGTACTGAACTTTCAACGGCACAACTTCAACTCCTTCATAATCTTTCGCTTTATCGGATAAAAGTTTAATAGCATCCGGTTTGTTCGATTCAATTCCTATCAATGCCCTTTTTACTTTTCCCGCCTTCATCATTATCGTAATTCCGACAAGTATTTCATCGGATTTCTCAAGCATCACTCTGTGATCGGAAGTTAAATACGGTTCGCACTCAACTCCGTTTATCACCAAAGTATCGGCCGATTTCCCCTCCGGAAACATATATTTTACGTGAGTTGGGAAAGCAGCGCCTCCCATACCGACAATACCGGTATCTTTCAAACGTTGTATTATCTCTTCGGAAGACAATTTAATCTCTTTTACAAGATCATCACTTCTCTCTATTTTATCTTCCCATTCATCGCCGTCTACATTTATTATAACCGAATCCTTTCTGTATCCGGTTGCATCCACGACACCGTCTACTTTAAAAACGGTACCCGATACGGGTGAATGTATATTTGCCGAAATGAATCCTTTTCCTTCTCCTATTAAAGTCCCTACTTTCACTTTATCACCTTTCTCAACCGTAGGAGCAGCAGGTGCACCGAGATGCTGGGATAAAACCACGGAAACCCTTTCGGGAACTTCAACCGTCACAATAGGAATATCCGCTGTCATTTTATTTTCTGAGGGGTGAACTCCTCCAAGTTTAAATGTCTTCAATTTCATTTCTTCACCTCGACAACCTCTTTTTCTTCCGTTTTCGGTTTAGGTCTTATCGGCTCAAAAGTTGCAAGAATTGCATTTGTAGGACACACTACAACACACTTTCCACATGCAATACACTTTGTGCTATCAATGAAGGCAAGATTATTTTCAACTGTAATTGCACTAACCTTGGGGGGACAGACATCAAAACATTTCCCACACCCGATACAGGCGGCTTTACAGTTCTTCATTGCTACCCCGCCTTTCTCTTCATTCATGCATGCTACCCAGACCCTTCTGTCTTTTCTTCCACGGGGTCTTATTTCGATTATATCTCTCGGGCATGCCCTTACACACGCTCCGCAACTTGTACATTTATCGGGAATTACCACGGGGAGTCCTGTCTCCTCATCCATGTATATTGCATCATAATCACACGCCGCAACACAATCACCGAGACCGAGACAACCGTAAGGACATCCGTTCTCTCCACTGAACAGGGTATTAGCAACAGCACACTTTGAAGGACCTTCATACGTTATTTTAGAAGGAGCTTTAGCCTTTGTTCCGTTACACCTTACAACGGCAGTTGTGGGAGCTGATTCTTCGACCGTTATTCCAAGATATTCACCGACATTCGACATCGTATCGTTACCACCCGGAGGGCAGAATAAACCGGAAATATCACCATTATCCGCTCCCTTCACGAGAGCACCCGCAAAAGCACTACATCCGGGGAAACCACACCCGCCACAGTTCGCATTGGGTAAAAGTTCCGTCACTTCTGAAATCCTCGGGTCTTCATCAACTTTAAACTTTTGTGCAATGAAGAAAAGGATGACGGCGGAGCCGGACGCCAGAAGAGCCAACGCTCCGACAGAGAATAAAATTACAGGGTCCACTTATTCACCTCATATTAAGTTAGAGTTCTCCTTTCAGCTTTGAATGTAAATTTCTTTTCAAATTTTCCCCGAAATAAATGAAGAATAAAATAGTAAGGGACAAGAGTAAAAAGAGACATTACAGCTGAAAAGGGTTCGCTTTTTCCGGAACCGATCAAGATAAAAAGGGTGGAAACAACGATCAGAAAGGGTAAAAGTATCCCGTAGAAAAGAGCTACCCACCCAAATTTTTCTTCTATAACAACATTGACCGCATCACCTTCCTTAAAATTTTCTCCGGATATAGCATCTATATATTTTTCCGACATATCGGCTGCCGTACAACTCCCTTTTGCATGACACGAAGCACATGCGGAAAGAGAGACAATTTTGACCCTGATCTTATCATCTTCTGTTTTTACTACTCTTCCTTCGTGTGAAATCAATCGGCTATGGGCCATATTTTATTGTTCCTTATCTATAATTAACGTCGAAAATAAACGAAAAATGCCGGAGGAGGGAGTCGAACCCTCACAAGGGTAAACCTCGACGGATTTTGAGTCCGTTGCGTCTGCCAATTCCGCCACTCCGGCATGAGGTAAAACAAAATCAGATTATAATTTCACATCCCCTGTTTTGTCAAGGAATTAACAAAAGATGGATTTATATTTTTTATAAATATCCGAATTAGGGCAGGCACAGGGACCTGCCCCTACATTTTTTTTGATCAATATCCCGTGAAAATGATTCGGTATTATTATAAACTCATCTATTTCAATGTTTGCGAAACCAGGGGTGTTGGTTTTCCCTCATATCCGCGGTTCATTACATGGTGATATGCACCTTGATAAGTTATCCTTGCTCCTCTTATAAATTTAGTATACTACAATAAATCAAAGAAACAAAGCACCGTCACCCTAAAATTAATTAAACCTTTATTTTATCATCTTATTTTTTTAAGAATTCAACTACATCCTTTGGATATAAAATCTCACGTGCTCCGATTATAATAAGTTTTTCTTTTTTTGTTTTTTTTAAAAAATTTTGATCATTCGTTACAAATATATCTCCTTTATACCAAATGTGGCACCATATTGCTTGTACATCACATTTGGCATTTCTCCATTTCTTGTATAATCTTGAATTTTTGTCAGTATTATTTAATTCAAATGGAATATTAGGAAAAAGTATGTTGTGTATTTTTTTTTCAAGTTTTAGTAATTCATCTCCAGACCACAAGCACCAATTCCAAAAAGTTATTCCCCAGTATCCAATAGGTTTTAAAATCTCTACATTATCTAGACTAACTAAATTTAATTTTTCTTTAAATTCACTAATATCTGAAGAATACGTTTTTCTCTTGGTTAGTTCAGACGCACTTATTCCAATAACTTTAAGATTAATTTTTTTATTTATATGAAATCTGATTAATTCCTTAATATAAATAGCATTTGGTCTGTTTTCTTCCAAATCTATAATGCAATTAGTGTCTAAAGTAACATTTAACATTATTATCGCATTGTTTTAAAAAAAAATCTTTTATCAATCCTTATATTCTAGAAAATTTGTTATTAAATCCTGAAATTTTTTGGGTTCATATCTTTCATAATTAACCTGATCAACAAAAATAAAATCGAATTTCACTTCATTTTGAAGTTTATTCACATCTTCACACCATTTTTTCAACCGTTCCATTTTTAAAGGGACGTCGAAATCGGAAACTCCCTTTGTTTCAATTATAAAAACTTCTTTCTCTGATTTTTTTACTATAAAATCCGGGTAATAGTGAGAAATGTTTTTATCATAATTCACATAATCCAGCTTATAATTAATACTAAAATAGTTTTTCGCATATGAAATTATATCATCACATTCATCAAGAAAGTTTGCAAGTTGCAATTCAAAATGACTGTCTCCTACTATTTTGTTGAAAACACTTTTTTTAGGTAAAATATGTTCCTGATAATTTACCGGAAATGGTCTAGCATTTTTTATTCTACATGAACTGTTTAGAATAGATTTACGAAACATAGGGTTACGCTGCTTGACATCTTGATAGTATCACTTTTCCTAAATCACTCTACTGAAACAAAGGAATGCAGTTTTGTGTTTTGAAAGAATTTCTTTATTGCTGAAATATTTTATATTTGTTTTCAAGGAATACTCAGCCCTCTTTAGCCAACCAATTATCGGCCAATTCGGCCAATTATCGGCCAATTACTTTATTGTATAACTAGCTCCCCTACCTTTTGTAAGCGGTGGATTAAAAATACCTTTTTCAACCAAATCCGCAAGATCTTGAGTTGATGTGGTTTTTTTAACATTATTAATTTCCTGATATTCTTTATTTGTTATTTTCCCTTCTTTTTTAACATATTCTACTGCAATGATTTGTCTTTCATTCAATCCGATTTTATTGAGCATTTTTATGGAATATTTATCCTTAAAAATCGTTACCAGAAGTCCGCCATTAAATTCTTGTAGTTCAGGTTCAGGTAATCCGGCTTGTTTGCAGGTATCAATAATCTTTAAAGTTCCCCGTCCCCATGAATCAATATAGCCCGCTTTAAAACAAACATCAGCTATAAGAGGATTTCTCGGCTTGGATACATGATGTTTTTTTAGATCGGCAATTTCAATTCCCTCTGGTAATGCACCTTCATTCCAGATTGAAAGTTTATTGTCATATACCCGCAACTGAATCATTGCTCCCATGTATGATCTGTGAACCATTGCATTTAAAAGCATTTCTCTTAATGCGGCTACAGGATACTCTCCTTTTTCAATACGCAGGAGACCTTCAAAGTTTATCTGCTTTGTAAGAAATTTACGATTAAGTTGCTCAAGTACATTATGGAGCATCTCAATAAGATTCCCTTCTTCCACTTCCTGAAAACGTAAGTCCGCGTCATCCGAACCGAACCGACCGATTTTCACCGTGATATTCGGATAAAATTTATTCGGATCTTTTGCAAACAAAATAATCGCAGCTCTTTTAAGTTTCTCTTTTTCCAATAAACGAAGTTTGTCCAGAATTTCTTTTATTGTAAGTCCGGTTGTATCCGGTAATCGTCCGCTTTTCTCTGCTGTAATCAAATATCTTTTCAGGCTTTTTTCATCAATATCTTTAAGAGTTGCTCTTTCTTCTATTACATCATCCCATGTTTTACCGGCTTTCTTTAGTAGAAACTCATTTAAGGCATTACCAGTGAGCTCCATTTTTATACTGCCACTTCGATAATAATATCTTCCACGCAAAGAGACTGGAACGGAGTAAGGTTGAACTATAATTTCAATAAAATGCTTTTTACCGCTTGTTTTTAAATTTACATCGCAAACAACTCCCAATAAGTCTCTAATTTTATTTGGAATAGTGTCCATAAGTTGTTTATAGTTTTCAAGTCCAGTAATTTTTCCGTTATCATCTTTGCCGATGAAAATTTTCCCGCCGTTTGCATTAGCAAAACCACATATCCATTTGAGATATTCATCTCGCCAGCTTTGTTTGTATTCTATGTTTTGACTTTCAGGCATTTATTTTCCTTCTTTTAACAAATATTTAACTTTCTAAATTCTCCTTCAATTTCCCCCTAAGTCTGATAAAAGCACACAGAAAATAATAAGACTATTGCAAAAAAGAATCAATATATTCTCTTAATTTTTTCAAATTTATAAAATCATCACTGAGTAAGCAATATTTACATCTTGTAAATATTTTAAAATCTCATTCGTAAACTTAATATTAGCATTATTAATATTCATATACATTGAATAAAGAGAATCTTTTAAAGAATAATTTTTCATTTTTAAATTAAAAATTCGATTATTAATTTCAAAGTAGTATTTGGAATTATTCATAATTTCTTCTAAATATTTATTGTAAATTTTTAATGGGATTAATTCTTTTCCATCTTTAACAATCAGATTATTTTTTTTTATTTTTTTAAATCTATTTTTTAAAGTTTTTGATTTTTCTTTTAAATTCCTTTCTATAATTATAGTGGTCTGGTGTGTCAAGACCATTTCGCTAGCGTGAATAAAGTGCAACTCCCTGTATTTCATTTAACCAACTTTCCTCATACTTGAATATACTTCCCCGGGAGTTAAATAATCAAGGCTCTGATGAACTCTTAAATTATTATACTTCTGAAAATAGTTTTCCAGATTCTTTTTGCAATCAAGAACATCGACATAATATTTCAGATATACCTCCTCGTATTTTAAAGTTCTCCGGAAACGTTCTATGAAAATATTATCCATTGCCCTTCCTCTGCCATCCATACTGATCTTTATTTTGTGGCTTTTAAGAATCCCAACGAACTCATTACTGGTAAATTGTGAGCCCTGGTCTGTATTAAAATACTCAGGTACTCCAAACTTTTCTATAGCTTCATTTAAAGTTTCCCGGCAGAAACCAACGTCCAGAGTATTTGAGATCTTCCAGGATAATATATATCTGCTGAAATGATCGATTATCGCTACAAGATAAACAAAACCTCTCTCCATGCGGATATAAGTGATATCCGTGGCCCAGACTTTATTGGGACGATCAATCTTTACTCCCTTGAGCAAATACGGATAAACCTTATGCTCTTTGTTAGGAATACTAAGTCGCTTCTTAGGATAAATCGCTTCAATACAGGCTTTTCTCATCAATCCCCGGACTTTACTACGCCCAACTTTATAACCTCTACGATTTAATTCTTTTGTTAATCTCCGACTGCCATAATAGGGAAACTCAAGAAATATCTCGTCCAGAAGATCAAGAAGGTTTTTGTCTTCATGGCTGATCTCTTTCTTCTCTCTGTAAAGACCGGATCGACTTAGATCTAAAAGCTGGCATTGATGACGGATACTCAGATCAGAATTCTCTCTTTCTATCATTTCCAGTTTTACAGGTCTTTCATTTGTTTGTACTTTTTTTTTAAGAACTCAAGATCAATATTCTGTTTCCCGATCTTCTTGTACAACTCTTCGGTAAGATCCTTTAACTCATTTATTTGGGGATCCTGTTTCCTCGTGAAAATACTGTGTGCTTCCTCAAGCATCTTCTTTTTCCA
>CAYRAO010000037.1:0-17627 GCA_964422395.1 uncultured Clostridia bacterium
TAATATCAACCAAGTGATTTTATTGAGTATGGAAATTATTTTATGGATAAAAAACCAAGGGATTTATCTCCAAAAGTCAAACACAGATTTGACCCCTTTACAGAGGATAAATAATGAGTTGTGATAATAAAACGAACATTAACAATAATTGTGTCTGCACCTATTCGGGATGCCCGAGGCATGGAAAATGCTGCGAGTGTATTGCTTACCACAACAACATGGGAGAATTCCCAGGATGTATGTTCTCAAAAGAAGCCGAGGCTACATGGGACAGATCTTTTGAAATGTTGAAAAAGGATAGAAATAGTTAAATAATCACAGTTTGGGAATAATCTTCCTCAATATAAACATTTTCCATGCAATTATTTACTTATATTCTAAAAATTAATTAAATATTTATTAATATTGGATTTTTGCTTACACTATGTCAAAATATACAAATGATATTCATTCCGCATTATTATCAGAAAAGAATGAATGTTGAACATTAAAATATTGTAAGGAGATCCGGATATGCCGAAAGAAGGTGAAAGAAACTATTTAAAGAACTTGGGGGAAGAAGGTATAAAGCATTCTATAAACAAACCATTCTCCGATATAAATTGCGGAGAGTTTCTTATGGGAATTGGAGGAGTCATGTCCCTGCTTCCTAAACCACCTGCAAAACTGCTTGATCTCGGTTGCGGAACCGGATGGACAAGTGTTTTTTTTGCAAAAACGGGTTATGAAGTTACCGGTGTTGATATTTCCGAAGACAGCATCTCTTATGCAAATAAGCGAAAGGAAGGGGAAAAACTGGGTAACCTGAATTTTATAGTTTCCGATTATGAAGATCTTAAATTCAATGAAGAATTTGATGCCGTTGTTTTTTTTGATTCTCTTCACCATTCCGTTGATGAGGCTCTTGCAATTAAAATGGCATTCGGATCATTGAAAAAAGGGGGAGTATGCATTACTTCAGAACCCGGTAAAGGTCACTCAAAACAGCCAACATCTATAAATGCGATGGAAAAATTTAATGTTACTGAAAAAGATATGCCACCTGGAAAAATAATAAAATTGGCGAAAAAGGTCGGATTCAAGAGATTTAAGGTTTTGCCTCATCAATTTTTCTTAAGCAAGGGAATATACAACAGCGTAATCAAAACAGATCGGTCTATATGGTTCAAACCCCGTTTCCTGAGGGAAATAGCAAAATATATTAAAATATTATTCAAACTGAAAAAGAACAGTATTGTTCTCCTTGTAAAATAGCTTTTGAAAAAGAGGGGGGTGCACAGTAGTACATTTCTTTGATTTATGAGATAGTTCATATCTTAAACTATGTTGAATGATTCTTACTATTCACACAAAATTTATCTTTTGTCCGATTTTACTAAGATAGTAGAGTTCGGCAGTGGACCCTATCTTCCTTAAAACTTCTAAATTGATTTTTTGTTTTAAGTATCTTGAACGGAATTAAAAAAATGATAATATCAATGTATAATAAAAAAAAATTTAAAAAAGGAATATTTATAATGAATATGGCAAGAAAAAAAACTTTAATCTTACTTATTATTTTTTTAATAACTTCGCTCTTCAATTTTAATTACGCTAAAAAAATCAAAATTGCAGTTGGAAATTATGGAGGTGAAGTACAACGGGATAGTATGATGGCTTATTTCGGAAAATCAAATATCCCTATTTGTTCCGTGACAGCCAAATGGCCTGTTTTAATAACCGATATTGAAGGTAAGATTCCTCCGAGTTATATTCCGGCGGTGTTGGAAACAGATTTGCAAAATTTACGGCTGAACAACTTTAATTCGGAAATTAATCAACTTAAAAAAGTTTTGAAGCAATTTCCCAACATTAAATATATCATTTTAAAGGATGTTATATTAGAGGATAAGAATTCTCCTTTTTATGTCAAAAAAATATCAACTGCGGTTAGAGGGATTATTCCTGAAATAAAAATAGGGATACACATAAATTTTATTGGTAAGAAAAAACAAATTATTAATAGTGTAAAGTCATTAATTGGTATAAAGGATGTGCTACCTTATTATAATGCTATTGTTCTGCCGTCATTTAAATATAGAAAAAAGATACTGAATTTGATTTTGAATAAAGTTCCGAATATGGAAATATGGCAGTCTCTTGCTGATAAAATAAACTCCGGTAATAAACCCGAACAAATAATTTCTTCCATCATAAAACTCAATCCGTTTGCAATGATCAATACTTCCTTATTGATAATAACTAACAATAATTTCAAGAGCTTGTTTGCTCCTTTGGGGAATCTTTTATCTATTATCAATTTGGATTTGTATAAATACTACACAAAGACCAAAGTTAAGAGGGGTTATGGAAAATCTTTTCGACTTGATAATTATATTAATCCTTCGGATCAATCGGTAATGGTATTTTACAATATGAATGCACCGGATAATTTAAGAATATATTTTAAACGAAATAGTTATAAAAGGGTGATTTTAAATAATTTACTGAACGGTAAAAGCGAAAATATTTTGATTAAAGAAAATTCGAAACAAATCAATTTGTTATTAAAAGTAGGTTTTTATGCAATAAATTTGATACCTATAAAAAAAACATTAACAAAGCTTGACTATAATATGAACATTACAAGTAGCTATATGCCTACAGCTGATGAAATTATAGCAAAAGTCAGGATATGGAAAGATAGAGTCAGAACAAAATTGAATTGTTTTACAGCTCGCATGTCTTCCTCTTTAAGGCTTAGTGTAGCAAATATTAATGAAGTATTCGATCTGACAATTTCAGGACCGATTTTCTCGGAAAGAGATAAGCCTTATGACTGGGTATGGAAGGAATTTCATATAAACGGAGTAAAATGGAAAGGTAAAAAAGTTCCCAAAATACCTCTATTGCAACCGGAGAAGGTAAATGTACTTCCGATGGATTTACTTCTTTCGGAAGAATACGTATATTCATATGTAAAACAGACAAAATTAAATGGATATTCTGTTTATGTTATTAAATTTAAACCAAAGAAAGAATATCAATCGAAATCTACCTATTACGGAACTTTATGGATTGATAAAAATAATTATTTTATTCGGAAGGAACATTTGATTCAAATCAATTTGAAGGGAGAAGTATTATCAAATATTGAAACCAGGTTTTATAAACAGGTCGGAGAAGATCCTGAAATGTTACTCCCTCTTAAAGTAAAAGGGCATCAGGTGTTTTCAACCGTAGGTAAAGTAACAAGTGTTGAGAAAGAAGTAATTATAAACCAAGTAAAACTTAATCCTCCTGATTTTTCAGAGAGAAGAGATAAGGCTTATAAGACGGATTTTCAAATGGTAAGAGATACAAACAAAGGAATGAGATATCTTGTAAAGGATAAGAAAAGTAAAAAAAGAAGGGTTGAATGGGAGACAAAAAAATCTCAATTATTATGGGTGATGGGCGGTTATTTTGATAGTTCACGTTCTTATCCCTTACCGATAATCGGGGTAAATTATATGAATTTTAATTTAGGTGGAAAGGGACGTCAGGTTAATGTTATGTTTGGCGGGGTAGTTCTAACCGCAAATTATAGCGACCCGTCTTTATTCGGATCAAAAATTGATCTTGGTGCAAATATGTCAGCTATTGCTTTGCCATTTAATAATTCGATTTATAGAAATAACAAAAAAGCTAAAAGTGAAACAGTAAAAAAATGGCCGTTTTTTTTTAAAGTGAATTTCGGTTTCCCTTTGGGACCTTACTTAAAATCCTCTTCCACCCTATTCGTTCACTATAACCATTTTTCCAATTCAAAGTATACATCCGATAAATTTACTATTCCTCAAAGTACTTTTACTTACGGATTTAAATCTCGATTAATAGCGAATTTCAAAGGTTATAAATTACTTTTATTGGGATCAATTGCGAGAAGAGGTAAGTGGAATTTTTGGGGATTCCCGAATAATAAGTCTTATGATCAAAGTCAACAATCATTTTATAGATGGCGGTTTACGGTTTCAAAAAATTTCTTCTTGTCCGGATTTAGAAAATTTCAGTTCATGATGGGATATTATGACGGTATAAATCTTGATCGATTCAGTGCATACAAATTCGGTTTTTTTAACGAAGTAAAAATGCGAGGGTTTATGTCCGGTGTGGTTCAGGCAACGAGAGCTTATTTATTAAAACTCTCCTACGGATATAGCATCGGTAAGGTATTCAGACTTGAATTGTCTTATGATTCTTCTCTTGTTACAAATAAATTTAATAATTACAAGAATACCTATTTCTCAAGTGCGGCTTTATCCGGTACGGTTAATATTCCCGGTGTTAATATGATTTGTCGTTTTGAAGCCGGATTACCGATTTATAGTAATAATGTTAAGGGGTATGTATTAAATCTGATATTAATGAAAATGCTTTAAAACTTGATCTTTTTTTTTGTTTTCGTGTTTCATTCTAATGTGGGAAAAGAGGGCGGTATAAAACCGCCCTCTTTCTTATTTTAAAACTATTACTTAATTTCTTTCTCAAACCATTTTGACCTGTCAGGGTCTTTTGGGTTTTCCGGTTTTTTGAATTTTTTCTTTTCGAGTAACTTTAACAAATGTTTAACCGCTTTTTCAATACTCGGATCATTTCCCTTGGCAATTTCTTCGGGAATGTCATATACTTCAAATCCTTCATCAGGATAAATTCCGACACCCTCAACTACGTATTCACCTTTTCTATTGACAATAGCCGACATAGGAACCGCAAAAGACGGTCCGTCTACTAATCCCGGGCTCCATCCGTAACCGACTAATCCGCCCCAAGTTCTTGTCCCGATAAGTTTTCCAAGTTTCTTTAATTTAAACCAGTATGGAAAATTATCTCCACCGGAAGAAGAATAATGATTTATAAGCATAGCAAGGGGACCGTTAAAAGAGAATAGGGGAGCAGGACGCAGATCAAGGTCTCTCCCTTTCCAGTAAGCGTAAGTAGATGTTGAAAGTTTCTCAATCATTTTACGAGGTGTCCATCCTCCTCCGTTGTACCGATCGTCAATTATGAGAGCTTCTTTGTTATTTAAAGAATAGATCCCTTTAAACAACTCTCTGTTACCTGCCAGATGTGTGTCAGGTACGTGAATGTACCCGATTCTACCGTTGGACAGTTTATCAACAAGTTTCCGTTTTGCAGCTATCATATCGTTGTACATAAGATCAAGTTCGCTTTGTAATGTTTTAATCCAGTAAGTTTTTGCATTGTCCATATTCGGAGTGTTGCTAACTGTGATACTTATCTTTTTCCCTGCTGTATTTTCAAGAAATTTATAAGGATTATCATTTATTGAAACCGTGTAGTTATTTATCTTCAGTAAATAATCACCTTCTTTCACGTTTATTCCTGTTTCCGTGAGTGGAGATCTTGTCCTTTCGTTCCAATTTTCTCCCTTATAGATCTTTGATATTTTATAAAATCCTGATTTTTTGTCTGCTTCCAATTCGGCACCGAGAAGTCCGGTATTTATCCTTTTAATTTTTTTGAAGTCACCCCAGTTAACGTACGTATGTCCTACGTTAAGTTCCCCTACAAGTTCTCCGAATATGAAATCAAGATCCGCTCTATGACTAATATACGGAAGAAGGACCTGATACTTTTTCCTCATTTTTTCCCAATCTACTCCATGCATATTTCTGACATAAAACCAATCTCTGTAAATTCTCCATCCTTCATTATAAATTTGTTTCCATTCTTTCACAGGATCAATCTTCATCACAACTTCTTTCATACTCAATTTTCCGGATTTTACTTTAATTTTAGGTTTTATATCGGCAATACCCCAAGTATTTCCGGATCTATAAAGAATTTTTTTCTTATCCGATGAAAGTGATAAGTAGCGGATGCCACTCATGACCGATTCGGATTTTTTCTTCTTAAAATTGAACAATTGAAGTTTTCCATCGCTAAAATAGATAGCTTTACCTTCTCCTATTTCCGTAATACCGCCGTAATGACCTGTAGGAAGTGGGAAAACCATAATCCTATCATTAATGTTTTTAAAATCAATTTTGACTACCACCTCTTTCTTTTTCTTTTTTTTCTCTTTACTCTTTTTATCAACATCGGTAGGAATTGTAGCTTCCAGATCGTTTTTATCTTTGAATAACGGAGGAGAATTGTTAGTTAGACCGACTGCAAATAATCTTGCCGTCTTATTGTATACGAAATCAAATTCAATAGTTGAGAATCCACCGTCAAAATTGAAATCAAAATCTCTGTCGGAAACAAAGTAAATATATTTGCCATCTAACGAGAATGAAGGTGAAAAATCTTCATAAGTTGAGTTTGTCAATCTTGACACCTTGAGAGAGTCTAACGAATAGACCCAAATGGAATTCAGTTTATTTGATCCGTTCTTTGTGTAAACTATCCATTTTGAGTCGGGTGACCATGAATAATCTCTTATTGTACCTGATCTGTCTCTATCGACAAATGATATTTTCCCCGAAGAAATATTCATGATTTGGAGTTTCCTGTCTGCATCGGAAAAGACAAAATATTTGCTGTCAGGTGACCATTCCACCGGATATTTCCAAACTTTTGTACTTGTTAGCTTCCTTCCCTTTTTCTTTCCAAGCGGATCGATAATGTAGTACTCAAAATCTCCGGATTCATCGGAGACATAGCAAATCCATTTTCCATCCGGTGAAGCGACCGGATACATTTCTCTTACACCGGAAGTTCTTGTGAGATTTAAGGTTATTCCGTTCTTTTCGGCAGGAACCGAAAACAGATCACCGCGTGCGTCAAATATTGCTCTCTTTCCATCAGCGGTTATTGTTGCTCCGAATCGCGATATGTTGCGTGCCACATTTTTAAAATAGGGTAAGATATTGGGGTTATCAAACTCAATATTAACTGTAATTTTTGATACTTTATTTGTATTGAGGTTAAGCTTATGGATGAATCCCCCTTTCTCAAAAACTATTTCATCGTCGGAACCGGAAGGCCAAAGAACATCAAAATCACTAAAGTTTGTTATCTGTTTGAATTTTTTAGTTTTAAGATCGTAAGAATGAAAATTTAAAGTTAAACTTTCATCCGATACGTAAAAAATCTTATCGTTATGCCATATCGGATGTCTATCTGTTCCTGAAAATTTTGTTATCCTTTCCGATTTATTATTTTTGAGGTCGTAAATCCATACATCCTGTGCTCTTCCACCTTTGGTTCTCTTCCAAGTTCTGAATTCTCTTGAAATCGGTGTGTAAACAATCATATTTCCGTCCGGCGAGAATGATCCACCTCCGCACTCAGGAATCTGAAGAGGTTTTTCCAAACCGCCTTTGATATTCACGAGAAAATATTTTCCCATTCTGCGACCGTAAGGTGTTCTGTTCATTCTTACGAGAATCTGTTTACTGTCAGGAGTCCAATCCATAACTATGTAATCATATCCACCTCTTGGCGGCATAATACCTACGTCATTGTAATATGTAAGTTGAATTGGTTTACCACCGCCTGAAGGTATAATGTAAACCTGCCTTGATCCGGAGTATTCTGCTGAGAAAGCTATCCATTTTTTGTCCGGAGAGATTTTCGGAAATAGCTCAAGACCTTCATGCGAAGTAAGTCTCTTTGCATCTCCTCCATCTGCAGGTACACTCCAAATATCTCCTGCATAAACAAAAACAACGAGGCTTTCATTTATATCGGGAGTACGCAGGAGTCTTGCGTCTTTAACTGCAAATGATGTTCCGAAAAAAAGTACGATCGAAACAACAATTAGTATTGTCTTATTCATAAGACCTCCTTTTTCTTAATTCTTTTTTTACGTTTGTGAAATTATAAAGTTTCGTTATTATTTAATTAAAATGCGGATAGCTTAAGCATTGAGTAGAATTCAATAATGGTTTATAATTAAAAATGGTTAAAAAATATAACAGGTATCGTTTGAATAGTATAATACTGTATTTTTTTGTTGTGACTTTTGGTATAACGGGAGTTTTCTCCACTTTTATAAATGCCGAACATATAATTGAATTAGATCTTAAAAGAATCAAACAACTTGCTTTGGAACATAATAAAGTGATAAAAAATGCAAAACTTGATATAAAAATTGCAAAAAATGTTGTATGGGAAACAACATCCATGGGGTTACCTCAGATAGAAGGGAAACTTTCATACAAGGATTTTACTCAAATACCTACAACTTTACTCCCTGCAAAATTTATAGATCCGAAAGCGGAAGACGGAACTTTTTTCCCAATGAAATTTGGTACACAGCACAGTATGTCTTTTGAAGTTTCAGCTTCACAATTGGTGTTTAACGGTACTTATATTGTTGCTCTCCAATCTTCAAAGATATACATGAGGCTTTCAAAAGAGGGATTGATTAAATCTGAGATCGAAGTGAAATCTCTTGTGACCGGAACATATTATCTGTTGTTAGTAACGGAAAATCTAAAGAACATTCTTGAAGAAAATTTGAAAAATCTAAAGAAACTTCATTATGAGACTTATGAACTTTATAAAGCGGGATTTGTTGAGGAAACGGATGCCGATCAGATTGAATATTTTGTTACAAAGATAAAAAACAGGTTAAATACAACAAAAAGTCAAATTGATATCACTTATAAGTTGCTTAAATTTCAAATAGGTTTCGAACTTGACAAGAAAATATCGGTTAAAGGAGATATAAATTCGATATCTTCCGGAATAGATTATTCATCTTTACTTTCAAAAGAATTCGATTATTCCAAACATATTGATTTTAAAATGGCAGATACCAATGTTAAATCTTCGTCACTTCTTTTGAAAAAGGAAAAGTCAACCTTTTTGCCATCATTAACTGCATTTATGTCTCATTCACAGAATGCAATGAGGAATGAATTTAACTTTTTCAAGGATACCGAAGAGAAATGGTTCCCTTCCACCGTAATAGGATTAAATTTAAATTTGCCGATATTCTCAAGTGGAAAAAGAATTGCTAAAGTAAAACAAGCTAAATATAATCTTGAGAAATCTCTGAATAAGAGAAGTGATGTTTCCAAAAGCCTTCAGTTAGGATTCTTAAATGCTAAATCTTCTTATATGACAGCTGTGGGAGGAAAAGAGAGTAGTTTTAGAAATCTTCAGATTGCTAAAAAAATATATGAAAAAACAGTAGAAAAGTTTAAAAAGGGTGTATCATCCAGTATTGAATTGATTCAAACTTATAATCAGTATCTTGAATCACAATATGCTTATTCTTCCGCATTAATTGTTTTTCTTAATTCACTGACTGAATTGCAGAAATATTTGGATTTATTATAGAGATAAAAGGGGCAGAGAATGATAAAAAAAATTCTAATTTTAGTTTTGTTAGTTGCTTACGGATGTAATTCTCCTGTTAGCGAGGAGAAAATAAAGTTAAAAATACAAAAAAAGAAAGATGAAATTGTGAATCTTCAGACAGAAATAAAGTCTCTCGAAGATGGATTATCAAAAAACGGGATAAAAGATAATATAGGAAAAGTTCTTGTAACTGTGAAAAAAATGATTCCCGAAAAATTTGAACATTTTCATAGTGTAAACGGTTCCGTTGAAGCCGTTAAACAGGCGTACATAAGTCCCGAATTGAGCGGAAGAATAGAGTCCATTGTAGTTGAAGAGGGGCAGAGGGTTAGAAAAAATGATCTTCTTGTAATATTAAATTCCGGTATTATTAAAAGTACAATTTCGGAATTGGAAAGTTCCTATAAGCTTGCAAAGACCCTCTTTACAAAAAGATCCGGTCTATGGAAAAAGAATATCGGTTCGGAAATACAATATCTTGAAGCAAAGAATCGTAAGGAATCACTTGAAAATAAGATAAAAACTTTGAATGAGCAACTTAAGATGTCCAGGATAAGAGCACCTTTTGACGGAATAATTGATAAAATTGATAAAAAAAAGGGTGAACTTGCCATGCCGGGGCTGCCTTTAATGCAGATTGTTGATCTTAGTGAGGTGTATATTAAGGCAGATATATCGGAATCATATCTTTCGAAGGTGAAAATAGGTGATGAAACAACGGTTACCTTTCCTGCATTCCCCAAACTGATAAAAAAAGCCAAGGTTCTTAGGATAGGAAGTATCGTTAACCCTCAGAATAGGACATTTGAAATCTCTTTACTTGTTAAAAACAGTAACGAAGTGCTTAAGCCCAACATTGTAGCTGTTGTTGAATTAAGGGATTTTTTTGACGATCAGTCATTGATAGTTCCCTCAATTATTGTAAAAAATGATAAATTAGGATCATATTTGTATAGGTTAAAGGATACTGAAAACGGACTTGTTGCCGAGAAAGTTTATATTAATACCGGAATGGTGCTTAAAGATATGATGAGAATAGAAAGCGGATTGAAAATCGGAGATGAGGTCATAATAAAAGGTTATAACATGGTTAAAAACGGGAGTCTTATAAAACTTTCCGAAACGATTAAAGAAGGGATGTAAGAATGAACAACGATCATCAAAAAGGGAAGTCTTGGAGAGAGTTTAAACTAACTACATTTGCCCTTAACAATAGAAGTACAGTCTTCCTTTTAACAATAATTATCCTTGTTTTCGGTTTTATCGGATATTCTACTATGCCACGAGAAACATTTCCCGAAGTGGTAATTCCCAATATATTTGTGAAGACCATTTATCCGGGAAATCCTCCCGTTGATATCGAAAATTTAATCACAAAGCCAATCGAAAAAGAGGTAAATACAGTATCTGGAATTAAAAAGTTAAGTTCAACATCCACACAGGGGAACTCGGATATAGTTGTAGAGTTTAATGCGGGTGTTAACTTGGGAGATGCTCTTCAGGATGTTAAAGATGCTGTAGACAGGGCAAAAAATGAACTCCCGTCAGATCTTGATATTGATCCTATAGTAATGGATTTGGATATAAATGAATTTCCAATACTGAATATAAATCTTTCGGGTGATTTCAGTTTAACCGAATTAAAAGATTTTGCGGAGTATTTGGAGGAAGAGATTGAATCATTTAAAGAGATTTCAAAAGTTGAAATCAAAGGACTTGATAATCGAGAGATTCAGATAAATATAGATTTGCACAAACTTGATCTCATGAAATTAAGTTTTAAGAATGTTGAAGATGCAATTGTGTATGAAAATATCTCTATTTCCGGCGGTGATTTAAAAATCAATAATTCAACGAGGTCGGTAAGAACCATCGGAGAATTCAAAAACCTTGAAGAGATAAGAAATATTATAATTAAACACGATGGTGGAAATATAGTTTATCTTCGAGATGTAGCTGAAGTTGTTGACGGATATGAAGACCCTTTAACGTATGCAAGACTCAATAAGAATAAAGTTGTTTCGGTTCAGGTAGTGAAAAAAAGTGGTGAGAACCTCATTCTTGCTTCTGAAAAAATATTTAAACTCCTTAACGATGCAAAAATGGACGGGACTTTGCCTACCGGTCTTCATATAGATATTTCCAATGATCAGTCCGAATGGATCAAAAGAATGGTTAGTAACCTTGAAAATAGTATTGTCATTGCTATTTTCTTTGTGGTATTGGTTCTATATTTTTTCCTTGGGACGAGAAATGCATTGTTTGTAGGTATTGCAATTCCGGCTTCAATGACTCTTTCGATTGTCATTCTGAATCTGTTGGGATCAACTATAAATATGATGGTTCTTTTTGGTTTGGTTCTGGCTCTCGGTATGCTTGTTGATAATGCAATAGTTGTTGTTGAGAATACTTATCGTTTTACCGGAAAGGGATTTGATGTGAAAGAAGCTGCGAAAAGGGGAACCGGAGAGATTGCAATAGCTATAATCGCATCTACGGCAACAACACTTGGGGCTTTTATCCCTCTTATATTTTGGCCGGGGATGATGGGTGAATTTATGAAGCATCTCCCGATTACTCTTATAATAGTATTATCTTCGTCACTATTTGTTGCTCTTTTTATAATACCGGTTTTTGCAGCGAGATTTTATAAGACAGATAAAGAAGAAACTAATTCCGATAGAAAAACAATTTTAAAGAGGTCAATAATATGTCTTGCCTTAGCAGCCGTAGCATTGGTATTTAAGATAAATTTTATTGCGTTTTTCATGATGTTTGCAGCTATTTTAATCCTTTCAAATTATTATTTCCTGAAGCGGTCTTCCGAATGGTTCAGGAACAAACTTTTGGTTAGAGTTGAGTCCTTTTATAAAAAAACAATAGAATTTTCATTAAAAGGGAAAAGACCGAATCAAATTATTATTTTAACCGTAGTAATGATGATATTAACAATGATTTTCTTTAACATGCGGCAGCCTAAGGTTGATCTTTTCCCTGATAATGAGCCGTCGTTTTTTAATATTTTTATTGAACTTCCGGTAGGATCGGATATAGATGCGACTGATAAGGTTGTTCGTGAATTTGAAAAGGATGTTTATAAAATATTAATTCCTTATAAAAATACTGTCAAATCCGTATTAACTGCAATCGGAAAAGGAGTTGTAGGGGAAAATGAATTCCCAATCGGTAATACTCCTAACAAGGGGATGATAACCGTATCTTTTGTTGATTATAAATTAAGAAATGGAGTTATGACATCTCTTATTATGAAAGAAATGTCTGATATGCTGACTCATAAGATGCCGGGAGTAATAGTTACGATTAATAAGAATATGATGGGACCTCCTACTGGGAAACCGATAAATATTGAAGTTTCCGGAAAAGATTATACGATTCTTGTGGAATTAACCCGAAATATGCAAAAATTTATTGAAAATTCCGGTATTGAAGGTATTGAGAATCTGAAAATGGATTTGGATTTAGGTAAGCCGGAGTTAATTGTAGAAATTAACAGAGATAGTGCAAGGAGATTCGGACTGTCTACTGCACTCATTGCATCGACAATAAGGACTTCATTGTTTGGAAAAGATATATCGGATTTTAAAGATGGAGAAGATGATATCCCTATTGTTCTTAGGTTTGATAGGAAATACAGAAATGATATCTCTTCGATTCTTGATCAGAAAATAACTTTTAGGAGTCAATCTACAGGAAAGATAATGCAAGTACCGATATCTTCCGTTGCATCTTTTAATTTCAGTACAACTTACAGTGCGGTTAAGAGAAAAGATACAAAGAGGGTGATAACACTTTATTCAAATGTTATTGAAGGTTTTAATAATAATGAAGTTAACAATAGGATAAAGAATATTTTAAAAAACTTTAATATTCCCGACGGATACGATTATAAATTTACCGGAGAACAGGAAGATCAGAAAGAAACCGTAGATTTTTTATTTAGGGCACTTCTTATTGCACTATCCGTTATCATGATGATTCTTGTTACTCAGTTTAATTCTTTTGCCAAATCACTCATTATTATTGCAAGTGTATTCTTCAGCACGATAGGTGTGTTCGGAGGAATTGCCATGTTTAAAATGAATTTTATTATCATAATGACCGGAATCGGTATTATTTCACTTGCGGGTGTTGTTGTCAATAATGCTATTGTACTCATAGATTATATTGATTATCTTAAAGCAAAAAAGAAAAATGAACTTAAAATACCGGAAAATGATATGTTACCGATCAAATATTCCGTTGAATGTATTATTGAAGCTGGTCAGACAAGGTTAAGACCTGTTCTCCTTACGGCTATTACAACCATACTTGGATTATTCCCGATGGCAATAGGGATAAACATAAATTTCAGAACACTTGTTACAAAGTTTAATCCTCAGATCTATTTTGGCGGGGATAACACCCTTTTTTGGGGTCCTATGGCGTGGACTGTTATATTCGGACTCACTTTTGCAACATTTTTAACACTTGTTGTTGTTCCCGCTATGTATTTGACTGGTAATAAAATTAAACTATATTTTTTTTCTAAGAGAAGAAATTAAGACAAAAAGAAAAAACGGTGCACCGAAAAATGAAGTTACGATTCCAACAGGAATTTCAACGGGTGGTAATAGTGTCCTTGCGAGAAGGTCGGCAATGGCAAGTAAAATTCCTCCTAAAATTATTGTTACAATTACAAGAAGTCTGAAATTATCTTTAATTATTCTGCGGGTAATGTGAGGAACAATTAATCCTATAAAACCGATTGGTCCTGTTAGAGAGACAACAATTCCGGTTACAAGAGATACGATGACGAATAAAAGTATCCTGAATTTATTTACATCAAGACCCCTTGTTTCGGCAAAATTTTCTCCTCCGGAAATCAGTAACAGTTCTTTTTTTAGAATAAGTGACACAAATATAAAAAATGTCCATACCGGAAAGAGGATTAAAATATCTTTATATCCCGAAGTAAAAATACTTCCCATAAGCCATCTTAGAACTGAAACCGTTTGAGTGATATCTACCATATATTGTAACAACATTATAAATGAAGAAAAGAAAAAATTGATTGCTACTCCCGACATTAGAATTGTATAGACAGAGTAGCTCTTTGTTATCTTTGATATCCCCAGTATTAAAAGAATTGATAGTATTCCTCCAAGAAAACCTCCGATATAGACCATGTTTATACCGAAAATGTTTATTGCAAGATTCAATTTGAGTACTACAACAGTTCCTGCAGCTGCTCCTGAAGAAACACCGAGAGTATAAGGTGTTGCAAGACTGTTTTTAAATATATTTTGAAATATCAATCCTCCGAGAGCAAGTGAAGAGCCTACAAGAAAAGCCATAACTGTTCTCGGAAGTCTTAACTGCCAAAAGATGAAACTGTTTGTATTGTTTGAGAAAAGCTTTGAAATATCGAGATCAATTATTCCGAGAAAAGGGACTATTAACAAAGTTAAAATTGCCGACCCCAAAACTATTGAGTATTTAGTCCTACTTTTCATTCGGAATGAAAATCTCCTTATCTTTGTATTCATAGCTGACGAAATCAATATTGAAAGTTTTTTTCAGTACCTCGGCGGTATTTTTTTTCTTCCCGCAATAGAGAATTTTTCCGTCTCGCAACGCAATGATACTATCTGTAACAGAGTATAACGGAACCAAATTGTGCGAAACAATCACAATTGTTTTTCCTCCCCTTTTTAGTTCGGAAAGTATTTTTTTAAGATCAACAATACTTTCGGGATCAAGGTTGGAAAACGGTTCGTCGAAAAGCAGGATAGGTACGTCTTGGATATATGCCGATGCTATAAGTACTCGTCTCCTTTCTCCACTACTCAATGTATTGATATCACGTTTTGCAAAATGTGATATGTTAAATTTTTTTAGACATTTTTCATAAATTTTCAGATCATTCTTATCATAATCGGAAAAAAGTTTTTTGTACGGATAACGACCGGCAAGTAGCACATCTTTTACACTTATCGGTAGAAGGAATTCTTCATACTGGGGTTGAAATGAGATTAGTTTAGCGAGATTTCTCCTATTTAATTGCTTAATATTCTTACCGTTAATGAAAACATTACCTGTAAAATCTTTTATTATTCCTGAAAATATCTGCAGTATTGTTGTTTTCCCTGCACCATTCGGTCCCATAAGAATTGTCAAATCGTTTTCTTTAATTGATAAATTGATATTTTTTAAAATCTGCTTTTCTCTATAAAATGAGAGTCCTTCTATTCTAATCATTTATTTTTGTCGGATTTTTCCCTGATTTAAAAAAATCACATTCGTCTGTTATCTTGCAAAGATTGCAGGAAGGATTTACAGGTTTACATATTGTTTGACCGAAACCGACTAATACTCGGTTAACTCTGTTCCATAAGTTTTTAGGAAGAATATCCTTAAGTTCCTTTTCTACAATTTCCGGTTTATCACCGGATGCCCATCCGAGCCTTTTTGAAATACGAAAGACATGGATATCAACTGATATTGAAGGTATTCCGAATGCAAGAGACCTTATTAAATTTGCCGTTTTTCTCCCGACTCCGGGTAATTCGATAAGTTTATTAAAATCGGATGAGATTTTGTTTCCCGAATGGTGCAGATACCCCGCTATTTTTATTATATTCCTTGCTTTTTGACGAAAAAAACCAACGGGATAAATAAGCTCCGAGACTTTCTTTTCACCAAGGTTCAAAATTTTTTCAGGTGTGTCGGCGATAGAAAAGAGTCGTTCCGAAGCTCCCATAGTAACTTTATCCTTGGTTCTTGAACTTATTAATATTGAGATCAATATTCTTAGTGGGGTTGATCTTATACTTTTCTCGAAAGATTCAACAGGAGGATTAAGCGGATCGGTAGTTTTTTTTATAGATGAAAGAATATTCAAATAATAGTCGGTTGTTTTCATGTCCTTAAACAGTTGTTTTTCCGTTTATTTTTATCTCCGAAGTTATTTCAACCGAGGGTTTCAATGTTGCCGATACCCCGCAATATCTATCTTCGGAAAGAGAGACCGCTTTTTTAACTTTATCAACTGGAATATTTTCGCCTTTAATTTCATAAATGATTTTTATTTTTTTAAATTTTTTCGGATGTTCTTCAGTAAGTAAAGCCTCGGTTGCAACTTCAAAAGATTCAACTTCAACTCTCATTTTTTTTAAAATCGAGATAACATCCATTCCGGTGCATCCTGCAAGCGAAAGGAGCGTCAGTCCTTTTGGTCTCGGACCCAAATTGTTTCCTCCGACTTTTTCATCTGCATCAATAATTAGGTCGAAGCCGTCTAATTTTCCGGTAAATGACATCCCTGAGTTCCATACTACTTTTCCTTTCATTTGTATTCTCCTAATTAAGTACTAACTTTTAAAAACCGATAATAAGTATAATTGCTCCGACCGTAAGACCGAATAGAAAGTTAAAAACCTTGATCTTTATTGTATCATTAACTGAAAAGCTTAATAGTGGCAAAGATCCGTGACCGTCTTGTACAATTGAATTTGCCAATAAAACTGAAAACGGGATCATACCTTGACTGAAAAGAGATACAAAAAGGAGATTTGGTCCCGATATGGGAAGTATCCCTACGAATGCTCCGAGAACCAATAGAAGAGGCTTGTTGTGCGTAAGGATCTCTTTCATGTTAAAAGTGTTATCCATTAAAGTAATAAAGAATATTGATAGGAATAACCAAACAGCCAATTTTAGGATATGATTTTTTATAATATGTTTAAAAACGTGATCTGTAAAAAAATGTGAAAATTTCGGTTTTGATTTATCTTCTTCTTCGTGAACGATGGTACACTTTTTGCATAACTTTATTTTAAATATTTTTTTGTAGAGAATGGCGAGATATCCTCCGAGAATTCCAAATAAGAAAAGTGAAGAAAAAAGGATTATTAAAGAAGATAAAGTGATAGGAGAATCTCCTTTAAATGCCATTCCGATAAGTATAAAAGCTTCATCACCGGAAGTGGCGATAAGTGCACTATTTATAGCACCGAATCCGATTATTCCGGACATGTAAAATGAATCTACAACAAATGTACCGATACATCCGGGGAAACTTCCGAAGAGAGTTGCAAGAAATATCTGAGAAAATTTCCCCTTTGAGAAGAATTTTTTTAATTTTTCGTTAAAAACAATTTCAATATATTCGACAATGATCATAAGAATGAGGATAATTGCAGATATTTTTACCGTTTCAAATGCAGTCTCAACTAAGATTTCCATTACCATAAACTTATTATAGTTGTTTTGCCTAAGCTATTCAAGAAAGAGGGATGGCAATATAGGGGTGACGGTGTCCAAAAGGGATT
>CAYRAO010000038.1:0-16862 GCA_964422395.1 uncultured Clostridia bacterium
CCAGCGTTCACTCTGAGCCAGGATCAAACTCTCCAGTTTGATTTATCTAGCTTTTTAATTTGTCTTTTTTATAGTACTTTAAACTATGCTTAGGGAGACTCCCCAAAGCACAGAGTCTTATAACTGGCTTAAACTCACTCTACTCAGATTTCAAAGATCCAAATTTCCTTCACCGAAGAAAAACGTTGTGATTATACCCGATTCATTCCGTTTGTCAACACAAAAAATGAAAAAATTTATTTTATCGAATAAATATCCCGTTATTGTCAATAATTCAAAAAAACAACAAGTTAATAACTATATATTTTTCAGTTTTACAGTAATATTATGAACTATAAAAATAAAATTTTCAAAAAAAAAAATTATTTTACGTTTATATTGATTATATGATTTCAAAAACTCACTCTTTATCCTTCTTCGTATAAAACCTCTTGTAGAAAAAAATCATTACCGAACTAAGGATAATTGTTGCAGTTATGGTAAAGTATATTGAACTTATTATCAGCTTGTTTTCCAAAACCCTCTTTTCAATTGCCATAAGCACAATTGCCACCGGTGCAATTCCCCGTGCGAAGAGGGAATTTATCAGAAACAACTCCCCTCTGCCAAAGTTCTTTTTCATAGGTCCGATAAAGTGTCCTGTCTGCCTGATAACAAGGATAACAAACGCTACGCTACCACCGATTAGAATTGCCCTTCTATCCCTCAAATCAAGCAGAATTCCTATGTATACGAAAAAAAAAGTTTTCAGAAAAAAAGAGATTTCATCGTAAAAATCCTTTTCACGAGAGGAAATGATCTTCTTTATTGACCCGTTTTCAACATTTTCATTCTTTATTATCTTTTTTACGAACATCCTGAGCTTAACCGAATTTGTCAGCACCATTCCGTAAAAGAGAGCCGCCATAGCACCGTTACCTCCGAGATACTCTGTTAAAAAATAGAGAAGCACTACATATCCGATAGTAACCATGTAGTCTCTGTCTTTAATAAATTGTTCCTCCAGATAAATCCACAATGCACCCGCTATCACTCCTATCATACTTGCAACTGCAAATAAAGAGACAAGATGAGCTATAACCTCTTCGGGCTTAAAAACACTTGTACCCTTAAGATCTATCATTGCCAATGCAAAAACAATTGCAAGTACATCGGTCATTGCAGCTTCAACAGTTAAAACTGACCTTATTTCCTTGCAGGGATTTAATTGATTTAAAACCGGAATAACAAAGGAGGTGGATACACCGCCAAGCGAAAACCCAAGCATAAGTGATATTGTAAAATCGTGTCCGTATAAGGAAAACGTAAGAGTTATACCGACTGTTGAAAATATAAAAAAGAATACCGCAATTAAAATCCCCGAAGAAAATCCCCTGAAAAATGATTTCAAATCAAGTTTCAACGAACCTTCGAACATTAAAAATAGTAATGTAAAGGTTGTAAAAAACGGTGCCAGCACACCCAAAGATTCGGGATGTATATAATTCAAAACATTCGGTCCGATAAGAAATCCGAATACAATAAGTAGCAGAGTGTCCGAAATATTAAATTTTGCAAAAATCAATTCGGCAATATAACCGAATATGATTATAAGAGAAAACAACAATAGTATAAAGTTGACATCCATACCAAGTCCCCTTTTTATCCTGACTGCCAATACTTTTTACTTATCAATCCAATCCACTCCTTTCCTCTTAGATACACTAATCAAAATTTTAAACATTCCATTTGTTGGGCAACCTGATCTAAACTCCAACCGGACTTCTCACGCCTTTTTCAATCATATTGAAATATTAGAGAATTAATTATCGATTGTCAATCCAAAATAATGATCAGAGAAAAAGAAGTAAAACAAAATCCACATACATTTCTTTACTTATAACTCCTGAAACTCAAGCCAAAATATAGATAAAATATTGACTGTACATTTTTTTTGCTTGCCAACATGTAAGCATTAAGCTATTTATAAACAGGAAATGTTTTAGAAAAATATTTTATATGTTGAATATATTGAATTTTTATACTATAATCTCATACAAAAGGAGGTTCTATGAAATATGTTGAACAAAATCTAATTAAGGGTGAAAAAATTATGTACAGCACAAAACTTCATCTCGTGACTTTTTTAGTTCCGGTAATTTTATTTTTAACAGGAATATATCTTCATTTATCAGGATATACTTCAATTTTGTTATATCTGTCAATTTTATCCGGAATCAGCTCGTTTATCAATTACAAGACAACCGAGTTTTCTTTGACAGATAAGAGAGTGATAGGGAAAACCGGATTTATAAAAAGAAAATCCATTGATCTTCTTCTGAATAAAGTTGAAAGCATAAAGATTGATCAGGATATATTGGGGAGACTCTTAAATTACGGCTCTGTAATTGTTACCGGAACAGGAGCAACTAAGGAAACCTTCCCAAACATCACAGATCCATTAAAACTTAGAGCAGAAGTAAACAACATCTTATAAATCATTAATAGAGAACGTAGCGTCCCTATTCAATGCAATATTACGCTGCGTTCTTCATTTACGTGAATGTGAGAACTATTTTTTTTGATTACCTTGTATTGAAAAATTATTTTTTTTAAAATAGAATTATTCATTCGATTTTAGAATTAATAACAATCAACAAGTGAGGTGAAAATGTCAGAAGGCAAAAAAGAAAAATTCTTGGGATCAATCGTAAAAGAACTTAGTCAACCGTTTATAGATCTTGCTCACACTTCAAGAGCTCTATTCGGAGTCAATCTTTCTTATGTCCTTGAGGGGTTAACATATTTCGGGGTTGTGGGACTCCTTGCAATTTTTTTTAACCGGTACATTCAATTATCCGATGTACAGGCAGGCCCTATGATAGGATTTCTTACAGGTGGAATAACTCTCGCTATGTTAATACTTGGTGCTACAGTTGATTGGATTGGGATCAGAAAAGCACTCTTAAGTGCCCTTTTCTTCATGCTTGCCGGAAGAATTCTATTAACATTGTCACCTCTCCTTGGGGAACCCGGATTGTGGAATTCTTCTCATTGGTTGGCAATGGGTGGATTGGTCGGTATCATAATAGGATATGGAATTTATCAACCTGCCGCTTATGCAGCAGTAAAAAAACTTACGACACCAAAAACAGCCGCCATGGGATATGCCATGCTTTACGCTTTGATGAATCTCGGAGGATTTCTTCCGGGACTGATATCTCCTCCGGTCAGAAAAGGATACGGAATTACCGGAGTTTTCTGGGTTTATGTAGCTATAACCGGTGTTGGAATTGCAGTAGTGTGGTTTATTATTTCAAAAAAAGCTTTAAACAAAGCTCTTGAAAATGTATCACTCGAAACAAAAGGAAAGATTGAAGAAGAAAAAGATGAACTCAAAGATATGTCTTTTAAAGAGAAAACATCATATTATCTTAAGAATTTTCCACTTAAAGACGGTAGATTCCTGTTTTTCATTTTTATATTAATTCCGGTTCAAACACTATTTGCACACAACTGGTTAACACTTCCTCTTTATACAAGCAGAGCATTCGACGGATTTGTTTCTGAAAATTTTGAATTCTTCGTTAATCTTAATCCGATACTTATTTTCATACTTACTCCCATAGTAACAGCACTTACAATAAAAAAAGATACGTACAATATGATGATAATAGGTACATTGGTTATGGCAGCCCCAACATTTATACTTGCATTAGGTCCGAACCTTTACACTCTCATGGGGTACCTGATAGTAATGACCGTAGGTGAAGCTATGTGGCAACCAAGATTCCTACAATGGGTCGCTGAAATCGCACCGAAAAATATGACCGGAATTTATATGGGAATAGGTCAGTTCCCATGGTTCCTGACTAAAGTGATAACAAGTTTGTATTCCGGTTGGTTCCTGATGAAATATTGCTCTGCCGATATGCCCAAATCCGAACAGAACACCGAAACCATGTGGCTTATTTACGGAATTATTGCAATATCATCACCGGTAGCCCTCCTGCTTGCAAAAAAATGGATGAAGAAGGGATTTAAAACAAAGGCCGACTAAAAAAAAGGGGAAACGGCAGGGCAACCGCTTCCCCTTGTCAAGTTTAAATAAATATTATAGAGGAAGATTTCATAATCTTACTTCCTAAAAATCCATTGACCATGTTAATACCGCGTACCTTTTCGGAGCTGGTCTGAAAAAACTTGCATTTGAAAACTCCGAATACAAAGTGTTTGTCAAATTTCCTACCGTAATACTTAACCGCTGATGAACTTTGCCGTTCGGGAACAATTTTATTCCAACACTTGCTGAATGGACCGTAAATCCGGGAATAGTTTTACCTATCGGATTTTCCCCAAGCTGAACTTCTTTCTGTTCCCCGTTCATTCTAAGATCATATGATAACCAAAAAGTTTTATCTGGATTATCATATTTAACACTAAAATTCAGTTTGGAAGAATATGTATCGACAAACGGGGTCTCCGGATCTCCAAGATTATCGGAATCAAGTTTTGTATAATTCATTACAAAAGACAATCCGAAATTGAGATAAACTCCCGCCGCAACTTCATATCCCTTCATTCTAAGCTTATCCACATTTATATTCCTATACTCCGGAAGTCCATAGATTTTATTACCGGTAGGAGAAATTCTGATACCGTTATAAATTGTATTGTGGAAATACGTGAATTCAAGAAAGTGTATCTTTGATCTGAACTTGAATCCCAAATCAAAATTCAGACTGGTTTCAGCTTTCAATCCGGTATTCCTCGATTGAAAAGCCCTACCCTCGGGAGTCGGACCGTTATAAAATCTTTCGATAAGATTCGGTGAACGAAATCCTCTGCCAACGGAAAGAACCAGTTTTAAATTATCCGTTATACCGTAACTCAAATTTGCAGCACCTACAAAAGTATCATCAGTACTGTTGTAAAGAGATTCTTTCTCAAGACCGGGTGTTTTTTTAGTTTTTGCACTAACATTTTGATATCTGACACCAAGAATAAGGGAAGCCCTTCCGAACAAAGATATGTCATCTTGAACGAAAACTCCCATACTTTTATAATTTGCATTCGGGACAAGAGGAGTATTGTCAATCGACGGGGAGGACGGGAACTTCATTCCGACAAATTGAACAGTATTTTTGTCGGTATTTTTTGTAGAATCAATAAAAAAATCGGAACCGTACGAAATCATGTGATTAGCAACGGCTTTATTCATTTCGAGTCTAAATCCCGTAGTGCTTATATCCGAATAGTTTTCCGTCAAAATTTTTATTCCGGCACCGGATTTGCCGGGAATTCGGAGAGGAACAAATATATCATTTGCAAGTTTTCTCTCATTTTCTCTGATATAAGCTGTAAAACCGATATGATCGGCAAAAAAACTATCCATATTACCATTCTCATATTTAAATGTATATTTTTCCACTTTCTGAATCGGATATCTGATTTTAATCTCGACTCCTCCCGGATTGTAATCTTTAGGGTCAACATAACCGAACCCGGAATTCTTCGCATTGTAGTATTCGTACTTTAACGACAGATTAACGGAGTCTTTTAACTTATACCTCAGCAAAAGATTCATTCCTCGGTCTTTTACTCCGGTATCATAAACCTTTGTATCTTTTTTAAAGTTAATGTTCCCGAATTTTCCCGCCGGAGCCGTATAATCTTCAGATTTCCTGTAATTCCCACTGATCATAAATCCAAATCTTCCGGAATTACCATTGATGTTCGCAACAATTTTGTTCTGATTATCCGCCGTTCCGTACCTGTAACCGAAAGAACCGTGAAACTCACTGGTTTTTATATCATAATCGGGAAATTTTGTGATTATATTAATAACTCCCCCTATTGCATCCGAACCGTAAAGAACGGATGAGGGACCCCTTACAACCTCGACCCTTTCAACTTCCGAAACGTCCAGTATAGCCGGTATTTCTCCAAAATCTTGTTGCCGTCTGGAATTGTTCATCCTTATTCCGTCTTCCATCAACAAAATCCTTTGTCCCCGCATCCCTCTGATAACCGGACGGCTCTGATTCGATCCAACACCGTTTACATCAACCCCCGGCATATGTAGGAGAAGGTCAGAAACATTATTCGGACTTTTCTCCTTAATTTCCTTCTCGGTAACGACACTTACGGATTTAGGGATATCAAAAGTATCTTTTTTTACCCCTGTTGCAGTAACTGTCATTTTATAAAATAATTCTTTATTTTTTCTATCTTTTTTTTTTTTACTTTTTTTTACAACTTTTTTTCGTGTCTCTCCAAGTAGAGAATTTTGAATACTTGATGCAAACATTGCCGAAAAAATAACTGCCGTCACAACCATTATCAATAACCTGAATTTCCTCATGAAAAATTTTCCTCCTGTGAATAACAAGGTTAATGATCAATAAAATATAGAAATTTTTCAAATATTTATGACAAATCCATGACAATACAATGTGAAAACAAGACTTTATTTAAGGTTGGAATTTATATCCCTTGCCTCTGACAGAGACAAAATGGATGGGATTTACAGGATCACTTTCAAAAAGTTTTCTGAATTTGAGAATAAAATTATCAATTGTTCTTGGAGTTGGCGAAACATCCATTCCCCACACTTCCTCAAGTATATCCGCCCGTTTCCGAGCATTTCCAGCATTCATAATTAGAAATTTAAGGAACATAGCCTCTTTTTCCGAAAGGATAATATTACCTCTATTACTTTCACACTCTCTTGAATCAAAATTGATTTTGAATCCGTTAACAACACTGATTCCGCTTGATGGAATCATTCTCTCACCCCTACTTCTTCTAACCAAAGCTCCGACTCTCGCAATAAGTTCCTCCATACTAAAAGGTTTTTGAATATAATCATCAGCACCTATATTCAAACTGTTAATTTTACTTTGAATATCTGTCTTTGCCGTCATCATCAAAACCGGAATATTTATATTATTTGATCTGATTTTCTTCAACAACTCCATTCCCGAAATTCCGGGAAGCATTATATCAAGCAATAAAAGATCGAAACGGCTCCTTCTCATATCTTTTAAGAAATCTTCCCCTTGATCATACCTTACTACCGAACATCCTCTTTTTACAAGATTGAGTTCAACCATACCGGAAATGAGTTCATCGTCTTCGACAACGGCAATTTTATAATCCATCTATCTCACCAATGATAATTCCACCCTGAACACCGCTCCTTTCCCCTCTCCGTCACTTGATGCACTTATGTCTCCACCCATCCGCCTTGCAAGTTTTCTTGATATGTATAATCCCATTCCGGTTCCGTGCAAAGTTTTCGGAAGTTCTTCCTTAATATGTTTATATGCTCGAAAAATATTTCTTGCACAATCAGATGTAAAACCCGGACCGTTATCTTTAATTATTACCGCTCCCGACTTATTTGTTTTCATAGTCTTAATGGAAAGAATAAGACTGTCAGACGAATACTTTTCCGCATTATTGATAATATTATCAAGAATAATCTTTAAAGCATACTTATCACCATGTACGATCAGATTATCACCTTCGGAATAATTATGTTCAATTTTCTTATCCGACAATCCGAGAGGATGTTCATGAAGATATAAATTTAGAAATTTATCAAGGTCAAACTCTTCCATATTGAGTTTAATATTACTTTTAAAAGATGATCCGGTCAGAATATTCTCCGCCAGTCGTTCTTGCTTCTCAACCTGTATTAGGGCAAGTTTAATAAATCCCGAAAGTTTTTCTTCACTTATTGAGCCGTCTTTTAAACTCTCCAAAAATGATTTTAATCCGGCTATAGGGGTTCTGATTTCATGTGATATCCTTCCCCAAAATTCCTCCATTTCAAGTGTAGATCTTTTTTCCAAATTAATGAATTTAAACAAAAAAACAATACTGATCAAAACAACAAATGCAAGAATACCGGATTCTCCGAATACCATCAACTTTTGTCTTTGCTGACCTTTTTCAATACCCGAGATGACATTTTTTTTAACAGCAAGGTACAAAGGCGGAATACAATTTGGAATTTTCATAAAAATTGATCTTTTCCCTGAAATAAAATCTACAACCTCAAATCTATGATCGGCACCAACATCTCCCAATGCAATCGGTAGATCTTTATCGTTGATCATCCTATGAAAAATATTTCCAAGTTCATACTCTAAGATTGTCCTCTTCTGAACAGCTTGATCTTCAATTGACCTGTAAATAAAAACAGACCACCACGTTATTAAAAGTGAAAGTGAAAGAAGAGATATCATAAATACTATGTGGTGCAATCGGCTCTTGATACCGGATTCAAATTGTTTGTAATTTATAATTTTCAATTTAAAGGTTTTTTATATTATACTTTTTAACCTCGATCCTAAAATCTCTAATTCCCATACGATTTTCATACCGTTGCAACTATCCGTTTTTGACACATGATTATAATCTTTTTTTTTATAACATTCAATTTTGATCACCGCTTAAATAACCGTTAATATTTTTTCATATCCTGAAATCGGTACCGGTCTCACGTCAAACCTTAGTGCGAATCAAATATAAGTTCATCATGTATCTTATTTATTGATCTTTCAAATTGATCTTTTTTTATCAAGAAATAGTAAGCGGAATCGGATGCACCTGCAGATATCATTTCAATATTAACACCCAACTTGTCCAATGTAAAAAATAATTTTTTTACGGATCTGTTATTTCTTGTTATATCTTTTCCTACAATTGCAATCAATGTCAGGTCTCTTTCGTTTTTTATACTTTCAATAATCGGATCTTTCAATGATCTTAATATTGTATTGCTTCTTTGCAGATCCTTTTGATCAATAATCAAATTAATTGAAGTTTGAGTGGTTATTATGGAATATATGTTTATATTATTACTGCTTAGAATAGTTCCGACATTTCCGATTATTCCAGGTTTATATCCGACACCTGCTCCGTTGATCTTCAAAACGGAGATATGCTCGTTAAAGGTGACTCCCACAATCTCACTTCCGTTTGAGGAACGGCTCTTTATTGTTGTACTCTCTTTTTCCGGATCCGCAAAATTTCTTATTACTATTTTTGTCTTTGTATCTCTAATCGGTTCCAGACATCTGGGATGTAGAATACTTGAACCGAAATAGGACAATTCGGCCGCTTCGTCAATTGACAGTTCCTTTATTAATTTTGAATTCTTTACAATGACCGGATCACTGCTCATAAATCCGGGAACATTTTTCCAGAACTCAAGTACTTCGGCATTAAATCCGTAAGCAATAACCGAAGCACTATAATCAGACCCATTCCTACCAAAAGTAGATATCCTTTTGTTATAATCAATTGCAAAATATCCCGTTATAACCGGTATAACCCCTTTGGATATCTTTGGAATAGCTTTTATTAAGTTTAACTTCGTTTGATTCAAATCCGCACAATTCAGATGCTCTTTCCCTTTATTTACTATACCTATTTCATCGGAAAAATACGGAATGGTTTTTAACCCCTCCCTGTTCATTATTAAAGAGAACAAAACAACCGATAATCTTTCTCCGAAACTTTGTATTGACGACTCCAATGATTCGGATAACTCTCCAGTATACAACATTGCTAAAAATAATTTTTTTAATTTGGATAAGTAAGGTTTGAAAATTTTTATTACATTATCTTTCTCTTTCCGAGAATCAAAGAATTCGTTAATTATATTATAATGAACGGTTTTTACCTTGAAAACAATAGTATTAATATCATTTTCAGTAAGTTTTTTTAAATTCAATCCTGTTATCAATATGTCGGTAATTCCGAACAGAGCGGATAATACAACAACTTTACCGCCCATTGGGTCAGTTTTCAGGATCTCGGATATCTTTTTAAAATCATTTGAACTTTCCAAGCAGTTCCCACCGAACTTTATTATCTTCATGTTCACCTCCCGATAAATCCGCTTTTTAAAACCAGTTCGGCATTTAATACCGATGTTCCCGCTGCACCTCTTACGGTATTATTAAAGAGAATAAACAATTTTAAAGTTTTTCCGATTTTTTCAAGCCTCCCGAGTTTTATCACCATACCCGATTTCTTTTCAAACAAGTTCGGGAAGTCTAACGCAGGCTGGGGTCTATCTTTTTCATTTAAGACAATTATAGGTTTGTCCGGTGCGGAGGGTAATCCTAACCCGTTAGGAATGTTTGAGAATTCCGATATTCTTCTCTCCAGAATATTTTTTGGAATATCCTTTTTCAAATTGATGATCATACTAATTAAGTGGGAATAAAGAATCGGAACTCTGCAACAATTTGAAATTATTTTAAACGGAGGTTTTATTAACAGATTATCTTTTACGTCACTTAGAATCTTTTTTGATTCCGACTCTATCTTTTCCTCTTCATCGGGTATGTAAGGAATTATGTTATTGAGAATATCAATCCCCGATACTCCGGTTAATCCTCCACCCGAAACGGATTGATAAGTTGAAATATAAACGGATTTCAATCCAAAGTTCATAAGCGGTTTTAAAACTAAAACGATACCTGCTGTTGAACAATTCGGATTTGTAACAATATAACCTCCATACTTTTTCTTTTGTATTTCTATAAGGTTCAGGTGTTCGGGATTAACTTCCGGTACAACGATAGGAACATCTTTTTGCATCCTATAAAAACCGGAATTTGAAAAAACAAAGAATCCCTCATCTCTAAGATTTTTCTCATAAGCCTCCGAAACAGATGACGGGAGTGCGGAAAAAACTATTTTGACATTGTTTTTTCTCAGTAAAGGAATTGAAAATTTATCCATCCTTTTGGAACTTATTGATTCCGGAATAGGATTCTCCGTTTTCCATATAACTACATTTTTATATAACTCTCCTGCATTTTTTTCAGAAGCAATAAGAGAATTTATTGAGAAATACGGATGGTCATCCAATACATTAATAAATTGCTGTCCCACCAAACCTGTTGCACCGAGTATAGCTACTTGAATTTTTTTCATTTTATCCTCTCGTTATTAAGGAGAAACAATTATCTGTTTTTATTATTTCGGGGACAACTCCTATTTTCCCAAAATAATTTTTAGTAGTTACAACTATTCCCGATATACCGTCTTGAATACTTGTTTCCAAAATATCTTTTATATTTTCCTTATCATCTTTCTTTATGAGATTTCCGATTTTTGTTGCAGCTCCGTCGGCACCGGACGGACTGTCCGAAAATACGGTTGTCGAATAAGATATACCAAAGCTTCTTGAATGTCCTATCTTTCCCGAAGAGGTACATATCCCCAACAATTTATCGGTTGTTTCTATCCTGAAGCCATACCCGTTGATATTTGAATTACCCGCATAAAGACCGATTTGGCAGGGATGTTGTAAAAATAAAGCAATATCTCCGCCATTATCTATAATTACCTCGTCAGCTCCGGATTTAATTAATTTTAAAATAATCATTTCAGAAATTGCACCGGCTACAGCCGCCATCGGTCCAACATCGTAATCAATTGATGCATTAATCATTTTTTTTATTATTAAAGGAGCATTATTGTCCAAACATGATGATCTTAAACTTGTTTTGAATAAAGGGTTCTCAGCGATATAGTTCTTAATATGGTTCCTCTGTTTTTTTAATTCCATTTTTGCTGTTTTTAAGTAGGTTTTATTGCAAATCAGGCTTATTATTGATTCTTCTTCCCGTATCTGAAATCTTTCCATTTCCATTTCTCAATTAAAGACCGTTCGGTGGAGAAGTTATTCTGAATTTCCCGTCTGTGACCATTGTTTTAATATGTTCCGCAATTTTTATAGATAGGAAATGGCTGGACAAGCTTTTTGTTCTTACCTTTTTCCCGTTAATGTTAAGAATACCCGATCTCAACTCCCTGTAATCGGTTTTTGCAATTACAGGTCTTTTATTTGATTCAATTGAAAAATCCAGAATATTGATATTGATTTCTTCATCCGAAATTCCGGTTTTATTTGCAATATCACAATTCAAAACTGGAATCGGTAATCCGATGCCAAGGTATAATGTTGATCCATACCCCCTTATATATGCTGCTTTTACATATTTATCGGACATCTGTTTCAGATTACCGGTGATCATCAGTGTGGAAAAATCATTTTCAGGATCATGTTGTGTACCGCTTCCGACAATCATGCCCAAATCACCTCCGATAAATATTTTTGACCCCGCACCTATTGTCTCAAAATCAGGATCATTCATCAGCGGATTCAACTCCCCCGAACCAGAATAATTAACATTCCCCATCAACGGTAAAAGCTTCCCCATGTAAGTGTATAAAATATCTTCTCCCATATTAACGGCTCCGTTATATTTCTGATATCCGTTTCTGGGGTTAAGCATAATAGCCTGATTTAAATCTTTTAATGTAAACGGATGGTCAATTTTTTCACAGGGATAACAATGAGTCGGAATAGCCGTCGATCTTAAGTTTACCGTATTCCCTTTAATAAGTTCTTCAATCACATGAGCTCCTCCGTACCGTTCCCGATCGTTCGAAGTTTGTGTCGCTCCGATATATATATCCGCACTTGCTATTCCTCCATATGCGTTGACACCGTTTAAATATGAATTCTGCAACTTGGCCGGTGGATCAAAATGGTTGAAATTGAAAAAAACACCGCTTGAACACATTGCTCCGAACGTACCTGTCGTAACAACATCAACCTTCCGAAAAGCATTTTTATAGCCTTGCTCTTTCACAAGTTTTGTCATCTCGTCCGCTCTTACTATAGTTGCTTTTTTATTTTTTATTTTTTCATTTATTTCTTCTATGGAACGTTTCATAATAACCTCCTTATTGGTATTTAAATTGAGAAATATTATCCCTGAATTAACTTAATTCAGGAAGTAAATTTTGAGAAAAACGGATTCCCTGATATCGGGTAGCGTACACTATGCCCCGAGATCAGGGCTGGACATTATCATGAAATAATATTTTTTGTAAATCATATATGTTGTTTTATAAATGATTATTTAGTGTTTGTCAATTCAAAAACAGATAAAAAATTGCCTGAATTATTATTCTTGAACGTATATAAGGAAAGATATTTCTGAAAATAAAAGGGAGGGAGATGATTCTCCCTCCCTTTATTGTTTTGATTGGTACTATATTATTTTTCAAATTTCGATTTAAATGATACTTTTGCAGTGATATTAAAGTATAAATCTCCTTTAAGACCGCTACCCGCATAGTGAATATACTTTACATTGGGAGAAATATTTATCCTTTTGTGAATTTTAAAATTCAAGCCGGCAATAACCATTCTTGCTTTTTCAGATTTTGCGGGAATCGGAATATAACCCGAAATATTTTTGTGATTAAGATCTCCAAGGATATCATATCTTGCAAAAGCTTCACTCTTTTTACCAAATTTAACAGCACCGAACACAGAAATTATTCCATTGTTAAAATTGGATTTTCCTTCTTCCTTTTGCGTATAGCTGCTGTAACCCACACCGAATCTTCCCCAGTTGCCTTTTAATCCTCCAAAAATGTGAAAAAAAAGCTTATTCTTACTCCCGTCATTTGCATAGTGTGCATTTGCTTCAAGGTAAAGACTCTTTTTTGCATATCCGAATCTACCGTAAACTCCTTTACCGGTATTGTCCTCACCTTTATTTGAACCGTAGTTCCCGTACATAAATGTATAAACAAATCCACCTTTTAATTTTCCGTCAACAGCAATTCCAAAATCTCTTGATGATGCTTGCTTCCAAAAGTCGGGAGCGGTCTTCTCAATATACCTTAATCCCCAAAATTTCTCTACCTTGTTAAAACTTGGAGGTTCTATAATTCCGATCAGCAGTGCCAGCCCGCCATTAAACTTTTTCTTTAGGTGAGCATTCTTTACGAACGGAACCATTTTAGACTCTCCATATGACGGACTATTCATTTCAAACCTTACTCTTGCCGACCACCCATTACCAAACTTTGAGTTATACCCGAAATAGATCCTCCTGATCCAAAACCCGTGCTGACCGGAAAGTTTTTCATTATTTTGATCCGATACAACGTAATACTCGGGAATCATATACCCTTTGACATAATCCGCTGATAAAAAAGACTTTGACACCAACACAATTAAAACCGTAAATAAAACTAATTTTGTTTTCATATTTTCCTCCTTTATTATGATCGGAGATTTTAATCATTGAGTATTCGGAAAGATTTAATTACCGGTTAATTCTCTGTTAATCCGAAGAAATTCGATAATCTTCCTATTTTCACAATCAAATTCGTTAACACAAAATTAACATAAGCAATAACTTGAATTAACAATAGTTGTTTATTATCGTATTATTAGGGAGTCTTATTTTGCACAATTTAATCTGTTTACTGATGAGGTAAAGAATGGATAATAGAAAAAACATATTTATTGTTGAAGATGAGCCGGATATTCTTGAACTTATTGCTATCAACCTTGAAAAATCGGGATATTCGGTAAGAAAATTTATGACAGCGTCGGATTTGTTCCTAAAGTTGAAAAATTCGGCACCGGATCTCATCCTCCTCGATATAATGTTACCCGATAACGATGGAATCGAAGTATGTAAAACACTAAATAATACACCGGAATACTCTTCCATACCGATCATTTTGGTAACGGCAAAATCCGATGAATTGGATGTTGTTCTCGGACTGGAGATAGGTGCTGACGATTACATTACAAAACCGTTCTCGGTTCGTGAACTCTCGGCAAGAGTAAAAGCCGTTTTGAGAAGAGGCAAAAAAGTCTCTACCCTTGAAAAAGAGATCACTTTCGGAAAAACTCTTAAAATAATACCGGAGAAATTCGAAGTATATGTAAATGGTAAGAGGATAAACTTGACAACTACGGAATTTCAAATTTTGCTAATACTCTCAAGAAAACCGGGTTGGGTATTCTCAAGAGAAAAAATTCTCTCAATACTTTGGAACGATGAAAAAGATGTATTTGACAGAACCGTCGATGTTCATATTAAAAACCTTCGCGACAAACTCGGAGAAACTGGAAATCTCATAACCAACGTTAGAGGAATCGGCTACAAGCTTGATTCGGAGGAAAAAAATGTCAGGTAACTTGAATAAAAGTAAAATATTCATAAAAAACAGTTTCTCTCTTAAAATATTTGCCGGTTTTACCCTTTTGATACTGTTGTTAATGATAAGCATCAATTTTTTTTTTCATAAACCTCTAAAAAGTTTTCATGTTTTAAACTTAAAGGAAAATCTATTACGCATTAACCTAAGCCTTGAATCCGAAATGGCAAGACTTTACAAAAGAGGAACAATAACAGATATGGATATTCGGGTGAAAGAGATAGGTAAAAAGCTAAAAATAAGGGTCACGATTATCAGACCGAACGGATCCGTTATCGCGGATTCACATAAAGATCCTAAAACTATGGATAACCATTCCGACAGACCTGAAATTATATCCTCCATCACTAAAGGATCGGGAAATTCCCTGAGATTCAGTTCCACCATCGGAGAACAAATGTTGTATGTTGCCTCGGTTTTCAAAGAAAGAGGCAACACTATATTCTTTATAAGAACCAGTATCTTTCTAAGTGACATAACGGAATTCATTAAAACTTTAAAAGAAAATCTTATGAGGATTTCATTGCTATTCTTTTTGGTGGCAATAATAATTTCCTGGTACCTCTCAAAAAAATTCAATAAACCCGTAAAAGCCATAATCAATGCAACTGAAAAATTTGCCGGAGGTGATTTTGATTCAAAACTTTTTTTCGAATCAAATGATGAATTCGGGAAACTTGCAATAAGTTTTAACAAGATGGTGGATCAGCAGGAACTGATAATATCAAAACTTTCGGAACGTGAAGAAGAGCTTTCAACAGTACTTTCATCAATGGAAGAAGGATTGATAGTTATTGACAAGAAAGGGAATATTATTCATTCGAACAAAAAATTCGGGGAAATGTGCAACCTAAAAAAACCTGAAAACACCCTATATTGGGAAACAATTCGTATCCCTAAAATTGATGAAATGATCGCTGAAAGTTTTAAAAAAGAAAAATCACTTTTTAAAGAGATTAAATACAATGGAAGAGACTATCTCGCCACATTCTCAAAAATTTATGATAGCGATAGAATGGTAATTACTTTTAAAGATATCACGGAACTAAAAGAGTTGGAATCAATAAAAAAAGATTTTATACTCAACTTGACACATGAATTGAAAACCCCTCTCACTGCAATTATGGGATTTGTTGAAACATTGGAAAACGAAGAGAAAATTAAGAATAAAAATTATATCGAAATTATTAAAAGACACACAATTAGGATGGATATGATCGTCTCGGATATGATGATAATTTCCGAACTTGAAGATGAAAGGTCATATTTTGATTTAACGAATGTTAATATTTCTTTAATACTGAGAAATATAATTAAAATGTTCAACGATAGGATTAAAGATAAAAAGATAAAACTCAATATTGATATAGGGGAAAAACTTCCTGAAATAAAAGGGGAAGAGTTTAAGCTCGAACAGATGTTCATTAATCTAATTGACAATGCTCACAAATATTCGGAAAAAGGGGAAATAAATATTCGATTGGCACATTTAAAAGAGAAAAAAATCGTAAGATTCTCTATTAACAATACAGGTTCGTATATTCCTGAAAATTTAATTCATAGAATTTTTGAAAGATTTTTTGTTGTTGATAAATCACGATCAAGGAAACTCGGTGGAACCGGACTCGGGTTATCAATCGTAAAACATGTAGTTCAACTCCATTCCGGAGAGATCACGGTCAAAACATCACCTGAAATCGGAACAACGTTTACAATAGAATTTCCTGTACCAAACTAATAATATTAATCAAAAATAACTATTATATTTAATTTTACGGTTATCAATACCATTAAATTTTCTTAACACAATTTTA
>CAYRAO010000039.1:0-16847 GCA_964422395.1 uncultured Clostridia bacterium
GACCGATGATAGTACATGTCTCGGAGACAGCGGAGTTTTCAACGTTAAAAGTAAAGGACCCGTACTGCATATCAAAAAACCACAATTAGAAATCATACCAAAAAAACCACAATTTTCACATATCATAAAAATCACAAAACCTACAGGTAACGGATTATATCAAGTAGGTAAACCAATAATCATCAACTGGGATAAAAATTTTGATAATAATTATGAATATGTCTGGAAATATATCTACTACATCGGTATCAAAAACCATGTCACAATTAAAGGGATAAGCGTAAAAAATACAGGGATTTCATCATGGACTCCTACACAGACCTATAATAATCACGATATTTACGTTGAAATTAAAACTTCAGATAAAAAATATATCGGAAGGAGCAAAACATTTAAAATATCATCCAACTGACGAGTTAACAATCTGCCAGGAATAAAAAAGAGAGGCTCTTAGCGGAGTCTCTCTTTTAATCTTTTAACCTGATCTCTGAGTTGGATTGCCAATTCAAAATCAAGCTGATCAGCCATTTTATACATTTTTTTCTCAAGGGTTTTAATCATTGACGGGATATTTTTCCTCGGAATATGTTTCGTATCCTTCACGGTTATAATTTTTTCCTTTATAGGTTTTATAATGGTTTTTGGAACTATGCCCTCTCTATCGGCATCAAGGATACCTATGAATCCCACTTCCGGTATATCAAGTCCCTCTCTTAAAAGATTTATACCGACCAAGACATCAAAATCCATGATAAAACTGAAATTTAAAGAAAAATTGAGATATTTTCTCGTGTATTTTATAACACTATTGAACGGACATTAACTAAGGAGAGGAATATGAAAAGATTATTTTTAGTTTTATTAGTCTCGTTTTTAACTATGGGAATCGTGTATTCCGCAGGGATTAAAGTAACCTCCCCTGTTGCAGGAACAACATGGTTTAAAGGATATTCACATGAGATCAAATGGTCCAAGTTACCGAGTTGTACAAGTACCAGTACCACAGTTAAGATAAATATCTTCAAGAATCCCGTATCACAGGAAAATTTCACAGGAGTACAACTAATAGCACCTCTCGCTGACGGTCATAAAAGTTGGGTTATTCCTGCAAATTTTGAAAACGGTAACTATGTGATAAGGGTTAAGACCGATGATAGTACATGTTTCGGAGACAGCGGAGTTTTCACGATAGGAACGAGAATGCCAACATTTGGATCTATAAAACTTAAAGGACGTCAATATCTATTAATGCAGCCGGACTTAGAGATAAAAATACTTATGTTTCCTAAATCACCGGAAATTTTTGAGGAAGCCTTAATTGAATTTAAGGTAAAAAATGTCGGAAATGCCATATCGGCACCTACAAGATTAATATCGTTTAAAGGTTCCAACAATATTGCTACATGGAATGTCCCTTCACTAAAACCAGGCAGATTCTTTTATAAAACAAAAAAAATAGCACCTGACAGACCAGGTTTTATTCTCTGGTCTGCCTACGTTGATAAGACAAACTCTATCGGTGACACGCACAGAAGTAACAATCATGATTTAAAAAAAATGATCATAAAAGGACCCGACCTTAAAATAACAAAAATCAAATCTCCGGACTACAAAAAAACAATCCAGCAAAAATGTATCATAGATGTAACCGTCACGAATATCGGTCATGCAGATGCCGGAAATTTTGAACTTGATTGTGAATGGAAAGACTGCAAGTTAATAGCTCAGGGGAGGCATTACAGGATTTTCAAAGGCATACTGAAACCAGGGAAGAGTGTCACATACAGATTCACTCACAAATATGCTTGTTTCGGGTTTTATAATCCGAAACTTCAAGTAGATAGATTCAACAAAGTCAAGGAAGAAAATGAGTTCAACAATATATGCAAAACTGCTTTTCATATTGACGGAAGCAATATTTTTGTTGGAAAACACCCATTTGAAATACATTGTAACAATTAAATAAATTAAAAAGAGAGGCTCTTAGCGGAGTCTCTCTTTTAATCTTTTAACCTGATCTCTGAGTTGGATTGCCAATTCAAAATCAAGCTGATCAGCCATTTTATACATTTTTTTCTCAAGGGTTTTAATCATTGACGGGATATTTTTCCTCGGAATATGTTTCGTATCCTTCACGGTTATAATTTTTTCCTTTATAGGTTTTATAATGGTTTTCGGAACTATGCCCTCTCTATCGTTGTAATCTTGTTGTAGTCTCCTTCTCCTGTTAGTCTCGTTAATTGCTCCCTTCATGGAGTCGGTTATCTTATCTCCGTAAAGTACAACCTTTGAATTGACATTCCGTGCCGCTCTTCCGATTATCTGAATGAGACTTTTCGTATCTCTAAGAAAACCCTCCTTATCGGCATCAAGGATACCTATGAATCCCACTTCCGGTATATCAAGTCCCTCTCTTAAAAGATTTATACCGACCAAGACATCAAAATCCCCAAGACGTAACTCTCTTATTATCTCCGTCCTCTCCAAAGTATTAATTTCCGAATGCATATACCTTGTCCTGATCTTTTTCTCAGCAAGAAATTCAGTAAGTTCTTCAGCCATCCTTTTTGTAAGAGTTGTCAACAAAACCCGATTACCCGCTTCAACCACTTTCTTAATTTCTATTATTATATCCTCTACTTGTCCTTTTGATGATCTGACTTCTATTTCAGGATCAACAAGTCCGGTGGGTCTTATGATTTGTTCGACTATCCTTCCGGATATTTTTTTTTCATAAGATCCCGGAGTTGCGGAAACAAAAATAACCTTATTTTTCTGCATATATATTTCAAACTCTTCAAATTTGAGAGGTCTGTTATCAAATGCACTGGGAAGACGAAATCCAAAATCTATAAGATTCTTCTTCCTCGAATAATCTCCGTTATACATCCCGTGAAGTTGAGGAATCGTTTGGTGACTCTCATCAATTATAATTAAAAAATCCTTAAAATAGTCAAGAAGAGAATACGGTCTTTCTCCTCTCTTTCTTCCGTCAAAATAGATTGAGTAATTTTCAATCCCCTTGCAGAACCCGGTCTCTTCAATCATATCAATATCATATAGTGTTCTTTGCTTTAAACGATGAGCTTCAACCATCCCCAACTCAGGAAGCCTTTCGTCAAGATCTTCCTTGATATTTTTTAACGAATTATTGATCACATCTTCCGGTATAACAAAATGACGGGCGGGGAAAACATAATAGTTATCTTTCTCACTAATTTCTTTTCCGGTAATTTTATCCACTTCCACCAATCTCTCAATTTCATCACCAAACATCTCTATTCTCACTATATTGTGGTAATAACCCGGAAACAGATCAATAGTATCTCCCTTAACTCTGAAACGACCCGGGACAAGTTCAAACTCATTCCGCTCGTACTGAATATTCACAAGTTTCTTAAGAATATCTCCTCGACCAATAGAATCACCTTTTTGCAATTTGAATCCCATTCCTTCAAAATAGTCAGGACGACCAACACTATAAATTGCAGATACCGACGCAATTACAATAACATCCCTTTGCATCATTAAAGAAGCGGTAGCTTCCAAACGCATCTGCTCAATCTTCGGATTGATCTGTGCATCTTTTTCAATATACTGATCTCTTTGCGGAATATAAGATTCGGGTTGATAATAATCATAGTATGATACAAAAAATTCTACTTTATTATCGGGGAAAAAATCTTTGAACTCATTATAAAGTTGAGCGGCAAGTGTTTTATTATGTGCAATAACTATAGTGGGTTTTTTATATTTTTCTATAACATTAGCAATCGTAAAAGTTTTCCCCGATCCCGTTACACCAAGAAGAGTCTGAAAATTCAAACCCTTTTTCAGACCGTCATACAACCTTTCTATAGCTTCCGGCTGAGATCCCTTCGGTTTAAATTCGGACTTCATTTTAAAATCCATAAATTAATTCTATTTCAGTGAATGGTAAATATCAACAAAATATTCTAAAGTTAAATTTATTCCGAGTTTTGAGACGATATGAAAAAATTAATAAGCCCCGAAGTTGAACTATCATCATCTGTTTTTCTTATGTGATCTGCAGTATTGAGGTTGTCAAATATTTCGTTTGAAATCTCCTTTCCCAATTCAACCCCCCATTGATCAAACGAATTTATATTCCAGATAACTCCCTGAGTAAAGATCTTATGTTCATAAAGAGCAATAAGCATACCGAGAGTTAAGGGGGATAACTTTTTAAAAATAAATGAGTTTGACGGTCTATTGCCTAAAGACATTCTGAACGGTACTTGATCATCTTTAATACCGGTTCCTATTAATTCTTGCTCCGTCCTACCAAATGCCAACGCCTTTGACTGAGCAAACAAATTAGACATTAATTTTTTGTGATGATTACCGATTTCATTTAATGAATTTGCAAATCCGATAAAATCCACGGGAACTATCCTGCTTCCCTGATGAAGCATTTGAAAAAAAGCATGCTGGCAATTTGTCCCTACACCACCCCATACAACGGGACAAGTATGGTAATTAATCCGTTCACCCTTAATAGTTACACTTTTTCCATTCGACTCCATATCACATTGTTGAAGATAGACCGGAAAATCTTCAAGGTATTGATCGTAAGGGATAACGGCATATGAGTTGAAATTGAAGAAATTATTGTACCACATTCCGAGAAGAGCCATCAATACCGGAATATTCATATTAAAAGGGGAATTTTTAAAATGTTCGTCAACTTTGTATAGTCCTTTTAGAAACAAAATATAACTATCAAAACCGATTAAGATCATTATTGTAAGTCCTATTGATGAAGAAATAGAATACCTTCCACCCACCCAGTCCCACATTTTCAATATATTACCCTTAAGTATCCCGAATTTTGATGCCAGTTCCGTATTTGATGTGATTGCAATAAAATGGTTAGATATAAATTTGGAATTACCGACAGAATTTTTTAACCATTCTTTGGCACTTTTTGCATTCGTCATGGTTTCGGACGTGGTAAATGTTTTTGATGCAATAATAAAAAGAGTCTCTTCAGGACTTAATCCCAATAATGATTCCGAAAGATCGGTTCCGTCCATGTTCGATACAAACCGAACATTAATATCTCGGTCGGAATACCATCTCAGAGCATTACAAACAAATCTCGGTCCTAAGTCAGATCCTCCAATACCTATATTTATTATATTCTTTATCCTTTTTCCGGAAAAACCCCTCCACGTACCACTCCTGATCCTTTCGGAAATAACTTTCATCCTTTCCCGCATTTTAATTATTTCAGGCATTACATCAACACCGTCAACAACAACCGGATTATCTGAAAAATTCCTTAATGCCGTATGAAGGGCAGCTTTCCCTTCTGAAAAATTAATCTTTGCACCCGAAAACATGTTATTGATCTTTTTTCGTAACTCCATTCTATCGGCAAGTGAAATTAGGAGACCAATAGTCTCTTTATTAACAAAATTCTTTGAAAAATCAAAATATAGATCTTCATTCTCGACTGAAAAGTTTTTTCCCCGTTTAATATCTTCTGAAAAATATTCCTTTAAATGTATATCTTTTATTCTGTCAAAATGGTAAATTAGCTTTTTCCATTCTTCAAGCTTTGTTATAATCGGAAAATTCTGTATCATTTAAAACCCTTGGACTCTTCAGGTAAAAATTTTCTTCTGTAATAATTCAGAGAACGGATAAGATCTCTTTCGGAATGAGGTTCAAGAGTCACGGAAAAAGATGACTTTAATCCGATAATATCACCTTTTGCCTTTTTCCAATCTATTTCTCCGTCCCCCATGGGAAGATGATCATCACATGACCCGTCATTATCATGAAAATGGAAATGGATATGTTTCCCCGCATCAATACGTTTCAACCATTTTGTTGAACTGATTTTCCCGAACACATTGTGGTGACCGTAATCAAAGCAATGAATTATCCTGTTACTTCCGACTCTTCTATCCAATTCCAGTGCCACATCAGGGCTCGGATCATCAATATTTTCAATTGCAATTAGAGGATGATCAGGGATATCGGTTAACCTTTTAAAAAAATCTTCCGATCTATCAATCCATTTGTCAAAACTCTTTCCATAGTATAATCTGTCATAATTATAGTGGATAACAACAAGTTTAGAACTCCATTTTTTCCCTATCTCAATAACATTTGAAAGTTTTTTAAAACTCAAGTCCCTTACCTCATTGTCATTCCCACCGGTTGAAATATCAAAGAAAGGGGCGTGAATGGTATGAGAACCAAAGTTATCAAGTATAACTCCCAATTCTTCTTTCTCTTTTTCGGTTATTCCGCTAAGAGAAATACCGTCTATGTAAACCTCCGGAGAAATATCAAGTTCAAGAAATCTCTTATAATTTGTTTTTAGTAATTCATAGGTAATTCTTACAAAATAATTTTCAAACGACATCTTCCCTCATCATTTCATCAAATTTCGAGGAGAGAATTTTAATATTCAACGGTTTAGGCATAAAATTATCAATCTTTCTTTTAAATACTTTTTTCTCAAGGTAATCTTTGTCATATCCACTAATAAAGAGTATTTTTGTCTCGGGAAATTCTTCGGATATAATATTTGAAACAATCTCTCCTGAGATCCCCGGCATTTCCACATCAAGAACAACAATAAGTATTTTATCAGAATTTTTTTTGAAAAGTTTAACTCCCTCTTCTCCGTCTTCCGCAGTGATACAATTAAAACCGAGAAGTTCTATCATCTCCTTGCCCAATTCTCTTATAACCCTTTCATCATCAACAAGAAGAATACAATTCCTTTTCATGCCTGCACCTCTTTGTCAGAGAAAATCACTCATATTTACAATCCTACCCTAAGATCCCCGAACTTCATTGATAACCTTAACACCTTTAACTTCTTTTTTTATCTTGAACTCTCCTAACTCCTTATACTCCGTATTCTCCTCTTTTATCAACACTTTCACCATAACTTCATCCCAGTTATATACATTATCGTAAAGAGATTGAAGAGATGAAGCGGTAATTCCGAACTCCGACCTCATAACTATTTCATCGCTTAAAGAATCGGGGTTAAGATTATCCTTAATTGAAGGAAAACCGAAATTAAATCTTTCTCCGTTTTTTTCAAACACAAAAACACCCTTCATCACCATATTGCGTAAAACAGTATCTCCTATGTTCTTAATTTTAAAAACAATTGACGGATATATAAGAACCTTTTTCCCTTCAAGCCTTTTATAAATCCACCCCGTATCAATTAGAATCAATTCCACTTCACCGGAAAAAATTTTATTGTCATTTTGAGATACCTCTTTTGAAACTCCTTTAATTTTCTGTTCAACGGGAAACAAACCTCCAACTCTTACATGCGGAGATCCTTTTGTCCTGGCAAAAAGTTTAGCATTAACTTTCTTCCAGTTTTCTATATTTTTGTAGAATGCCTCCTTTGAAGAAGCTTTATATCCGTTAACTCCTTTTATAACAATATTTCCACTGATATCTCCCGCAGGTAGTGGCTCCTTAAAAGCAGCAGCAAATCCGGTTGTTTGAGTTTTCCCATCGGATTTGAATTCAAAAACACACTCAATATTAACAAAATGTAGCGGTTTATCCCCAACATTTTTAACTTTAAATGATATATACGGTAAAATCCTTGTCGGAGCCTCTTTTAATGCCGATTTACTTTCCACCCAACCGGTTTCATAGGAAAATATTTCTATCGATTCTTTCACATCCTCCTTTGACCAAGTGTTTCTATATGAGTTATACAGTATCACAAGAAAGAAAGCGGAAAAAACAATAAGAACATATTTTACCCAAAATTTCGGAGTTCTCATTTTCTCTCTCAAGGTTTTATCATTCATATACTCCTCAAAAATAGTTTCTCTATCCTCCATAATTTTCTCCTTACAATCAAATAAAGTCTAACAAAACAAAGAACAAAAAAAAAGGGGAACTAAAAAGTTCCCCTCTTTATTTTGATTTAATCTTTTCGGATTACACGATACCGTATGCAAGCATTGCTTTAGCAACTTTGGTAAAACCTGCAATATTTGCACCTAGTGGATAATCACCGGGTTTTCCATATGCAACTGAAGTTTCATAAGCAGCTTTATGAATACTCTTCATAATTCCATGAAGCTTACTATCAACTTCTTCTCTTGTCCAATTGTATCTGAGACTATTCTGACTCATTTCAAGTCCCGAGACCGCTACACCACCTGCATTTGCAGCTTTTCCGAGTCCGTATGATACTCCATTGTTCATAAAAACATTAATCCCTTCCGGAGTTGTAGGCATGTTAGCTCCTTCGGAAATAGTCTTTACGCCATTGTTTATCAGATGCTGAGCATCTTTTTCATTGATCTCATTCTGAGTTGCACTTGGGAATGCCACATCAGCTTTATGATTCCAGAGGGGATTGTAACCGAGATTAGGGTCAATCGGAGTATAAACCGCACTTGAATACTTATCGGCATATTCTTTAACTCTTCCTCTTCTGACATTTTTGAGTTCCATAACAAACGCCAATTTATCACGATCAATTCCAGCTTCATCAAATATATACCCTGATGAATCGGATACGGTAACAGGTTTTGCACCGAGGTCAAGAAGTTTTTCAATTGTGTACTGAGCGACATTTCCCGAACCTGAGACCAACGCAACCTTGCCATCTAATGTTTCATTCTTAACTTTGAGCATTTCCGCTGCGAAATAAACCGCACCGTATCCCGTTGCTTCAGGTCTTATAAGACTTCCGCCATACTCCATCCCCTTTCCCGTAAGAACTCCGGTATGTTCGTTTCTCAGTTTTTTGTAGTAACCGAAGAGGTACCCTATTTCTCTTCCTCCAACACCGATATCACCGGCAGGAACATCTGTATCAGGACCGATATGCTTGGAAAGCTCTCTCATAAAAGCTTGACAAAACCTCATAACTTCGTTGTCCGATTTTCCTTTAGGATCGAAATCGGAACCACCTTTTCCGCCACCCATAGGTAACGTAGTAAGAGAGTTCTTAAATACCTGTTCAAATCCGAGAAACTTAATAATACCAAGGTTGACCGAAGGATGAAATCTGAGTCCGCCCTTGTAAGGACCGATAGCATTGTTGTACTGAACTCTAAACCCTTTGTTAACCTGAACGTTTCCTTTGTCATCCATCCAGGGAACTCTAAACAGAATTGCTCTGTCCGGTTCTACGATCCTGTCATAGATACCTGCTTTAACAAATTCGGGATGTTTTTCAACCGTCGGTTCAAGAGATTCCATAACCTCTTCAACAGCTTGATGAAACTCACCCTCTGCAGGGTTTTTGACCTTAACTTTTTCGATAATTTCTTTGGTAAGTGACATTAAATATCTCCTTTAAGATACAAAAAATTTTTTTGAATACAACTTTTAACAAAATTGTGTTAACATGTCAACTATTCGTTGCTTATAAAATTAAAAAACTTTGTTGAGGAGCAAAATGGTCAAATTATCGGAAAGAATCGGACGGATTTCTTCATCTCCGACACTTAAACTGTTATCAATTAAGAATACACTAATAAGTCAAGGGAAAAAAATTCTTGATTTCGGGGCTGGGGAACCGGATTTTGCTACTCCCGAGAGCATCAAAGAAAAAGGGATAGAAGCCATAAGAAATAATTTTACGAAATATACACCTGTTGCGGGGATTCCTGAATTAAAAGATGCCATTAGGGAATCTTACTTATCCGAACAAGGATTTGAACCGAAAAACGGAGAAATAGTCGTAACACCCGGAAGTAAATTCGGTCTATACCTTATTATTCAAGCTATAACAGACCCAAATGATGAAATAATAGTTCCCAAACCGTATTGGGTATCTTATCCCGAGATAGTAAAATACAGCGGTGGAAAAGTTGTATATGCCGACCATCTTAGAGAGAAACCTTTATTTAACATAACTGCAAAATCATATATGGAAAAATTTTCATCAAAAACAAAAGCCATAATAATAAATTCTCCGTCAAATCCTACGGGAATAATGATGAACAACGAAGAGCTCAAAAAAATTGCAACTGCTTGTAAGGAAAAGGATATTTTTCTCCTTTTTGACGATTGCTACAGAAAAATCACTTACACCGACTGGAAATTTGAATCCCCGCTTAAACTTTGTCCCGATGCAGTTAGCAACATTGCCGTTATAAGTTCACTATCAAAAACTTTCTCAATGACCGGATGGAGGCTCGGATATACAATTGCCCCTGAATATATCTGTAAAGCAATGAGCAAATTACAAGGGCATTCATCCTCCAATCCATGCTCAATTTCACAGAAAGCGGCGGTATCCGCACTTAGTAATGACCAATCTTATCTCTCTCCAATGATTGAGGAATACCGAAAAAGAAGGGACTTAATTGCAGAAAGATTTAATAAGATAGGAAATATCGGTTATGTTAATCCGGAAGGGGCATTTTATTTTTTTGCCGATTTCACTTATTATATAGAAAAAATGGGATTTATTGATGATAACGATTTCTCCATGGATATTCTAAACAAGCTTAATATAATTCTTGTTCCCGGAACAGCTTTCGGGGCACCTAATTATCTTAGAATATCCTATGCCACCTCAATTGGAAAGATTGAGGAAGGTTTAGACAAGATTGGAGAATACCTGAAAGGATAAAATGGATCTGGATTTTAAGGACAGGACATTTTCTTTCATAAAACTTCGAAAAAAGAGATTAAGAAGGAGAATCCTGTTTGTCTCCCTTTTGGTGATCTTTTCTCTTATCTTCCTATTTTACAAAGATCTTTCCACCTATAAGCAGTTAAGAAAATCGGAAAATCTGTTGTTTGACGGTCAAATTGTTGAAAGTTTGGGTTTATTAAATAAGATCGGCTCTCCTTTTTTTAGAAGATCATCCTATAACGAGTTAAAAGGTGTATTAAAACTGATCCGAGGAGATATAAAGAGCGGGGAAGAATTACTCTCCGAATCGGTACCCGGACACTCATCAATCAGGTCAAAAAAAGTACTGACATTTCTTTCCGATAACTGTTTCTACAAAGCACTTGATATCTATTCTTCTCTTCTTCCTCAAGAAAATGATTATGTAAAATTCTACAGGATTGTTTCCGGCACATCATTGTTTAGAGCAAAAGAGTCCAACAGGAGGGTTGAGGAATTTAATCCGTCCAATCCGGAGAAATATTCCGATTACATAAAAACGATAAAGGATATTAACAACAAGATGTTAAATGGAAATATCGATTTTATCTTTGATAGGGACGGAGAACCTCTTGCTTCCTATAACATAAACTACGGTGAAAGCATATCTCTTACCCCCGGATTATATTTTCACGATTTTGACTCCGATCTTACCAATGGTCTTAAATTTGTAAAATTATCAATAGATAAGGATATTCAAATTAAGATCCACACGCTATTTAAAAAATATCACGGTTCTTTTATCCTTACCGATCTTGAAGACGGAAGTATTATAGCCTCATACTCAAAACCATTTGACAAGAATAAAGAAAATACCGCACTCACGGAAAAATATGAGCCCGGATCCGTCATAAAACTTCTGACACTCTTTGCATTTATGAATTCATCGGAGAAAACAATATTCCCGTTCAACTGTACTGGACATACCGTGTATGAAGGGAAAGTATTCTATGATTGGAGCAGACATGATAAACTACCCTCTTTCGTTCAAGCATTATCACGCTCCTGCAATATTGTTTTTGCAAAGATGGGGATACTAACCGGAGACAAAGGGATGAGCGGTGTTCTGAATAATTTCATGTTCAACAAAAAAAATACGACAAACGGAAAATTCGATTTCAATTTCGGGAATTTCTCTACTTCACAAAAAAGTAAAAGAGATCTGGCTAACCTCTCCATAGGACTTGAACATATTTCAATCACAACAATTCATGCTGCAATTATTTCATCATTAATAGCTCAAAACGGAGATATCATTTTCCCCTTCATGGTAATGAGCAAGAAAAACATTTTTAATATGGGTTACTTCAATCACAAATCCGAATATACAAAAGTATACTTAAACAATAGGTACTTCGAGGATATAAAAACCGGAATGCACGCAGTTACAACCGATCCGAAAGGGACAGGGAGAAGAGCAAAAGTGGATTTTATGGAGATCGGGATCAAAACCGGAACTTCAGGAAAGAAAAAGTTGGGATTTGATTCCGTAATCACAGGATTTTTCCCCTTTGAAAAACCGAGGTACTCTTTTGCATTTCGTCTTGAAAGAGGGGGAAAAGCGGAGTATAACGGGGCACTATTCCTCCACGATTTTATAAAATCTTTTTACGGTAGAGAATAAAACATGAAAAAACCAATTTTTTTGTCAATAATTGTTATCCTTTTTTTATCTTCAAGCTCAACAATATTCTCAAGAACGGTTGTTTTTCCATTCAAGATAAATTCAGCCGAAAAAAAAGCACACCAATGGCTTGGAAGAGGAGTATCTCAATATTTAAGTTATGGTCTGATGGAGAATAATATCGATACTTTTTCCGATAACACCGGAAGAGAACTTCTTAAGAGTCTAAAAATCAAATTCCCTTACAATGTATCAAAAGCTTCAATAATAAGAGCCGGAAAACTCCTGAAAGCAACAAAACTCGTTTGGGGGGAGATAACAACTTCGGAGAAAGAAGGTGAAGATACACTTAGCATCAGGGCATTTACTATAGATATCGAAAGATTGTCGCAAAAATATATTCCTGTTATTAATGGGAAAATAACAGACCTGTTCTCGGTTCAAAAAAAGCTTTTGAATGATATTATTTTATACACATTCGATACCGAGACAACGCCTAAGATTCCCAAAATAAAGATGGATCTTAGAAATTATGAAACATTTATCAAAGGACTTCTGTTAGATGATAATAGCAAAAGAATTGAACTTCTTGAAAGAGTCAGAAACGCAGTTAAAGAGAATCAAGGACTTTTACTGTTTGAACTTGCAAGGACATATTTTCTTAATGGAGATAATATTTCCTCACAAAAAATTCTTGATGAGATAAGTGATAAGGATCCCTTTAGGGAGAAAAAATTCTTCCTTTCCGGCATAATCGGCTACCTCTCCAACGATATTGATTCGGCTTTTTCAAATTTCTCAAAGGTTCTTGACAGTAACAACTACAAACCAGAAGTGTTGAATAACATTGCTCTTGTTTACACACTGAGAAACGAATATCCGGAAGCACTTAATTCAATAAAGATGTCTGTAAGAGCCGGAATGAGATCCGACTCTTTTTATAATGCGGTAGTTATATCCAAACTCACTAAGGATCAGGAAAAAGCATGGAATTTCTTAATGGAGGGATTAAGTTACTATCCTGCCGATGAAGATATGATAGCTCTCATGTTCAACCATCTTGCAAAATCACAACACGGTAAATATATAACTCCTGCATTCTTAAAATACCTTCCCGGATTTGCTCCCGATCAAGCAGAGAAAAAAACCTTTTTTAAAATTGCCAACCCTTTTATATTTGATAAAGAGAAATACGACATGGAGTTTTCCGAAGAGAATGGTAATACGCTTTTCTCAAAAGAGAGGGTAGAAGAGGACATGGACAGTCTTGAAAAAAAATTGATCAAAAATCCATTTCATCCGGAGAATCATTTTAAGCTGGCAAAAATTTATTACAAGGAAGAGAAACTTAAAATCTCTCTTGAACACGCTCATGCAGCTCTTTATCTTTTAAGAAATCCCAAACATTTTCTGTTTATCCTAAAAATATTAAGAAAGCAAGGTAACAGGGACGAGATGAAAGACATGTTGATCGAAGCACTAAAATATTTCCCAAACAACGAAAATCTGAAAAACTTTTCATTAAACTCCGAATAATAAAACTCACAAATCGAAAGGGACGGCAATTTGATCTATTGATTTATCTCACATCCTTGTAAATACCTGAAACAATCCTATCGACCATCAGTTGCACAAAAGTCACACTCTCTTTACTCACCGGTGATTCCATGTCTGTCCCCTTTTGTTTACAGTAGGGATAAATAGCAATTTACCCCATTCTTCCGTAAGGACGGATTCCATATTCCATATCTTGAAAAAAATCAAAGAAATAAAGTTAACTGAACGTAGAGAGGGAATCCCTTTTGGACACCGTCACTCCGATCCTGACAAACTTTACTTGCGAAGCAAAATACCTACTCCATATTTTGTAACTCAAAATATCCTATAGTTTCAACAACTTGTCTTTTCTTGTTTATTTTCATTAGAAAAGGAGACATCTTTCTTAATTTCATTTGCTGATACAACCTATAATCTTTATCCTTCAATATTAGAAAAGTCTTGCTCAAATGCATGTATATATTAAGTTCATTATCATGTATGTAACCAATAATTCCTACAGTATTGGGATTCTGTTTTTTAACAATATTTAGTGCTTTAATTATACATGAATTACAGTCAATTGCTCTAAAATACAGAACAAATATTTTATTATCATTAAATTGATTATTTAGAGAAATTTCATCTCCTTTAATATCTTGCCACTTTTTTCTTAAAACAACTGTTTTTTTACCAAACAAGTGAATGGATGTAAAAATTAAAATGACAATTAAACTAAAAATCCAATTTTTTTTTGTCAATTTTATCTCCATTAGCTAAAATAATATAAGCATCAAGCAAAACCGTACTTTTATATTTCCCTTTTATTTCCTGAGCCAATTCCCATTTGCCGGAATCAATTTTAAAGATTAGAATCCTATCATCCAGTATCTTAATCAGGCAAAAGCTGTCTTTATATTCGTGAATATGTTCCGATTTACCGGGATTTTTTCCGAGAATTTTGTGATCAGATAATACTTTAAATGTCTTTGTTAACTCAAGGGATGAAGTATTATAAATACGCATCTCGCCCGCTTTTGGAAAATAAATACCACCATTCTTGCCACCTTTAAATAAAAAAATTTTAGGAAAGTCAAAGCCCATCATTAGATTCTTACTTTTACCAAAACACTTATAGTCTTTCCATTCATGAGTTTTTAATATAAAATATTTATCCCTGCAATTACTCTTTGAATGATCATCTAAAACAAATTCAGAAAACAGCATAATATGATTGTCCAACTTGCGAACTCCTTTTAAGATTAACGGATAATTAAAAAATCGCTTTATAACTGATTTTGTTTTTTTGTTGTATTCAATAACTTCATGTTTTTTAAAAACACCAAAATAGAACATTTCACCAGACACTCCAACAATTTCATATTTAAAAGTTACAAAACGATCACCCATAGGAGTTGTGCTTTCAATTATTAATTTATTTTTAAAAAATATCGGTTTAAAGTTATCTGTCAACACAAATCTATTTTTTTTAATAATATATGTTTTGATTTTAGCCGAACCGTTTATGATTGAATAAACTCCATAAGCTTTATCGGAAATCCTAAAAATTCTTGATTCCGCCATGCTATATAAATAAAAAGAACAAACAACAATCAACAATATAAATAATTTTTTAATGTATTTCATAGAACTTCACCTCTCTATCGCCTGTTATTAAAACAATCAAATCTTTTTTAGGATAATATTCCATATCCCATATATGATAATCGGTCACAATCTCATTAATTTTCTTTGACAAGTCCGAAGAGAATTGCATGACTCTGTTACATCTCCTTTTAGAGTTGTTACAAGCAGCAATCAATATAGTATTTTTAGGACCACTGGAGAATGTAGTCGCAGTATACCCTGAAGGTACAATGAATTTATTCTTAACCTTATCTTTACTTTCATGTTTTGTATAATATTCTGACATATCTACATACCTGATTTTATTAATATCTTTATCTATCAATACAATAATTGGCAAATACTTATAACCTACAAGTAATTGCTTGTTCGACAGCACCTGCAACTTTGCTGTAAACCATGGAGTGAATCTTGTATTAGGGAAAAGCATAGAAGAAACCATTATTCTTCGTTTAAAAACACCCTTTTCATTCAATACCGTAATACCTGTAATTTTAGGGCTAATGGTGACGGAACTAATAAAAATATTACCATCAAGTTCTCCGATTTCACGAGGTCTTGCTAACTTGGACATGTCTCTAAATTTAATAGATCTTTTATGGATATGGTTATGGTATATTTGAATACGATTATTATTAAAATCTGTAACCCATAAATCCTCTCCAACCATTTCCATATTCTCAGGTGAATAAAGTTCTTTGGGTCCCCCTCCCATTCCTCCGAACTTTCCTTTAAAATTACCTTGCATGTCAAAATAGTATATAAAGCAATCATTACCATCTAACACATAGATGTAATTGTTATAAATAACAGCATCTTTTGGCTTGAATATATCACAAACTTTGTAATTATCCTTATGAATCTTTTCATCATCAGAGCCAAGAGTAAGTATTAGCTTGTCAAATGTCATTGAATTTGCTACATTGCAACAAAACAGCAAAATCAAAACCACAAAAACTCTCTTTATCTTCATCAAATTCTCCTTTTGCATATAGGAAGTTTATAAAACAACAGCTTTCAAATCAAACTGTTTAAAAGTCCCCCTTAACAAAATTAAAATTTTGTTAAGGGGTCACAAATCATATCTTAATGCTTAGTACAAAAGAGCCATGCACAAATCCCAAAGTGCATCACAAGCTGCATTAGGATAACCTAGATTATCAACACAAGCTCTCCACATGTTAGTACACGGTAGAGCATACGATACAACAGCCACAATCATAACCACAACTAACGCAATTAATAATTTTTTTTTCATCTCAATCCTCCTTTAAATTTTAGTTTTTTTAATGATTTTTTTTATTAAAAAATTTAACTAAGGAGGTTTGTCTATCCCTTTTTCGCAATAGTTTTTTAGACAAGGTTTATTTTGTAGAG
>CAYRAO010000040.1:0-16725 GCA_964422395.1 uncultured Clostridia bacterium
AAATCCCAAAAGACAAAATGTTTATTTAATTATTGCCGGATTGTTTTTCTATTCATGGGGTCAAAAAGAGGCTGTGTTTATTCTATTTTTCCTTATTGTGATAAATTATTATCTAAGTATTAGAATATCTTCTGCAACGAAAAAGAAAAATGCCAAAATGGTTTATATTGTAGCAATTCTTCTGAATTTGATTGTTTTGGTATTCTATAAATATCTCGCTTTTTTTCTGAAAATAATAGGAATTGATTTTTCCATTGAGGGGTTACCTTATCCTACGGGAATTTCTTTTATGACATTTCTTGCAATTTCCTATCTTACCGATGTGTACAGGGAATCGGAAAAGATTAAAATAAATTTTTCCTCTTATGCACTCTACATATCTTTTTTTCCAAAACTTATAACGGGACCGATCGCTATATTTAATTCATTTGAGAAGCAGTTACATAAAAGAGATATTAAGCCGGAGGATATTTCGATAGGGGTAAAGAGATTCATTATCGGCTTGGGCAAAAAAGTTCTTATAGCTGATATGTTTGCAAAAGTATCGGATAAAATTTTCCTTATTCCGTCTGATAGAATGGGTACTCCAATAAGCTGGATAGGCGTTGTTGCGTATACTTTTCGGATTTATTATGACTTTTCAGGTTATTCGGATATGGCAATAGGGCTTGGAAGAATGATAGGATTTAAGATTCCTGAAAATTTCAACTATCCGTATGCGGCTGATTCGATAAAGGAATTTTGGAATCGATGGCATATTACTTTAGGTCATTGGCTTAAAATATATCTGTTTTTCCCAATTGCATATTCGGTAATGAGGAGAACTAAAAAAGACAGAATATTCGGGATGAAAATTGAAAATTTAGCTTATCTGACAGGAATTAACGTTACGTTTGCAATCTGTGGATTATGGCATGGGGCTAACCTGACATTTGTTGTTTGGGGATTATACTATGGTGTATTGTTGTCTTTAGAGCATATGGGAATCAGAAAGATGTTTAAAAAAAGATTCCCGATTTTTGTGAGAATTGCCGTTACTCAATTCCTTGTTATGATAGGATGGGTTCTATTCCGGTCGGAAGATTTGCAATATTCTTACCATTATCTGAGATCAATGTTTGGACTCGGAGGAGTGGATAATATTGAAATCGGAATGGAAAATTTTCTTAACAATGAATTTTTATTTGTGATGATAATAGGTGTCATAGGGGTATTTCCAGTGATTCCCAAATTGAAAAGAATTAGTGAAAAGATATCGGTGGATTTGGTAAAATCAAAAAATTCTTTGTCCGCTTTTTTTAAATATTGTTTATTGTTTACGGATAATGTTTTTTATTCGGTTGTATTTGTTTTCGGAATAATGGCTATGAATGTTGAGAATTATCGACCTTTCATATATTTCAATTTTTAAATCTAAAATGAAAGTATTCAATAAAATAAAAAAATTATTTGATATGCTGTTTGATTTCAAGGGACTGTTATTGTTTTTTTCATCGAATATATTGAAAAATATGGTTTTAATATTTATTCTGATCATCTTTTTCCCTATTTTTGATAATTTGATAAATGTTTCGAAGGAAATTGATAATAGTTATATTAGTGAATATAGAATTAAGGAAAAAAGACCGATATTCAGTTTAAAATCTGTTTTCCCTTATTTTGAAAAATATGAAAAGTATTACAACGATAATTTTAGTTTTAGAGGTTTTTTAATTAGTAAATTTAATAAATTAAAGTATTCTATATTTAAAAGTTCTCCCGTGAAATCGGTGATTATCGGGAAGGACGGATGGTTGTTCCTTGCGGAAGAAAATGGGATTACATTTGATAAATACTATTTTTCTTATAAACTGTTCACCAAGGGTGAGTTGGATTTGTGGAAAAGGAGATTGGAACAGAGAGCAGAATTGGCAAAATCGGTCGGATGTAATTATATACTGATGATTGTTCCGAACAAACAAACCGTTTATCCGGAAATGATGCCTGCAGGTCTGACATATATCCCGAAAAAATCCTTAATGAGCCAGATGGTACGGAATCTTTCCGATGTGAATAATCTGACTGTCATTGATCTTAGAACCGGATTTGCAAAGCTGAAAAGAGAGAAACGGATATATCAAAAAACCGATACTCACTGGAATAATTTCGGAGCTTATTCCGCTTATAGGATGTTAATAAAAACAATCTCCGATTTTTCGGGTAAGATGGTAATTGCCGATAGTATATCCGATTTTAATGAAATTCATCTTAAAAAGGACGGAGGTGATCTTGCAAGGATGTTATCATTTGAAAAGGATGAATTCAGGGATAGGGTTATTATCCTTGATAGGAAGGAAAAGATAAAGATAATATGTAGAGAGAGCAATATTAAGGGTGTGTCGAATGTGGTTTTGGAAAGAAGGTGTTCGGATGGAATTTTACCCCCGATGATGTTTATTCATGATTCTTTCGGGGATTATCTTATGAAATTTCTTCCTCACCATTTTAACAGATCGTTTTACACAATGGAGAGAGATATTGTCTCCTTAAAATCCGTAATTCTCTTGGGAAAAGTAAAATTCATTGTTGAGGAGATTGCCGAACGTCATTTCCTTTTGTCTCCGTTTTTAACCCCGAATAAATTATAAAACATAACCTTTTTTGAATAATGCAAAATGTGATCCTATCAACATACGGATTAAAATTGACATTACATAACATTTGTGAAAATATAACATTGATGTGTATGGCAACACAAAAAGGAGTTATGTGTAAACGTGGAGGTGAAATTATGGATACAAGGCAAAATGATTTTATTGTAGCTTATTGCGGGTTGGCATGTAGCAACTGCGGGATGTATTTGAAGGGTAAGTGTGCCGGTTGCCATAGCGATAAGCCTATGAACAGGAATTGCAAAATGAAAGCATGTGCAATCGAACATAAATATACCACATGTGCGGATTGTACCGAATATAGCAATTTGAAAGATTGTCGAAAATTAAATAACTTAGTCGCCAATTTTTTCGGTTTTATTTTTCGCACTGATCGGATTGGAAATCTAAATAGAATACGTGAAGCAGGAATTGAAAAGTTTATTGACGGAAAACGTAAAGACGGAAGAGCATAAAGTATCTCCGAAATGGAGATACCCGTATGCTCTCAATATATTTTTAAATACAATAGATCTTTATTTCTTCACACGTATCGGGAATGGAGGACGTTTATGTTTTTTCGGAGGATTTTTCTTTAATGCCCTCATAATCTCTGCAATTGCTCTGTCAAGTTGAGGATCTTTCCCTTCAATCATAAGTTTCGGAGTCTGTTCCACTTTTATATCGGGTTTTACTCCTGTATTCTCAATGGCAAATCCATCTTTCTCCGTCCAAAATCCTACATTAGGTGCAGAGATATAACCTCCGTCCATCAGAGTCGGGAAACCGAGAATGCCTACCAAGCCACCCCAAGTTCTGGTACCGATCATTTTTCCCAACCCGGCTTGCCTCCACATCCAAGGGAAGAGATCTCCGCCTGACCCTGCCATCTCATTAATCAATAATACTTTCGGACCTAAAATTGAGGATGAAGGAGAGTGTTGATCTTTTCCGTAGCGGTAAGCCCAGCTACAGTTGTATTTTTTCCCCAACATACCAATGTAGTAGTCTGCAATTTTTCCGCCACCGTTGAAACGTTCATCAACTATAATCGCTTCTCTATTAGATTGAGGATAAAAGTATCGTTTAAAGTAAGTATGACCCATGTTTGTTGTATTTGGAACATAAACATAAGCGACTCTTCCATCTGTTTTTTTTGTGACGTATGCAAGATTTTTTTCGACCCAATCTCTATTTCTGATAGAATATTCACTTCTTACCGGAACGACTTTTACTAATCTTGTTTTAGTCCCTTTTGAATCCGATCCTATTGTCAATTCGACGATCTTGCCTGCGGTAGTTTCAAAATATTTAAAAATATTGTCCGGATATTTCAGGGTTTTACCATTTACCTTTAAGAGAAATTCTCCGGCTTTAACATTTATTCCCGGTTCGGTTAACGGTGATCTAAGCCTAGGATTCCAATTTAATCCACCGTAAACTTTCTTGAATTGATACCTGTTATTTACAATTTTGTAATCTGCTCCCAATAACCCGCCGGGAATAAATTTTGAGTTGTCAATAAATTCACCTCCTCCTCCAAAATGATGACCTACACTCAATTCGCTACATAACCACCGGATTAGACGGTTCAAATCTTGTCTGCAGCTGAGATGAGGCAGAAACCGGCTATATTTTTTGTAAAGAGATTTCCAATTGGCACCGTGCATATTCGGATCATAAAAGTAATCCCTGTTTATTCTCCAAGCTTCTCTATATATTTGTGACCATTCTGCCTTCGGATTGACTTTAACGGAGATTCCGGCTGTTTTCAACATACCTTTACCGGATTTTATCTTTCCGGTCGGAAGAATTGCCCATCCGTTTGAAAATCGAATCAGCATCTTTTTGCCGTCTTTTGATAATTTATAATCTCTAATATTCCCACCCAAAATTTCGTCTTTTCTTTTTTTCAAATTAAATCGGTGCAAGGTACTGATCCTTTTCTCAGGATTTAATTCCAAATAAAATATGTTGCCGTCCTTAGATGTTTGCAAATTAAAATAGTTCCCTGTCGGTATGGGAAGGGCAATAATCCTTTTTTCCATATTCATAAAATCAATTTTAAATTCGGGCTTTTTTTCTTTTTTTTTGTCAGATTTCTTTTCTTCTTTTTCCCCTGTTTCTTCATCGCTTTCTTTGGCAAATGGAGAAAGTGTATCATTTTGCAGGGTTGCCAAGTATATGGATGTACTCATCCGTTTATCTGAATTTGACATTTCAAACCAGTGTTTAATAGGTCCGGCATCGGTTGAAACGAAAAAGAATAAATATTTTCCGTCCTGATTAAAAACAGGTTCCGAAGCATCACTTAATCCGTCCGAGATAAGTCTTGATTTTTTTGTTTTTAGCGAATATGCATATACTTGGCTCATTTTTGAAGCGTTGTTCATATGATAGGTGATCCAATTGGAATCGTGTGACCATTTTCCTGTCGCAGTCCCATATGCCCCGGGTGAATAGAAAGGTTCTGAATCAACCTTATTGATAATACCCGTTTTAATATCCATCCAAAATATGTTGCGGGCATTGTCCGTGAAGCAAACCTTTTTGCTATCCGGAGACCAAGTAATATTTGTGTAAAATCCGGCACCGTGAATATTGTAGCTTTTTACCGATCCTTTTCCGTCTTGAGATGTTATAATTAACTGATATTCTCCACTTTTATCAGAAAAATAAGCAATTGATTTACCGTCCGGAGACCAGGCGGGAAATTGATCGTGTGCTGAAACGGAATTGGTAAGATTCCTTGTATCACCTTTCTTGGCAGGTACCGTAACTATCTCGCCTCTATATCCGAATACGGCTCTTGCACCACTTGGAGATATATCCGAAGAGCGGATAAATCTTGGATTTTTACTATACCGTTCTCTGACCTCTTTTAGGTCAGTGTATATCTCAATATTCAGAGGAGTAATTTTATTATTTGAAGGGTTAAATAGGACTAATCTGCCTGCCTGCTCATAAATTATGCTACCTCCTCCCGCATTAACATTTAAGATGGGAAAATCTTTATGGTTGGTCAATTGCTCTATTTTTTTTGTTTTTGTGTGGTATGAGAATAGATTGAATTCTCCATTTCGATCAGAGCGGAAGAAGATTTTATTTTTGATCCAGAAGGGGTCTGTATCATTGCAGTGCCCCTTTGGTTGCGGGACCTTAATAATTTCTTTGGTTTTAGTTGAAAATATCCATATCTGGGTATAAGTACCGCCACGATAGTGTTTCCATTGTCCATATACTTCGCCATATGGGATGTAAGCTATATATTTACCGTCGGGACTGTATGTAAATTTGTTTGCAAAAGGGAGTTCCAACGGTATTTGAGATCCTCCATTTAGAGACACCGAGAATAATTTTGATCTCCCTCTATTGGAAGCGAACCGACTGGACGTGAAAATAACATTCTTTCCGTCAAGGGAGAATCCCCTGACTATATCTCTGTAAGGATGCCATGTTAATCGTTTCGGAACTCCACCTTCAACCGGAACTATGTACACGTCAATATTTCCGTCATAGTTGCCGCTGAATGCTATATATTTGCCGTCCGGTGAAAAGAACGGATTGGTCTCTGTTCCCGATGCCGAAGTTAAACGTTTGTTACTTGTTCCGTCAATATTTGTCACCCACAGATCATTGGCATAACTGAAAACAATGTGAGTTTTACTCACTGTAGGTTGTGTCAACATTAAAGTAGAGTGAGATGTTCCGGGTAGTAATAAAAATGATGAAATGAGTCCGATAAAAATGATAGTTACTTTGAAATTCTTCATGCTATCCTCCTGAATTTATTAATCTCTTCAATAAAATAGTGATACGAAATATTTAAGAAAAAGATTTTTTATCATGGAATTAAAATTTTGCGAAGAGAAGATATTTTGAAAAATTTAGAGAAAATTGTTATCGGATTGCTACTGACAACTCTGTAAGCTCCGATAAGAAATAAGATGTACGTTCCCTGAACGTACTTTATTACGTTAGAATTAACGGTTTTAAGTTAGCAAAATTCTTTTTCCTCGTAGGGAGATAAAAATGTCTGCATAGGGAAATAACTTCAATACCATAACACAAGTTCTCTGACAAACTTAGGGTAGAGGATTGAAAATTAAGATATGATAATGTAGATTGGTAATATGAAAAAAGTTTTGTTAATTTTACTCTTTTTAATTATTTTTTCTTTTTTTTCTTGCAAGATACCGGTTAAACCCGACGATGGGATTTCACATTCTCTTGAAAGGGTGGGGAAGGAGAACTTTCTCGAACTTGTAACTTGGAATATGCATAATTTCCCTGACAACGGAGAAAAGTCCGTTAAATCTTATAAACTTATAATTGAGAATCTTGATGTCGATTTATATGCTGTTCAAGAGATATCGGATACCTTGTTATTTAATAACTTAATGAATGATTTAGAGGGATACAGCGGATTGTATTCCGATGACAGTTATAGAGACGGTTATCAAAAAACCGGAATAATATATAAAAATGATATGATAACGGTACTTTCAAAAAATCAAATTTACAAAGATAAAAAATACGAGTTCCCGAGACCTCCGTTAGTATTGAAACTTCGAATCTCAAAAGGCAATTTTGAATATGAATTTTATTTAATTGTTATCCATTTAAAAGCGTATCGGGGAAAAGAGGAACTTGACAGGAGACGTGGTGCCGTGAAACTTTTGAAAGAGTTCATGGATTCTGCAATTGAGAATGACGAGGAAAAGGATTATATCGTAGCGGGGGATTGGAATGACGAACTTACTGATCCTGAATCGGATAATTGTTTTTCACTCTTTTTAAAGGATTCCGAATCTTACAAATTCCTGACATTGGAAATCTCAGATGATCCGAGATATTCTTCTTATCCGTCTTACGGATCACTTATTGATCACATCCTTATATCAGGTTCTCTTTTTGATGAATATTCAGGTGGCAAAACTACAACGTTGCTACTTGATAAAAGGATAGAGGGATATTTTTCGAATGTATCCGATCATAGACCGGTTATCTCCTTTTTTCCGGTTTTCGTACAATGAAGGCATAAAATAAGTTTTTACATTAAATTAATGCCTACTGATGAGATTATAATTTAATATGTGGTCGATCTTTACAAACAAAGATAACTGGAATAGAATTCATTATATTGAGTTTAGAAGGAGGAAAATATGGATTTGAAAAGTTCGGTTCTTGAACTGATAAGGAGGGCTGCAACAGATCTACCCGAAGATGTGGTTAAAGCACTTTCCAAAGCATATGAAAGGGAAGATAACGGGACACCGGCGAAAGGGGTGTTTAAGACTATTCTTGAAAATGTCGAGATGGCAAAAGGTCAATCGACTCCGATTTGTCAGGATACTGGATCACTCCTTTTTTTCATAGATTTACCGGAGGGAGATTCTGAAAAAAAATACAGAAAAGCGATCAATGAAGCAGCAATAGAGGCTACGGAAAAACAATATCTTCGTCCTAATGCGGTTGATCCTGTAACATCAAAAAACTCCGGAAATAATATAGGTGAGAATGCTCCGTATATCCATTTTAGTCAGTGGGATAAAGATGAAGTGAGAATAAGAGTTATGTTAAAAGGTGGAGGAAGTGAAAATGTAGGGACACAGTATAAATTGCCGTTTCCTCCCTTAAAAGCCGGAAGAGATCTTAACGGAGTACGGAAGGTTATTATTGATGCCGTTGTAAAAGCTCAGGGACTCGGATGTGCTCCGGGGACGCTTGGAATCGGAATCGGAGGAGACAGGGTAACTTCATATGCTTTGTCGAAAGTTCAGTTTTTCAGAAAAATCGGTGAGAGAAATTCTGACCCGAAAATAGCGGAATTCGAAAGTGAACTCTTGGATAAGATAAATAGGCTTAAAATCGGACCGATGGGATTCGGAGGAGAAACAACTGTTCTTGATGTGTTTGTCTCCTCTCAGGCAAGACATCCTGCAACGTTTTTTGTTGCTATTTCATATATGTGTTGGGCATTCAGAAGAAAAACCATGGTATTGAAAAAAGAGGAGGTTACCTATGATTAAACTGACAATTCCGATATCGGAAGAGGATATCAGAAGTTTAAAAGTCGGAGATGAAGTGTCGCTCTCCGGAACGATGGTAACGGCAAGGGATGAAGCTCATAAGTTGATGGTAGAGGAGAAGCCCGAATTTATAAGAGAACATTTAAAAGAATCGGTTATCTATCATTGCGGACCGGTTGTAAAGCAAGCCGAAAACGGAGAATGGAGTTTTGTATCTGCCGGACCGACTACTTCTGCAAGGGAAGAACCGTACCAGTCTGAGGTTATATGTGAATACAAAGTGAGAGGAATTATAGGAAAGGGTGGTATGGGAGCAAAGACTGCCGAAGGTCTCGGAAAATGCGGAGCGGTCTATTTCCATGCTGTTGGCGGTGCAGGAACTTTAATTGCAAATTCAGTAAAAAAGGTAAAGGAAGTGTATAAGTTAAAAGAGTTCGGGACTCCCGAAGCATTTTGGGTAATTGAAGTTGAAAATTTCCCCGTTGTTGTCACAATGGATTCTCACGGCAACAGTCTGCATAAAGATATTCTTGAAAAATCAAAGAAAATAATGGAGGAGTTGCTCTGACATGAGTAGCTCCTTAAAAAGATCTCAACTGCTTAAAGTAATATCGGTTTTTACGGGTTTTTTATTTTTTTTTCTTAATTACTCTTGTTTATCACCTCTGTTGTTAATCCCGTTTATTGCGTTCTGTATTTCCCTATTCACAAAAATAGGACGAGACAATAGATTGTTTGAAAGTTTCTATTTTTACTCAACCGGATTTCTCGTGTTGTTCATGAAGTTTTTTTACTGGGACAGTGAAGATTTTAAGATTAGAGTGGGATATTTGCTCCTAATTTCGCTCTTTTTCTCCGTTTACTCTATTTTCAAAAGGAATAAGTTGTTAGATAAGATTCTCCCGTTTTTCAATGGAAAAACTCTGAAGATGAGGATGGTAATTCTTTTTCTGTTATCCCAATTGATATTTATTTCGGCTTCGGGAATCATTGTTATGAAAGGTGTTGAGCTTATTGGAGATGAACCGCATTATCTTGCGATTTCACAGTCAATTTCAAAGGATGGGGATATCAATGTTTTTAATCAATATGCCAGAGATGAGTACAGGGAGTTTATAAATTACAGACTTGCCCACCATTCAAAGGTCGGAAAAGGGTTTAAAAAATGGTATTCTTTCCATCTGCCCGGATTATCGGTTACTCTTGCACCTTTTTTTCTTCTTAAAATTCCGGTTCCTTTGCTCTATTTCTTAATAAGGGTTTTTCTCGGTTTATTCGGGTCATTGTTGGGAGTTTTAGTTTATGTCTTATCATTGAAAATTTGGAAGAAAGAGAAACTTTCACTGTTTATATTTTCTGTTTTTCTTTTTACTACTCCGGTATTCTTTCTTTCCATTCATGTTTTTGCCGAACTTCAAGCACTTTTGCTTATTCTCCTTTCGATATGGTTTTGCTTGTTCAAGGATAATTTAAACCGGAAGCATCTTCTCTTGTCAGGTTTTTTTCTTGGCATGACAGTTTTTTGGGGGATGAAATATATTATCTTCATTGCAATATTCACAATTACTTTTTTCATTTTTAGCTTAAGGAAGAAAGATATAAAATCCGGAATTGTATTTTCTATATTTCCCACCGTATTCATTCTACTTTTTTTTCTGTATCTTTTTTTTGCATACGGAAATTTTTCTCCTATGTCCGTTTACACCGGAGTACTTACCGATTCTCAAAGAGCGGAATATACCGAAGGGATGAGAGGTATAAAAATTCAAAATAGATTTGAAACATTATTCGACTATTTTTTTGATCAGCGTGACGGACTGTTATTGTACAATCCTTTCTATTTTTTCTTTTTCCCAGGACTAATCATTGCAATAAAAAAAATAAAAAAATATTATTCACATTTGATTATTTCGATTGCATCCTTCGTTTATCTTCTCTATCACGGATATTCTACAGTCAGACCGGGATATTGTCCGCAAGCGAGATATGTTCTCCCTGTAGTATGGACTCTTATGTTGTTTTCAGTAATTTATTATATCGAAAGCAAGAATAAAGTTTTTAAGAAATTATTCCTGTTTCTTCCCGTTTATCCGTTTTTTATTACTTTTTATCAAATATTTAACCCGTTTACACTTTATCAAAGTACAACTCACAACTATATTGATAGGAGCGGACTGATTTTTCAGAAACTTGGAAATATCCATTTGGATATTTCAAAGATTCTACCCTCTTTTATAAAAATTGATGGGAATTTCAAATACCTTCCGAATGTGATTTTTTTAATGATTTTTATTTTGTTTATCTTTTTTTCATTGAGGAATTTTAAACTAAGGAATATTAAATATACTCAAACTTGTTTGTTTATGATATTGTTCTCTTTTTTATCACTTTTTCCAAGACCTCAACTCTATAATCCCTGGAAAATAAAGACCGAAGACGGGATATCATTTCTTATTCACGGGAATATTTACCCTAAATCGGATATCCTTGAAGAGTATGTAACGGAGATAAAAAAAGGGAGAAAAGATTCAATTACCATTTCTACAATTAAAAAACTTAACGGAGTGGATTTGTTAATATCAGAACAAAAAAATAGCGGGACATTGAGAATATCCGTTAATGATCTTTTTACAAAAATGATTGAAATAAAAAAAGGAATTAAAGAGAAGTGCTTTATCGGTTTTACAAATTTTAATAAAATTAAGAAGAGATATTTTTATACTATTTATTTTTATTTAGATAAAAAACTAACCGAAGGATTCAACGTTAGAGTTATTCCGAAATAGAATTTTATTGCTCAAATGTTACTATGCTTAAATATCGGGTGTTACAATAAAATCTATTTGTCCTCAATTTGTTTTATCATATCAAGTATTAACCTTCTTACCTGAGTAGACGGAGCATCTCCGAGCATATTTTCAAGAAGGCTCAGAGCTTTGTCGCTTTGTCCCATTTTAATATATCCTCTTGCAACATTAATTTTTATACTGATATCTTTAACTCGTGATAATTGCAGAGCCCTTTCATAATTGGATACCGCTTTTTTATAAAAGCCTTTATTCTCATATATATTTCCTCTTAGGTTATAAAGCTGAACGAACTCCGGATTTTTTATCAATCCTTTTTCAATGTAACGTAATGCTTTATCCGATCTTTTCTGTTTCATTTCAAGCATGGCAAGATTTAAGAATGCATTTTCAGGATTGCTGTAAGTTTTTGAATTTGCAGCAACTAAGAAGTTTTCTTTTGCCAATTTATAATTCCCCTGCTCGGAATGTATAATTCCAATGAAATTAAAAGCATCTGCATTATCCGGATTTTTGTCTATAATTTTTTTAAATTCTTGAAGACTCATTTTAAATTTCATCTGTTTTAAATATACGATTCCGAGACCCATCACAGCTCTCATAAACATGGGTCTCTTTTTCAATGCTATTTGGAATTGTTTAGCTGATGCATCAAAGGAACCTAAACTCATATATTTGTAACCCATATTTGTATGGTATTCCACTGTACCTTTTCTTAAGTAGTTGGGAATTATTTTTACATCTTTTTTACAAAAGCTTATGACCATTAAGATTGCCAATATCAATGTAACCGATTTCTTTTTAATCATCATACCTCCTTTTTTTACCGATAACGACATATGATTTAACAGGTTTTGATATTCCTTGGAGATTCATTCTGCCAAGAAATTCAAAATCGAATTTTTTCTTATTTTGTTTCACAATTGATTCCGATACTATAATATCACCAGGTTTTGCCACTGAAGATTCAAGTCTTGAAGCAATATTGACGGTATTTCCAATTACAGTATAGTCATATCTTTTTGGAGATCCGAAGTCGCCTGCTATGAGTTTCCCCGAATTAATTCCGATTCTGATCTCTATTTTTTCCTGATCCTGATTTGAATTATTGATCTTCTCTAATTTTTTCATCATTTCCAATGCCGCATTTATTGCATGTTCGGAATGATTCTTTTGTTCAAACGGAACTCCGAAAACCGCCATTATAGAATCTCCAATATACTTGTCCAACGTTCCGTTGTTATTAAAAATCACATCTGTCATTTCCGTAAATAAATTGTTGAGGAAGACACCTATTTCAATTGGATTCATGTGTTCGACACGAGAGGTGAATCCTACTATATCCATGAAAAGTACCGATGCATTACTTTCGTGATAACCGGAGATTTCACCTGTCTTGTTTTCCTGCATCTCCATGATTTTTGAAACTATTGCGGGTGAATGGTATCTTTCCAATCTTGATCTGATCTTCTTTTCCTTGATTAAATTGTTCCTGCTTTTTATCCCTTCGATTGATAATCCCGTGAAATTTGCAATGATGGAAAGTATCTCAAGGTCATGCTCTTCAAATTTTTTACCTATATGAGTTGTGTCTGCATAAATCAGACCGTAAATGGAATTTATAGTCCATATCGGGATTGATACTGCTGACTTGATGCCATACAGTATAATACTCTTTGCTCCGTCAAATCTGGAATCATCCAAGGTGTTAGATGATAGAATCGCCACTTTCTCATTAATTGATCTCATAGCAATTGTCTTGGAAATTTTAACCTTATCGGTTTTTTTCTCTTCTGAAATCGAATATTTAAGTTCCAACTCCTCATCATCTTTATCGTATGAGAAAATGTACAGTCTGTTTGGATCTAAAAATGAATAAAGTAGTTCACCTACTTTTTCAAAACTCTCCTCAAGAGTAGTTGAACTTATCAATTGTTTACCAAGAGATGTTAATGATTCCATTAAACTCAATTCGGAATTAATAGGGATATTGTTTTTTTTTATAGGGATATTATCCAAAAGCGGAATCATTACCGATACCTTCTGGTCATCAATATCTGTAATTTTATCCCCCCTTTTTTCCTCAAGGAATTTTATGATACTTCTTCCGATAGTTATATTATCGCCAATCGCTAAAGATCTTTCTTTAATCCTTTTTCCGTTTACATATGTTCCGTTAGTACTTTTCAGATCAATTATTTTATAAGTATTACCGTCTCTTTTAAGCTTGCAATGGTTCCTTGAAACGGAATTATCATCTAAATGAAAATCGTTACCGGAGAGTTTCCCAATTGTTATCGTATCTTTTTTCAATGAAAAAATTTTCTGTTCGTCGTTTACAATATAGTCTAATCTAAATTCCATTCTATTTGAAGCCGCCTCTTCATAAGATCTTTAAGTGCAATCGCAGGGTCCTTATCCTCAAAAAGGATTTCGTAAATTTTTGTGGATATAGGCATTTCGATATCAAGTTTTTTAGAAAGTGATTTAATTGCTTTTGTTGTCTCAACTCCCTCTGCAATGGTAATGTTTTTTTTCTCTATCTCTTCTAATGTTTCCCCTTTTGCTATCTTTATTCCAAGTTGAAAATTCCTTGAAAGGGAACCAAAGCTGGTAAGCATAAGATCACCTATTCCCGCTAATCCCCAAAAAGTTTCTTGATTTGCTCCGAGTCTCAACCCTATTCGGGAAATTTCCATCACTGCACGAGTTACCAATGAAGCTGTTGTATTGTATCCTAATCCCAGTCCGTTAATAATTCCCGAAGCAATTGCCATAATATTTTTCATGGATCCTGCAACCTCTGTTCCGATAAGATCATCAGAGCTGTATATCCTTAAAGTGGAAGATGAAAACTTTTTTTGAATACTATTTAAAATAGCCGGATTACCGGAAGCTGCAACTACAGCGGTCGGAAAATTCTTTGCCAATTCTTTGGCAAAAGAGGGACCGGATATTGTGATCCATTTTTCCAAAATTTCTTTTCCGAAAACATCAACAGCTATTTGCGAAATGGTTTTAAGACTTGAAGATTCAAAACCTTTGGATAAACTTATAATTGTTTTTCCAGACAGATGACCTTTAAGGGATTCGAAAGATTTTCTGATAAATTTAGATGGAACGGCAAAAATAATAATATCCGATTTTTTAACTTCGTCAATAAGTGATGATACCGGCTTAAGGTTACTTGAAAGTATTATTTCAGGGAGAAAAAGTGAGTTTACTTTATGTTTATTAATGGATTCGATAACTTCCTTTTCTCGTATCCAAAGTTTGACATTATTCCCTTGAATTGCAAGATAATTTGCAAATGATGTTCCCCATGAGCCTCCGCCGATTACGAGTATATTATTCAATATTTCTCCTGTGGAATGTGTGTTCTTTTCCTGAAATAATTCTTGCGATGTTTTCTTTGTGTTTTATCACTATTAATATATTTACCAGTAACACGATAAGGGATACTTCGACTACATTTGTGAATAATACGGCAAAAAATGCTCCGGAGATACCGCTAAGTGAAGAGATTGAAACCGTTTTTGAATACAACATGGAGATACCGAAGGAAAATACAAAAATAGGAAAAATTAAAATTCCGTCCGATGCACCCATATAAGCAAGAAATGCTCCCGCAAATGTAGCAACACCCTTGCCCCCTTTAAATTTTAGCCAAACAGGGAAAATGTGACCTATAATTGCAAGGGCTCCTCCCCCTATAATTAACGGAGAGTATTTGAAATGAATTATTCCGTAAGCTACCGGAACCGCTCCTTTCAGTATATCTGCTAACAGAGTAATTATCGCTGCTTTTTTCCCACATGTTCTGAGAATATTTGTTGCTCCGGTGTTGCCACTCCCTTCGTTACGGATATCATTTTTTTTAGAATACCAAAAAACAATGAATCCGGTTGGAATGGATCCGACAAAGTAGGAAAGTACAAAATACATTATTTCGTGGTTCCCCAAATTAAGCTCCTGTTCTGAATTATAGGTAAATAGGTGTGTTTTGTAAAGTGATCGGCATTGTATACTTAATTGTAATTCACTTTATTCAGCGTAAGACCTTTGGACGGTGCGGTTTGACCGGCTGCTCTTCTGTCTTTAGCTTCAAATATTTTTGGAATTTCTTTCAAATCTATCTTGCCTTTCCCGACATCAATAATTGTTCCTACCATATTTCTGACCATATATCTGAGAAAGCTTTTCCCCTCTATTTTAAAGATAATTTCATCTCCTTTTGTTTTCATTTTAAACTTTTTGATTGTCCTAACCCGATTTTTATGCGGTTCGTCCGAAGTAAATGAACTAAAATCTTTTTCCCCGATGAATGATTTGGTTGCTTTCTTCATTTTTCTTTTATTGAGCGGAAAAGGGATATGGGTGTAATAACGTGTTTTAAATGGGGAGGGGACAGTTCCGGTAAATATTCTGTAAATATATATTTTTGATTTGGCACCGAATCTAGCATTAAACGACCTATCTACCATCTTACATTCGGATATTCTTATATCGGACGGAAGTAGTGAATTCAAAGCTTTTTTAAGTGAATCCGCTTCGATGTTTATATTTAGATAAAAATTAGCGGTTAGTCCTGAGGAGTGGACACCGGCATCGGTTCTGCTACTCCCTGTTATTATAACCATTTTTTTTGCAATTATTTTCAGAGCATTGACCAACTCTTCCTGAATTGTTCTGATTCCGTGACCTTGAAATTGCCAGCCTTTGTAGTCGGTTCCGTCAAAATGGACAATTATCTTATAGTTATTCCTCAATTCTTTGTTACCTGACCATTACTGTATTAAAATCTACAAAAAAGGTTTTTCCCCAATGCCCGATCTTTCTCAAAACCTTTTACTCCTGATACTGATTTGGCGGGATAACTCTACTTGACTTTTCCTGATCGGATACAAGAAGTACATACCCTCATGCTTTTGGTTTCACCATCAACTTTAACTTTAACTTTCTGAAGGTTAGGGAGCCATCTTCTCTTAGTTGATTTGTGGGAATGACTTACATTATTTCCTGTCATAGGTTTTTTTCCGCATATATCACATACTTTTGCCATCTTGAATTTCTCCTTAAAGAAAGTGTATAGGATTTTACTAAATTTTAAGATGAAAATCAATTTAAAAATTCTTACATCACCCCATTTTTTCATATCATATTCATAAACGACTCATTCCGGAGGGGTGACGGTGTCCAAAAGGGATTACCCCATGTTGGGGTGACGGTGCTTTATTTCTTTGATTTTTTTTCAAG
>CAYRAO010000041.1:0-15885 GCA_964422395.1 uncultured Clostridia bacterium
AGGGAGCTTCGCCCTCTTCTCCTTTTCAGATTCGGGCAAACCGCCGTTTGCCCCTAATCTTTCATGAGAAAAACTATGCTATCAACACTTTTTTCCAATTTAATTGATAGTGAAAAAACTTTCATATCATTATCTTTACCGAATTTTACTTTCCGTCCTGCAAGTATACTTGTCTTTATCGTAAACATATTATTACCGTTGTTTTCCAAATCCGATTTAAACTTATTGAATTTAAAATCTAACTTACCGTCTTTAACGGCTATTTCTATTTTGCCATATGCAGGATGTTCGTAAACACCTATCAATTGAGAGAAATCATAAACAGTACTTTTATCATTTTTTTTCTCAACAACTTCCTTACGGCTTTCCAAGTTCTTCCTTTTTATTTCATCAAGAACTTTCATGAACCTTTCATTCCAATCTATCGGTTTTAATCCCCTTAGCTTATCATAGATATGGAGTGCTATTGCGTAAGTCAGCAGATGGTTCTCCTTGTTTGTAAGAACTACTACGGCGGCATTTTTATCAGGCATTAACGTAACTACGGATGAGAAACCGTCAATGCTCCCGCCGTGATGAATCATTTTTGCCCCTCTGTAATGATTTATGAACCATCCCACCCCATAGGTCGGGTAGGAGAACTCTTTAAACTTCCCAATCTTTGATGTAATTACTCCACCTGCAATCATATGCGGAGTATGAATAAAATCCAAACTCTTTTTGCCGATAAGAGACTTACCGTCCCATTTTCCTCTATCTAAATTAAGTTTAACCCATTTGAGCATATCATAAACATTGGAATTGATGGATCCGGCAGGTCCTATCCCTTCCATTTCTCTGTAAAAAGGTATTCTTGACACAGCTCCGTCTTTTTCCGAATAAGGGAGAGCAAAATTATCCGATTTTACCATATCTTCAATTGAGAAATTCGTACATTCCATTTCCAAGGGAGCTAAAATATATTTTTTTACCTGCTCCTCCCAACTTGAACCCGTTACCTTCTCTTCAAGGAATCCGGCTGTCATATACATAAGATTTTGATACTGAAACACGGTTCTGAATCCTTTATTGTTTTTTAAAAATTTCAATCCTTCGAATAACTCTTTTCTCGATTTATCAGAACCGTACCAAACAAGATCATGACGAGGTAATCCCGAATTGTGGAGAAAAAGGTCCAAGATTCTCATATTATCGGAAGCATAGGCATCATACAACTTAAACCCCTTAAGATATTTCTTTACCTTATCTTCCCATGAAAAGACCCCCGTTTCCACAAGTTTTCCCGCAACAAACGCAGTAAATGCTTTTGTAGCAGATCCTATCGGGAACATCGTATACCTTGTCACGGGTAATTTTTTTTCCAAATCTCCAAATCCGTATCCTTTTGCAAGAATTATATAGCCGTCGTACATAACCCCCACTGCCATACCGGGTACTCCCCATTTCTTAAGGGATCGTTTTACATGATTATTAAATTTTTTAATGATAAATTTTTCTTTCGGGTAAATATCCGTAGTTGTAAATAGGATAAGTAAAGATAATACGATTGGGAAATATCTTTTTTTCATAGTAATCACCTTCCGCAGAATAATACCATTTTTCAACAATAACTTAAACAAATTATCAAGATTCCGATTGACAATATTTTACTTTGATATTATTATTATTTTACAAGTTTTATCTGACGGAAAGGAGGAAGTATGAAAAAATTATTAACAATAGCTTCATTGGTATTGGTTGTTATTTTACCACTTAAAGGAGAACTTGCCGTTAACATCGGAGGTTTTTACTCGGGAGCATTCAAAATTGATTCTTTCTCTTTGAATACATACTTTAAAGATTCGAAAAATATAGTATCGTTTGACGAGACAAATGTTTCAGCTTTTAATACCAAAAGTAATTTTGGATTTAATGCAGGTGTATCTTATTTCTTTAACTACAAAATAGGAATCGGATTAAATGCCTCATTCATAAAAACTTCCGTTGATGTTAGAAACAGTTTTGATTGGAGTTGGAAATGGTGGGATGGAGAAAAAGCCGATATTAAAACAAAATACTGGAAAGATAATGGAACTATAACCACTATTCCGGTGAGTATCAATTTAATTTTCAGAGTAGTTTCTACAGATAAAGTCAAGGTTAACCTGTTTGCAGGTCCTACACTTTTCCTTAATTCCGTTAAACTTGACGGGAACGGTGGTTATGCAGACGGACCCATCCTTCACGATAAAGATTACATAGTGGATTGGTATGATATCCCGCTTAAAGTTTCATCATCAACTACAATGTTTGGAGGAAACGGCGGGTTTGAAATAGAGTATATGTTATCGGAAACCATGAATATCTTTTTATCGGCAACATACTATTATGCTAATAAGTTGACATTGAACTGGAAAGTGAAAACAGGACAGTATACAAGTGAATCAGGATTATTAATTGCAAATATTTCAAATTCAGACCTGCTTCCGGATTACAATATCCCCATTAATATCAGCACCTACTCAATAGGATTCGGAATTAAACTGTATCTGTGACAATAAACTAATCGGACAGTAGTGAGTTAACATAGTCGGTTATTAAAGATAAATTTATACCTTTAAGACATTTTTTATGACTGCAAGATTTCTTGTAGCAAAAGCTACATCCGATTTTATTTACAACCGATAAGTTTCTTTTATCCAAGGAACCGTTTCTTTTCGGATTCGTTGGTCCGAATATCCCGACGGATCTTGTATCTGTAACATCCGCAATATGGAGAGGAAGCGAATCCGCCGATATTAAAACTCCACCGTATTTTATTAAAAGAATAAGATCGTTGAATGTTAAAAAAGGAATTTTTATCGCCTCCGAAAGCCTAACCACCTCGTCCGCCTTCTTCTCTTCACTACCATTTCCCCACAAAACCAATTTTTTAATTCCCGCATCAATTCCGGAAAGTATTTTAACATTCCGTTCAATTGATAAAAGTTTCGATTCCCATCCACCGCCGACATTTAATATCGCATATTTACCGGATTTTAGATCATTTTCCATAAAAAACTTTTCTATCTCTTTGGAAAAAAAAAGTTCTTTTAGGGGATAGTTAATATTATCGGAAGAAATTCCAACTAAATTCAACAGGTGGATATTTTTTTCTATAACACTCCTGCCTTCATTAAATAACGTTACTTTCTCCCGATAAAACAGAGATGACAACGGTTCTCTTAAATTAGCTTTGTTAAATCCGATTACATTTTTTCCGATCAAACGGGAGAAAACAGCGGATTTTATCAGACCTTGAAAATCCAAAATAACATCAAAATTCCCCCGATATTCCGAAACAACACTCCAAAACTTTACAATTTTATTAAAGAAACCCCCTTTTTTTATTTCTACCGGAACTATTTCGTCAATACCTGAGAAACTTGCTAATAATTCAGCTCCCGAAGTCTCTGCAAACCATGTGATCTTAGCTTCCTGGAAATTGGAACGTAGCAAATTTAGGGCTGGAAGGGTGTGGATGATGTCTCCGAGAGATGATAATTTTACAATAGCTATACTTCTAATTTTCATTTAGACTGTAAGAACATACGAAAAACCTGAAGATATGCAATTCAAATTTTTTTATTTATGCATCTCAAGTTTCTTTAGATCTTTCTTTAGTGATTTCGTAATTCTAAGTTCTGAATCATGATATTCTTTATTTTCCGGCAACAACAGCTGAAATTTCCTTAACTCTTCAAACTCAATAGTTATGGAGACAACATTGAAAGAATTTACATGTCCCCCTTTTGTCTTATCCTCGCTTATGAAATGAAAATGAAATCCGGGAATACTTATCCCCTCCATAAAATCGGGAGTGTAAAATCCGATCAGCGTCCCTTCGGTTTTTAAGGGAAGGTTAAATTCTCTTTGCGATCTTATAACACTGCCAATACCTAAATACGGTTTAGTTTGTCTCAACAATGTCCTTAGCTTAAGATTATCAAAAACACCTTTGATCCTAATTGCATAAAAACTTTTCTTTCGAGGTATCATGTTAAGGATGTATTGCTTTAGTCCGTTATAATCCAACTTCCTGTTTGTGTAATGATCGGAATCCACATTGAGTGTTGCAATTGTAAAAAAGGGAGTTTTATCACTATCTTTTACCACTTCAATCAAACCGTCACTCTTAACTCTGTAAAATTTTCCATCCACTGCCAACACTTCACCGGCCATTTTATGGAAATATCCGATACCAAAATCTCCATATTTTTTCAATTCTCCAAAAGTTATTTCTCCATCATACAAACCCTTCAAAACTGCGTTAACCGTTGATGCCTGTGTAATGGTTTTAACTCCATTCGCTGAGAATAGTACAACAGAGAAAAGGAGAACAGTAAACAATGTAATACTTTTTTTCATTTCTAAATCTCCTTCTTATTTTTAATAATTTCTATTATATCAGAAGTAGATTTAATTTTCCTACCTCCGACAATCGCTATCTTCCCGCCATACGATCTGACTACATCTCTTTCGGGAACCGTTTCAGTGGTATAATCGGATCCCTTACAATGAAAATCCGGTTTCAGTGTCAGTAAAACTTTTTTGACTCTCTCCTCTTTGAATATCGTAACATAATCGACAAATTCAAGAGAGCCTATAATCCTCGCCCTTCCGATTTCATCAATTTGAGCTCTATGATCACCTTTTAGCGCTCGCAACGATTTATCGGAGTTTATTGCAACGACAAGAATATCGGCAAGTTTTTTCGCCTCTTTCAAATAGCGAATATGACCTATATGAAGCAAATCAAACCCACCGTTTGCAAGGGCAATTTTCTTTCCACTTTTTTTCTCCATTTCAATTATCTTTGACAAATCTTCTAACTTCAGGAGGTTATTCATTATTATCCGAATTTTTTTTTGAAGAATATGCAGTTACTTCACTGCTTAGCTCCTCTCCATTCAAAGGATAGGCTCCTTCTTTCATAACAACGATAGATGCACCGATGTTTGAGGTCACTGCGGAATCATAAAATCCGGCTCCCGAAGCAAGAGATAAACTTAAAACAGATATAACGGTATCACCTGCACCTGTTACATCTACAATATCCGATGTACCGTAATTGTCTATTTCAACAGGAGAAGTTCCCTCTTCAAAAACGATCATGGTTTTATTTCCCCTTTTCTGAAGAATTCCTCGACAATTCAACTTTGACATCAATTCACTCCCCGCATCAAAAAAATCCTCTTTTGAGGTAAATCTTTTGGTGGGAAAAAGATTCTTTATTTCGGGTTCATTAGGTGTAACATAGGATGCATTTTTGAACTTGGAAAGATTATCCCTTGAATCCACTACCGATATTAGTTTGGGGTACTCATTAATAACATCCGAGAACAGATCAGCCCTAACGGATTCCTTTAGGTAATCCGAAACAAGTAACAAATCCGCATTTCTTAAAACCGATTTCAATTCATCCGAAAGTTTTCTGTAAAATTCAACTTTTGGAGTCAGCTTATTTAAATAATCAATTCTTAGAACCTGCTGCTTTCGGGAATCATCCCTACCAGATAATATACGGCTCTTTCTCGGTGTTCTAAAATTATTTGGAGATAGCAGGTGATTCGTATCTATATCCAAATCTGAAAAAAACTTTTTAATCCGATCCCCGTCTTCATCGGAACCGATAAATCCTACAGGAATCGGCTCTGCTCCAAGAGATTTGATATTGTTAACAACATTTCCGGCTCCACCAAGCATAAAACCACTCTCTTCATATTCAGTTACAAGAACGGGAGCTTCTCGTGAAACCCTTCCTGTTGAAGTAACAATATATTCATCAAGGATAAAATCGCCCCAGACTATAATCCGCTTACCTTTAAAAGTATCTCGGGTAAAATTTGAGATAAACCCCGAATTATTTCCTTTTACCACAATGTCTCTAATTTATTTTATTTGGCACTTGCTTTAACCGTAAAATAGGCAGGGATACTCTCTTTACCTTCATCGGTTACCGCTTTAATTGCATATTCACAATCTTCGTTGGATACTTTGCGATGTCTGTAGAAAAAAGTATCGGAATCAAATGAATCGATAAGTACCTGTTGTGAATTCTCTATCTTATACAACTTGTATCTAACGATATTGTTCCCTTTTAAAATATTATAATTGTTTTTCCTCCATGTAAGTTCATTAAAAAATTCTGTCAGAAGAAGTGAGCGGTTCTGAAATTGCTCCCCTGAGAAATCGGTCGGTGGTACAACGTCAAGACGACTCATAACCGACTTTCCTACATTGATCCTTGCAGTCTGCCCTCCCGAAGGACAACTTGTCGTAATCATTTTCCCTTCACTCTGAAGAAGTTTTAATGCGTCCGGTACTGAAATACCTTGCTCCAACTGTTTTATTAACGCCCATGCACCGGTAACATGAGGTGCGGCCATTGATGTTCCGTTATAACTGCCGTAAGAGTCATCATTACCGGCAGTTGCAGACATAATATCAACTCCCGGAGCAAAAAGATCAACCATACCGGTTTTCCAGTTGCTAAAATTTGCATCCAAATCATCTTTTCTCGTTGCTCCTACGGAAATCGCATTTTCAATACATGAAGGACTTGAAATTCCATTACAATGTCCTTCATTTCCCGTTGATATTACTGTAGCAATTCCGACATCCGTCAGATTTTTAATGATACTGTATAAATATGCATCATTACAAAAATTGCTAAACTCTCCTCCGCCCAAACTCATATTTGCAGCGGCTATCTTATAGGTATTTCTCAAAGAATATACATATTCCAGTGCCTTTAGCTGATCGGAACCATAGGAAAGTACCGATTTTTTTTTAGGAAAGTATGAAAAAATCTGAATTGCAATTATATCGGAATCTTTCGATACTCCTGCCCTGTATATTGATTTTCCGGCTGCAATTCCCGCTACATGCGTTCCGTGGGAAACTCCTTTAATAGGTGTTGCCGATCCTGCTCCGACCATCTCGGTCTTACCGTTAGGACAATCACCCAATGCCGAGTAGCAGGCTTCAACTATATTTTTCCCTTTGAACATTTCATGAGTTCTCCGTACTCCCGTATCAAGAATAGCTACATACCATCCTTTCCCTGTAATTCCCACACTCCATGCTTTCGGTGCTCCGACAATACCCGCAGACTGATCAAGCTGAGGTTCAACGGGAACATCGCCTCCCTTCACAACACCTTCATTATCATGTAACTTCATCAATTTATCTTCGACAATTGAGATTACTTCCGGTAAGTTATTTAACTCCATTAATGCTTCGGGAGAAAGCGAAAGAGCAATAAACGGGATGGTCGAGTACCTTCTGTTGATTTTAAAATTATAATAACAGAGTTTTGACAATAAACTGTCTCCGCTTTTAAAAATTGCATCTTCAAGTTTCAAATCGGCATTAAATCCGGCAAGTTTTGTCACAGGTCTTAAATCACCGGTCTTCACTTGGACGGATTGATAAGTCAGGTTTTTTATATCGGGAACATCCATTTCGATTATTACCCTCACTTCTCCGAACTTGCAAGCTTTTTGAAACATCAATTCCAGATCGTTTTCTCTGTCAATACCACTGATATTTAACGAAAACAACATTAGAAAAACCAAAATAACGGCTATCTTCAACTTTTTCATCTTAACCTCCGCTTTTACAAGTAATAGTATAAAACAAAATCAAATAAAAATAAATAATTATACAAAACATATCTTCTCTGATATTTTTTATTTAAAATATTGAAATTATTCAAAATATATAGTAGAATAAATTTGGAGGTTAAGATGAAAAAATCTTTATTACACATTTGTTCCGAAAATACAGAGACAAGAGTGGTGGAAAAAAAAACTTTAAAAACGACGAATCATGATAATATTGAAGAATTTAGACTTAAGAAATTATTGATAACTATTAAGTCCGAAAAAGATTTATTTTATACTTTCGCCAAGTCTTCCATAGTTAACAATTAGCATAACCTCAAATAGGTAATTCTTTATTATTCCTGTATAGGACATAATAAAGCTAAACCGGATTTTTTATTATACTCAATTGGAGAAATGATTAAAGCAAGTTTCCTCTAAATTGTTCATGTAAGGTTAATTAGGGCGGTTTCACTGTTATCGGAAAAGTTTACGGTCACTTCTTTAGTAAATTCGGGAATTAGTAACTCTTTTTCCTGATAAGGGATATATTTTGAATCGAAAAACAGTTTTTCAACTTCAATTTTTGTAAATCCTATCCCTGCACATTTCAAATAGCATTTGAATGGCTCCAACTCAATGAACTGAGAAGGGAGAAGCACTTTATTGATTTTATACTGCTCTTTATGAGAATATGTGTCCCCGAGAGAATTGGGAGAAATCTGCCTGTCACCCGATTTTTGAATCAACTCTTGCTCCCCGAATGCACGGCTGACAAATTCCGCAGTTGTAGGATCATTTAAGAGAAAAACACAATTAGTGTTGAAATTATTGAAAAAAGTCTCCTTTTTGTCTTTTCCGTAAATATCCGAAATAGAACCGAGATCTTGATTTACTGCATACAAAGCTCCCCCTTTTGCTCTTGCCATAGTTAAAAAATCAAAAATTGACGGTATTTTTGACAAAGATCCGAATTCATCAATAAAAAAATTGATCCGTCTGTCAGTCGGGAGAATCACATCTGTCAGACTTAGCGACTCCCTGATCATTATATCTATTACAAATGTTATTAACGGTTTAAAAATTGAATCATTCTGTTTTATATTTAGTAAAAATATGTTTCGATTTTTCTCATCATTAATGAATTCTCTAAAACTAAAATCACCTTCTGAATCGTAAATATACTTGAAAAAAGAGATCCTCTCCTGTAATACCGACAGTATACTTGATGCTTGAGGAGAGCCCGGGTTTTCAATATGTTTGATAGCTCCCATTTCCCTGACAGGCAATCCGGATTGCATCTCTTCAAATATTTTGTTTATCGGTAGTGTAAAAAAATCCCATATATCACTATTTTTAACATTTTTTCCCGATCTTTTACCATATCCTCCGGAATATAGTAAATACAATCCTGTTCTGAAAATATCACGTGCGGCATTGTACCAATAAACATCCTTTGAATTTTTCGGTGGCTCAAACAGGCTTGTGGATAAGACATCAAAATCGGAATATGTCCTTATCTCATTCATGAAACTCCAGCTTACACTACGAACATCAAACGGATAAAATATGATATCCGATTCGGGTCTGTAATGCTTTGAAAGAAGTTCCCCCTTAATATCATATATCACAGACTTTTCATTAACGGTGATTTTCTCCTGCCTTTTAATAGTCTGACCGATTATCTGGTTAAAAAGAACCGTTTTACCGGTTCCGGTTGATCCGAGAATAAGTATATGTTTCTGCTCACTCTCTCTTGGGAGCAACATCCCTCCTAAATTCAAATTCATACCCCACCCGTCAGTTAAAGATTCCGCTTCACAACAAGATTTCAGTTTTTTATACATCTCTTTTTTTGATAGTATCTTGGTACCTCTTAAAAAAATATCATTTTTTAATCCTTGAGATTTAAAGTAAAAATATATGATATACAACAACATAAATGAATAGACAGGCAAAGTATTCTTAAAAACCAGCCACATCTTTTTCGGAAATTTTTTGAAATAACCTCCGTATAAATAATTTAAGACACTCTTAAACACCTTGGTTTCAACTATATTTCCTTTTTTAACATACACCGATAATTTCTTGTTTGAACTAAAAAAAGGGAGAAACTCTTTGGGAATTTCAACAGATTCGGTAATCATGGTATTTATTCCCAAAAGATATTTCAACATGGTACCTGAGGAAATGGTACTCCCTTTCGGAGGGATTCTTTTGATTTTTTGCTCATGTATTTCCGGTAATATTAATGCAGCCATTAAGATAGTTTGAATGATAGCTGAAAGCAAGAACGATATTAAGATCATTTGAAAAAACATTTTAGCACTTGCAACCGCCGATTCATGTGCCATCAAATTCTTAGACATTATTTCTCCTTTTCAGTTCGGATTATTACTAATCTTACCTACATATTATAGTATAAACACAGTGCTTTTTCAATATTTTCAATATTTTCTGCGTATAGATTATAATTACTCTATAAAAAAATTTAATTTAAAACAGAATAGCTATTTCTATTACTTATCTATACTATTTCTTACATCGGCGGGGATTGACCCCTTTTTAAATATAAACCATTTTTTTGTTGACCTTATATCGGTTCTTGCACCATTGGCAATAAGAGTTCTTGCAATTTTAGTTCTTCCGAGAAAGTTTGCCCAATGAAGTCCTGTCCAACCATATTTATCGGTCATATCGAGATCAAAACCATTTCTTATCAAGATATCCAATATTCTACTTTTCCCGTCAATAACAACTCGATGCAACACACTCATTCCGAATTTATCGACTCTTTCACTAATTTTATAATTATCCAATGGCAACTCTATCTTTGAGAATCTAACCGGCGGATTAAACAGCAAGAACACCATTAGAGATAGGGAACACGTAAGTATAATTTTTTTTACAATCAAATATTTCTCTTTAACAAACGGAAAACCATACTCTTCCTTCTCACTATATATAGCAGCTTTGAACATTCCTATACTGTTCATACGCTTAAAAAATCTTTTGTAGAAAAGCCTTTTTCCCATTTTTCTATTTACCTTTTAAAATTCCATTTTCAAGATCAATTCTTATTCCGGTAGCATTATCCACTCTAACTCCCTTCTCGACATGGGAATCTAAAAACCGGATGAATTCGGACTCAAAGTCATTGATGTCGTTTGTCATCCATTCCATTATTTCAGACTGTTCCCGAAACAATTCCCAAAAACCATCCGTACATAATAAAATTTTATCTCCATATTCCACATCTATCTTCACAATTCTATCCCTCATCCTTTCTCCGTTACGGGGTAAAGAAAAAAGAAGTCTGTTTTTACCTTCACAGCGGGTAACTTTGTCAAGGCTGATATCTCCATTTCGGTAATATTTCCAAGGAAAAGTATCATCATCAGTAAGAATACATAATTTTTTTCTTCTCTTCTGAAAAACTTCAACTCCATTTAAAAGCTTTAAATTTCTTTCGGTTAGAAGAAAAAACCGTGAGTCTCCCGCCCAAGTATAGTACAACTCAAGTTTTTCACCTCTCTTAATGATAAATATTAAGATTACGGTTGTCGCCATTTCCATACAAACTTTCCTCATTTCAACTGATAATTCGTCAAAAAGAAACGGGATATCCTCTGATGAAAGTTTCCCTTCTTTATGCAATAAATTAAATTTGTCCACAACCATTCCAGCAGCAATTCCACCCATAATTTGCCCGCCTACACCATCGGCAATTATTGCAAGCAAAGATTCATCGTTAACAGATACACCGTATCTGTCCCAGTTCCGATATCCGGATCCAATATGAGACACAAAAGAAATATTTTTCTTTAACATATGTTCAATTTTCCTTAACCGATAATTCCCGATTCATACTCAATTTCAAGTTTTCCTAAAAAATAAAGGATGCCTCTATCTCCAGAAAACCTCTCTTTTTTGAAAAAACCAAATGCCTTTTCCATCCTCTTCCTATCAGCAACTATGTATATTTTTTCTCCATCGAAGCGGGTTTCAAAAAAAGGGGTATCTTTCAATCTTACGCCTCCTATTTTACCTCCTCTGAATTCAATAACCGTCCTATCATTAATACTCAGACTAATTTTTTTCTGATTTTCAATACATACATGATTATCCGTCCCTTGCTCATCTTTTTTAAGCGGGACATTTATGTTGTATATCAGGTCAATACTTCTAACTATTTTTTTAACACCTGATATTTTCTTTATTTTTTTAACTGTCGAGTCAAAATTTTTAACCATTTTATCAGCATTCTCATACCGTTTATTAATATCCGTTTTAATTGCCCTTGAAATGAACTTCACAATCCGTTTATCAATCTGTTCAACGGCAAAACATTGGAGAAACTCTCTTTCAAAATCAATCTCGTACAGAGGTTCATAAATAATGTTATCCCATAGATTCCCGATAAATATTTCCGTAATAACTATTCCGGCAGTAAATATATCCACACGCGGATCTCTCCTGTATCTTTTATCGAACCGAATGGGATCAAGATATTTATCTCTTCCGATTATACCTGTGGTTTTCTCTCCCTTTTTTCTATTAGTCTCACGTGATGTTCCGAAATCAGCCATTACATATTTTATCTCTTTGCCTCTCTCCACAACAAATATATTCTCAAGTGCAATATCTCTATGAATTATTCCCGATCTGTGCAGATCGGCTATGGTTCTTATAATCTGAGATGTCATTTCCAATTTTTCAGCAAGTGATATTTCCAACTCCCCCGAAGCTTCAAGCATAACGATATCTCTCATATTGCAGACTGCAATTTCCATCAAAATTGCTAAAAACTCCTTCTTTTTTCCCGAAAAAGCAACCCCTGTTTCAAAAACTTTGATAGTTCTCTCTGTGTTAAGCTTTTTTATCACCGATATTTCATCTCTTATGGATTTTTCGGAACTTTCTATCTCTCTTATGCTAAAATTACTTCTGTCTTCAAAACATTGTTCAAATGACAAGGGAAGTTTCATAGCAAATAATTCTGAACTGTTTTTTTCCTCCACTTTAAGGATTAAACCGTAGCCTCCCATCCCTATTATCTCTTTTGTTATAAATAAACGATCATTAAGTACAATTTCTATCCCAATCAGAGGAGATCCAAGATTATTTTTTTTGTCATCACCGTTTGCAATAAACAACTCTTTAAGATCTTCGGTAATACAGAATGGACAAACATCTATCTCCGAGGAAACAAAACGGCGGCAATTCCTACAGTACCTCAATTGTTTATCCTTTCTCCGATATTATAAGTTTTAACGGAATAAATATTCTATATTTTAATCGCATGAGTATTTTTTCACTGACAGGATTTTTTCTAAGTTTGGATTCTGAGAAATAGATAAGAAAATGGGAGCCGGATTCCACTCCAAGCAACATAACATCTTTACCGCCAAGCAAAGAATACTTTTCAATTTCAGCTTTTGTCAGATATTTTACAGTACAAGATGGATCACATCCGGCAGCTATCTTCTTCATGAAATTATCAATACCATTGTAAGTAATATTGGGAATCATTGAAGCCGGAACAGGATTTTCCGTAAAGTAAATACCCTTATCCCGCTTAACAAACATTATCCCCCTAACCCTAATGTACATCGGAACAATCTTCTCTTTTTTCAAATCTTTTAAGTGAACAGTTTTATTTTTTTGCAAAACCAATTTTTCAGGAATCATTTTCGAGTTAACATAACATATATCACTCAACTTGTTTCCATTATCAAGATATTTACATAAAACCTCATCTCCGGAAGTGTTTAAAACAACGTATTCGGCCATCCTTTTTCCCGTCGGAGAATAAATGTATCTATCATTTTTAGATAAAGAATAGTCCGGATTAATATGAATGAGAAAAAAAGGAGGTCTTACTCCTGTAAGATAAACCTTTGTGTCAGAGAATAAAGAAAATCCTGTCAATGATGAAAAAATAAAGAAAAACACAAAAGATTTTGGAAACATCTTTTTTTAAGCCGATTCCGAAAATCAGATAATCGATTCTACAAATTTGTTGTAATAATAGTACACCATGTATTTAATAAAGATTGTCTGATTCTTTAAATTATATTCAAAATGGTCTTTTTTTATTCTGTAGATAAGTGATTCCTGAATGAAAAGCGGCTTATGTTCACCCGATTTTTCAATATTTTTATATCCCATGAGTTCGCAAAATTTTTTAAAATCTTCCCGCATCTCCTCATTTTCAAGGTCGGTCATTGCTTTCTCTATAAAAGCGGATTCCCTGATCTTAAAATATTTTGCAACCTCCCATAACATCATTTTAGTTTTTTCTCCAACTGAAATATTAATCACTTTTCTTTTTACTTTCGCCATTTTCTATATCTCCTATATAGACTAAGACAATTATATGCATGTTTTTTTTATATTTCAATAGTTTTATACATTTTTTTCATTTCGATACTTTTTATAAGGGTAATCTCCTATAATCTTTTAAAAAAACATTTAATCGGATATCCTATGGGTTGTCCACCTTCGGAAATATTGAATTTATTAATCTTATATAATAAAATACATCCATGAAATACAAACTGCTAATACTGTTTCTAATCGTATTTTCAGTTCAGCAATTTCCATTAGCCAATCCAAAAACACAAAAAAATATAATGGAATTGCAAAAAAAGATTAACAATGCCTCCGGTAAAAATAAAGTCGATATTTTAAATAAAACCGCTTTTGAATGTCATTCCCAAAATCCGAAGAAATGTATAAAATATAGCACTCAGGCGTTAAAGCTGGCTACATTGTTAAGATATGAAAATGGGAAAGCCGAAAGTTTAAAGCTTATTGGCTTGGGATACCATTTATCAGGAGATTTAAAAAAAGCCCTAACATATTATAAAAGATCTTTAAAAATCTTTAAAAATCTTCAAATTAAAAAAAAAATTGCCTCATGTCACAGATTGATAGGTGATATTTTAGGTCTTGTCGGTAAAAATGAGCAAGCTTTATCAAATTATCTGGAAGCAGGAAAATTGTATGAAGAAATAGGGGACAAATCGGAGCTTGCAAATTTTTATATCAGTATCGGAACAATATATTGGCGCTCAAACTATTTTGAAAAAGCGTTGGATTACCATTTTAAATCACTGAAAGCAAGTAGAGAAACAGGTAAAAAAAAAACTGAAGCTTTATGTTTGACAAATATCGGGTTCTACTATTTTAGTAAAAAGAATTTCAAAGAAGCATTGAAATATTATAAAAAAGCCTTAAAGGTCCATCAATATATCGGGAATAAGTTTTCTTCGAGTTTTTTAACTAATATGGGAGCCATTTATCAAATTTTAGGTGATAATAAGAAAGCACTGAAATTTATGTTCAAGTCTCTTGAGAAAGCAAAAGAAACGGGTAAAAAATGTAAGATTGCATCCTCTCTACATAGTATCGGTATTATCTACAGTAGCGTAAAAGACAGTAACAAAGCTTTGAAATATTTGAATAAAGCACTGGATATTTCCGTTAATAATAACTTTAAAAATATTTCAAGGGGGATCTATTTAAGTTTATTTGAATATTTTAAATCAAAAGGTAATTACAAAGAATCTCTTAAATATCACGAACTTTATTCGGATTTGAAAAATAAAATTTTAAGTGAGAAAAACAACAAAAGAATAGCGGAAATGGAAGTAAAATATAGAACTCTGCAAAAAGAGAAGGAGAATGCTATTTTATTAGCTGACAAAAAACTCTTGGAAAAAAGCAACAAAATCCAGGAAATATCTCTAAGTAAATCGACAATAACAAGAAACTTTTTCATAATCGGATTCATTATGGTTTTACTTATTCTCATTCTGCTTTTCAAAAAATATTTGTATTTATTTGCTTTTTGGAAGAAGGAAAAATATATCAGTCAGTACCGACTGCAAGATAAAATAGGTTCCGGTGGAATATGTACGGTTTTTAAAGCTCATAGCGTAAGAAATAAAACCGATATTGTGGCTATCAAAGTTTTAAGAGAAGAGATAGCGGAATATCCTAATATAAAAAAAAGGTTCAAACAGGAAGCAACAATCATCAACAAATTAAATCATCCTAACATAATAAAAATATTTGAGATGGGTGAATTTAAAGATAAATTGTACCTCGTAATGGAATTATTAGAGGGAAGAACACTGGATCAAATGATTATTGATAGAAAAAATATCAATTTCAAAATATGTTTTCAAATAATGAAACAGATTGCGGAATCCATAAATTATATTCATACCAAAAATATCATTCACCGTGATTT
>CAYRAO010000042.1:0-12898 GCA_964422395.1 uncultured Clostridia bacterium
AGCCCGTTACTCCAACATTATCGGTTGAAGCCGTCCAGGAAAGATTTATCTGTGATGAAGATGCCGCTGTCGCACTTAAATTTTGTGGAACCGTAGGTGCTTGTGTATCTCCGCCCCCACTGGAATTCAATTCCTGAATCTTATCTAAAATAGGGTATGTACCATCAGTGTCTCTCAACATACGCAGCGTCCAAAAGAACATTCCCGGCATTGCTTTGTCGTTAATGAAGTTGAATTTATACTCTATGGCTCGATCGTTTTCATAAAAAACCAACCCTAGGCTGACATACTGTCCGGACCTCATTTCAACATTATCAACAAGATTGTTAGGTGCCGGAGCCCCCCAATAAGAACATTTCCCAACATCGTCCCAATGCTCGGTCAAATCCGAATGATTTGTCAGGGTTCTGGTCAACCATGCTTGAGAAATAACATTATCATTAAATGTTGCCCACCGCTCACCGTCCGGATTACCTGATGATACGCGATAGGGTGCATTAGGTGCTATCCCGTCTCCATTGGAATCCGTCCATGCCGATCCGTAACCTCCCACACCCATCATGACTTTACTTGCAGACACTCCGGCAGCAAGCCATTTGTTCAATACGATCTCAACCGAATATGGATTGGCACCGTAGGCATACAAGGGAGTCAGCGGTACGGGTAGTGTCCATCCTCCCCACTGCGAAACTGTCATGTAGGTCATCGGCATGAAGACATCCGTATAAGGAGCACAAGGTGCCAGATTTACCGCATCGTTTCCAACGGCATCTCCGGACACGGCGATAATCATATTCGGCCAAATACTGCGCAATTCAGTTACCAACCTTAAGACACCATTAAAATCTATTCCTCCATCTTCCCAATTGATGTTAACACCGTCAAAACCCGCAGGTTCAAGCCGTGCTTTAATATTTGCAGCAAAAGTCCGAACATTTGCTGCTGAGGTTGCATTATTCCAAAATCCGGCATATTGACCTATATTTGAACCGGCCCCTCCCAGATGGCATATAATCTTCCGGTTCCGACTATGACCTTCAGTTATCCAATCTCCACAAATTCGAAACCATTCCGCTTGTCCCGGATAAAAAGCAGTAGGAACCCTGATATCCCATCCTCCCGATGTATTTTGGTAAAGCAACATATATCCGACGGCCAGATGGGTTATCTGATCCCAAGGGATTTGTACAAGCGTTCCCCCACTTGCATACCATTGGTAGCAGGGATGAAATACCACCACCCAGTTGGTGTTGCTTTGGGCATTTATAAAAACCGAAAAAAGCAAAACTAAAACTATGATAAAAACAATTTTTTTTCGAGCAAACATATTAATTCCCCCTATAGTTTCCCAATCAAGGTTATTGCAATTTCGTTTCCAACTTTTTCGGATAAGTAAAACAAGGCTATAAGTTGATTCTTCACTACTTCATGTATTTTATCACCGGTCATAATGTCCCTCATAAAGGCACTCACATGTTCCAAAAGACGGATAATTATTTAAGTTCTCAGCTCCAGACAAGATTCAACCTGTTTGTCTTTAGTGAAGGAACATATTCCTCTATGGGGGAACTTTTTAGCAAAATAAGAACTACTTTAATTTATTTCTATATAAAAATTTCATGAATTGTCTGTATTCATTCTTCTTTAAATTAAAAATCTCGGTTAATTGCACATATTTCCCGTTTGTCTCTTCCAATCCCATGGAAATAATTTTCTTTACTTCAGATCTATTTAGGTCTCTATCAAGATAAGGAATTTTTACTGCTTCCCAAAAATCCGTTCCGGATCTTAAAGCCATCCATATCTTCTGCAGTTTACTATTTTCACTAACTACAACATTATTCAGATTCCGTTTTCTGTAAACAATGGAATTAATGGCATCGCCTGTAATTGGTCCCGATAATAAAATTCCGGCACGCTTTAAAACATTAATTAACTCTCTTACGTTCCCTGGCCAACTATAATCTTGAAGTGCTTTGTAGAAATCATCACCAATACTTTTCCCCTTTAAATATTTTTTATTCTCCATAACAAAACTTTTAATATCTTCTTTACGATCCCTCAAGGGTGGGATTTCAATTTCAAGTACATGAAGACGATAATATAGATCTTCACGAAACATTTTATTTTCCATGAGTCTTTCCAATTTTCTATTAGTTGCCGCTACTATCCTTACATCTGCCTCCCTTTCTGAATTTTCGCCCAATACCCGATACCTCTTTGTTTCGATAAACCTCAACAGCTTCGATTGAAAAGAGATAGGAATATCCGCAATTTCATCAAAAAAAAGGGTTCCCCCATCCGCCTCTTGTACCACCCCTTTTTTATCAAAGAGAGCTCCGGTAAAAGATCCTTTCTTATGCCCGAACATTGTACTTTCAAAAAGACTCTCATTTAACGTAGTGGTTTCTACAACTTCAAACTTTCCAAGTCGTCCCGAATATCCGTGAATCAAATTTGCTATGTATGATTTTCCAACTCCGGTTTCTCCAAGCAGCAAAACAGGCTCCTCCTCAATAGAGAACTTCATGATATGCTCCCTAATACTTTGAGCCTTTTTACTAATACCGGATATCCCATATTCATTTACAACAATTTTTGCAATCTCCTCTGAAAACATTTTCCCCAAAACTTTAAACATAGAATAATCCGTTTCGTTAAAACCCTCTTTGGTACCGCTATCAATGTATAAGAAAAAAAAATCGTTGATCGGAATAATTGCAAGACTTTTCACAGGTATGCTCTTTGCACTATGAGATAGGTCCTTACCAAATAAGGATTCCACAATAACATCATCTCCTTTAAGTAATTTCGGATTTTCCAAAGTTTTTTTTATTGCGGTTTTTGAAAATCCAAATCCACTATTAACGGAATTTCCAATGATAGCTCTCCCTTTAGTCCATAAGATTTTACCGTCTTTATCATAAATAATTGCTAAGGAAATCTCTTTCCCTTTAAGTATGTCCCAAATTTGATTCTTAATACTCTCAATCATTTTTACTTTATTTCCATATGATTAAATCTTATTTTATGTATTCTTCTTCCATTTTTTTAAGCAATCCCCTTTTCTGATTATAATGATACATATATATATTATTTATTCAAGCATCTTAATTTGGATTCTCGCACATTTTCGGTAGAAATGATTACGAACTTATTACAAATTTATTACAAACAAGAGACTTATTTTTCTTGCTTCATATTACAATAGTTATATAAGGAGTTACCATGATCAAACTATTAATATTTACGCTTATATGTTTTGTTTTAATATCCTGTTCAAACAAAAGTACAAACAACACCGGCCTAAAGATTTCCCATGAATATAAAAGTATCAGAAGAGAACTAAAGACCAAGTTTGAAATAAATTATATTCCGGCACAGATTGAAATTGATAAGAACCAAAATATTTTTCTCTCAAATCAATCTGAAAATAAAGTATTTCTCTACAACAAAGACGGAGATAAGATAAAAGAATTCGGAGGAAAAGGTGAAGGACCGGAAGAATTACGAGAACTCGGAACTTTCTGTTTAAACGGAGACAAATTATTTATTAACGACTGGAATGGAGAAATTAAGGTTTTTTCAGTAAAATCCGGTAAGAACATTAAATCCATAAAATATAATAAATTCGGAGATTTCATTAATGTTTCGGATAATGGTGATATATATCTAATTTTAGGTGAATTCAACAAGAAAAAGTTAGTCATCGAAGAGTTTGTCGGAAAATTAGAGTTCAAAAATAATAAATGGATAATAAAAAGAATTACACCGCTGTATGAAAATGAATTTATTAAAGCTACTGTTTCTGGTGGTAAAAGGAAAGCTGTTTTCATCCCTTATTTCAAACAATTGGTGTACAGGGTTTTCAATAATAATTTATATTGGGGATATCCCGATCATTTGAAAATTTTTTGTATGAAAGGCAACAATACCGTTAAAAATGTGATTAAAAAGAGAGATAACAGAACAAGATATACGGAAAATATGCTAAAAATATTAGTGGAAAGGCATATGGGGCGATCGTTATCCGGAAGGATAAGGAGGATGAAGATAATTTCGCCTAAATTCTTACCCGAGTTCTCAACTTTTTTCCTTTCAAAGGAAATCGGGCTTTTAATAGTCACATTAAATAAAATCAAAAACAAAAAAAGTGTGGAAATATATCATTTTTCCATAGAGGGTGACTTCTTAGGATCTTTCGAAATTGATAAATTCCATTTAAGTGAAATTTCCAGAAATACTTCTGCTGCTCTAAATGGGAACTACTTCGGATTTATTAACGAAACCGATTCAGGCGATATTTACGTTAATCTTGAAAAACTATCACTAATAGAAAATTAATGGCAATATTAACTATTTTCATTCTCACTAACTTCTTTTTCGATCCGACAAGGGGCGGTTTCAAACCGCCCCTGCCGTATGTTCTTCCGAAAATAAGCTGTGTAACAATACATTTCCAACAATTGTATTTCCTTTTTGACAAGGACATTACAATTTGATTTAGAATCGGTAAATGAATCCTACATGTGCTGTAATAAATGCCACATCTTTTCCGGTCACAAAAATATGATGATAATCTGCTGCGGTTTCAGCTGTCAAAGAAGGCGACAGATAAACATCTACACCCCCTCCCAAATTTAATCCGGTTTTAACAGATCCTGATTTTGATAAATAGAGTCCGGGACCAAAATTAACAAACGGACGTGTAGTGCCGGTATTAAACTCATATTTCAGATTTGCAGAAAGATTCACCCAATATGTTCCGCCCACTCCGGATATAGCTGATTTGAACTTGTTGTATCCGAGAAATCCAACCAATGACCATTGAGGTTTTAGACGATAACCGAGATCGAATCCGAACATTATATCTCCATCATATAAATCGTTATAACTACCAATTGGGAAAGTCTTTCCTGCATGAAAACTTAAGCTGAATTTATATCTTTTCTCATGAACAATAATTTCGGAAGAAACACCTCCCAATACTTGTCCGTTCAATTTAAACGTTATATCAAAGTTTTCTTTGGCTATGATACCGGATCTGATTTTTATGTCGGAAGATAGATTTTCAGATGATTCCTTGTTTTTATCGAAGTATTGAAAATTGATCGTAATCAATTTTTCTTCTTTTGGTTTCAATGGAATTGATTTAAGATTTGGGACATTCGCCGTAAATTCCCAAGAATGTAGTTGGGGTTCTATCATGATTTCACCAGTAGCATTCTTGTTTAGAATATTTTTAATGTACATTGATACCGGTGCGGGTGATGGTCCGGATGTAGGAACACTGGCAAAATTATTTTGAGCCATATTATCAAAAGTCATACACTCGGTAGAAATAATTTTTACAATCACGCAGAAATGATCAACACCGGAAAATGCCGCAGGTACGGAAGTTAAATCCCAGAGTACATCTACCACATCGACTCCATGGGCTGCCAAAGCAGGACGATTTATTGTATGAATAACCTGTTCGTTAGACATATCTATAACGCCGGTATAGGGAACATAAGAAAAACGGACCTGGTAAGGAGCGGAAGCAACGTCACCCTTATTATTTATTCTTGCAAAAAGATGATTATCCGCCTTTCCTATTGACGGTTCGTCGGATTCCTGCATTCCGTTACTATTATTATCACACCATATATCCCTACTCTGCCAGTAAGGACTACTCTTGGGATTAAGATTATATCCCCATGGAGTAATTGAGAGATTTTGTCCTGTAAAATAAGGCATTAAGACCTGCTGAATTCTCCTCACACAGACAGCACAAAAATCAAAACTCAGGTTTCTCATGAGACAATTTGGAGATGGGCGGTACAGACCGCATGTATAATTTCTACGCCCACCTTCATAAGTCCCAACAATACCGTTCCATGTTCCCGGAGGTGAATTCGGTGTTGAACAATTTGTTTTTTCCCAAGTAGGGATAGGAGTTGTTGCAAGGACAAGATCACCCCATTTAAGGTTTGATCTATTTGTAGAAATGGTTACGTTTGCTTCTGTCGGTTCTCCTCCCGAATATGTATTTGTGAACTCTTCATACTCATCAGCTAATTTACCTATTGCATGACCAAGTTCATGCATAACCACTCTCTCAAAATTTCCCGAAGTGCAATTAAAAGTTGTATTTCCTCCCGAACACCCTCCGTATTCTGCCTCATTTACTAGGACAACTATAAAGTTCCAATTACTGGTAGCACTGGTAGCCGTAGCTTGAACAAGTGCTGTGTTGGAACTCCAAATACATCGTTTTGTTCCGGATGAACAGTAATGTGTATCAAGATAAGTATTTTTTAAAACTTCAGGAGAATAACATCCCGAAGGTTTGTCAATTCCCGAATCCGTGGATTCTATGTTAACCCTGTAAAAATTTACGGCATTTATACAAGGACCGAAACCGATCAAATTGTTAAATGCGGTTACAACTCTTTGTGCATGAGTTTCAAATGTAGCGATTTCTGAAGTTTTATATCCATCCCCCATAATTATGATATTGAACTTCTTATTATCCGGTCCATTATTCAGAATTTTTGTTATGCTTAGGACACTCCCGTCTCCCGTACCTGCAATTATCGACAATTGAAACAATAGAATCAAAAAGCACGATGTAACAAAAAATCTTATTTTATTATTTTGTCTGTTCATAGTAACCCTCCCTAATTGTATTTGGAAATATTCTTTCGAACTTTTATCAGATCAAAAGTACCCAAGTCTTCATACTTTTTCATCTCATGCTTCACAATCTTTTGTCCGGAAACAACTCTGGTAAATTTGATAAATCTGACCTGATCGATTTCAGAGATAATAATAGAGAATGTAATATTCTCATGATTTAGAACCGAGCTGATAATTTTTCCGGAACTTTCAGGATCTTCATATTCCATTACAGTCAAAGTCGGATCTTCCATACTTGATCGGAATAACAAGTTCATTTTGTTATCATGAAGTTCAAAATAGTATTTTTCCGTTGAATAATCACCTTTCTTGAGTATCCGCTCTTTAACCGTAATAGGAATAATCATTCGTAATTTCTCTACCTTAATTAAAGTCATTTGCTCGTTTTCGTACCTAATTGTTAATCTTAATGCGTTTTCAAGATTCTGATTACCCATCAAAAAAGCATTAGCAACAAAAGGTAACATACAAATAAATACTGAAAATACTACCGATAATACTACCGGTTTCCTTTTTTTTTCCATCTTTACTTCCTCCTTTTATAATTTTTTGCTTTTTAAAAATTTTATAAATAAAACTTTTAAAATCTCTTATTTAAAGAGTTTTCACGACTTAAACAACCTTTCCTTTTCATGAAAACAGCTTTTACAAAATAATTAACCAATAAAACTTCAATAATCAGAAAGAACCAGGGTTGGTAAAACGGGATGAATGAAATACCGGTGTTTGTTCCGTATCGGAACATATCATTTGAAAATATCTGGTGGATAGGAACAGGTTTCAATAGGTGATCAATCCCTGACACAAATGAAGCACCTCCGGTAAAATACACTGTTCCGTTGATCATACTAATGAAGAAATAGATTTGACTTATCATCGGAACGGCGAGGAATATAACAAAAAAGAATATCTGGAATTGTCTCCCAAGCCTATCCGACAAATCCGTTTCTATTCCGAAAGCAAACGGTAATGATGATAGGAACGTATAACCTCCTAATCTTTTTCTAAAGTATTTTGTTAGATAAAGAAGTACAAAGAATAAGGGAACTCCAAAAAAGATTCCGAAGATTGAGGCATTATGTTGATTCCACTCCGAATATATCAATTCCGATAAATTCAGATAAACTCCCTTTGTCCTTAAAAAAATATCTATCGTCAAATAAAACATAATTAACCCCAAAACAGTCCATATCTTTGTTAAATCTTTCCTTTTCATGATTTCTCCGTTTCTTACACCCTTTTGCCGGAGGCAGAGGTGACTCCGTAATTAAATTCGGATTCCCACCTCTTACTCCAGCGGGACAGTTATCCCCTTAGCTCTCAACCAATTAAATCAAAAGATTAGGGTTCATCTGTTCCAATCGATACATTATTGTCGGATTTTTTTCTATAACCGTAAGTGACCATAGTTTCCCTGGATTTAGTTTTGTAAATAGGATTTTCAATTTTCATTCTCATTGATGTATCTCCAAATATCCTTTCCAGCAACCCTGTTCGAAAACAGATATAGTTAACATTCTTTTCACCACTGGTATTCCCTTCATATGTCACTTCATTTTTGATGCTGTAGAATTCTTTTTTCCCCTGATCAAAATAAATTTCTATTGCTTGATAAATATCCGGTAAAGCTATCGGACATTTAAAAACCCCCTGAGGATCAATAAATTCTTCTTTTCTATCCACAACTTTTCCTTTAGGACCCTTTGTCTCGACTATAATTCTAACTTTTTCATCTTTTAAGGTATTTAAAATTTTTGTACTACAACAACCTTCTTCCCCTTTCGCCATACTTTCCTCCTTTAAATTTAATATTCCCCGATCAAGGACTTTACGACCCTCTGAATAGTTTGTCACAGGATCATTATTAGTATATTAATTCATTTATAAATTCTAACTATAACAAAAGTATCTAAATATATAAGTAGAGTCCCATTTATCCGTTTTCTTTTTCTGAGAAAGAATATTCGGATGGAAGTTTATGAAATTCTTCTTTAAAACACTTTGTAAAATACGCAGGACTTGTAAATCCTACTTCCATACTGATCCGAGTTATTGTACTGTACCCTTGCTTAAGCAATTGAGCTCCTCTTTGCAACCTGTATGAACGGACAAACTGCATGGGACTAACTCCGGTTAACCCTTCCACTTTCCTGAACAGCGTACTCCTTCCCATAAACATTTTTTTTGTAAATATATCAATATCAAGTAGTGGATCAGACAAATTCTCCTCAATAACGGTTTTAAACTCGTTTAGGAATTCAGTGTCCATTGAAGTCACCTTAATTTCAGACGGTTTTAATGTAAGCTGCCTCATAATCTTCAATTGTAATTCACCTCTTAACTCTATAATGTTTCTAATCCTTGAGAGTAGTATCTTTGAATTAAAAGGCTTTAAAATATAGTCATCCGCTCCACGTTGCAATCCCTCTATTTGGTCTGATTCCCCTGCTTTTGCAGTAAGCATTATGACCGGAATATGACTCGTTTTAATATTATTTTTTAGTTTCCGACATGTTTCCAATCCATCTATTTTCGGCATCATCACATCACATATTATCAGATCAGGAATCATTTCTTCCGCTATACTTAATCCCGAATATCCATTATCTGCTTCCCTAATAATAAATTCTGCGGAGAGAGTTGTAGCAATATATCTTCTTATATCGGAATTATCATCAATTATTAGAATGGATTTTCTATCCGGTGATATTTTTTCGTACTCACATTTCTGATCAACTTCAACCTGTTCCTCATTTATACTGTTCGTGTCAGCAAATATTTCCACTAATTTTTCCGATTCATTTATTTCCACCGTTTTACTATATTTTTCAAGTGTAGGAAGTAATATTTCGAAAACAGTTCCGGAAGGTATATTGTTCTCAACCTTAATTGTTCCTGAATGAAGTTCAATCAACTCTTTTGCTAAAGCTAATCCGATCCCTGTTCCACCTTCCAGTTCATTCTCTGCCTGATAAAACCTATCAAATACCCTCCCGAGTTCCTTTTTCGGAATCCCTTTTCCGGTATCGGAGATGACTATCTTAACATAATTTTCATCTCCTCTATCGTTAAATAACATCGATTCGTGAATTAAAATTTCCCCGCCCTTCTCCGTAAATTTAACTGCATTTGCCAATAGATTTGAGAATACATTTTCAAGTTTATCTCTATCGAATGAGATTATGAGTTTATTATGTTGTGTCGAGAATGAAAGTGAAATATTCTTCTCCTTAGCCGGATATTCGAATGCAGATAATACTCCCCTAATGAATCCGATCACATCATCCGGCTTCTTTTTAAGTTTCATATGCCCACTCTCAAGTTTTGAAAGGTCAAGAAGTTGGTTTATCAGGACTAAAAGTTTATTGGAATTCTTAAGTATTTTTTTTAGCTTACATCTGTCTTCTATATTTTTATTCTCATTAATCATATCCTCTAACGGTCCGTTTATGAGTGTAAGGGGGGTTCTGAACTCGTGAGAGATATTTTCAAAAAATTTACTTTTTATTCTATCCAACTCTTCCAACTTAATGGATTTTTCCCTTAACTCAATTGTCCTTTCCGCAATGATTTTCTCAAGTACTTTTTTCTCTCTTACAAGAGAAGCTGACCGCCATTTTACAATAAAATGAATAAATCCTCCGATTAAAATAAGGTAGATTGGAAATATCCACCATCGCCAATACCACGGTGCCATTATTTTAAATGGAAAGATTGTGGAGGAGGAAACATCCCCATAGACATTTTTCGCCTCAATATGAAGTCTGTAATATCCAAAGCCAAGATTATAAAATTCCATAAAATTCTTATCGCTCCATTCGGAAAACATTTTCCCCGACCCTTCCAGTTTACATCTAAATTCTGTTTTGTTTTCCGCTACATAGAATGGAGATGAATATTCAAATTTTATATTTCTGCAATTCGAATCAAGTGTGAAAAGTGATTCGGTATTTTTACCATTGAGGGAAGATCCATGATAAATTTCATCTGTTCCGTTTACGGTGATCTTTCTAAGAATCGGAGGATGTTCATTAAAGAATTTAATTTTATAGTCGGTATTAAAAATTGTTATCCCATCTATAGTTCCGAACCAAACCTCTTTTCCAACTTTCAGAAAAGAATTCACCTGTCTCTTCGGCATCCTCTTATATATTCTATCCGAAATCTTATAACCGTTGTTACCATTTTTAACCACTAAAAAATTTCTGATACCTGCATGAATCCAGCATTTTTTATTATTATCTTCAAAAATTTTGTAAACACCGGTCGACCCGTCGCAAAACTTTTTCCCAAACATACTATCTGGTTCAAACTTCTCCTTAGACGGATTAAATTTATACAATCCCTTTTCTGTTCCGAAAATCACTCTATTATTTACAAAAATAACACGGGTCTCATCTCCCGGAAGACCCTGAGAAACATAATAATTTCTAAAACCTTCTATGTTCCCCTTTTTATCGGAAGTAATCTTGAATACCCCTTGCGTCAACGATCCCGCCCACAATACTCCATTCTTATCCTCTACGAGTGTTCGGATTTCAGTAAATATTTCCCCCGAACTTAACTGAACAATGGAATTATCTTTAGCATTGATTGTAATAACCCCTTTTGTTGTTCCGGCACGTATTAAAGACGGATACCTTAAACTTTCTAACAATTTGAATGTCCTATCTCCGGAAATTATAAATATTTTCCCCTCTTTTAGAAATAGGATACCTGATGACGATGCAATATATAATCCTTTATTCGTACTTAACAAGTCCCATATCTCCATAGTCGCTTTGCTTATTTTAGAAAAACCGTTGTTTTGAAAAACAAATAGTCCGGAACTTGTTCCTGCATAAACCATTCCCTCATGTTCTGCAAGAGACAATAGCATTCCATCCAGTCCCGCCCTATTATCAAGTATCCTGAACGGAGAATTATATTCAATTTTAGTTATTCCCACATTTAATCCTATCCAAATATTTCCCCAACGATCCTCATATAAAACTTTTACGCTACTATTATCAAGTCCTGATTTTTTATCTAATATACTTATAAGATTTCCTGATCTGTTTAGTACAAAAACCCCATTTCCTGTTCCAACTGCATATTCACCTGAAGAAAGTCTAATCCCGCAATATGGTGGATGAGTATGGATTTTATCTAATCCATTAATCCTTTCGGTAATATATTTATCAAATTCCGTATAAAATTTATTAAACGAATTCCCTTTTGATAAAAATAATCCCTCCTTTTTTGTAATTATCAGAAGTCTGTTTTCTCCATAAGAAAGAACCGAACATATCTTATTATTTTTAAATCTCTCTCCATCGGGAACAGGGACAATATTATCATCAATAATTTCTTGCAACCCTATGTTCTTTAGATGAATGTAAAGTTTACCTCTGCATTCATAAATTCCCCTACATGGGAGACCACTTCTCCACACTACAAGTTTCTTTCCGTCCCATTTGAAAATAATTGGAGACGACCACAAATAAAGGTCATTTTTGTTTCGAACAATTCGCCAAATATCACCAAAATTCATATGCTCTCCCCCAAGTTGTGCAAGTAAAGAAACATATCTTGGCTCTCTTTTAGGAGAAGATTCTATATATCCGATCTCATCTTTCCCACCTATGAAGAGTGTCCCATTTAGATCAAAAGCCATCGATCTGACTGTCCAATTAGGAATCTCAATTATTCTCCATTCCGAACCGTCATATTCAAGTAGTCCACCCTGATTCCCAATATAAATAATACCTCTTTTGTCCTGCTTTATGCACCAGTTTTGAGGTTGAAGGTTATACTCTGTTAATGAGTAATTATGAAAAAAAGGGACACCGGATTTGATAGGAAACACCAATACGGAAAAGTTTAGTGCTATAAATAAAACTAAAAGTTTTCGAAAAACTTTTATCCTCCCTCCTTACAATATAGGAATTATAATATAGTTAAAACAAGAAATTATTTCAAGAAAAAAACTATTTTATTTATATATAACCACTAAAATTGATCAAACACAACGATATTCTTAAATCATAACACCATTTTGTACATAATAATTTGAATTAATAAGGAAATATTAAAGATGATGAGAACTTATCTTACCTCTCCGTTTAGGAATTATTTTTCTTTACCTGTTAATAATTTTATTCAATTAGTAATAGCAAAAATATCACTATCGTCATACACCTTATTATCGGTGGTTTTTATCCTTAGAATATAATTT
>CAYRAO010000042.1:12998-15457 GCA_964422395.1 uncultured Clostridia bacterium
GTGCTGCCCTTTGTCCATGAATTACCCGATACGGGAGATGTAACGGTTATTGTAGGTGAAGATGAATTTCCGGTAATGGCAAAAACATCACTATCGTCATACACCTTATTATCGGTGGTTTTTATCCTTAGAATATAATTTCCGCTCGTATAACTGATCGGAACGGTCCAATTGTAAGAACCGTTATTGGGACCGGTCAACTGTTGAACAAAATTACTTTGTGATATTGAGTTCTTAAAAATATTGATCTTAACATTTGCCGATTGAGTCCCTCTCTTTGTCCATGTGATGTTATGAGTGCTGCCCTTTGTCCATGAATTACCCGATACGGGAGATGTAACGGTTATTGTAGCATTGGAGATATGTTGACGAAAATTTCTGACGGTAGATAATGTTGCATTCAACGATCTTCTGTTGTCAGCCGCAGTAGGAGATTGCCAATCCACACCCATTGCTTCACCGCCATAATGATTATTAGGGTTTGACCAGTAATTGACACGAGAACACCCTCCCGGGCAATTATACGCCATGATCGTGCGGAATGCTCTCGTACCGGATTGGAATCCGTAGGAGTAAGAATATGCAGGAGCGGATCCTGCATTAGCCCTGTCATGTTGGCTCCCCATATTATGCCCCAACTCATGTGCAAATGAATAATATCCGGTTGCACAAGTTCTGCTGACCAAAGAGAATGCAGAAGACTTAAAAGACGCAGAGACCGGAGACATAAGGTAGGCAAGACCGCAACTTTTGGTGTTGTTTACTATCAGCATAACCATATCCGCACCATAAGTATTTCTTAACGCATGAATACCATCCATATACCCGTCATTTTTCCCTCTCAATCTGGATAAGGTCGTTCTCCAGTTAAAAGATGCTTCCGAATATCCGTATTCCACGGTATGTACGAGATTCAACCTCTGATTCACACCACTATTCGAATATCCGGTATTTGACTCGGCTATTGCAAGATTTATAAGATTTTCAATTGCCGCAACACTTCCTGCAGCAGCCCTTGCAGTGGAAGTGTAAGCAACCAACACATCTATATTATTCCCAGTATCACTAAGAATCTCTTCATCGTATTCCGTATCCGAATAAACCGGTATCGGTTCCATACATTCAGCATATTGGGAGGAATCTATTTCAGCAATCCTATGAATCCCGTTTCCCATCGGAGAGATCTTAAAACTTCTGTTATCAATATGGACGCTTCCCGTAATCATATCCCCGTTAACTACCAAAATCACGGAACTTCCCGGATAACTCTCGGCTTTCCCTACCCATGAGAAACTACCGTTGGAATTTTCTTTCATTTCACTCAAATATGCTTTTAAGTAAGTATCGTCAAATAGGTTTAGATGGAGTTCATTCCTTAAAGCTTGACAAAAACCATCTGCTCCACGATTACTTGATTCGGGAAAATTACTAAGACCATTTGGGTTCAACTTGACATACCTTTCAATTATTACTTCTCTGCCGATCTCTTTTTGATAAGAAATTTTTGCATTTGTATCTCGAAACAACATAAGATCAATTTTTCGTTCACTACCAAATCCGAAGAATGTAACTGTGATTAAAAATATGACAAATAATAGTTGTTTTAGTTTCATTTTGATTCCTGTAAATAATATTCGGTTTTTCACTTACAAATTGTATTTTATCAGGATTGTGAATAAATATCCAGAAAAAAACAAACAAATGCAATAGGGACAACGAGACGGGGTGACGGTTACAAACTTGTTACAAATTTATTACGAATTAGAGACTTCTTTTTACTCATTTTACTTTATCATTGTGGTATGAAAGAAGAAGAAAAATGAAAAAACTTTTATTAAAGATTATATTAATCTTAATTGTGATTTTATTTTTGTGGACAATGTTTAATCTTGTCAGTGACATTAGCTAACCGGAATTTGTAGAAAGGAAAAGGATATAATATAAGCTCGGTTGTGAATTCTCTAAATGATATTTTTTAAGGAGTGTTTGATTATGAGAAGGAATAGTTTTTGTTTGATAGTTGTGTTGATTGTATTGATCGGTGGTTGTCATAAGGGTGAAGATATCACCAAGATGAATTACAAGACCGTTGAGGTCAAGGCTCAAAATACGGTTTTGCACGACACCTCGGTAACCGAAAAGAGCATTTATAGAAATCAATACGGGGGGATTACTGAAGATAGAAATGAGTTTTATATCCTTGATTATTTATCTCAACAAGAGAACAAGAAGATACTGTTAAAGGTAATGGATATTCAGTCAAACGAGGTAAAAAGAACCATCTCTTTAAACCTTGGTAATCCGGCAGCACCCAATGAATTCAAGCCTCCCATAGGCCGGGTAAGCTATTTTAATGAAAAATATTACATCTTTAATTATAAGGTATCCATATTTAGTGAGAAATTTGATTATCAGGACTGCTGTGTCATTCGGGATATAGATGTTAACTTCCTTGATTA
>CAYRAO010000043.1:0-13945 GCA_964422395.1 uncultured Clostridia bacterium
AAAAATTAAAAATTCAAAGAAACAAAGCACCGTCACCCCTGGTTTTGTGGTCGGTTGACCGGATATTGACTATTTGGTAACATACTCATATCTCCGAGTTTTTACGGCTAAAGCTCAATGTCATGCCTGAAGACCTGTAGGGTGGTTCCGGAAACAGAACCGCCTCCCGTGCTTGGAAAGGAGAACACAATTCGGGATTAACTCCCCGAAAGATCTCCTTCATGTTATTAAATGGAGGTTTGAATGAAATTCAAAATTTTTTATTTTTTATTGTCAGCGGTTACTTTGGTTTTTTTTACAAATTGTTCGAAAGTTAAAAATGTCGGATCGGGAAAAGAGATCAAGAAACTCCTTGTCGTTCATGCAGGTTCTCTCTCTATTCCATTTAAAAGGATAGCGGATGAATTTATGGAGGTGAATCCGGATATCAAAGTGATACTTGAAAGTTACGGAAGCAGAACAGCTGCACGTCAGGTCTCGGATCTAAAGAGGGAGGTTGACGTCGTTGCCTCTGCCGATTCGGATGTTATCAAGCAGCTTCTCTATCCCGAATATGCAGATTATTGCATAGATTTCACTACCAACGAGATGGTTATTGTTTATTCAAATCAAAGCAAATATAAAGACGAGATCAATTCTTCAAACTGGTTTGATGTGTTTATGAGGGATGGTGTTGAGTACGGTCATTCCGACCCCAATTCGGACCCTTGCGGATATAGAGCTGTTCTTACCGTAAAACTTGCGGAAATTTTTTACAAAAAAGAGGGACTTTTTAAGGCTTTTAGCGAAAATACAAACGGGAGAAATATTCGTCCTAAAGAGGTGGATCTACTTGCCATGATAGAGGCGGGTGAGCTTGACTACCTCTTCATATACAGAAGTGTTGCCGAACAGCACGGGTTGAAATATCTTCTCCTTCCTCCTCAAATAAATTTGGTGTCCGGAGGATATGCCGATCTCTATTCGAAAGTATCAATTGATATAACCGGAAAAAAACCAGGGGAATTTATCAAAAAAAGAGGTGCACCGATGGTTTACGGAATTACGATTCCCAACAGTGTAAAACATAAAAATGAGGCATTAAGGTTTGTTGAGTTTATTTTCAGTGAAAGGGGACGAGTTATAATGAAAGCCAACGGTCAGCCTGTATTAACACCGATTTTAGCGGATAATCCCGAAGCACTTCCGAAAGTATTGAAAAAATATTTAAAATAATGGTTAAAGTCAGGTACTTATTTGTTTTACCGGGGATATTTCTCCTTTTATTTCTTGCATATCCTCTTACAAAGATGGTATTTGATGTCGATCCTAAAATTTTACTGGATACCGTCAAAGAGAGGGAGGTTATTAATTCCGTATTCCTTACTCTTCGAGCTTCCTTGTATGCTACGGTTGCTGCTCTCTTGACCGGTATCCCTTTGGCATATTTATTTGCAAGAAAGGAATTTCCCGGGAAAAAGATTTTGGAAGGATTAATAGATATACCGGTGATAATTCCTCATACTGCAGTGGGAATTGCTCTGCTAACTGCTTGGGGACGACATTCGTTTATTAGTAAAGCAACCGGTTTGAATATAGTCGGAACAGAGATTGCAATCTCCATGGCAATGTTTTTTGTTTCGGTACCTTTTTTAATAAATTCCGTTAAAAGTGGTTTTCGGATGGTTGATCCGAGGTATGAAAGGACGGCAATTACGCTGGGAGCCACTCCTTGGCAGATGTTTTACACTGTAAGCCTACCGATGGTAAAAAAATCGATATTCTCAGGTGCAATAATGATGTGGGGACGGGGGATATCGGAATTCGGTGCTGTTATAATCTTAGCGTATCATCCGGTAACCGCTCCCGTTCTGATATTCGGCAGATTTCAGAATTTCGGACTTAAATATGCACTTCCGGTGACGGTTATTATGATTGCAATAAGTTTAATTGTGTTCATTGTGATCCGTATTTACGAGGTTAGAAAATAATATGGAAATTCGGCTTGAAAATGTGAATAAAAAGTTGGGTGATTTCCATCTGAAAAATCTTAATTTAAAAGTGGGAGACGGAGAATATTTTGTCCTTCTAGGACCGAGTGGATCGGGAAAGACAAAGACCATTGAACTTATAGCAGGTTTAATAAAAGCTGACAGCGGGTTAATTACCGGTATTGATAAGTCAAAAATAGGATTGATTTATCAGGATTATATGTTGTTCCCACACATGAACGTGTATGAAAATATTTCTTACGGGATAAGGTTCTTTGGCTTCGGTAAAAAAGAGATTAAGGAGAAAGTACACTTGATAGCGGAAGAATTCGGAATATCCCATTTGCTTAACAAAAGAATAGGGATACTTTCGGGAGGAGAGAAGCAGAGGGTGGCAATAGCAAGAGCAACTATAATTTCTCCCGACGTATACATATTTGATGAACCTACATCGGCATTGGACAGGAGTCTTAAAGAGAAGACAAGAGCTCTGTTCAGAGAATTCCACAGGAAGACCGGAAAAACTTTTATCCATGTTACACACGATTTTGAAGAGGCTATCTCGCTGGCGGATAGAATGGGGATCATTTTTAACGGAGAAATTGTCCAAACCGGAACTCCCGATGAAATATTCGGTTCCCCTTCCTCAAAATCCGTAGCGGATTTTTTAGGATTTAAAAATGTCATTAAGGGAAGTGTGAAAGACGGTCTATTTAATTCCAACGGAGTCTGTTTTTTTGTGAACGGAGAAGATTCCGAATTATCTTACATTGCAATAAGAGCCGACGAAATTTTGTTATCCGAGAAAAGGTTTAAGTCTTCTGCAAGAAATAATTTTCACGGGACTGTAAAAGAGATTGTCAAAAGATCTTCGGGAGTTGAAGTTACCGTTGATATCGGATTGCCTGTTATTGCGGAGATAACGAGAAAATCTTTTGAAGATATGAAGGTTTCCGAAGGTGTTAAATTGTGGGTGACATTCAAGGTTTCCTCACTAAAACTTTTTCCACATAAAGTTATGAAAGGGAGATAAAGATTACAATGAAAACAGATCAAAAAATGATATTACCCGATGAAGCTGCAGATATTATCGGCGGATATGGTAAAAAGTCCGAAATTGAAGAAGTGCGACTTTCGGACTCTCTCGGAAGGATACTTGCGGAAGATATATATTCGGAGATAGATATGCCTCCTTTTGACAAGTCCGCAATGGACGGATTTGCGGTATTTTCGGGTGATAACTCTAAAAGATATAAAATAGTTGAGACGATTCCTGCCGGAAAATTTCCAAAAAGATCGGTTGGGAAAGGGGAGTGTTCCCGAATAATGACCGGAGCACCCATACCCTCCGGTACCGACAGGGTGATAAAAGTAGAGGTCACCGGCGAAGATGACGGATACATGTATCTAAATGGAGAAGATAGTAATAATAATATTTGTTTGATGGGAGAAGATATAAAGAAGGGTGATAAAATTCTTGTATCGGGAACACTTATGAGAGCTCCCGAGATAGGAGCCGCCGCATCTTTGGGATTAGGTAAGTTACAAGTATATAAAAGGGTTAAAACCGGAATTATCACCACCGGTTCGGAAATTGTGGAACCGGGTGGAAGTCTTCTTTCAGGACATATATTTAACAGTAACGGATATTCACTTTCGGCACAATTGGCGGATGCATGCGGGGAAGTATCGGAGATGAAAATAGTTCCCGATGAGAGAGGATTGTTGAAAGATTCGTTAGGTAAGATGATAGAGACTTTTGACCTGACAATAATATCGGGCGGTGTTTCGATGGGGAACTACGATTTTGTTCCGGACATTCTCGAGGAACTCGGGGTGACGATCCATTTTAATAAAGTTGCAATTCAACCAGGGAAACCGACATTATTCGGGACAAAAAATGACAAAGTTATATTCGGGTTACCGGGAAATCCCGTCTCTACATTTGTTGTTTTTGAAATTTTGGTAAAACCGTTGGTTATGAGAATGGGAGGTAATATTTATTCTCCTCTGTTTATTCGTGGAAAGTTGAATGGGCGATTTATGAGGAGGAAAAAGGAGAGAGATCTTTATATTCCGGTCTTTTACGACAAAGGGGAGGTGAACCTAATTGAATACCACGGATCGGCACATTTTGTCTCTTTATCGAAAGCAAACGGTCTGATGAAGATTGGAAGAGGTGTATCGGAGATACCCCAAGGCGAGATTGTCAATGTTAGACAAATTTGATAGAGAAATAAACTATCTCAGGATATCCGTAACGGACAGATGTAATCTCAGATGTTCTTATTGTATGCCTCCCGAAGGTGTTCCAATGAAGAAGCATTCGGATATAATTTCGTATGAGAATATTGTCAAAGTCGTAAAGGCGGCTGTTGATTCTGGAATATCGAAGATCAGGATAACCGGCGGAGAACCGCTGATAAGAAAAGATATCATTGATCTTGTAAGGAATATCGGATCGGTTCGGGGAGTTAAGGAACTTGTTTTGACTACAAACGGTGTATTATTGGAACGTATGGCGGCATCTCTTAAGGAGGCGGGCATTGACCGAATCAACATATCGCTTGATACCCTTGATCCCGAAAAGTACAATAAACTTGTCGGAGGTGGGGATATCCGAAGAGTTCTTAAAGGGATTGAAAAAGTAAAAGAAGTCGGATTTACAGGTACAAAGATCAATATGGTCCTGATTCCTGGATTTAATGATAATGAAGTGAAAAGTATGAAATTATTTTGTGAAAAAAACGGATTGTCGTTACAGAGGATCAACCACTATTCTTTAAATGACATTGGGAGTATCAACAAAGAATATGAAGCGGAGAGACCTTTAAAATGTTCGTCATGTAACAGGATCAGGTTAACTTCGGACGGAAAGTTGAAACCATGCCTCTTCTCCGATCTGGAGATTCCTTTGGATTTGGAGAATCCGAAGGACAGTCTTAAAAAAGCGGTTTTAAGTAAACCCCGAAAAGGGTCTGCAAATAGAACAAGAGGAAATTGGGAGATCGGGGGTTGATAATTGTTTATTGATAAAATATGGTATTTTAATTAAAATAGGATTGAGAGGGGCGTATGAATTTAACACATGTTAACGAAAAAGGGAAAGCTAAGATGGTGGATATCAGCCGAAAGGAAATAGTACACAGGGTTGCCAAAGCATCGGGGAAGATATTTCTTGGTAAAGAAACCTTAAAATTAATAAGGGAAAATCTTGTAGGAAAGGGTGATGTAATTTCTACTGCCAGAATTGCGGGTATTTCAGGTGCAAAGTTGACATTTTCTCTGATCCCGCTTTGCCATAATATTGTTATAAATAAGATAGATGTTGAATTTGAAATTGAGGAAGATGGAATCTTGATCAGATCGGAAGCTATCTGTGATGGAAAAACAGGAATTGAGATGGAGGCTTTAACAGCAGTATCGATTTCCGCACTTACTGTTTACGATATGTGTAAAGCGGTGGATAAAAATATGGTAATTTCGGATATAAAACTTGTGGAGAAGATAAAAAATGAAATTTAGTATCAGGTCGGTTAATATTTCGGAAAAAAAAGGTGTACAAAAACGTCCTGTAAAAAAGATAAAATTGATAAAAGGATATGGTATTGAAGGTGATGCTCATGCAGGCAATTGGCATAGGCAGGTCTCTTTTCTTGCTTTCGAGTCAATAACCGATATGAGGAAGAGGTCGGGAGAGCTTAAAATAGGAGACGGTGATTTTGGAGAAAACATAATAACCGAGGGGATAGATTGGAAAAAAATCCGAATAGGTGGAAAAATCTCAATAAATGGTGCTGTTCTTGAAGTTACTCAAATAGGGAAGAAGTGTCACTCCGGTTGTGCAATATATGATGCGGTGGGGGAATGTATTATGCCTGTTGAGGGAGTTTTCGCAAAAGTGATCAAGGAGGGGGTGATAAGTGCTGAAGATAGCGGTAATTACAGCTTCGGATAGAGCATTCTCAGGAGAGTATGAAGATTTGTCCGGTCGAAAAATAAAGGATATGATAGAGATGAGCGGAATCGAATCGACAATAACTTTAACGGTGGTTCCCGATGAAAAAAGACTTCTTAAAAAAGAGATTGAGTGGAATCTTGATAAAGATTACATAATAACTACCGGAGGGACGGGAATCTCCGAAAGAGATATAACACCTGATATTACAAAAGAGATATGTGATGTCGAATTACCTGGAATAGCAGAGATGCTGAGAAATGAATCTTATAAAGAGACAAAATTTGCGGTTTTCTCAAGAGGTATTGCAGGAGTAAAAGGGAAAACGATCATTATTAATTTTCCGGGTTCGGTTAAAGCGGTAACTTTCTGCACGAATCTGATCATTCCGCTGCTCGAACACGGGATTAAAATGCTTTATGGCGGGAAACATTAAAATTTTGAATAAATTCAATCTTTACATAAATTTAAAATTACTATAAAATATACTGAAATGCATCAAAAAATATTAGTAGCGGACGTTGATCCGGGATTTGTAAAAGAGTTAAAGGTTTATTGTAACCCATCAAAAACAACTGTAAATTACTATTCAAAAAGTGAGGATGTACTGACTCATATCGGAATAGATGAGCCGACATTGGTTTTTTTGAGTCTGGATCTTCCCGATGTGAATGATTTTATTGTCTTTGACATTCTTAAAAGATGTAGCGGAAAGATGTCTTCCTCAATATTTCTGCTATATTCGGATAATTCGGAAAATATCCTATCTTCCGTTAGAAAATTAAAATTTACGGCGGAAGGTTATTTAAAAAAACCTGTCAGTTCGTCCGATCTAAAAGAAATATTAAAAAACAATCTTGAATCGGATTCTTGTTCCATCCCTTCCGATCCGATTACAATGACCGATGTCTTGGATGATGACGATATTATTGAGCTTGAAACCGAATCGGATCCCAATGATGAGATAGATATACTCGGCGATGATATCTTTGTTGAATCTTCTACACTTGATTCCAATGAAGTTTCCGATCCAGATACAAATACGGAGCTTAAGCAGATGCTTCTTGAATCGGATGATAGTATTCCCGATATTGTGGAAACCGATATTCCCGATGATTCACCGTTTGAAATAGGATTTCAAGATGAAAAGGAATCGATAAGCAATGATTTTAAAAAAGAGGTGAAAGAGAAGGAAGCCGAATTTGAAAAGGAGAAACAAGCTCTTTTGGAAGAGATGAATATGATTAAAGAGCGTGAAGCAAAATCCGATGAGGAGAAGAAAAAGCTCTTGCGGGATATTGAAACCTCCGAATTAAAGTTAAAGGAACTTGATAAGGAGCGGGATGAATTTAGAAGAAAAATGGATGATTTATCCAGCAATTACGAAAAACGTATTGAGGAACTACATATAAAATATAAGAATAAAATGAAAAAATTTGAAGCTATATTGAAGCAATCGCTGTCAGAGATAGAAGACGACTGATCTTGATGAAATTTACCGAGTTCAATTTTAGTGAGAAAATATTAAAAGGGATAGATAAAGCCGGATATATTGATTGTACTCCGGTTCAAGAAAAAACTTTTAATATTTCTCTTAAGGGTAAAGATGTATATGTGCAGTCTCAGACAGGAACAGGGAAGACTGCTGCATTCATACTTACGATCCTTAATAATTTTGAGAATAATACTTTAAAATTCAACAAACGTGCATTAATAATCGCTCCGACAAGAGAATTGGCTGTTCAGATAGAAAAAGAGGCAAAACTACTTTGTTCGTTTTTTAATATTAATATAGGTTGTTTTTTCGGTGGAGTCGGGTATAAGCCTCAAGAGGAGATGTTAAAAAAAGGTGTTGATATCATAATCGGAACACCGGGCAGATTGCTTGATTTTGAGAAACAAGGGAAACTCAGTCTTAAAGATATAGGATATTTTGTTATTGATGAAGCCGATAGATTGTTTGATATGGGATTTTTCCCTGATATTCGGAGAATGGCACGCCGAATGTCTCCGTATTTCAAAAGGCAGACAATGTTGTTTTCCGCAACGCTTAATATTAGTGCAAAACAGATGGCTTGGGAGTATATGAATAGTCCTGAAAGTATAGAAATTGTTTCAAAGAACGTTACGGTCGAAAATATTGATCAGGTGTTATACCATGTGGGAAAGAAGGAGAAGATCAGTCTTCTTATGGGTATTCTGAACTCCGAATTACCGAGGAACGCTCTTATTTTTACTAATACCAAACATCAAGCCGTAAGGATTCATAAATATTTGGTTAATAATGGTAAAAAGTGTAACTATTTGATCGGAGATCTTCCCCAAAAGAAAAGATTGACTACAATAAATGATTTTAAATCGGGAAAGATAAATTTACTTGTTGCAACCGATGTTGCGGCAAGAGGATTACATATAGATGATCTTGAACTTGTTGTTAATTACGATCTTCCGGGTGATTGTGAGAATTATGTACACCGGATAGGAAGAACGGCACGAGCCGGAAAGAGTGGAAAAGCCGTTGCTTTGGCTTGTGAAGAATATATCTTTAATCTGGAAGCAATTGAAAAGTTCATCGGAATGAAAATCCCCGTAGAATATGCCTCCGACGATCTGTATGAAAAAATAGAAAATGTTCCTCCTCCTTCATCTTATAAAGGGAGAGAGTTAAAAAAGGGTTCCGGAAGACGGAGACCAACCGGTAGTAAAAAAGGGGGGGGATCTGTTAAGAAAGAAGGTCGAGATACTCCTCCCGCGAGAAAAAAGAAGGAAGATTTTAAAAAGCGGAATAAAAGAGTGGAGAGAGTTAAAAGTGTTAGAAAAGATATCGGGAAGAAGGATTCCCGTGTTTTAAAAAAGTCAAAAAAACCGATGACAGAAGAAGAGAGACTTGCATATTATAAGAAAAAATATGGAGATAATTTTAAAATAAATGACGGTCATACTGCAAAAGTAAGAAAAAGCTCATTTTTTAAAAAGATTATTTCGGTTATAAAAAAATAGTATTAATGAAAATACTTGCCTTTGAAGGGAGTCCGAGAAGCAATGCCAACTCAAGCATCATGCTTAAACATTTTATTATGGGGGCGGATATTTCGGGAACCGGAGTAAACAGAATCAATGTAAACAAATTGAATGTATATCCATGTTCCGGCTGTCTCAGATGTAATTTGATCAAACGGTGTTCTTTAAGGGGGGATGACTGGGAAAATCTCAGCAGATCAATTCATGAAGCCGATGTTATTGTTATCTCTTCACCGGTTTATTTTTTCCATTTTCCTTCCAAATTAAAGATGGTTCTGGACCGTTTCCGTTCGTTTATTAATGTTAAAATAACCGAACATGGGCTTATCCACACTCCGTGGATTGAGTGGAAAAAAGATTTTGTCCTTTTGTTATCCATGGGCTCTCCGAATGAGAGAGAGGGGAAGGGGATGGTTGATTCCATGGAATTTATAGTTAAAGAGTTAGGTGAGGGAAACAGACTGTTCACATTTTCCGGAACGAGACTTGCAATTTCAGGGCAACTGGAATTCGGAGTTGAAAAACTAACAAGTTTATATGAAAAACTCGGAATTCCTGTCAATCTTGTTGAAAACGATAAAAAAAGGAATGACAAATTACTTACCGAAATATACAATCTCGGGGAAAAATTAGGTGGTCCGAATGGAGGGTAGTTTTTATAAACCCGTTGTAATGGCAATTGCCGGATTCGATCCGGGCAGCGGAGCTGGGATAACGGCGGATATGAAAACTTTTCATTCGATAGGGGTCTACGGCACGGGAGTTATATCGTGTATCACGGCACAGAATCATAATGAGTTTTATGACCTGTCTGAAATTGATCATGAAATTTTTAAAACTCAGCTGAATGGATTGGGCAAAGGATATAAGATCAGATCGGTAAAGACCGGTCTGCTTACAAAAAGAACAGCTGAGATTATCGGAAGGTGGAAAAAAAAGAATCTTGAAATTCCGATTATTGCAGATCCTGTTTTTACTGCAACTGCCGGAAGAAATTTTTTTACGGAAACCGATATTGAATATTTGAAAGAATCTTTTTTTAAATATGCAACTTTAATAACTCCAAATTTGTTTGAAGCATCGGTACTCTCTGGAATTAAAATCAAATCGGTAGAAGATATGAAAAAAGCGGGGAAAAAGATGGTTGAGGAAATCGGTATTCCGGTACTTATAAAAGGGGGACATCTAACGGGCAATGCCGTTGATATTCTGTTTTTTAATAATTCGGAGTTTAGTTTTGAAAGAGAAAAAATTGACGGTGTGAATACTCACGGTTCGGGCTGTATCCTCTCTTCTGCAATTTCAGCGTATATTGCTCTCGGAAATACCATTAAAGATGCGGTATTTGAAGCAAAAAAATTTATTACGAAGATAATGGAGCATCCGGTTTTACTTGATCGTACGGGAGAGGTGATTGAACCATGATAACTTTGACGGAACTGGAGAATTTTTTATCGGAAACTTATGATCTGAAAAATTTTGAAGATTATTGTATCAACGGATTGGTAGTTGAGGGGAAAAAAGAGATGGAAAAGATAGGACTCGGAGTCTCTTTTAACATGTTGTTTCTTGATCGGGCGATCAAGTCGGGATGTGATGCGGTTATAGTTCACCATGCCATATTTGAGAAAAATTTTTTTTCATTGAAAGGTAAGGAAAAAAATAGAATTAAAAAACTGTTTGATAATGATATATCGTTATTCGGAATTCATTTACCGATGGATGCCCATCCCGATATAGGTCATAATTCGCTTTTAATGGAGGCGATAAATGCGGATATCGGAGATCCCTTGAAATGGGGATTTTTCGGTTTCAATAAAAAGGGGAGAACTCTTGATGAAATTGTTACAAGTTTTCACAGATTTATACATCCTGAAGGATTGGATTTTTGTTCAAACGAAAAAATAGTGAACGGATTCAATATTAAAACCGAATATGGGTTTACCATACTGAATAATGGTCCGAAAATCCCGCAAAAACTGTTTATTGCAAGCGGAGGCTCTACCGATTTGTATGAAGAAGCCGTTTCTTCGGGAGCCGATACTTTTATTTGCGGGGAAATAAAAGAGCATATTCCTGCTATATCTCTTGAAACAGGAACAAATTTCATCAATCTCGGACATTATTTTTCGGAAAAACCCGGAGTTATGGCTTTAAAAAATATTTTGTCAAAATCGTTTGAGATAGAATGTGAATTCATAGAAATATCTAATCCGGTTTAGAATTGCAAAATCATTTACCGATATTCGGTCAAATCGAACCGAAATATAAGTAAAATAGTATTTTTTCCCACTTTAGCTGTATTATAAAAAAAAATCATTGTGTAAAATATGATATGAAACAAAGGAGGATTTGATGAAGACAAGAATTCAGATTTTAATCGTTTTGTCTATTTTACTGTTTATGTTTCCGGTGATTGCAAAAACCAATGCAATAGTAAAGTCTCCCGATGAATATTTCGGTTTTAAACCCGGAACGGATAGGATGCTTTTTGATTATGAGCAACTGATAACATATTTTAAAATTCTTGATAAATCGTCAATGAAGATCAAGCTTGAGCGTATCGGTACTTCTCCAATGGGCAAACCGATGTACATTGCTTTTATCTCCTCTGAAAAAAATATTAACAATCTACGAAAAATAAAGGAAACAAATAAAAGACTTGCTCTGGATCCTAATATACCTCGGGATGAATTAAATGAGATTTTAAGATCATCTCCGGTATCTTTTCTTGAGACACTTTCAATGCATTCCGGAGAAGTCGGACCTTCACAGTCCGCACCGTTGATTGCTTACGATCTTGTTACATCGGAGAAGGAGGAAGTTTTGAAGTGGCTGGATGATGTCCTTATTTTGATGGTCCCTTGTCATAATCCGGATGGGATGGATATGGTTATTCACCATTATTGGAAATATAAAGGGAAGAAATATGAAGCAAGCAGTCTTCCCGGAGTCTATCATAAATATATTGGTCATGACAATAATAGAGATTTTGTTACACTTTCTCAAACCGACACCAAAACGATTGCAAAGATATATAATCTTGATTGGTTCCCTCAGGTTATGGTCGAAAAGCATCAGATGGGATCAAATACATCGAGATATTTTGTCCCTCCGAATCACGATCCAATAGCTGAAAATATTGATGCGGGAATATGGAATTGGTCCGGAATATTTGGAGCCAACCTGATGAAAGATATGACAAAAGACGGATTGCAAGGTGTGTCGCAGCATTATTTGTTCGATGATTATTGGCCAGGTTCTACCGAGACTTGTATATGGAAAAATGTAATTGGATTTCTTACTGAAGCTGCAAGTGTTCGGTATGCTACCCCAGTCTACATTGAGCAAAATGAATTGAGAGGATATGGGAAGGGTTTATCCGAGTATGAGAAAAGTATTAATATGCCGCTTCCGTGGGACGGAGGGTGGTGGAGACTCGGTGATATTATGAAATATGAGATGAGCTCTACATACTCAATACTTAAAACCGCTTCAAATCATAGAGAGGATATACTCAGATACCGGAATGAATTGTGCAGGAAGGAAGTGAAGAAAGGGAAAAATATACCTCCGTTTTATTATGTGATTCCGGTTGTTCAGCACGATCAAAGTGAGATGGTATCGTTGGTTAATTTGCTACATGAACATGGAGTTGTTACATACCGTCTTAAAGGAGATGTTGAATTTGAAGGGCGGTTGTTTTCCAAAGGAGATATCGTTGTCCCTCTTGCACAACCGTTCCGTTCCTTTATAAAAGAGGTGATGGAGTCACAAATATATCCGGTTAGACATTATACTCCGGGCGGAAAAATAATTAAGCCGTACGATATTACCAGCTGGTCTCTCCCGTTACATAAAGGTGTAAAGAGTTTCATGATTGATAAACCTTCGGATAAGATCCTCACTAATCTTGTAAAAAATAATTCCGATTTTAGAATAAGTTCAACTCCGTTGAACAGTTATACGCATATGATTTTTCCGGTCACAAACAATGAAAGTTACAAATTTGCATTTAGTGCCGAAAAAGCCGGAATAAGAGTTATGAGATTGAATAACGATCTTAAGGTCGGGGGAAGGATCTTCGGAAAGGGAAGTTTTATGATTCGAAATGTAGAGAATTCCAAGTTAAAGGCGATAATTAATACACTTAATGTTTCGCCAAGCTATGTCACTATTAATAAAAAACCGATTGTTACCGAATTTGTTATTCCTAAGATAGGGCTTGTTGAAACTTGGTATCACGATATGGATGCGGGATGGACAAGGTTTATATTCGATTCATATTCAATTCCGTTTACTATTATAAGACCGGAAGATATTTCAGGACTTAATTTATCTGGGAAATTTGATGTAATAATTTTTCCGGACGCCAATTCCACTGTCTTAAAAAAAGGGAAATACGGATCGGGATCAAATTATTTTACTCCGAGTTATCCTCCCGAATACACGAAAGGTATGGGTTCAAAGGGCTTGAAAAAGATTATCGGTTTTATTGATAATGGAGGTATTGTAATTTCTTGGGGTGCTTCAACCAAACTTTTCATGGGGGAACATGAAATAAAGAATTCATCCGGAGTCTCGGACACTTTCTCTTTTCCGATAAAGGATATTTCAGAAACAGCAAGAAAAAGAGGTCTTTACTGCCCGGGTTCATTTGTGAAAATTAATCTTAGGAAGGATCATCCGATAACAGCAGGTATGGATAAAAATTGTGGGATTTTCTTTAGAGGGACGGCACTGTTTCAGACGAGAGTTCCCAAATTTGATAGAGACCGAAGGGTAATAGGGAAATTCCCCAAGGAGAATATTTTATTAAGCGGTTACTGTGAGAATGAAACCGTGCTGAAGAACAGGAGTGTCCTTGTATGGCTAAAGAAGAACAGAGGGCAATTGGTATTAATGGGCTTTAACCCTCAATTCCGTGCTTCGACGGGAAGTACTTATAAACTTCTTTTTAATTCCATTCTTCTAAAAAAAATAAATTAGGATTTTA
>CAYRAO010000044.1:0-13062 GCA_964422395.1 uncultured Clostridia bacterium
GGAAGAATGGGGTAAATTGCCATTTACCCCTACTGCAAATAAAAGGGGACAGGTACTTTTTTGTCAGATTTGAAAAATACTGTATAATTGGTTCATGATGGAAAAAATTAATGCATTGCTTTTTGGCCTTGAAGGAATAATAAGAACGCCAGGATCCTCACTCGGATCACTAATGGAGAATAAAAAGTGGGTTCCGTATTTTGTTTTTATCCTTTTAACTGTTTTTATTTTGAGTTTTGTTACATTTCCGTATGCTGCAGAGCAGATGTCCGAGATAATTCAAGATTCCAATCTCGGAGAATATTTTCAGAGCCGGAATTTTGATATCCGTAATCTTTCTTTTGGAGAGAAATTGTTTGTTTTGATCCCCGAATTATTTTCTGTTTTTATAGTTATCGGTACAGGAGCATTTTTTACTTACTTGTTCTTCGGAATAGGAGGAAGTGAAGGAGTTTATATAAATTACTTTTCTCTTGTTACAGGGGCATCGCTGATTGACATCGTTTTTCCCAAGATGATCGAGTCGGTTTCTCTGATTTTTAATGTGAAGCTACTTGGATTTTTTTCTCCGGCACTTTTTTTTTCGGGAGCGGGAGAAAAATCTTTCATATATATTCTTGCTTCCCGTTTTGATATATTTTCCGTATGGTATACGGTTGCAATTGCTCTCGGAATTGTATATTTTTCAAAAATAGATAAGAAAAAAGCATTAACCATATCGTTTATTTACCTGTTGTTCAAGGCACTTGTGATTTCAGGATTTACTTTCCTTTTCATTAAAATAACCTAAATTTAATTTTTTTAAAATTCGGTTGAGTTTAGGAAATTAAAGGATCATTCATGAGATGATAGATTTAAAGATGTAAAATAATCGAGTTCCCGTGTGTCAAAATCGAAAGGATAAATGAAATTTATTAATTTATTTTTTAAAATACTCAATGAAAGAACAAGAAATAATATGAGAACCATATAGATCATATTTCCGGATAATAATTGCCATATTTTCAAGGAAAAAGACGGAATTATAAGAAATCCGGAAAGCTTAATGATCCACAATGCAACACTTTTACTTGAAAACGGCAGTTTTGAATGTGAAAAAGGGAATATTTTCGGCTTAAAAAAGAATAATTCATATGCTAAGACGGCAATACTTATATTGAAAAGCAAATATGGAAAGCAATTGTTGAAATCGGAAAAAACAAATTTGATCGTAGAGAAAATAAATATTATCGGAATCAATAGATTTGAAAATATAAACACTTTTATCCCTTTTGAAAAGTTATATTTTTCTTCCGATTCGGAGAGTTTTATTATCCAATTTGCTTTAATGTCAATTTGAGTTTTAATGCAGAAATCAGTTCCTAAGATGACGGCGTATAAAATTGTAGACGATGATAAAATGTCTCCTCCCGTTTGCAGAAAGTTGTTCCCATGGGATAAAAAATAGTTCAGATATGAGATTAGAATTAAACTGATTCCCGAACCTAAGAAAGAAGCCATTCCGATCAATATTTCAAATTTTCTGAAAAATGAATTTCTTAAAAACAGATAGATGGCTTTTGATTCCGGAGATTTTAAGAATATTTTGTCAAAATATTTTTTTGCAAAATTACTTTTAAGGTTGATCCCGGAGGTGACTTTGAGATTTTTATTTTTAAATGAGATAAATAAAATTATCAGATATGAGAAGAATAGGGATAAAAAACTGTAAATTCCGTATTTGGAGAGTAAAAGAAACGTTTTATCTCCGTAACCGGAAAATAGTTGAACTATTGCGGAAAACCACAATTGGGGAAAGTATAATAGTAAAGATGGGGACGATTGTTTAAAATCAAAAAGAAAAGGATTAATTCCGAACGATATGACTAATGCTGATATAAAAATCACAACAAAAACGAGTTGAATGAAAAAACCCGACAATTCACGTATTTTTTCTGAAAGCAGTAGATGAAGAATACCGTTAAGGAAACTTACAAAAAAGAATACCGAAAGATTTGCAATGAAAAAACTGAAAAAAGTTATAGCAATGATTTTGATAATACTTGCTTTGTATATAACAGTAGATGTGAACAGTATTGTCGGAAACAATATCAGTATACAAGTTAAAATAAAAATAAAGCTTATTATACTTAATAGTTTTGCAAGATATAGTTTAATAAGGTTTATAGGGAGAGGGTTCAGGTTAGACCTGTCCTTTAAGTCAGGGAATAACACTCTCCATTCAAGGATGGCGATTATACCTGTAGTGGACATGGATACCATAAAAAAAATTGAAAGATCCATCCATGATTGATCCCTTAACTTAGGCAAGATCATATATTTTTGCATCATGAATATTGTTATGAATGTGATTGATGAGGAGATAAGTGCCAAAGCATAAAGAAATTTGAATAAAAGATTATTGTTCTCATTAAACATATCGTTTTTTAACAATCTCATAAAAAAATGTTTGAAGAGAGTTATAAATATATTTTTGGAGTTTTTGATCGTCATTTATTCGGATATCATCAATCGGATGATATTTTCGGCGATGTTTTTCTCATTTTGAGACAATATTTCTCTTTTAAAAAAGATTTCAAGGTCAATACCGTTTTTTTCCCCTTTAAAATCTTCAAATTCCTTTTTGTCAATTAAGCATCCATTGTTAATAATAATGATCCGAGAACATATTTTTTCCACGATTTCCAGAATGTGAGAGGAATATATTATTATTTTTCCTGCTTGTGAAAGTTTTAAAATCAATTCTTTTATAATAAGAACCATATTTATATCCAAACCGTTCAAAGGCTCGTCAAAAAAAAGAATTTCCGGATTGTGAATAATTGCGGAAATAATTACTATCTTCTGAACGGTCCCTTTGGAACATGAAGCGATTGAACTGTGAATATCGGTTCCCATTTGAAATAACTCGGACATGGATTCGATTTTCTTGCCAAGTATATTTTTATCAATTTTTCTTAACAGTCCTGTAAACATCAAATATTCGTATCCGCTTAGGTGATTGTAGAGATTTGCATTTTCAGGTACATATCCGATAATTTTTTTGTAATTATTCATATCTCTGTTGATCTCTTTGTCGTTGAACAAAATTCTCCCCGATGATCTTTTAAGGAGTGATGTCAACATTTTTATTGTGGTTGTTTTTCCGGCTCCATTCGGACCTAAAAGTCCGATTATTTCTCCTCCCGATACGTTAAATGAGATATTATTAACTGCAAGAATACCGTTATACTTTTTGCTTAAATTCTTTATTTTTAAAGTTTTCATGATTGACTTTCAAAGACCGGATTGTAATACATAAAAAATAATATTTCAATATAGTTGGATGTTGGAATTTGAAGAGCAAGTGCTATTTCCTATGTGTTAATGCAACTCCATTTATAACAACAAAAGGATGCCGTGAGATTGACTTATTAATCGTGGTGTAGTATAAGTAGCATGATGATAAGTAGGATTCCATTACTATTACTCTTGATTATTTCGTTTTTGGGAACAGGGTTCGGTTCCGAAGAAAAACTTATTAAGATAGTAACAACTATAAAACCGAAAATTATCCATCAAGGTATGGAGGGAGAACTTACTATCAAAATATTGCCTATTCAGGGAATAAAAATTGCGTCCAATCCCGATGTGAGAATTAATCTTAACAAGAACGATAATGTTCAGTTCTCTAAAGTTTTTTTTACCGGATCGGAATTAGATTTCAAAACAATTCATGAAGGTGATTCGGTATACTACGATTTTGGGAACGAAGAAGATGAAAAAACCATTAGCTTTAAGGTGAATGATACGTCTTTGATAGGTAAACAAAAGCTTAATGGAGAGGTGGTTTTTACCGCCACCTTCAAAGATAAATGGTCTGTAAAGACTTTTCAAAAATTCAGTGCTGAATTCATTTCGAGAAAAAATCGTAGCTTAAAGAAGAAATAACTTTGCCGTCCCTTATGCGGGAATGGTATGGTTTACGCATGGAGGTTTCAATATGGATGTGTTTGAGAAATGCTTTAATTATACGAGAGCTGAAGATGCAAAAAAGACAGGTTTATACCCATATTTTACTGAGATTGAAAGTGTTAAAGGTGATAATGTCTGGGTAGGTGGGAAAAAGATATTGATGGTGGGGTCAAACAATTATCTTGGATTGTTTGATAATGATGAAATAAAAAAAGCTACAATTGAAGCGGTGGAGAAATACGGGTCTTCTACCTGCGGATCAAGATTCCTTAACGGGACTTATACAATTCATGTTGAGATGGAAAAAAAGATTGCAAAATTCATGAACAAAGAAGAAGCTCTCATGTTTTCAACGGGATTTCAAACAAATCTTGGAGTTATTTCCGCATTAGCGGGGAGAAATGATATTATAATAATTGACAGGATGGTACATGCTTCAATAATGGATGCCGTAAGACTATCTTTTGCTGAAGTTGTTAAGTTTAAACATAACGACATGAAAGACCTTGAAGATAAACTTGGGAGGTTGCCGGCTGACAAAGGTAAAATAATAATTGTAGACGGTGTTTTTAGTATGGAAGGGGATATGGCAAATCTTCCTGAGATTGTTAAGTTGGCAAAAAAATTTAATACTCGAATAATGGTTGATGATGCACATGGAGTAGGTGTTATGGGGAAAAACGGAAGAGGATCTACCGAACACTTCGGTGTCTTGGAAGATGTTGATCTGATTATGACAACATTCTCCAAATCATTTGCTTCGCTCGGTGGGTATGTTGTCGGAAATTCAAAAGTTATTCAATATATAAAACATAATTCTCGTCCGTTGATTTTTTCAGCTTCCATTACTCCGGCAGCTATAGGATCCGCTTCCAAAGCACTTGAGATAATTCAAAGAGAACCGTGGAGACGTGAGAGGTTATGGGAGATAACCAAGGTAATGAATAGGGAATTAATAAAGATGGGGTACCATACCGGAAATACCGAAACTCCTATTATTCCCGTATTTATAAGGGATTTTGAAAAAACGTTTAAATTATGGCATTTCCTAAGAGATTTCGGAATATTCACAAATCCGGTTATTGCTCCAGCCGTCCCTCTTGAGGATTCTCTCCTTAGGACCTCCTTTACGGCAATTCACACGGATGAAGATCTCGAATTTATATTGAAAGGATTTCATGACGGTGGAAAAGCATTGGGGATAATCTAAATACAAATTGCTTACGATATCGGTAGTAATAGTTAATTATAATTCCGAAAGATTCTTAAATGATAATATAATATCTTTACAGTCCCAATCTTTCCCTTTTGGTCAGATAGTGATCGTAGATAATAATTCATCCGATAATTCACTTAAAATAGTTAATGGTTTTAAAGGCATAACTCTTGTCCCATTGGAAAAGAACATAGGGTATGCAGCTGCACTCAATGTTGGAATTGAAAAATGTAACTCTGATATTGTCTTGGTTGCAAACTCCGATATTTATCTTGATACGAACTTCAGCAGGATAATGGTTGATAAATTTACCGACGACAGTGATTTGGATATTGCTTCACCTCTCATGTTGAGATTCGGTGGTGAGATTATTGATTCTGCGGGGCAGGAATATTCAAAATCTCTTTATCCAAAAGAGGTGGGTTTCGGTTCTCCTCTCGGAGATTATATTTTTACGGAGAAAAAAGTGTTTTCAGTTTGCGGTGCCGCAACGGTGTTTAGAATGGATAGTCTTGAAAGGTTAAAAATTGACGGTGAATATTACGATGAAAGTTATTTTATGTTCTGGGAAGATTTTGATATCGGTTGGAGAGGCTATTTGTTCGGTATGACTACAAAACTTATTCCCGAAGCTAAAGTATATCATAGCAGGGGGGGAACTTTGGGGGAGTCGTTTTTAAAGAAATTTTCAATGGCTTTGGCAAGACCTGAAAGTATAAAATTTCATCTTGTGAAAAATAGGTATCTTACACTTATTAAAAATTTCAGATTAAGAGACTTTTGGTATTTGATCCCTTTTATTATACTTAAGGATATTGTTTGGGTCGGGATGTTGACATTGAGTTCTCCCAAAATTATAATAAAATTATTAAAGTCGGGCAGATTTTTCAGGGATGCCGTAAGGAAGAGGAGAATAATTAAGAATAATGAATGAGATACTGTATTTATTATCTTTTATCTTGGCTTTCCTACTTGCAATTTATGGAACTCCGATAGCAAAAAAAGTCGCTTTCAGATATAACCTGCTTGATATTCCCGACAATAAATTAAAGAGGCAAAAAAAACCTATTCCTTACATGGGGGGTGTTATAGTATATTTTGCTTTTATATCTCCGGTTGGACTTCTTTTTCCGCTTAGTCGCCATTTATTGGGAATACTGTTTGCAAGCTCAATCCTTTTGATAGTCGGATTATTTGATGATCTAAAAGCTCTTACTCCCGGAATAAAATTCCTTTTTCAGATAGTTGCGGTATTAATACTACTAAAAAGCGGTATATTTGTTGATCTCTTTTTTTTACCGGAATGGGTAAATTATCTTATCTCTTTCGTCTGGATGTTATCGATAATAAATGCATTTAACATCATTGATATTTTGGACGGTATGGCTGCATCTGTTGCTTCCATTGCACTTATTACAATTTTTATCATATCGTTGTACAATACCGATTATCTGATTTCCGTAGTATCAATAAGTCTTGCAGCTTCACTTCTTGGATTTTTGAAATTTAATTGGGAACCGGCTGGAATATATCTTGGTGATGCGGGAAGCATGGTTATCGGATTAATAATTGCGGCTTTGACCGTTATGGGTGAATATACAAGATATAACGATGTTGCTTTTGTTTCGGGTGTGTTGATCCTATCCATTCCTGTTTTTGATATGTTATATGTGATTATTATCAGATTGATTAAAGGGAAATCTCCTTTTTTTGGGAGTCGTGATCATTTTGCTTTGAGGATACGGGAGAAATGGAATCTGTCGGTTTCCAAAACCGTATCCGTAATTGTAGCGATCCAACTGGTTATATCGGCTGTAGTCATTGCCATTTTTTATATGACTCCTCTTATTACATTGATTTTAACACTCGTTATCGTATTGTTTTTTGTAGTTCTCGGTATTTTTCTCCTAAAAGTAAAAATGGAATGATATATATAATCGGTGCCGGTATATCGGGTTTGAGTGTTGCGGATAATCTGAAAAGGGATTTCAAAATTTTTGAAAAGAGTGATCATATTGGAGGTATTTCCACTCAATATAATTCCGGAGGATATTGGTTCGATTTCAGCGGTCACTATTTTCATTTTCAGAAAAAGGAAGATGTAAAAAAATATGTAAAGCGATTTTCACATCTAAAAAAGTATAGGAGAGATTCGCGAATATTTATATTTGATAAATTTGTTCCTTATCCTGTTCAATACCATTTATCTCATTTCCCTGAGAAAATCTCAAAAAAGATTTTTGAAGAAATTACATCCGGAGATTTAGGGGTGCGGATAAATCTGGCGGATTCGCTTCGATCAAATTTCGGAGATACTCTATACGAGATGTTCTTCCGACCTTTTTTGACTAAATATTACAGAAGGGATCCTGCAAATATCATTCCGGAGATGGATAAGGGAAGCATTCCTGTTCCCGACAGAAAAAGTGTTGAAGAAGGGTTGGCGGGAAAAGACTTTAGCGAGAAGGGATACAATGCTGATTTCTATTATCCATCCCGGGGATTAAGAGTATTTATTGACAAGATGGGGAAAAAAGTTGCTCATAATATTAATTACAATGAAGAGGTTTGTAAGATAAATATATACGATCATCTGATAACGACCAATAAACGGGAGTATAAATATAGTGAAATAGTAAATACAATGCCTCTTAGAAACCTTGCAAGGTGTCTTGATCCAAGTCCGGAATGGATGGAATATTCAACCTTATTGGAATCGGTTTCGACTATTGTTGTTAATGTAATTCTAAACAAGAAAAAACACGGTTTCCACTGGGTTTATCTTCCTAACGAGTCATCGGACTTTTATAGAGCGGGATACTATCCCAATCATCCGGCTACAGCTTGTTACTTGGAGAGATCGATAGAGAATAATGAATATTTCGATTATGATGAAATAAGAAAGTCGGCTGTTTCTTTAATGAAAAAAATGGAAATGATTGATGATGAAAGTGATGTAATCCATTTGGATATCTTAAAGATCCCGGATTCTTATATAATTTTTAATAAGGAATGGAATAAAACGGTTCCCCGTATGCTTGGTATGTTATCGAAAAACAACATTTATTCAATTGGACGGTATGGATCGTGGAATTATTCATCTATGAGCGAGGATATTAAAAACGGGATTTTAACAGCAGATATTCTAAACGGTAAATAATGAGAAAAATAAGGGTAATTCATCTGATTACAAAACTTGAATTGGGCGGAGCTCAAAGAAATACCATCTATACTTGTGAGAAAATGGACCCCGTTTGCTTTGATGTGTTTCTTATGAGTGGAGAGGGGGGGGTTCTTAATCCTTCTGAAGAATTTATCGGAGGAGAAGAGAGACGTTTTATATTGATTAAAGATCTTGTTAGAGCGATCAATCTTTTTCGTGACGTGAAAGCATTTAAGTTTCTCAGAAATGAGTTTGTTAGGTTAAAGCCGGATATTGTTCATACACATTCATCAAAGGCCGGAATAATAGGTAGATTTGCAGCAAAAAGTGCCGGTGTTCCAATTACCGTCCATTCCGTTCATGGTTTTGCTTTTTCCCGATTTCACCCGTTTTTCATGAGAAATTTATATAAAGTAATTGAAAAGATCACATCAATATTTACAAACCATTATATCTTTGTTTCAAAAGCAGATATTAAAGTGGCAAAAAAATTAAAATTACTAAAGAAAGCATCGTACTCTCTTATAAGGAGTGGTTTTGATTTTGAAAAGTTTACAAAATCAGATATAAGTGTTAGCGAAATTAAGAAAAAATATCAAATAAGCGACCAAGATTTTATTTGCGGGGTAATAGCTCCTTTCAAACCTCAAAAGGGACTTTTCGATCTTATTAAAATAGCTTCTATTGTCCTAAAAAAAGAGAGAAATATTGTTTTTTTTATTGCGGGAGATGGGGAATTGAGAGATTCGTTGGAAAGCGAAATGAAAAAAGTCGGAATTAGAGACAGATTTATCATGCCGGGATTTATTGATGATATAGAGAGCGTAATTCCGGTTTTTGATATCGGGGTTTCTACGTCCCTATGGGAAGGATTGCCACAGAGTCTTATCCAGTTAAGGTTGATGAATAAGGCTGCTGTTGTTACTGATATTTCAGGAAATAATGAAGTTATCTCAGATGGTGTTAACGGTTATACGGTATCGGTGGGAGAATTTAATGAATTTGCGGAAAAAATAATTTTATTAAAAAATGACAAGTCAATTTTAAAATCGCTTTCAAATCGGTCTGAAGAACTCACAGAATGGGATGGGAAAGTCATGGTTAAATCTCAGGAGAATCTCTACTCCTCTCTTGTCGGCAATGAAAGTTAACAGTTGCTTTGTCAATTGCAAGAAAGGCAGGCAAGGATTGTTTAAATATTCAGAATAATGTCAACAGATAATATTAAAGAGGAATTTTCGGATGATGATGTGATAAGGTCGGTTAAGGCGGGAAATATTAAAAATTTTGAAGTGATTGTTAACAGATACAAAGTTAAAATTGTGAACTTTGTCTTTAGGATGATTAACGATTATGATGAAGCTCAAAGTATTTCTCAAGAGGTGTTTTTGCGTATATTCGTGAAAATTAAAAAATATAAAGAAAACGGAACTTTTCAGTCATTTATTTTCACAATTGCAAAAAATACTTCATTGAACTATTTGAAAAAAAGAAAAAGGTTTTCTTTTTTCTCCGAACTTTCTGAGAAAAAGGGAGGGGATCATATACCTTCCGAAGATGAATTGCCTTCCGAAAAATTACGAAAAACGGAGAAAGAAAAGCTTGTTCTAAACGGGTTGAACAATTTGGTGATTGATCAGCGTGTTGCTCTTATCTTGAAAGTTTATCTCGGTTTTTCTTATAAAAAAATTGCGGAAGTGACCGGATGGTCACAATCAAAAATAGAGACCCTTATTTCACGGGGGAAATCAAATTTAAAAAAGTATGTTTTATTGCAAGAAAAGGGAGAATGACATGTTTAAAATAGAGGGAAGAAGATGAAATGTGATAAAGTCCTCAAATTGTTAAGTCCGTATCAAGATAACGAATTGGGGAAAGATATAAGAGATGAGATTGCAAATCACATAAAACGATGTAATTCTTGCGAGAGGGAATTTGAAAAATTGAATCGGATTTATGCGGATATTAAGTCTCTTGAAGAGATGGAACCTCATGAAAATTTTACAATAAATGTAATGTCGATTGTTAAAGGTATTAAAGATAAATGGTCATTCGGGAAATCGGTATATATTTATTCGTCCGTATTTACGCTATTCTTTATTTTAGGGATTCTTCTGAACCCTTTTGCTTCAATAGGAACTTCGAGAGAAGCGGGCAGAGAGACTATTTCTACAATTCTCCTTGGCGGGCAGAAGTCGGTTTCAGGTGATCCTTTAAAGTCTGCTGTCGTGGATTTAACGGGAGGAAACAATGAAAAAGAATCTGTTTAAAATTATATTTGTTGCATCGTTTGCTCTCAATTTGGCGTTTGTAGGAGCGTGGATATTCAGAGCTGAAAAAGACAAAAAAATCATTGAAAAAAAGGGTGTGATTTTGAACGGTCAATATGAATTGGGTGATAAGCAGAAGACTATGCTGGATAAAATTGTCAAATCATTCAGGACAAGACTTGCGGAGAATAGAAGTAAAGTACTTGAAAAGAGGATAGATGTCATTGAATTGCTTGGAGATCCGGATCAAGAAGGCGAGGCTTATGATGAATTTTTATTACAGTTGAACGAAACGGAAAATGAACTGAATCGAGATTTCATCTCCACATTAAAGGAGATTGGTTCTATCCTTGATCAAGAGCAATGGATAAATTTCCTTTACAACGTAAGTAAGGGATGGTTTTTCTCCAATACTATTTGAGGCAAAGAGAGACGAAATTTTGCTTTTTGATTTTAAAATTAAAAAGAAAATGAAGAACAGTAACAAAACTCCCAATGCCTCATGTACTTGCCGTTGGGTGTAAGTAAAAATTAGATGCAGAAACAGAAATATATATGAAAGATAAATAATTTGAAGAACTGATTTTTACGGAAAAGTCACTTGAAAAAGTTTCATTGATTTCCTACAATCTAATTTGATCGAGTCGAAAATAGAATAAAGGAGAAACAAAAAATATGAGAAAAATAATAGCTACGGTATTGGTATTGTTTGTATATTTAATCACTATTAATGTTCAAGGGCAAACAACCGAATTAAGAATAATCAAAATTGATAAAAACCTTAGCGATTATAAAAATCAATATGATTTAAGTACACCTTTGAAATCATTTATTACTTTTAAGTATCTGCAATCCGAGGGTAAAAAAAGCAAATACAGGTCGGTTAATTCATTTCGAATCAGAGGAGCATTTCCTCAAGAAAATACAGCTGATATTGAAGTTGCCGATGAAAAAAAGAGATCCATCCTAAATAAAAAGATCAAAGAGGTGCTATATTATAAAGATTCCGTAGCAGCCGTACTTTCGCCATATGTTGCTGAACCGATGTATATAATTTATTATTATAGCTTGGAAGACGGTAAATGGCTTGGTGCCGGTGAAGGTCTTGGCAATGACTTAAACGATGCTCGTACACGTTTTAAAAAGAATGCCCCTGTTTTTTCGGATTACAATAAGAGAATTGAGATTTTAAAATCTGTTCCCAAAAATCTTGATTTATTTGTTAATTATTTAAAAAGTTCAAGCAAACAACCGAAGGTTTTTTTACTTGATGCTTTAAAGAAATATAAAATTGTTGTTTACGGAGAACTTCATCGAAGGAAATCTTCTTGGGATCTGTTAAAAAGCGTTATCAAGGAGGACAATTTCAGCAAAAGTGTAGGAACCGTATTTATGGAGTTATCTTCCGATAAACAGCAAAAAATAGATGGTTTTTTCTCAAGTCGAAAATTAGATACGGAGATAATTTTAGATATTTTTAGAGATGTACAAATCTCCGGTTGGTACGATAAAGGGATGTATGAGTTCCTTATTGATTTGTGGAAATTAAATAAGAAACTTCCTAAAAAACAAAGAATAGATATCATATTGGTTGATGAGCCGAGACCGTTCAACTCGTTTAAAACCAAGAAAGAACTTGAAGAACATTTTGATTCCGTTTTGGACAGAAATGAGCAAATGGCAAGGATTGTAAGCACAACAATTAAGTCTAAAAAATCTAAAAGGAATAATTTGTTTATTGTCGGTGCGGCTCATGCGTACAAATCATCTGTTCCGGGAATTGCATCCGGCAAACCGAGAATTAAGGCAAAGTCGACAGCCGTCGCTCAATTGGTAAAAATATTTTCGGATAAAGAAGTTTTTTCGATTTTTTCACACGGACCTATTATTAGTAATAACGGCACCATTCACGGTAAGGTAAGACAAGGAGTTTTTGATCGGGCATTTGCAGAATACGGGAATAAACCTCTTATGTTTAATTTGAAGGATTCTCCGTTTGGCAAAGAACCGTTTGATGGTATCTATGAGATAAGCTATGATGAAAAAGTCGGTAGCTACCAAGATAATTATGATGCTTATTTGTATCTGGAATCTTTGGAGTCTGAAGATGAAGAGTATTTCCTGTATGAAATTCTTACAGATGATTATGTTAAAGAGTTAAAAAGACGTGCAAAAATGTCCGGTAGCAGTATAAAAAGATGGTTTGGAGTAGACGAAGAGACAAAAGAAGCCATAATTAAACATTATAAAGAGAAGTATGAAGGCAAGAAGCGTTGGAGAAATTTTTAGTATTTTTTGAAACATTAATCATCGGGTAACTTGAAAATTTTTCATTGATTCCCTACAATCTAATTTAATAGAATCGGAACCGGAAAAGGATCAAAGATCAGGTTGATAATCCGGCTAAACTTTCCGGTTTAAAAATAACGGTGAGGAGGAGAACACAAATCGTGAAAGCC
>CAYRAO010000045.1:0-12453 GCA_964422395.1 uncultured Clostridia bacterium
CATGTGAATATCCTTTAAACCATGTTATTCCGGCAACGGGGGAGGTTACTTTAATCCCCGCAGAATACACGATTCCCATAGTTAAAACCGAAACTAATGAAACTAAAAATAATTTTTTCATTTTTCTCTCCTTTATTAATGTTCGTTCAATAACATAATAGAGGAAAAAGAAATATATCTCAATTTTTTTTTAAATTTTAGTTTTATCAGGGATTTCGATACTTTTTCCAAACGGATGTCAAGTTGATTTATAAAGAGAGTAGTTGTAGAATTGTCTAAAATGGGAAAAAGGACTGCAATAATTCACGACTGGTTGAACGGTATGCGTGGAGGTGAAAAAGTTTTGGAAAAATTGCTGGATATCTTCCCGAATGCAGACATATTTACTCTGTTTTTGGATAGGGACAATATATCTGAAAAAATTAGAAATAAAACTATTTATACTTCACCTTTAAACCGATTTGCAATGATTAGAAATAGATACCGTTATTTTCTGCCGTTGTTCCCGAAGTTTATTGAAGATTTCAATCTTGAGGGCTATGATATCGTAATAAGTAGTTCCCATTGCGTGGCAAAAGGGATAGTTCCCCATCCCGATTCAAAGCATATCAGTTATATCCATTCTCCTATGAGATATGCTTGGGATCAATATTATTCATACTTCGGTAAAATGAAAGGGATAAAGAAAAAAGTAATAAGGAGCAGGATTTCCAAGTTGAGGCAGTGGGATGTTACAAGTAATGATCGGGTTGACCATTTTATAGCAAATTCAAGTTTTGTAAAAGAGAGGATAAGGAGATATTATAGAAGAGATTCGGTTGTGATTCATCCTCCCGTTGATACGGATTATTTCACTCCGGATAAAAATAGTTATGAAGATTATTTTTTAACGGTTTCGGCATTGGTTCCTTATAAAAAAGTTGATACGTTAATAGAGGTGTTTAATAAAACCGAAGACAGATTGGTTATTGTCGGAAAAGGTCCTGAAGAGAAAAGTCTAAAAAGAATGGCAAAAGGGAATATTGAATTTAAAAAAAATTTATCCGACGAAGAGTTAAAAACCGTTTACAGAGGGAGTCGTGCTTTTGTCTACGGTGGAATTGAAGATTTCGGTATAACTTTTGTAGAAGCTCAAAGTTGTGGTATCCCTGTTATTTCGTTTGGTGTCGGAGGAATAACGGATATTGTCAATAAGGAGAATGGGATACTCTACAATAGAGGAGATGTGATAGGACTTTTGGAAGCGGTTGAAGAGTTTAAAGGTAGACAATTTAACAGTGATACAATAAGGAGTAGTGCTCTTAGATTTTCAACGGAAAATTTCTATAAAAATTTTGAAACATTTCTTAAAACAATATCATGATAAAAAAAAGGAGGAAACAACTTACATATATTTACATCCTCAGTGATATTTTTGCAATCATAACCGCTTTTGCACTTACGTTTCTATTCAGATTCTACTCTGGATTTGTTGGTGTTCCCAAAGGTATTCCGTATTACGAAAGATACTATCTGATCCTTCCTCTCCTAATAGTAGTACAGGTACTCTATTTCTCTTACATGGGATATTATAAAATCAAATTGAGGCGGAATCGTTTGGATGATCTGTTTCTTGTTTTTTTCAATACGGTTCTTTCTGTAATTGCCGTACTTTTAATTGTCAGTTATTTGAGAAGCTACGGATATATAAATTTCCAAGTCTCCCACATATTTCTTTTGATCTATATCCCTTTCTCGGTATTGGTGATATTTTGTTTTCGTCTGACTGTTTTCTCTATTTTTAAAAGAGTTTTCCTTAAGAACAATGGTATTTCAAGAGTATTGATTGCAGGGACTGGAGATATAGGTAGAATGATGTGGGAGAATCTTGAAAAGTATAAACATTTCGGGATTGATGTCGTCGGATATCTATCAGATGATGAGAATGATGAGAAAGTTCTTGGTAACTATAGTGATTTAAAGCAAGTTGTCAAATCATACGGTGTGACTGATCTGTTTATTGCCCTCTCGATGAAAAATTTTTCTACAATAACCGGACTTATAGAAGAGGGTAATAATCTCCTGATAGATGTAAAATTAGTACCTGATATTGTGTATTTATCTTCTCTTGGATCAGGTATGGAACATATTGAAGGGCTACCGGTTATCAATCTCGGTGATATACCTTTGAACGGATGGAGGTTATTTCTTAAGAACGGTTTCGATCTTATTTTCGGAATGGTCGCATTTTTAATAGCGTTTATTCCGATGGCTTTGATTGGAATTTTGATAAAAATCACTTCAAAAGGACCTGTTTTCTATTCACAGTCAAGGGTGGGAGCTGCAAGCGGAAATTTCAAGATTATAAAATTTCGTACCATGATCAAAGATGCGGAGAAAAGGACCGGAGCTATTTGGTCGCCTCCGGATGATAAGAGGATTACTAAAATAGGAAGAGTTTTGAGAAAATTTTCTCTTGATGAACTTCCTCAACTGATCAATGTTTTGAAAGGTGAGATGTCTCTTGTGGGTCCCAGACCGGAGAGACCGGAATTAGTCGATAAATTCAAGGAGGAGATACCTAAATATATGTTAAGACATACGGTAAAACCGGGTATGACCGGATGGGCTCAAGTACACGGATTAAGGGGAAATACCCCTCTTACGAAAAGGATAGAGTTTGATATTTTTTATATTCAGAACTGGACTATGAAACTTGATCTTGAGATCCTTTGGAGAACTATATTGAAATTACAATTTATAGATGTGAATAGTTAATGGAATGAGCAACGGTTTTGAAAAATTGAAGATATCGGAGAAGTTTCATACGTTTCTGGAAAATTTGAGCGAACAAGCGGAAATTAAGGACCGGATTCCTTTTATCGGCAGAGATAAAGAACTTGAAGCGGTGATGGAAACACTTCTGAGAAAATTAAAAAGCAATATTCTCCTTGTAGGCAAGCCTGGGGTAGGTAAAACCGCCCTTATAACCGAATTTGCATCAAGAATAAATTCCGGAGATATTCATCCTTCTCTTAAAGGAAAAGTCATCTTTGAATTATCAATGAACAGATTTTTTTTCTCCGGAAAAAGTGATAATAATCGGGTCAAAGAATTCGAGGATTTATTTGAAGAGTTAATAAAGGATAGAGACAGAATTATTTTGTTTCTGAACGAAGTGGAGATAGAATCAATTACCGGAAGTATTAAAGAAGAAAATTCCATCGGTATCAGAAATCTTTTAAAATCTTATTTTATAAACAGGGAGCTTAAATTAATAGCTGCTACTACCCCCGATTATTATTACAGGTCAATGAAGAGTGATGATTTTATGTCGATGAATTTTACAACGGTTTTTCTTGAAGAACCGGAGCGAAGTGAAGTCTTAAAAATTTTTAACGGTATATCCGGATATTTTGAGAATTATTATTCCTTGAAAATAAGGAAGGATATGTTTAATAAAATATATGAATTTTCGCACAGGTTTATTCCGCATAGGTATTTTCCGGGGAAAGGGGTTGAACTCCTTGATGCATCTTGTTCAAAAGCTTCAGTTAAAGGCGAGAGACGGCTAACGGCGGAAAACATATATAAAAGTATTTCGGATATAACTAAACTTCCTCCGAATATTATTGAATTGGACCCTATAAAACATGCATCGGGGATGTTTTCATATCTGAAAAAAAAAGTTGTTAATCAGAATATTGTGTTAAAGGAGATAGTCAGGGTTATTAAATTATCAAGATATGAAAAAGATAAGGCGGAGCAAAGATCCGAAGGTGTTTTTTTGTTCTTAGGACCTCCGGGAGTAGGGAAGAATTTTGTTGCCGGAGAAATTTCGAAATATCTTTTCGGAAGTGATGAAAAGCTAAGGGTGATTGATCTTTCCGAATATAAGAAACCCGAAGACAATAGCAAATTGATAGTTGGTGAAGATGGTGAGATGGGTGATATGATAAAAGAGTTTGAACTTCATCCGTTTTCCGTAATTTTCTTTGAAAATATTGATAAGACTCACAAAGCAACACTAACTTTCCTTAAAGAAATGTTAAGTAAAGGTGAAGTTCTGGATCAAAGAGGTAAGAAATATTATGTCTCCAATAAAATATTTATTTTCAGTTTGACAAAGATAGGAGATGAAGTTTCTCAAAATCAGATAGGGTTTGTTAAAGGTAATAAAACTTTGAACAGATTAATTGTTCCGCCTAAGATAGTGGATATTCTTGATTGGGTTGATGAAATTATTGAATTTTCTCCCCTATGTAAGGAGAGTCTTGAAAAGATAGCCGTCAATGAAATGAAAAATATTGCTGAGGAGATAAGTAAAAGATTTGGAAGGAAACTGATATTCGATAAAAAAATATCAAAAATGCTTTCTGCGAGAGCGGAGGAGAGAGGTGGTTCCGCTCACATGATTGTTGAGTTTGTCGAGAGACAGATCCGATTAAAAGTGATAGATTATACTACAGGAAACAGTTCCGAATCGGGGAATATTTACGTTAAGTTAAAAAACAACAGAATTGAGATAACGGAGAACAAAAAAAAATGAACAAGGGAGTTAAAGCCGTAGTTCTTGCTGCGGGAAAGTCGAAAAGGATGAAATCGGACAAATCCAAAGTTGTCCATAAAATTCTTGGTAAGGAGATAATTAATTATATTTTGGATTCTCTCGTTAAGACGGGGATAAACGATAATGACATCATCGTTGTTGTCGGGGAAAATAGGGAAGAGGTGATGTCCGTAATTAACCGAAATGTAAATTTTGCCGTTCAAAAACAACAACTCGGAACTGCTGATGCTCTTATGGCAGCGGATGAATATCTGGAAGAGTTTAACGGGGATGTCCTTGTAACGGTTGGAGATAATCCCTATATAACATCCGATGAATTTCTTAATATGTTAAAGTACCATAGAGCGGAAAACCTGAAGTGTACTTTATTGTCTTCTATTTTCCCTAACAATACTCCTCCGTACGGGAGAATAATCAGAGATGAAAATAATTTGGTTACGGAGATTATTGAAGCTCCTGATGCCAGCGATGAACAATTGAAAATCAGAGAAGTAAATGCGGGTATTTATTTGTTTGATTACAGGATAGTCTTTCCGTTGTTGAGAAAAATAGGGAGTGAGAATAAGAAAGGTGAGTTTTACCTTACAGATATTGTATCAATATTAAAAGATGAGGGGTTTTCGTGTGGTGCTGTTATTGCGGAGAATAATTATTCTGCAATAGGTATAAATAACAGATGGGAACTGGCGGAAGCACAACGAAAATTCAATGAGGATAATTTAATGTCTCTTGCTTTGGAATCGGGTATTACAATACTCCAACCGGAAACGGTAACCATTGAAAAAAATGTTAAGATCGGAAAGGATACAACAATATTTCCATCCACATATATCGGATCAGGAACTTCCATAGGAAAGAATTGTAAGATAGGTCCGTTCTCATATCTGCGGAATGTAAATGTTGAAGATAATGAAGAAATTTCTTATAAAAAAATAACCGGATAATAATCATGTACATTAAAAGTAAAGCACCGGGTAGAATATGTCTTTTCGGAGAACATCAGGATTATATGTCTCTTTCCGTGATAAATGCGGCTATCGATTTGAGGATATCGGTAGAGGGTTTTGTAGAACATGGAGATAACATAAGTATATCTCTTCCCGACATAGAAACGGAGATAAATTTTAAAAGTGGAGATATAGTTTATAAAAACAAAAAAGAGTACATAAAGAGTGTTGTAAATGTGCTGAAAAAACGGGGCTTATTTGATCCGATGGATATAAAAGCGGTTTTAAAAGGCAACATTCCGCAAAGAGCCGGAGCGTCATCTTCGTCAGCTCTTGTTGTTGCTTGGGCAGGTTTCCTTTTGGGTAGTAGTTTTAACTCCGATGAGATAAAAAAAATGAGAAAAGATATTGCCGAGATTGCTTTTTCCGCAGAAGTGGAAGAGTTCGGGGAGAGTGGAGGTCGTCAGGATCAGTATGCTTCGGCTTTTGGTAATGTTAATTATTTCACTTTTTATGATGATATAAAAGTTGAGCGGCTGTATCCTCGTCTCGGTGGATTTGTTTTGGGTGATTCGGGAGAACCGAAAGATACGCAAAAAACATTGATGAGAGTAAGGAATGCTCAGGAAGCGGGATTGAAAGAATTATCGAAATTATATAAGTTTAATAAAAATTCGGATCTGGAATATGAAGAGGTTTCGGATTATTTTAATAGGATAAACTCGGAAGTAAGACCATATCTTGAAGCGGTTGTTGAAAACCATGATATAACAAAAAAAGCTCTCATTGAACTTAAAAAAGAGACTGTCAACAATAATAAAATTGCAGAATTGATGAACAGGCACCACTCCATTCTTCGTGATAATTTGGATATTTCAACACCGAAAATTGAAAAAATGATAAATAATTCACTCGAAGCCGGCGGTCTTTCCGCAAAAATTAACGGATCTGGAGAGGGCGGATGTATGTTTGTTTACTGTCCGGAAAAAGAGAGGGAAGTTGCCGAAGCCATTTCAAAAGCCGGAGGGACTCCTCATATAATAAGTATCAGTGATGGAGTAGAGGTCTCAATTTTAGAAAATTCCTAAAGATTAAATGCAAATAAAAAAGTTTAAACTATCCGAATTAAAAATAGATGACAGGTACGTTATTTCAAGACCTCTTAAACCCGAATTTCATAAAATTTTCCTGGCGAAATTTCCGAATTTTCCTCCCATAACCGTAAACGGAGAGAATATGGTTATTTCAGGACACGATTCATATGAGTTTATGAAAAACAATGGCAAGATTTATTCGGAGGTAATTGTTTATGATACTGACATAAAAAATTCTCTCTATCATGCTTATAATTTCAGAGAGATTATTGCACCTCTCAATATGTTTGAGAAGCTTTTTTTCTTAAGGGATATACTTAAACATTCCGATATTCGTGAATTGTACGAAAGAACAAAAATCGGAATTAAAGTTGATGATATTTTAATTGAGCTTCTACCCATACTGACAGGCGATATGTTTCGTGATCTCCTTTCCGATAATTTATTGTCGTTAAAAGCCGCAACAAGGATTTGTTCTTTTAAAACCGCAGATCGGATAGCGTTAGCGAGGATGTTTTCCGAAGTCCGATGCTCAAACAGCAGTCAACTGATCATCCTTGATATGATAAGTGAAATTTGTTTTCGTGATAAATCCAATGTGGAAGAGGTTTTAAGAAAGATTGGATACAATGATCTGTGTTCAAACGAATGTCAATCTACAAAAATTGTGGAAGCTCTCCATAAATTGCGATTCCCTCTCTATTCAGAGGAGGAGAACAGGTGGAGCGTAGATATTCAAAATGTTAATATCCCTTATCGGTTCAGGGTGAACCATTCTCCTTTTTTTGAGAAAAAAGGTGTTGAACTTACACTGTTTCTTGATTCCCTTGATGTGCTAAAAGAAGTGACCGATAAGATAAGGAACTAAAATAAATAGGACTTTTCCTCTCTTTCTATTGCTCCATAAACGGATATGAGATATAATGCCGTTTATTTATTAACGATAGTCCCACGGAGAAAAGAATAATGGAAAAAAGTGGCGATGTCAGGAATTTGAAAAAAAGTGTGAAGAACGATTTCCTTTATCCGGAATTTGAGGAATGGAAGATTGCAGCGATAAAATTACTGAAAGGGAAAGATTTTTCCAAGTCTTTAAATACCGAAACATATGAAGGGATAACTTTAAACCCAATCTATACGGAAAAAGATTTGGAAAATTTACACTATGATTCTTTGCCAGGTATGAATAATTTTTTAAGAGGGCAAACAGTGCAAGGTTTCTTATCTTCCGGTTGGGGAATTTGCCAAAGGATGACTTCAGGTATTCCCGAAGAGTTTAATAAGGAGTTGATTTCAGATTTAAAATCGGGACAGAATACGATTTTTATTACTCCCGATATAGCTTCTTCAATCGGGTTGGATCCCGATGGTTCGGAACTCGGAAGAGTTGCGATTAACGGTCAATCCATTGCAACATCCGATGATATTAAGAGTGTGTTTAACGGAATAAGTATATGTGATTATCCTGTTGTTTTTGATACTAATGTGTCGGGGTTGGAACTCCTTATGCTCCTTTTCTCCTATGTTAAAGAAAAAGGTGTTTCTCCTTCCGAAGTGTCGGGGATAATTAATTTCGACCCACTTGGATTCCTTGCTGAAAGAGGGATATTAAATTCATCTCTAAAACATTATTATAAAAAAATGGCTCTTATGATAAAGTGGATAGAAACAAACGGGGCTGATATGAGAACAGTCGGAGTATCTACGCTCCCTTATCATAATTCCGGTGCCAATGCCGCTCAGGAGGTGGCTATTGCACTATCTACCGGAGTGGAATATTTGGAAGCACTTGGTGCCGAGGGAGTTTCTCCTTCCGAGTCTTCCCGCTCAATATCATTTAGATTTGGTATCGGATCCGATTTTTTTATGGAGATTGCTAAGCTGAGGGGTGCCAGAGTATTGTGGAACAGAATTATCCGTGAGTTCAAAGTGGATGACAATAATAAGAATTTTCATATTCATGCCGAAACGTCAATGTTTAATCAATCTGCGTTAGACCCATATGTTAATATGTTGAGAGTTACTACCGAAACATTCTCTGCAGTGGCCGGAGGAGCTGCTCTTATTACGACAAATCCTTTTGACAGGGTGTTTACTTCATCGAATGAATTCTCAAGAAGGATTGCGAGAAATGTTCAGATAATTCTAAAGGAGGAGTCAAGTCTTAATAGGATTATTGATCCGGCGGGAGGATCATATTTTGTTGAAAAACTTACATCGGAGATTTCAGGGAAAGCTTGGGAGTTTTTCCTTGCTATAGAAAAAGAGGGAGGAATAAGTAGATCCCTTGAGAGTGGATTTCTTCATGATAACATATCCGATGGGAGAAAAGATCTTGAAAAACTTATAGTTAAGAGAAAAAAAGTTCTTGTCGGTACTAATAGTTATGGAAATCCCGATGAAGAATTATCAAAAGAAGAAAAAATTGATCAAGATTCCGTTTACTCCAAAAGAGTCGGCACTTTGGAAAAATTCAAGAAAATCAGAAAGTCGGAGAGGGAAAGGATAGAAAAGGGCATTATTAGAGATGCTTTTTTAAGGAAATCTTCGGATGTTGTGAATATTGGAATGGATATGGTATTAAAGGGTGCTACTATAGGGGAGATAACTTTTTCACTCAAAGATGATTCTGATCCGGTTTCGATAATTGGTAAGAATTTTAATTGTCATAGACTTTCGGAAAATATGGAAAAGCTTAGATTGAAAGTTGATCGATTAAAACATAATAGTAAAATAAGGTCGGAAATAACAATTGCCGTTAACGAACCTTTCCTTAAAATTAAACCGAGAGGTGATTTTGCAAAATCGTTCTTTGAGTCCGGTGGAATGAAAAGCGGAATAATAGGTTTGTCCGGAACATTCGGGGAGAAAGTAAAACAAATCCTTGAGACTAAAAACAGAATTATTGTTGTCTGTGCTTCAGATGATGATTATACGGAATTTATCCCTGCGGTTGTTCCGTTAATAAAGAAAAGTGCAGGTAATAAGATTGTTGTTTTTGCAGGCGACCCGAGAGAGAAAAGGGAGTTTTACATGAAAAACGGTGTGGATTTATTTATATTTCGAGGGTCGAATCTTTATAAAACCGTAACTGCAATACTCGAACTGTTAGGAGTAAAAAATGTATAAGAGACCGGATTTTAGTAAAATAAATATTAAGGAAATAACTTTCAAAAAACATTCGGAATCAGACTGGAAGAAGGCAGTATCCGCTCAAGGAGATATTTCTCCGAAGGACATGGTTTGGGAAACTCTCGAACAGATAGATGTAAAACCTTTTTATCGTTCGAAAGATATTTCGGAAATTGAACATATAGGTTATACGGCGGGTATTCCTCCATTTCTCCGAGGTCCCTATGCAACAATGTATTTACAGAGACCTTGGACGGTTAGGCAGTATGCAGGATTTTCTACGGCAGAGGAGAGTAATGCTTTTTATAAAAGGAATTTGGCAGCCGGACAGAAGGGACTTTCGATAGCGTTTGATCTTGCCACACACAGAGGTTATGACTCGGATCATGAAAGAGTTGTCGGTGACGTGGGAAAAGCAGGGGTTGCAATTGATTCCATTGAAGACATGAAGATTCTCTTTGCCGGAATACCCTTAGATAAGATGTCTGTTTCTATGACAATGAACGGAGCAGTGCTTCCGGTAATGGCATTTTACATAGCTGTAGCCGAAGAGGAAGGTGTACCGCTTGATCTTCTTGCAGGAACGATTCAAAATGATATTTTGAAAGAATATATGGTAAGGAATACATATATTTATCCCCCTGAAACATCAATGAAGATAATTGCGGATATTTTTAAATATACTTCTGCTAATATGCCGAAGTTTAATAGTATCAGTATTTCCGGTTATCACATGCAGGAAGCGGGAGCGACGGCTGATCTTGAGATGGCATATACTCTTGCCGACGGGCTTGAATATGTTAGAACAGGAATTAATGCCGGTATAAATATAGACAACTTTGCACCGAGACTCTCTTTCTTTTGGGGAGCCGGAATGAACTATTTTATGGAAGTGGCAAAGATGAGAGCCGCAAGGGTGATATGGGCAACACTTATAAAACAGTTTAATCCGAATAATCCTAAATCGATGGCCTTACGAGCTCATACTCAAACGTCTGGATGGAGTCTTACGGAACAGGATCCGTATAACAACGTTACACGGACCTGTATGGAGGCAATGGCAGCCGCAATGGGACATACCCAATCTCTTCACACAAATTCTCTTGATGAGGCAATTGCTCTTCCTACCGATTTTTCCGCAAGAATTGCAAGAAATACCCAACTCTATCTTCAGGAAGAGACAGGGATCACCAAAGTTGTTGATCCTTGGGGTGGTTCTTATTTGGTTGAGTATCTTACCGACAGTCTTATAAAAAAAGGTTGGGAACATATTAACGAAGTTGAATCCTACGGGGGAATGACAAAAGCTGTTAATGAAGGGATTCCAAAGATGAAAATTGAGGAAGCCGCTGCTCGTCGTCAAGCAAGAATAGATGGAGGAAGTGAAAGTATTGTAGGAGTGAATAAATACAGACTAAAGAAAGAAGATCCTATTGATATTCTTGAAGTTGACAATACAAAAGTGAGAATAAGTCAGATAAAAAGACTGGAAAATCTTAAAAGAAAAAGAGATAATGTGGTTGTAAAAAAATTACTTGATAATATAACTTCCTGTGTTGAGACAGGAGAAGGTAACTTGCTTGACCTCTCTATTAAGGCTGCAAGGGCAAGGGCAACACTGGGTGAAATATCGTATGCAATAGAAAAAGTTTGTGGAAGGTATAAGGCGATGACAAAAACTATTTCGGGAATTTATAGCAGTGAGTTTAAAGGAGATGATACGGGATTACTTGAAGAGGTGCGAAAATCAACAAATAATTTTGCCGAAAAAGAGGGTAGAAGACCGAGAATTCTTATAGCGAAAATGGGGCAGGATGGACATGACAGAGGTGCTAAAGTCGTTTCAACCGCTTATGCAGATATGGGTTTTGATGTGGATATCGGTCCTTTGTTCCAAACTCCTGAGGAAACGGCAAGACAAGCGGTAGAGAACGATGTCCATGTTGTCGGAATGAGTACCCTTGCAGCGGGACATAAGACACTGCTTCCACAGCTTGTCAGTGAACTTAAGAAACTCGGCAGAGAGGATATTATCGTTGTATGCGGAGGAGTTATTCCTGCTCAGGATTATGATTTCCTGTATAAGAACGGAGCATCGGCAATATTTGGTCCCGGAACAAAAATTCCTCAGGCAGCACTTAAGATAATGGAAGAAATCAAACAAAGGTTCCTGTAAAAGATTTTCAAGCTTTGTTTCAGCTTGACCGGACTTATTAATATTGAATTGAGGGGTGACGGTATAATCGTATATACTAAATAGTAGGGAAAGAAAACTTTTTAAAGAAGTTTTGACATTGTTTTTTTGCTTATTTATTATTTGGTTATTAATGAAATATTTTAAGGGAGTTTATATGATGAGAAAATCAATTATTGTTTTTGTTGCAATTATAATTATGTTTGCTGGTTGTACGGAAAAAACAAGTTATAATACTGATAAATACAACTATATTAATTATAAAAAATTAGAAAAACCTGCGAAAAAGACAAAGTTGCACTCAGAAGTGGTAATTAAAGAGGAAGATATTAATCGTATTGGATGTTTTACGGTAATAGACAACTATTTGATATTAGTAGACAGTAAAGATGACAAACAAATAAAAATTTTCGATCTGAAATCACAAAATTTGTTAAACTCTTTTGGTCGCAGAGGTCAGGGACCAAGTGAATTTGTCGGACGACCATGGCAAATAATTCCATGTCCAAAAGACAATAACATGTTTTGGATATACGA
>CAYRAO010000046.1:0-11895 GCA_964422395.1 uncultured Clostridia bacterium
AATTTTAACACTCTTTTCATCTCTATTTAACCCGAAGTATCCATAATAACCAATTAACAAAAGGAGGAACTATGAAAAAAGTTTCAATTTTATTATTTGTTTTAGTGTTAACACTTTCCATGGGAATTTTCGGTACAAATCGGAAGATAGTAATTGACGGGTCAACAACAGTCGGACCTATTGCCAAAGCATTTGCAGAGTACTATATGGCTCTAAACAAAGATGTCAATATATCCGTAAGTGAGTCGGGAAGTGGGAACGGTGCCAAGAGTTTTATCAACGGTAAATGTGACATTGCGGATATGTCAAGATTTATGAAAGAGAAAGAATTCCAAGCGGCAGTCGCAAAAGGTATCAGTCCGGTTGTACATATTGTTGCACTTGACGGTCTCCCGATACTTGTACATCCGAGTAATCCTGTAAAAGAATTAAGTCTCAAACAGGTAAGAGATATTTATAAAGGGATAATAAGAAACTGGAAAGAGGTTGGTGGTCCGGACAGAAAGATAGTTCTTATAAGCAGAGATACTAACTCAGGTACATACGAAACGTTCAACAAGCTCGTTATGAAAAAACAAAAGATAGTTAAAGGATGTGAATATGTCGGAAGTAACGGTGCGGTCAAAGGTAGAATACAAAACACAAAAAATGCCATAGGATATGCCGGACTCGGTTTCGTTGACAGGACGGTTAAAGCACTTAAAATAAACGGAATTTATCCCTCGAAGAGAACCGTTATTTATGGGAAATATCCTATTGCAAGACCCCTCTTCATGTTCACGAACGGTTACCCGAAAATGGGAAGCCATTTATACAACTTTATTAGAATCTATTTAACGAAAAAGGGGCAGGAAATAGTAAAAAGAATCGGATTTATTCCGGTGACCGAATACAAGAAATAAAGTGGAAGAACAAGTTTATAAGAGTATTTTGATAAGTAAAGGGACTAACCGTTTTAAACGGTTAGTCTCTTATTTTACAAAGTTAGGATTTTTTTTGGTGACATCCGTCTCAATACTTGCAGTTTTCCTTATAATTTTATTCGTTGCAAAAGATGCCATCCCCTATTTTAAAATACGTGGAATTAGTGAATTTTTTACAAGTATAAAATGGTATCCTGCATCCGATCAGCCGGAATTCGGAGTCCTTCCGATCATTTTCGGAAGTATCCTTGTTACAGTCCTGTCAACCTTAATATCGGTTCCGCTTGCATTATTCTCGGCATTCACCCTTTCCGATATTCTCCCTTTCTCCGCAAGACAAATAGTAAAACCGATAATTGAGATTATTGCTGCAATACCTTCTGTTGCATACGGATTTTTTGCACTCGTCATATTTGCCCCGTTTCTTCAGAAAAACGGCGGACATCTCCTCGGAATTACCGTTTGGATGATAGGAGTTCCGGTTTTAGGTGTTTTAACCATAATAATCGGACAGTCTATAGTTAACATTTTTTTTTCAAAACGATCGAAATGGTTTGGTATTCTTACATATTCTATTCTTATAATGTCCACACTTTTTATTTTATGCGAATTATTTTTAGTAGTATCAAAGATAAAAGTTGAAAGTGGAACCAATGCATTCAATGTGTCGGTTATTCTTGCTATCATGGCTCTTCCGACAATAGTCAGTGTTTCCGAAGATGCTCTGTTCTCAGCCGGAAGAGAGATACGTGAAGGTAGTTATGCTCTCGGTGCTACAAGAGCGGAAACATTACTGAAAATTGTTGTACCGGCTGTGAAATCAGGAATTCTTGCAGCAGTAATTTTAGGAATTATGAGAGCACTCGGTGAAACAATGGTAGTGTGGATGGCATCCGGAAACGCTGCACAAATTCCCGAACCTTGGTTTAACATAATGGAACCGATAAGAACATTAACCGCTACCATTGCGGGAGATATGGGTGAAGCCGACCATGTGACCGGATCGGCAAGATACCATGTTCTGTTTGCAATGGCTCTATTTTTACTTATTTTCTCGTTTATAGGAAACCTTGTAAGTGAATGGATAATATCAAATCAGAAAAAGAAACGGAGTAGATAGTGGACATAAGATCAAGAAAGTTATTAAACGGATTGTTTAGCGGATTCGGATTTTTTTCCATCTCGCTTTTAGCCGCCTCTCTTATAATAATTCTTACACCTATATTTGTAAACGGGATAGGAGCCTTTATATTCAAAGGGACAATTGAATTTCGAAAGTTTAACTTTGAACAATTTAACAGAGGGGAGAAAGAAGAATTATTTAAAGAGATAAACAAAGTTTCCAAATCAAGGATGTACATATACAACCTGATATCAAATTTTGAAAAACAAATTGAGAATGAAGAGCTCCCGAATTCGTATAAGTATGAAGAGGATCTCAGAGAAATAAAAACTTACCTGCATGAATTGATGGGTCCGTTTCCGAATGAATCCCCCCCTGTTATGATGAGGGATAGATACGGTGCAACGAGGTGGGAAAAAGCAAAGGAGATTCGAGATAGAATTCTTTTTGTTGAAAAATGGGACTATTCGATCAAGGAAAGTATGGGAAAAAAGGTCCTAACTCCGAGAATAAATGGTTTCAAAGGGACAACACTGGAACACCTTTTCCCATACCTTGAGAAGAATTTAAAAAAAATTACAGAACCTAAGCTCACATTTTACTGGAACTTCTTTTCCGACAAATCATTCGATTCTCACTTGTTTGGAGGAATAGGACCGGAACTTCTCGGAACTTTATATCTCGTGCTCGGAACAATGATATTTGCAATTCCTATTGGAATTATTTCCGCTATCTATCTCACGGAATTTGCAAAACCCGGAAAAATAATAAATTTTATTAATATATCAATCGGCACACTTGCAGGTGTTCCCAGTATCGTTTTCGGCTTGTTCGGACTTGCATTCTTTATTATGACGGTAAAAGTATCCGACTCAAAAAGTGTACTTGCAGGATCACTAACACTCGCACTCCTCGTACTTCCTACAATAATCAGAGCATCCGAAGAAGCATTAAAATCAGTACCGAAAACATATAAAGAAGCAGCATTAAGTTTGGGAGCAGGAGAAATATTTACTATCTTCAGAGTAATACTTCCGGCTGCACTTCCCGGAATATTAACAGGGATAGTTATTAGTATGGGACGTGCCGCAGGAGAAACGGCTCCGATTATTTTCACCGCCGCAGTAAGTATCGGGAATCCGTTAAAACTTTTTGAGACACTATCACAGCCTACTCCTGCTTTGTCATGGAATATTTATAATCTCGTAACAGAACACGAATCCGTAGAATCAATCAGGCATGTTCAATACGGGATGGTATTTGCTCTGGTACTTCTTGTCCTTGCCCTAAATCTTACGGCAATAATTATGAGAGCAAAAATCAGTAAAAAACTTAGAGGATAAACAGATGATTTATAGTAACTCACCAAAACCGATTGCGGTTTTAAACAAAAAGAAAAAAAATTCCCCTTTAAAAAGGATTCACATTAAATCGGAAAAATTTTCAGTTTTTTACGGTTCAAACGAAGCCGTTAAGAAAATCGACCTTAACATTCCCGAAAAATCCGTTACGGCAATAATAGGACCCTCCGGCTGTGGGAAAAGTACATTTCTCAGAGCCGTGAACAGGATGAATGACCTCATCCCTTCCTGTCATACATCCGGTAAGCTGTTTTTTAATAATGAAGAAATATATAGTCCTCTGGTAGATACTGTCCTCCTTAGGAAAAGGATCGGAATGGTTTTTCAAAAACCTAATCCTTTCCCCAAAACAATTTTTGACAATATTGCTTTCGGTCCCTCGCTTCATTCAACCGGAAGAAAGGACAAACTCTACAACATAGTTGAAGAGAGTCTGAAAAAAGCAGCTCTATGGGATGAAGTTAAGGACAGATTAAATCAAAATGCTCTCGGTCTGTCAGGCGGACAACAACAGAGATTGTGTCTTGCAAGAGCTCTTGCAGTTGAACCTGAAATCCTCCTTATGGATGAACCTACATCGGCATTAGACCCCAGAGCAACAGAGAGAATTGAACAGCTCATAGACGAATTAAACGGAAGATACACAATTTTGATTGTAACACACAACATGCAACAAGCAGCAAGAGTTTCAAACGATATTGCTTTTTTTTACGAGGGTGAATTAATAGAGTTTGCTCCCACTGTAAAACTCTTTACAAAACCTGAGAAAAAAAAGACCGAGCAGTATATAACCGGAAGATTCGGTTAAGGAGTAATAATGGCATTACATTTGGAAAAAGCGATCAAAAAACTTACCGGTGAACTAATACAACTCAGTTCACATGTCGAAGAAAGTGTTAAACTATCCATAAAATCTCTTATTTATAAAGATATTGAACTTGCAAAAAGGGTCATTAAAGATGACGAGATAATTGACCGAAAGGAGATTGACATTGAGGAAGAGTGCTTAAAAATATTTGCACTTCATCAACCCGTTGCTATTGACCTGAGACGACTTGTAACAATTCTAAAGATCAATAACGACCTTGAAAGGATAGGAGACCTGTCACAAAATATCAGCAAAAACGTATTGAGGATATTATCATCATCAGTCTTTGTCGAAGGTTTTGACATTGGTAAAATCTGTAACTCGGTACAATTAATGGTAAAAAAAAGTATCGACTCAATCTCTTCGGTTAACATAGAAAAAGCAAGAGAAATACTAAAAATGGATGATATAGTCGATGAGCAAAATTCAACTCTTTATAATGAAATGATAAAAAAAATAAAAGAATCGCCGGAAAAGATGGAAATCTTAATTCAATACATCCACATTATAAGACACCTTGAAAGGATAGCCGATCATACAACAAACATAGCGGAAGATATAATATACATGATTAAGGGCGAGATAGTACGCCATCAGCAAACTCAAACCGATAAAAAATGAACTTTTGGTATAAATCTCCGTTCTAATAGAATAAGGAAGTTTAAACGGAGGTTGACATGAAGAAAATAATTGTTTTAATATTTTTAATGTTTTTTGCAGGGTCTGTTTTTTCAAAAACAACTATTAATGCAGACGATGTTATAAGAAAGATCAACTCAGGAAAAGAAGTTATTTATTCAAACACAATTATTAGAGGTGACTTGGATTTTAGAAAAGTTGACGAGAAGACACTGAATAAAGGATTCTTCAGTAATAACAAGACATATACAATCCATGTTCGTGTCCCTTTAAGATTTTCAAACTGTACTTTTGAAGGAGAGGTTATCGCCTACTTCAGCGATGATATTGATAATGAACTTTACAATGTAAAATTTCATGAAGACGCACTCTTTTCAAATTCCGTTTTTAAAATGAGAGCGGCTTTTAAATATGTAAAATTTACGGAAAACTCCGATTTTATCAAAAGCGTTTTTTACGGAGAAGCTCTGTTCAAATATACTACATTTAACGATGCCGTTGTTTTCGCAGGGTCGGTATTCAAAAAAGAAGCGAATTTTAAATACACGAAATTTAAAGATGATGTAGACTTCTCCAACTCCGAGTACAAGAGAGTTGCAAATTACAAGTATACCGATTTTAGTGAAAAATCAATTTTCACCAACTGCATTTTTCGGGATGATGCAAACTTTAAATATACAAAATTTCCGAGAAAAGTTATGTTCGAAGGATCAAAATTTCTTCACGAAGCAAATTTTAAATATGCTCGTTTCAAAAGAGGTGTAAGTTTTAAGAATACCAATTTCGATGATGATGTGAATTTCAAATATACAAAATTCAGCGACGATGTAAACATCAAAAATACAAAATTCAACGGGGATATTAATTCCAAATATGCAAAAGTGAACGGACAATCATTCACAAAATATCTTTTAAACAATAGATAATAAAGCAATCAAGGAACGGAGATTAAAATCTCCGTTCCATATTATTTTATCCGTTATTCCAAATCTTTTACTATACTGATATAATATAAGTATGAGAACCATAATTGCAGCAATAATATTATTTCTATTCCCCTTCGGACTAACAATACCCCAGGAAAACCTCAATTCCGATAAAAATTCTTTAGAAAAACCGATATCGGATTATTACAACGATGACAGCGATAATGGGTCTGCTTTGACTGAGTTTTTGTCTTCGGAACCGGATACATTCTCAAGAAAACATTATCAAAAAGTGCTAAAACCTCTTTCAGATAAAGATAAAATAAAATGGTCGTTTAAAATGGCTGATTCAGATATTTTTCTATGATAAAAAAATATCCTTGGCATTTTATTTTCCTCATATTTGTGATTTTTTCTCTTACAAATATTTTCCAAAAGATCCAGTGGAAAACCAGAACGGATAATATTGAATGGTCAGAGACATCAAGCGGAATAATTTGTAAGAATGCTCCGAAGGAGTCCGGAATAAAAAAAGGAGACATCCTTTTTTCCATCAATAAATATGTAATAAGAAATAGAATTGATCTTGCCAGAGTAATAGAAAAAAATGATATATGTATTTACGAAACAGAAAGAGACGATCTCTTAAAAAGATCTGTCATTAACATAAAATTCAAATATACACCGGCTTTTTATTACATTTTAGTACTTTCCGGTGTGTTAATGTTATTCATAACTCTTATGATACTTAACTTCAATCTGAAAACAGGAGAAGGGATTATAGTACCGAAAAACTTCTATCTCCTAAGCCTTACATTCTCGGGATTCATGATTTTCTCTCCTACCGGAACATACGGCTTCACTGATTTCGTCTTCTTTTTTCTTGACAGACTCTGCTTTGTCTTTTTCCCTGCACTCCTTCTCCATTTCTCACTATTTTTTCCTATTCGATCAACAATATTTAAAAAATTCAGATTAAAAATAATTTCCATATCAATATTCACTCCTCCGGCAGTAATTTTTTCATTGTATATGTATTTCCTTTTTTACAATATGATTAACCCTAACACCGGAATTATAATCTTAATAATAAACTATTTTAAAAAGATTTCATCTGTTTATTTCTTGCTTTATATAATCTTGTCAATACTCTTTTTTATAGTTTCCTCTCTAAGAATAATAAAAGATCAAGGTCAAAAAAGATTCTTAATGCCTTTAGTAGGGATTTTAACGGGGCTTCCTTCAATGATTGCATTTGTCTTTGTAGATTATTCTGAAGTACCTTTGGTTATACTTTACTTCTGTTTGTTAATTATTACATTTATCCCGTTATCAATCACATATTTTCTAAGTGGTAAAAGATACAGAGACATTGAAAATATAATAAAAAGAACCGTTTATCTTTCATCGGTTTTATTCTTCATCTTCGGTGTTTTCTTTTTTCTCGGTTTCAATATAGAGAGCAACAGACTTGTTGGTATTTTCTGGTCTATTCTTGCAATTATCACCGCAGGATTACTCTTCAGACCTATAGAAGGGACAATACAAGAATACTTTGAAAAATATTTTTTAAAAGGTACATTCCGTTTTAGGAAAAAACTTAAGGACCTCATTCAGGCTCTCCATTCGGAAAGGGATCTTGTTTCCCTTGCAAAAAACTTTCTGGCAACAATAGAAAGCGGTTTTCAGCTTAAAGATAGTAATCTGATAATATATGTCAAGAAAAATATGTTTATATCTTATCCTGAGAATAAAAAGGTCATTTTTTCTAAAAACTTTCTGAATGAGCTTATGAAAAATGAAAATTTGGTTTTCACAAAAAAAAATAATTTTGAACAACGATTCCCAAAAGATTTCAAAATAATGAAAGAAAAAAATTATTACCAGTTTCTTCCGCTCAGGACAAAGGAAAAACTTATAGGGTTTGTCGCTTTTGGGAAAAAAAACGATGATACTTTCCTTACAATTGAAGATTGGGATCTTCTTTACAGTATAACCAGACCTTTAGCACTTTCCGTTGAAAATGCTTCACTATATTCCGAACTTGAGTCACAATTTAACGAGATCAATATTTTAAAAGAATTTAATGATAACGTTATTAACAATATCAATATGGGACTTGTAGTTCTTACGAGACTGAATTTGATAAAAACGTGGAATTTTTTCATGGAACAAAATTTCAAACAGCCCTCATCAAAAGTTGTAAATAAGAAAGCACTGAAAGTTTTCGGTAACGAGTTGTGGAAAGAGATATATTTAAATATAAAAGTTTCGGGAACTCTCCCTAACGTCGAAGTAAGTATAGAAGATAATAATCTGATTTTTAATATCCACATTTCACCCCTTATTGATAATATTGGCAAAAATATAGGTACGATTCTTATATTTGAAGATGTCACAGAGAACATACTTATGCAAAATCAACTTATAACATCGGAGAAAATGGCATCTATCGGATTACTCTCCGCAGGCATAGCTCATGAGGTCAACACCCCATTAACGGGAATTTCATCTTATTGTCAACTCATACTTAATGATCCCGAAAATCCCGAAAATATATCTCTGGTATCAAAAATGCAAGAACAGATAGAGAGGGCAAACAAAATTATCAGGACACTCCTTGATTTCTCAAGGCAAAAAGGTGAGAATCCCATGGAGATTGACATTGGTAAACTGCTTAATGAGAGTATCTCACTTGTTGAATACAAACTTAAGAAAAAAGATATTAAATTGACAAAAGATATTGCGTTTTCCAATACAATAAGCGGATTTTCCACAAGATTGCAACAACTTTTTATTAACTTGTTGATCAATGCTGTTGATGCCATTAACCACAAAAGTGGTGAAATTTTCGTTCAGGGTGAAGAGATAGATAACCATTTCGTTATTAGGATTGTGGACAACGGATCAGGAATAGAAGAAAAATATCTAAAAAAACTTTTCGATCCGTTTTTCACAACAAAGGGAAAAGGGGAAGGGACAGGTCTCGGGCTATCAATAATTTACAATATTGTAGAAGAACATTACGGAAAAATATTCGTTGAGAGCGAACCGAAAAAAGGGTCAACCTTTACATTGATCTTCCCTTTTAAAAGCCCTTTAAGGAGTATAAAAATATGAAAAAGAAAATAATTCATCTTATTGATGACGAAAGTATAATCCACGATATTTTCAAACGAATTCTTAACGATTCGGAATATGAAATAATAATATCGGAAACAAAACCACAGGCAATTGATAACCACAGTGAAGACGTAGATGTCACAATAATTGATCTTATGATTCCGGGAACATCGGGTATTGAAATTTTTGCCTGTTTAAAAGAGATTGATCCGTCAATAAATGCTCTGTTTCTTACGGCATTCGGAACTATAGAAACAGCAATAGAAGCAGTCCAAATGGGTGCTGTAGATTACCTCCAGAAACCATTTAACAATATGGAGATAAAAAATAAAATTGACAGGATAATAAAAGAGAAAAGGACCAAGACAGAAAACATTCAATTAAAAAGAGTGTTAAACAAAAGATTCTCTTTCGAGAGCATTATCGGGAACAGCAAAGCAATTAAAAAAACTTTATCTTTGGTTGAAAATGTTGCAAATTCGTCATCAACTGTTTTGATAACCGGAGAAAGCGGAACAGGTAAAGAGATGATAGCAAAAGCAATATATCAAAATTCAAACAGGAAAAACAAACCTTTTTTTTCATTCAATTCCAGTAATATCCCTGAAACTTTATTTGAAAGCATTCTTTTCGGTTATAAAAAAGGGGCTTTCACAGGTGCTGTAGCAGATAAAAAGGGGGCTTTCGAGGAAGCTCACACAGGGACTATTTTTTTTGATGAGATTGCCAATTTAAATGCCGAAACGCAAAAAAAAATACTAAGAGTAATTCAAGAAAAAGAGATACAACCGTTAGGAAGCAATAGTACACTCAAGATAGATGTAAGACTTATTACGGCAACAAATGTTGATCTATTGGAATTGGTCGAAAAAGGAGAATTCAGGAAAGATCTATATTACAGGTTAAACATAATCAACATTGAACTTCCTCCCTTGAGAGAAAGGAAAGAAGATATTCCGATTCTTTTTGATTTTTTTCTAAACAAATATAACCTTGAGAACAATAAAAATATCAAACCTCCCGATGAAAAATTCATGAAGTATCTTATTGATTATGACTGGCCTGGAAATGTGAGAGAACTGGAAAATGCCGTTAACAGATGTGTCCTGCTTACAAAAGGGACGAATCTAACAAAGAGTACTTTGACACCGGAAATTCTCAATACAAGGAGAATTCAAAAGAGAGGAAATTTTAACGATCTTGTAGATAATTTTAAAAAGGAGATAATTCTTTCTGCATTGGAAAGGAATGATTGGGTTCAAAAAAAAGCATCGGAGGAACTGGAGCTTAAAGCAACAACATTCTCGGAACTAATGAAAAGATTGAACATAAAGAAATAAAATGGGAGAAATCAAACTACAAAAATTTCTTCAAGATTCCGGATTCGGAAGTAGAAGGGAGATAAGAACTTTAATAAATGCAGGGAAATTCACAGTTAACAACAAAAAGGTTGATGATCCGAATTTTATGGTTAAACCAAACAAAGATATAGTAAAAATAGGATTAAAAAGGATTAAAAATACCATTGAAAAAAAAGTATATTTTATTTTAAACAAACCTTTGGGAGTTATCTCTTCACTTAAGGATCCTGAGGGAAGAGCTACATTGACCGATTTTATAAAGAAAATCAGAGAGAGAGTATATCCTGTCGGTAGGCTCGATTATAATTCAGAAGGACTTATTCTTCTAACAAATGACGGGGAATTAACAAACTTTATTATTTCACCGAGAAATAAAATTCCCAAAGTATATTTAATAAAGATCAAGGGTTTATTATCCGATTCACTTAAAGAGAAACTGATCAAGAAGGGGATTTTTCTTGATGGGAAAAGAATTCGTCTCCTTAGTATTAAATTTGTTAAAAAGACAAAAACAGGGAACTCTTGGTTAAGAGTTTCCATTGTAGAAGGGAAAAAACATATTATCAGAAAAATATTTAAGTTTTCGGGACATCCGTTAGACAGGCTAAAGAGGGTGGAAATCGGTAATTTTTCTCTCGGGAACGTCCCTTCGGGACATTGGCGGGAATTAACAATTGAAGAAATAGAAAAATTCAAAGAACTATACAAATATAAAGGATAATTATCCCTTGGCAATTTAATATCCGAAAGTTATTCCATACCAGAAATATCTCGAATCACCTATTGAATCAAGCAGTGTTGCACTATAACTTGCAAAAGGGATGACATATATCTTTCCAAGTTTTATCGGAAGCATTGCCGTAAAATTAAAATCACTGAATCCGGTTTTTGCTCCTGCGGGAAGCCATTGACCGGCATTGTATCCTAAAGCGGAATAAAATTCCAAATTAATATGTTTTAAGAGACTAATTGCATGCCTAAGTTTAAATTGGAAATAGAGTCCGTTCCCTGCTCCAAAATCGTAATATGTTACCACTTCCGGTTGAAAAAGCGTCCATGGAAGTCCAAAAGATATGAAAAATTCTCTGCTATCGGACTTAAAAAAATGATTCGGAATATTAAAAAATCTGTATTCCGTATAGCCGAGTTTAACTAAGAGACGCCTAATCGGATTAAAAGCAAACGTGAGGGTCAAATCAAGTTCCCTCATCTCTTTCTTATCCAACGCATAACTTCCCCAAGCGGTGATTGAGAATCCCGTATCACTGAGAATAATATTTGCATACGGATTGATCATCAACTCATTTATCGGATTTAAATCAAACCCTCTCCAAATATAATAAGACGATGCACCGATATAGAATTCCAAAGAAGCAAATATTCCACATGTTCCCAAAAGAACCACTAATAGAAAAATAACAGTTAATTTTTTCATAGTTGTAACCAACCTTAGATTATTATCACACAAAGGGAAAAATAAATAAATAATCCGTTTCCACAAAATCTCCTGTTTTTTTTGATTAATATTCATAAGTTCTGATATAAAATAAAAAAGTGTCCTGCCCCCTTTT
>CAYRAO010000047.1:0-9353 GCA_964422395.1 uncultured Clostridia bacterium
TTTTTAACAAGGGGTTGATGGATGTGGTTCCGAACATTCTGATCCTTTCACTATTCACCGTTGTGTTTGCATCTTTATCAATTGGATTTTTTCGGATATCCGATTAATTGTTAAATATATAAGCTTATATCTCCATTCCGATTGACTTAATCGTTTGAAAAAAATAAAATAACCGTATTGCCTGATATGAATTATTATTTATAGATAAATGTCGGGTGTTTTTTTCAAGGAAAATAGACTTTATGAAAAATATTATTATAAAAGGTGCCAGAGAGCACAATCTTCAAAACATAGATATCGAACTTCCGAGAGATAAGTTTATTGTTATCACGGGATTGTCCGGCAGTGGAAAATCTACATTGGCATTTGATACGATCTATGCCGAAGGTCAGAGGCGGTATGTCGAGTCTCTCTCAGCATATGCAAGGCAGTTCCTCGGGCAGATGAACAAGCCGGATGTGGACTCAATAGAGGGGTTGTCCCCCGCAATATCCATTGAGCAGAAAACGACAAGTAAAAATCCGAGAAGTACGGTCGGTACGGTAACGGAGATATATGACTATTTGAGGTTGTTGTTTGCAAGGATAGGGACCCCTTACTGCCCTGAACACGGTATCAGGATTGAAGCTCAATCTCCTGCGAAGATTGCATCGAAGATAGCTGATGGTACGGAGGGGATGATTTCCGTACTTGCTCCCATAGTGAGGCAAAAGAAGGGAACTTACGAAAAACTTATTTCGGATCTTAACAAAGAGGGTTATCTTCGTGTGAGGGTTAACGGTAAGATATTCAGAACGGATGAGAAAATTTCACTTGAACGTTATAAAAAACACAACATTGAAGTGGTTGTCGACAGAGTTGATTCCGGAGATATCTCCAGAGTAACGGAAGCTATTGAAAGCAGTTTGAAACTCTCAAACGGATTGGTGCTTATTAACGACCGTGATAAAAATGATTCTCTTTTCTCAGCAAAAATGTCTTGTCCCGAATGTGACATCTCTTATGAAGAACTTCAACCGCGGATGTTTTCGTTTAACAGTCCTTTCGGTGCATGTGAAAGTTGCCACGGACTCGGAATAAAGATGGAATTTGATCCCGATCTGATTATTTCCGATAAAGATAAATCAATAGCGGACGGTGCTCTTACCGTTTACAGGAATGCTGTAGACGGATGGAGAGGGCAGTATGTGGGAGCAGTCGCCAAACACTTCGGATTTGATATTTTTACCCCGATTAAGGATATAAACAAAAAACAGTACGATGCACTTATGTACGGTTCTCCCGACAGAATTAAGTTTGAAATGAAAATGAAGAACGGTGATGCAAGCTGGAGTTCAACCGGTAGTTGGGAAGGGTTGATTCCGCAGTCGGAAAGATTGTATAAGCAGACCGAATCGGATTATCGGCGAAAAGAGCTTGAAAAGTTCATGTTGATATCACCGTGTCCCGCTTGTGAGGGGAAAAGGTTAAAAGATAAAGTCCTGTCGGTGAAAATAGGTAGAAAATCTATTATAGATGTTACAGAGTTTTCGATAAGAGAAGCCGTCAAATTTTTTGATACTTTAAAACTATCTGAGAAAAAAATGTTAATTGCAAAGCAGGTTATGAAAGAGATAAAAGAGAGACTTGGTTTTTTGGAAAGGGTAGGACTCGGATATCTCTCTTTGTCAAGAAATGTCGGAACTATTTCCGGTGGAGAAGCACAGCGGATCCGTCTTGCAACTCAGATAGGGTCAAATCTAATGGGGGTTCTATACATTCTTGATGAGCCGTCTATAGGTCTTCACCAAAGGGATAACGGCAGACTGATAGATACACTTCACAATTTAAGGGATCTCGGCAATACGTTGATCGTGGTTGAGCATGATGAAGATACTATCAAAAAAGCAGACTATGTTGTAGATATGGGACCGGGAGCGGGATTGCACGGTGGAAAGATAGTAGCAAAAGGTACACCGCTTCAAATTGAGAGGTCGTCATCTTCCTTAACGGGTAAATATCTTTCCGGAAAAATGAAGATAGATCTCCCCGGAATCCGGCGAAAGCCCGAGAAATATTTGAAATTATTCGGATGTGCGGAAAATAATTTAAAAAAAATAGATGTGAAAATTCCGATAGGGCTCCTCACTCTTATCACGGGTGTATCGGGGAGCGGGAAATCCACTCTGGTGTATCAAATCCTTTATAAAGCATTAATGAAAGATATTTACGGGTCTAAAAAACGTAGCGGACGGTTTCGCAAAATGGTGTTGGAGGATGAGATCGACAAAGTCATAGTAATTGATCAGAGTCCGATCGGGAAAACTCCGCGGAGTAATCCTGCAACCTATACAAAGCTATTTGATGAGATCAGGAAGATATTTGCCGAACTGAAAGATTCCAAGATAAGGGGATACAAACCCGGAAGATTCTCTTTTAATGTTAATGGAGGGCGGTGTGAAGCTTGCAAAGGTGACGGTCTGATTAAGATTGAAATGAACTTTCTTCCCGATGTTTATATAGAATGTGAGGAGTGTGAGGGGAAAAGATACAATAAAGAGACACTTCAAATAAAGTATAAAGGGCAGTCAATTGCCGATATCCTTGCAATGAGTGTGGAGGAGTCACTGGATGTGTTTAAAAATATTCCTCCGATCAAGATCAAACTTGATACACTTATTCGGGTAGGGCTCGGCTATATTAAATTGGGGCAGAGTTCAATTACATTGTCGGGCGGGGAAGCTCAACGAATAAAGTTAACACGTGAGTTATCAAAGAGGGGAACGGGAAAGACAATATATCTTCTCGACGAACCTACCACGGGACTCCATTTTCATGATGTTAAAAAGTTGATCAAAGTTTTGAATGATCTGGTTGACAAAGGAAATAGTGTTGTGGTGATTGAACATAATCTTGATGTTATAAAATCTGCCGATTATATAATTGATTTGGGTCCCGAAGGGGGAGACGAAGGGGGTTATATCGTTGGAGAGGGTACACCGGAAAAGATAGCCGGAATAAAAAAAAGTCATACCGGAAAGTGTCTTGAAAAAATACTTAACGGGGGTGGAGGATGTTGAAGAAGAGGTGGGTGGCTATTCTATTTCGTGTCATGATAAGCGGATTGATAATCGGTTATGCCTTTAAAGTCATGTCGGATAAATACGGTAGCCTCGGTAAGGGAGCGGATCATTTTATCTCAGCATTTTCCGATGTTTCGTTCTCTTGGATAATTCCGGCTTTTTTTCTCCATTTTGCCGGTATTGCATTGATGAGCCTCAGGTGGAAGGTGCTTTTGTCCGCTCAAAAAGTTAACGGACGGTACGGTGAATTATATTCTTTAAATTTAATGGCAGCTTTTTTTAATAATTTTCTTCCGTCAACTATCGGGGGTGATGCGGTTAAAGCTATTGAGAGCAAGAGGATAGTCGGAGATCATACCAGATCCGTATTGGTAATAGTTATAGAGCGGCTAACGGGACTTTTTGCTCTGGCGGTTATAGTACTTGTAGCCGTCTTTTTAAAAGGATCGGGTACCGGAGGAGATGACGGAACAAATCCCGTACCGTTTATATTTCTTATCGTATCGGGAGTAGTTGTTATCGGTCTTGTTTCCCATCCGAAAATTTCAGGATTTATCGTTAATTTAATAAAAAGGTTTTTCCCGAAAAAAATTGCCGAAATTGCTGATCGTGCGGTTTCAGCCGTTTCGATATATTACAAATATCCTCTCCGTCTTACGTTTGCAATATTGATAAGTATCCTATTCCAACTGAACATGGTTTTGTATTATTATTTTATTTCAAGGTCACTTGGGATGTCTCCAGGATTTGTCGATTTTATGTCTAAGGCTCCGATATTGATTTTTTTATTGATGACTGTTCCATCCGTAAATGGGATAGGGGTCAGGACTGCTGTTTTCGGAGGATTGATGAAATTTCCGACTCCGATCGCACTTGCAGTAGAAGTTGTAGATATCGGATTACGATTTGTGCTTGGTTTTGTTGGCGGGATAGTGTTCCTTTTTCACAAAAGGGCAAAAGAGAGGAATAATACGGAGCAGGGTTAATGAGCGTGGATCCTGCATATTTGGAAGCGATTCCTGAGAAATCGGGGTGTTATCTGTTCCTAAACTCAAATAAAAAGATTTTATATGTCGGGAAAGCCAAAAATCTGAGAAAGAGGGTAAAAAGTTATTTCCAAAAAAAAGGGCTGGATATAAAGACAACGAGACTTGTTGCAAAGATAGATAAAATTGATTTTATAGTTACCGATAACGAAGTTGAAGCTTTGATACTTGAAAATTCAATAATAAAGAAGAATCAACCGAAATATAATATTGATCTTAAAGATTCCAAAAATTTTGCCTTCATAAAGATGACGGATGAAGAATTTCCGAGAATTTCAATTGCCAGAAAGCGGGATAATGAAGGGTCTTTTTACGGACCGTTTGTTTCTGCCGCTGCACGTGATCATATCCTTAAGGTGGTAAAAAAAGTTTTTAAAATAAGGAGTTGCAAGAGGTTACCGAAAAAGGCGTGTGTCCGTTATCAGATTGATCTGTGCACCGCACCATGTATCGGAGCTGTTTCAAATCATGAATATGCAAGGCAGGTCAGACTTGCCAAACTTTTCTTAAAAGGGAAATCAAAGGAGTTAACGACCGGATTAACGGAAGAGATGAAAAAAGCTTCGGATGAGATGAACTATGAATATGCACTTGAGTTGAGAAAAAAGATTAATGCAATAGAATCCCTATCTCTAAAGCAGAAGATGTCGCGTGAAAAGAAGTATAATGAAGATCTGATAAATTATATTTCGGATAAGGGGAAAATTTATCTGATGCTATTTAATGTAAACAGAGGGATTTTGGAGAATAAGCAGGAATTTGTTTTTGACCGTAAAAGGGATTTTTTAGAAGAGTTCATTATTCAGTACTATTCGGATAACGATATACCGAAAGAGTTAATATTGCCGGAACAACCCGATGAATCTTTATCGGAATATTTAAAGAAAAAAAGCGGAAGAAGCATCAGAATCGTAACACCTAAGATAGGAGAAAAAAAAGGGCTTCTCAATCTTGTAAAGAAGAATATAGAGCTTACATTTTTCGGAGATATAAAGACTCTTGAATCGTTAAAGAGCAAGCTTAATCTTGCCGAGGTTCCATCCGTTATAGAGTGTTTTGATATTTCTCACATCTCAGGGGCTTTTACTACCGCTTCAATGGTGCGATTCAGGAACGGTCTTCCGGATAAGGGTAATTACAGAAAATTTCGAATTAAATATACTGAGGGGATAGATGATGTGAAAAGTATCGGTGAGGTTGTTTCACGGAGGTATGGAAGGTTGCTAAGAGAGAAAGATATGATGCCCGATCTTATTCTCATTGACGGGGGAGCGGGTCAGCTGAACGGAGCGTTGAATTCATTGAAAGAGTTAAATTTGAATATTCCTGTTGTTTCCATTGCAAAGAGGGAAGAGGAGATTTATATTCCTGGGGGAGACAAACCGTTAAAACTTGACAAAAGCGATCCTGCTCTCCAATTGATCCAAAGGATCCGTGACGAAGCTCACCGATTTGCAATAAAATATAACCGACTGCTCAGGAAGAATCAGATGACAAAGTAGAAAAGTGATTTAGCGTGTCTCCACAGAGGTGGATTTTATTTGATTTTTTTAGGCAGTTTTGTTACCGTTCTAACTAAAAAACAATGATTCCGAATATTAAATTAATGGATAGGGAGAGTAAGAATGAAAAAATTATTGATTATGGCGATTGTTTTATTGCTGTTTTTATTTTCATGTAAAAGTAAAATCGCCGAAAAACAAGTTGAAAAAATTGCGGAGAATAATCTTCTTAAGCAAATGATACTTCGAGAAGGTGAGGTAAGATTGGAGATTAAAAAGGTTTTGAGCTTTGATTTAACGAAATCTAAATCGGACGTTCTGGTTGTTAACGGTGTTTTAAAAGGGGAAGACGGATATTATTTTACAAATAAGAAAAATGTTAAAATTTACAAGTATGATAAAGATGGTAAGTTTATAAGGGAATTCTTAAAGAGAGGTCAAGGACCCGGAGATTTATCTTATCTTATGAATGTGAGATTGGCTAATAATTCCGTTTATGCTTTGTCTATGAACAAGATAATCAAATTCAATAAAGACGGTAATTTCGTTTTTCAGAAACGGTTTCCGAACATTCATTATTATCCTATTGATATAGTAGATGACAATAGGGTTGTCGGTGAAAAGTTCAATATGAGTGTTTTAAACGGAAAAAAGGGAGAGCTAAAAATGGTGGAGCTTTTTGATATTAAGGAAGGGAAAGCGACAAAATTAGCAGGGACAGAATATTCGGGACAAATAACACTAAAAATTGGTAGCGATTATTTGTCTTTAACAGTACCTGATTTATCTCCTGGAATTGTTTGGGCATATGATACAAAGAACAAAAGATTGTATTATGCAAATTCGGACGAATACAAAATAACGGCAGTTGGCATGGATGGTCAAAAACTGTTTGATTTCGGAAGAGTGTACAAACCCATCCGTGTGGATATAGATATTATTAATGAAAAATTTGGTATTCTCAAAAAAAATACTTTGAAAGATATAAAGAAGAATGTCCCGCAATATGTTATGCCGATTGGTACAATTGAGATTCTTTCCTCCGGATATATTGCGGTTTACAATGAGTTTGGCAAGGCAGATAAAGCTGCTATTGATGTATTTGATAGTAAAGGACACTATATTTATAAATTAAAACTTCCCGAAGTATTAGAATTAAATAAATTATTTTTCTTTAATGACGGTAATATAGGATATATTAAAGAGACTCCCAACGGGTTGGTTTTTACGGAATATGCGGTGAAAAAACCTGAACATATTTTTTAATGGATTGAAATAAAGTGACGATTTGAATGATATCGTCAGATATTGCAGATTTGACAATATGGTAGAGACGCGATTTATCGCGTCTCTTAATCACGCGTCTCTTAATTACACGTCTCTTAATCGTGCAATTAATCGCATTGTACGATTTTCCGAATCCGTACAATCCTGTCTGTTTTCACCATGATTGTGGTTGTTTGTATCAATACAGACGCGATAAATCGCGTCTCTACGGTTGTAATTATTTGTAATATTCATCGTCCTGCCATTTTTTTGGATTGTTTTTTATATATTTTCTGATTTCATTTAATTTTAAAATATTTTTAACAAATTTTTCTGTAGTACTGTATGCAGTATCGTAATCAATCAGTTTCTCTTGTGGCAAATGATGTTGCAAACTGCTTTCCCAGGCTCTTTTGTTTTTTTTGTGTTTGTTCTCATTTATAAAGTCATCATATTTACAACAGTTCACATCCTTATTCTGTGCTTTTTGTTGCAATAAAACTATTATTTCCGGATATTGCTCTCTTTTAATTATTGATGATAAATAATAGAGGTCGTAAATATCACGTGGACGATTTCTCTGTAATAATGATCGAAGTTTTTCAGCTGCAATTTCATTTATTGGATAAACAGGGACTTTATTTCTGATAATCTTAGAATCTGAAAACAAATGAAAAATACTCTTAAATTCCGGTTTTAAAATTATTTTCTCAGAAAAACTGATATCCAACTTTATCTTTGTTTTCCAGCGATTTACCGGTAAAGGTTTTTGATTTGGTTTGTGGTCTGCTCCCCAGAATAGAATGGTTATTTCATATCCTTGAGGAATATCTCTATAAATTTGAGATTTTATTTCTTTTAAATGAAAATTTGCCCCGCTGTTTTTTTCAGCATCAATAATAATTCTATCAAAGAATTTTTTATCAATTTTTAGACTCTTATCAAGCAAAGTAAAATCGAGATCTTCGGAAAATCGGTAATCCGGAAAATAACATTTTTTAAGGCAGGTACCGCCTTTAAATACAAAGTTTTCTTTCACTTCCTCAAAATCAAACATCGCATTGAGAAAATGACCGAGTACCCAGTCTTTGTCAAGAACAAAAGACTGAATTCCAAGATTTTTGGAGATTTTTAATATTTCTTTTTGAATTATCATGATTTCGCCATCTCTTTTATTTCTTCCTCAGACAGATTTAACACCAATCTCCATTTCCTATTTGTCTTTCCTTGCGGTTCTCCGTTTATTTCAAATAAAGAATATTTTTGATTGACAACAGATTGTGCATATTTGATAAAATAATTCATATTCGGTTTTTTTAAAAGTTCAGTCAAGAAAGCCAGCCTCTTTGTTAATGAAATTTTGTTCTCCTCTTTACAATATTTCACCATATCCTTGGCATTTAATTTTGCATTGAAAAAGGCTTTGATTATCTCGGCATACCCGCCCGAAAGCTGTGGCTTATCAAAACAATCAACAATGGTTCTGTTAATATTACTTATTCTAAATTGATGATTTCCGTATCCTTGGGTTTTAAAACCGCTTATACAAATACTCCTTTTTCTAGAAAATATATATTTGACACCAAAATAATTTGTGTTTTTTTTTCTTTTACTTGTTTTGACAAAAATCACATTTGGTATCTGTTCGGTAAGACCATGATAATTCATTGCATTCCAATAAGAAATCACACCATCCGATACTACAAAACTTCCAATGACAAAATGATCTTTGAAATTATGTCGGCAATATTTCTCTTTTTCAATAGAGTCAATATATTCACTTCTTTTTAAACTTTGAATTGCCAAAATCAACTGTCGCTTATTTAAAAAATTTGCATTTTCCAGATCTTTTAAAGAGAATATATCCAAACCAAAATCGTCAAGATATTTGATCAATATTTTTTCATTTTTTTTCATGATGAATAGTTTACCATAACATTGAACAAAATGCATGAATTTGCAAATTCAAGGTAAATATTGGTAAAGGTGCCGGTAGTTTAATGCATTCTCTGTTACCCGATTCAAGGTTAATTAACTTTATCAATTTAAAATTTTTCAATTAGTGATTAAGAGACGCGATTTATCGCGTCTCTTAATCACGCATCTCTTAATCGTGCAATTAATCGCATTTGTACGATTTTCCGAATCCGTACAATCCTGTCTGTTTTCACCATGATTGTGGTTGTTTGTATCAATACAGACGCGATAAATCGCGTCTCTACGGTTGTAATTATTTGTAATATTCATCATCCTGCCATTTTTTGGGATTGTTTTCCCAATTATCATGTATTTTCTCCCTCCGATGTGATGTTTTGTGATTTTTTATTTATGATCATTTCGTTCGTTGGATTTGTTTTGGGATGTATTTTGGTGTTGATATTTGTATGTGTGTTGGCGGTTATTCCGGTATTTATCCCAAAACCACATTGGTAGAGACGCGATTTATCGCGTCTCTTAATCACGCGTCTCTTAATTAC
>CAYRAO010000048.1:0-6899 GCA_964422395.1 uncultured Clostridia bacterium
ATAAAGCTATTTCAGGAATGGTTGAGAAATTGAAAAATATTCCGGGAGTTGTTTCTCTTTATCAACTTGGCAGTATAAGCAATTCGGGAATATCAGATATAGATATGCTCGTTATTTTCAATGATAATTCATCATGTCATATTGACCCTCGCAAAGAATTAACAAGGACTGAAAGATATCTGTTTATTCATAACCTGTTCGGGATGTCTTTATCCCATTTTACGGAATCTCAGAAGTATTCATTCTTTCATGGATATAATCTTCTGCACGGAAAAGATTTAATAAAATCAATCTCAGATATTTCAGAGTCGGATAAAAAAATTCTCAAACAGCAGATTGCTTTGGAATATCTGATTAAGATGTATCAGACGCTCTCAATTCAAATAACGTATGGAATAATTAAATTAAGATCAATTCTTCTTGAAGTCAAAGCGCTTTTATTTGATCTGGAATTTTTAGAGGTAAAGAAAGGGCAATTATTTGAACTTACTAATAAGTGTATTGATATCCGTTCCCACTGGTTTAAAAACAGAATATCCAAAAAAGAACTTCAATATTGGATTTTGAGTTTTCATAAAGAATTAGATAATTTTTTAAAAGAAAAACTTATAATTGAAAAGAAAAAGTTTTATTATGGTATTGCAGATAAATATTTTTCATCAAAAAATGTTGTATTTTTGAATGAAAATAACGTCGGATTTAAACATACGGGACTTATCCTCCCGAAATGTCCCGCAAAAATACTTGAAAAAAGGTATTACAATCTTAATTCCAGATTCAACAGATTCATCTTTCACATTCCGGTTACCGATCATGAAAAAATAGTTGTTCTTAAAGAGAAGTCCACTTTTGAAAAAAAATCTTCACAGTACAATCACAAACACTTTCCATTTTTCTCAACGTTAAAAACTTCTTTAAATATGTTAAATGATTTTTTCTAAATAAATATCTTATATATGAATGGTTAAAATTTTACATGTAATAGGTTCAGCGAGAATTGGTGGAATTGAGAAACTTGTATTGGACCTGATATCTGTCCAAATCGAAAATCCGGATTTAATCTCCGAGGTTCTTATAGGCAAAAGAATCGGAGATTTTTTAGAGAAATTCGAAAATTTAAATACAAATTGTTATTTCGCAAACATTTCCGGTGGCTACGATATAAATATCAAGAAATATTTTAGAGTTTTTAAATTATATAAAAAATATGATGTCATTCATTTTCATGGTTTCAATGTTTTAATGATACTGATGAGTATCTTTGCAAAAAAAAAAAACGTGTATACTGAACACGGTAATTTCGGATTTGGTAGAAAAAAAAAGAAAAGTGACACTATAAATAACTTTTTAAAAAAAATCATCTTGAACAAATTTATACATTTTCTGTCCTTCAATTCAGATTTTACGAAATCTGTTGCTATAAGAAGATTTGGGCTGAAGAATGTTAAGTCGAAAGTGATTCCAAATGGAATTTCTTTTAGTATAAATTCTGATCATAAGATAATTGAAAATAAAATTTTATATAAAATCGGAAAGCGGTTTGTAATTGGAACCAGTACAAGATTTGCCGGTTTTAAAAGAATAGACAGATTAGTTAAAGCATTTTCCGGATTTAAATATAAATCCGAATCTATATTACTTTTAGTCGGGGATGGTCCTTTGAGAAAGGATATTGAAAATTTAGTAAATGAACTCGGTTTAAGAAACAATGTCATTTTTACAGGATTTAAAACCAATATTTCCGATTATCAATCAATTATGGATGTGTGTGTTTTCCCTTCACAAAATGAACCTTTCGGGCTTGTTGCAGTTGAAACATTGAATTTAGGAAAACCGACAATCGCATTTACTGATGGAGGTGGAATAAAGGATATAATTAAAAATATATCCGAAGAAGATGTTGTAGAAAATATAAAAAGCTTATCGGAAAGACTCAATTATTATTTTCAAAATAGATTTGAAATAAATAAGAAAAGAAAAGAAAGAATTGAATACTCGAAGTCTTATGATATAAAAGTAATGGAAAATACATTTTTTCAAATTTATCAAAATTTAAAATAATGTGCGGAATAAACGGTATCTTATCATTATCATCAGTGTTTAATCAGAGTCTCCTTACGCTTATCGGAGAGATGAACAAATCCATTAGCCACAGAGGACCCGATGATAACGGTAAATGGGAAGATAGAAAAAAAGGGATAGCTTTAGGGCAGCAGAGATTAAGTATTATTGACCTTTCAAAGTCAGCTCATCAACCTATGAAAAGCAAACAAGGTAATGTCATTGTCTTCAATGGAGAAATATATAATTATAAAGAGATAAAAAAAGAATTTTTAAAAGATTATAAATTCATTTCTAACAGTGACACAGAAGTAGTTTTAGCAATGTATGAAAAATTCGGTCAGGAATGTCTGGATCATTTTAACGGAATGTTTGCTTTTGCTCTTTGGGATAGTAATAAAGAAGAACTGTTTTTGACTAGAGACCGAGCGGGGCAAAAACCTCTTTATTATGTCGAGAAAAACGGAATGTTCACTTTCTCTTCGGAAATAAAAGCTTTTTTTAAATTGCCATGGATAAAACCCGAACTTGATGAAAAGGCACTTTATGACTTCCTTACATTCGGGAAACTTTCTCCTCCCGGAACAATGTTTAACGGTATTTACAAATTTCATCCGGGTTATAAAATGACTGTAAATAAAAGCGGAATACAGAATTATTCACAATACTGGGAAGTTAAATATCAGGACTATACTCATATGATCAAAAATAATCTGGAGGATATTGTTTTTTCGGAATTAGATCAATCTGTAAAATACAGAATGGTAAGTGATGTTCCCGTTGGTGCATTTCTTAGTGGCGGGGTAGATTCAAGTGCAATCGTTGCTTTAATGAGAAAAAATTCCGATTCATCAATAAAGACATATTCTGTAGGTTTTGAAGGGATGCCGGATTTTACCGAATTAAAATATGCAAAGCAAGTTGCAAAAAAATTTAACACTGAACATTACGAAAAATTGATCACTCCGGATGATATCAAACAATTTCTACCTAATATTACAGAAATCTTTGACGAACCATTGGCAGATCCGACAACCATACCTATATATTTTATATCCAAACTTGCAAAAGAAAAAGGGACAAAAGTTGTCATGACGGGAGATGGAGGAGATGAACTATTTGCAGGATATTCCAATTGGAAAAGATTTATCAAACTTTTTCCGTTTTATAAAAGTTATTCAAAACTCCCGGGATTTATAAAAAAATCAATTACAAAAATTTATGGAACCATTTATCCTGACACACCTAACCATGAAATATTGATCCGAGCATCTTTGGATCAGGAATTCTTTTGGGGGAGTGCCGGATATTTTAAAGAAGGAATTAAAAAAAGAATATTAAGCGATGAATTTCTTGCAAAAAATAAAAATCTTAACAGTCATAATTTAGTTCTTGAATATAAGAATAATTTCAATAAATTAGAGAAAATAAGAAAAGTTACCGATATGGACTGGATGAGTTATTTAGGTTTTAAATTTGTTCTTCCGAATGTTTTCCTTTTCAGAGCTGACAGATTGGGAATGGCTCATTCGGTAGAAACACGTTCTCCTTTTATGGATCATAATTTTGTTAATCTGGCATTATCAATTCCCGCCGAATATAAACTTTCAAACGGGGAACCGAAAGCAATTCTAAAAAGTTCTTTAGAGAGGATACTTCCCGACTCAATCTTGTACAGAAAAAAAATGGGATTTTGTGTTCCTCTTAAAGATTGGGCGGGGGATATTTTATCATCTTATATTGAAAAAAATCTCAAACAATTTTGTATTGAAACAAATATATTTGATTATAGTGAGTTAAATCTACAATTGAATTCCCTTAAAAAAGGTGAAGAAAAATACACTAACAATTTATGGATGCTGTACTTTTTAATAAACTGGTTTAACAAATGGCTGATTTAAAAAAAAATAGGATAATTGCAATAGTAACCAATATCCCGAATCCTTATAGAATTCCACTATTTAATGAACTGAATATTCAACTTTTAAGAAATAAAATTGAATTAAATGTTGTTTTCGGAGCTAAGAATTATAAGAGAAGGAAATTCAAACTTTCGGAAAATGAATTTAAATTTAATTATATTTTTCTTAATTCGACAAAAATAAATTTTGGAAATACTGAAAAGACTTTATTTACTTACAAAGGATTATTAAAAAATTTAAGGAAAATAAAACCGGACAAAATAGTGATAATTGGATTTTCTCTCGGAACATTAAAACTATGGATAAGATCATTTTGGAATAAGACACCTATAATAATTTGGTCAGGGTCAATAACAACAAAAGGGAGAAAAGATTCTTTTTTAAGGGAAATATACAGGAAAATTCTAATAAAAAAAGTATCCGGATTTATTGCATACGGAACAAAAGCAAAAGAATATTTAATCAATCTGGGAGCGGATCCGGACAAAGTTAACATAGCAATTAATACAGTTGATACAAAATTTTTTGGCGTCGAATCAGAAAAATTAAAAGTAAAAATCACTTCCCCGAAAACCAAGGAATTATTATCAATAGGATATTTAACTGAGAAGAAGAGGATTGATCTGATTCTTAAAGCTGTAGAAATATTATCAAAAAAAAGGCAGGATTTTAAATTAATAATAGTCGGAGACGGTCAGTATAGAAAAGAACTGGAAGATTTATCTGAAAAAATTGGAGTTAACAAATTTGTGAAATTTGAAGGATTCAAGCAGAAAAAAGATATTCCGGGGTATTTAGCAAGAGCATCTTGTTTTTTATTTCCTTCGGAATACGATATCTGGGGGCTTGTTTTGAACGAAGCAATGGCTACGGGTGTTCCATGTATATCATCGATCCATGCCGGAGCTACCCATGATCTGATCATTGAGGGCAAGACGGGATTTGCTTTGGACTTTGAAGATACAGACAAGGTTGTTGAAAAGATCAATTGGATACTGGATAATCCGGAAGAAGTAAAAAAGATCGGAAAAGAAGCAAGTGATTTTATTAAAAATAATGCTAATATTAAAAAAAGCGTTGAAGGATTTCTTAAACCAATTAATTAATATGAGATATAGAGAATGGAAATTATGGGTTAAATCAAAGCCATGGTGTCTCCGTTGGTTTATCTACCTTGTACTTTTCAGAACAGTTATAGATAATTTTTATACCCTAAAAAAAGTATCTCCTTTATTCTCTCCACTGTATATCATAGGTGTATTAACTCCTGTTCTTATATTCTTCAGTTACGGTTCTGCCGGATTCCCTTCCAAAAAAAGAACAAGAAGCGATCAAATAATGTTTGCTTGGGGAAGTATAGTATTTATAAATCTGTTACTTTTATTCGTTACTAATATTTCCATATCATCAATAGGAAATCTAATAAAATATTTTACTCCGTTTCTTATATTTTTTTATCTACGTCATTTCATAAGAGATAAAAAGGACTTGATCGGAATTTTTCAAACATTTTTATATTCAATTATATTTGCAATTTTATTTGTCCCTTATAACTATATTTTTAATCCCGGGGCTTTCAGGCAGATTTCCATAAAAAGAGGTGGAGGATTCAGATTTGCCGGAGGGTATGCAGACGTTATGAATTATGCCATTTTAATAATAGGTGGTCTTCTTATTGTTTACTTTTTTAATTTGAGAAAAAGTAAAAAAATACTGATATGGAGAAATCTGAGGATTAAAAGCTTTTTCCTGTTCATTTTATCTTTAGCAGGATTAATTGCTATTAAACATACTGCAAGTTGGGCTGTTTTTTTTGCTATAACAGGAATTTTCATTTTATATCTCTTTCGAAGGATAAAAGTAATTATTCCGATTTTACTTGTTTTTTTATCTTTTAGTGTCTATTTTCAGGGTTTTATAAGTAAACATATTGATCCTCTTATACAAAAAGAAGTAAGTATTATAGAGGGAGAAGCTGATATCGACAGATCATTTAACGGAAGAATGTGGAGGTGGAAAAGATATTTCCGCGTATGGGATCAGATGCCTGTATATTCAAAATTATTTGGTGTTACTTTTTCCTATGCTAATGATCAGATAGTAATAATGGACAGAAAATATTATAACGGGTTTTCAAAAATTATTCCTGCAATGGTTAGTGGGAGGATGCACAATGATTATATCAGAGTGCTTTTTTTGTCCGGAATAGTAGGACTATTCTTTTATCTTCAATTCATTTTTACAATATTTAGAAAGAAAAATTCAAATTTTATTGAAGATAGTTTTTTAGCGACATCCTCACTATCAGTACTGTTGTTATTCTCAGTTACTACTATCCCTTTGTTATATTCACCGCTGATATATTTAATATTTTCGATTTTCGCATATTTGTCCCTCCCCAAAAAGAATAGAGCTAATAATGAAAAATAAAATATTAATTCTCGGTAAACTCCCTCCCCCATACATGGGGCCGGCGGTTGCTACACGGATAATTTTAAATTCAGATCTGAAAGATAAATTTGACCTCTATCACCTTGATACACGTTTAAACAGATCTCTATTAAATATCGGGAAGTTTTCATTAAGAAAAATATCTAAAAATATTGATATTTATCTGGATTTGAAAAAAATTTTAAAAGACAAGAAACCCGATCTCGTTCTGATCCCTATTTCTCAATCGACGTTAGGATTTTTAAAAGACTCTCTTTTCATACTTATTTCAAGGATGTATGGGAGAAAAGTATTAATCCATTTAAGAGGTAGTAATATTCAGAATTGGTTAAAGAGTTCTTTCTTCCTGACCCGAATGTATGTTGAATGGGTGATAAGGCGTTGCCAGAGTGCAATCGTGCTTGGGGAAAATTTAAGGTATTTGTTTGAAAAGTATTTTCCTCCCGAAAAAATTTTCGTTGTCCC
>CAYRAO010000049.1:0-6199 GCA_964422395.1 uncultured Clostridia bacterium
GTTTTTTATTCAAAATTTTGAATTTTTATTCAATATAACCTGATTTGAATTATTTATCAACCTCTAATTAAAGAAATTCGATAATCAGATAACTTTTCAAAAAAGTCAGTGTCTGTCCAAAGAATTTTTGATACTACAAAAAATGAAAGACCATGGATATAGTGGTGATGACCCGATTATAATGGTCTTGACAAACGAAATTGTTATAGAAGCAACGCTGAAATGGTTGAAAAATCCAATCTTCACAATAAAAGCAATTGTTGAATTATTTCAGAGGCTCTGGGTCGATTTGTAGGATCTTTATCTATCATTGTTCTAGTTAATTTTATTAGTTCCTGTGGGATATCTTTCCTGTAGATACTCAAATCAGGGAAATCGTTTCTCATAATCAGTTTAAACATCTCAAATGAGGTGTCGGCAATTAATGGATTTTTACCTGTAAGCATTTCATACAGAATCACTCCCAGTGAATAGATATCCCCGGTAGCCGAAACTTTTTTGCCGGAAATTGTTTCCGGAGGGATATAAGCTATTGTGCCGACAATTTGTCCGGTTTCGGTCATGCGGGTGTTACTTATTTCATTTCTAGCTAATCCAAAGTCAAGTAATTTAACTGTAGAAGGTATGCCTTCTACCAGGAAAATATTTTCCGGCTTAAGATCCCTGTGCAAAATTCCCAGGTTATGCAATTCCTCTAATCCACCGCATATTTGTACAACAATTCTTGTGATTTCTTTGATCCCCGTTAAAGATCCCTCATGAATTTTCTTAGCAAGAGTTTTTCCTTTAAGCAGTTCCATGACAATATAATCTTGTCTATTCACTTCTCCCCGTTCAAATATTTTAACCACATTCGGATGATTAATGTGATCGATAATTTTTCCTTCATTCCTAAATCTTTTCTTATGTATCTCATCTTGCAAATATTCTTCCCTTAACAGCTTCATGGCATAACATTTGGATTTTTTAGATATCGGATGAACTTTATACACAACTCCCGTCCCTCCGGAACCTATTTGATGATCAATCTGATACAAACCGATATATTTCTTTTGTTTCCAAAAAGCAATTAATTTTAAATGTTTTCTCAGAATCCCTACTGTAAAATAGGAAAGAAGAATAAAGGTAATGATTAATCCGGTTTGAAACCACCAGGTAAGCCAAAATGGAGAAGCAATCCTGATTTCTAATTTAGCTCCTTCATTGTTCCAAATACCGTTTTGATTGGAAGCCTTGATCTTAAAAGTATAAATTCCAGGTTCAAGGTTGGTATAGGAAACAAATCGATATCCGGCGTCCTTGGTAATCCACTCCCGATCACTACCTTGCAACCGATATGAATACTGGTACTTGTCCGAGAATGAATAATTTAATGCTGTAAAGGCGATTGATAAGTGATTAGCCGTATGAGGCAGAACAATTTTGGTAGTCTCCATAATGGATCTTTTCAGATAGGGACTGTTGGTAGCAGTAATCAATTTATTATAAACATTTAGTCCGGTAATAACCAGTTTCGGAGGTTTGGGATCATTCTTGATATCTTCAGGGTGAATATAGTCCACACCGTTAATTCCTCCAAAAAAGAGTTCTCCTTCTGCAGATTTATAATAGGTCCCCATATTGTATTCTCCATTATAAAGACCATCCGCAGTAGTGAAATTGACAAAAGTGAAATTGTGAAGACTCAACTTTGATATTCCTGTATTAGTGCTAATCCAGAGTTGTGAATCCTCGCCATTCAGAATAGAATAAACAGTGTTACTATGTAATCCGTCAGACTCAAAAAATTGTTTGAAGTTACCTTTTTCTTTATCCATCTTATTCAAACCATGCAAAGTACCTACCCAGAGTTCCTGATTCCGATCCATACAGACAGAAGTGACGCAATTATGACTCAAACTGCTCTTAACTCCTTTTGTATTGATATAACTTTTAAAAGTTTTTTTCTTTTTATCAAAACGGTTTAGCCCTCCACGAAAGGTACCAACCCAGAGGATATCAGGTGATTGTTCATAAATGCAGTTAACTCCGTTATAACTCAAACTTAATGGATTATCGGGTTCGTGAAGAAAGCGTGTAAAAGTTTTGGTTTGTTTATTGAATTTATTTAGCCCTCCTTTAAATATTTCTCCATCATGAGTTCCGATCCATAATGTTCCTTGATAATCTATGAGCATACAAACAATAAAATGACTGCTTATACTTGTCGGATCTTCAGGATTGTGAGTATAATGAATCATTTGATGATTTTTCATATTATAATTATACAACCCTTGCCCATATGTCCCGATCCATAAGGAACCGTCTTTATCCTGGCAGGTAGCAGTAACTTGATTATGATGGATTTTATAGTTACCTCTGGAAGTAGTGCTAAAATGATATTTAATATGATATTTATTATCCAAACCATATAATCCTCTGTTTGATGTCCCAATCCACAAAAAACCTTCTCGACTTTTGTAAACGGATGCAATACTGATATTTTTCAATGCTTCAGGGAAAAGATGATGTCCCATGAATGCTTCCTTATCAGGATTATGAAAATGTACACCGCCTCCCTGGGTTCCGAACCACAATATTCCTTCTTTACTTTGATAAATTTTCCAAATTACATTCGAATTATCCTCTTCATCTTTAAAAGTATAAAGGATGGTCTTCTTTGAATCAGGATGATAAATTCCCAAACCGCTTCCAAATGAACCAAACCAGATTCTACCTTTTTTATCCTGAGATATACTCGTTATCTCAAATTTGGAGGATATAGTTTTTGATCCATATTCAAGCTTAAACCTTTTAAATTCTTTTTCTTGCTCATTCCGGAGAAAAAGACCATGATGAGATGTTCCAACCCAAATCCTTCCTGAATGGTCTTGATAAATACAGCGGATTTTATAATATCTCCTTTTAGACTGATCAAACAGAAGTTTTGATAAATGTTCAAATTTATGTTCCTTCGTACGAAATACAATAATCCCGCTATTTGATGTCCCGAGCCACAATTCACCTTTGCTTATTTCACAAATGGCGAGTATTGTCATTTTTTTTTGAGGGAAGATTGAAAAAGGAATTCCATAGGATTTAAATTCATTAGTTTCTCTAAGATATCGGCTCAAAATATTGCTATTCCCTGCAATCCACAATTGTTTGTCCTCGGATTCATGCAGACAAAAAACAGTATCGGAACCAATTGTATTAGGATCCGATTTTAAATGGGAATAATTCACAAATCTTCCTGAACTGAAATCGTACCGGCTCAGACCTTTACCTGTCCCTATCCACAGTTTACCGGAACTATCAGACAACAGAGTATTTATAAATTTATCACCAAGACTATGCGGATCATCAGGATTATGTTTGAATTTTTTTATACTGTATCCGTCATACTTATTTAAACCTTCATCCGTCCCAAACCACAAGAAACCGAATTTATCCTCTACAATGCCTTTGACAGTACTTTGAGATAATCCCTGTTCAGCTGTAATCCGCTTCATGTGTAAAAATAGTTTATCTTTGGGAAAGTCCGATTTGGCAAGGGAAAAATTTAAGATTATTGAGTTAATTAAAACCAAGACAAAAATTCTTTTATTCATTTTCAGAGGGTTTCTTTAATTTAAATTTTTTTAGTTTTTTGTGTAATCCCTGATAAGTGATACCCAATTCTTTAGCGGCAGGGGAGATTTTCCATTGATTCCTGACCATGAGCTCGGTTAAAACTTCCTTCATATTTTCGTTTCCTAACATATTTTTATTGCAGTTTTTTATTTCATCCGAAAGAATATCAAATGTTATCATTTCACCCGAAGGTGTTAAACTGACAACCCTTTTGATCTCATTTTTTAACTGCCTGACATTACCGTCCCAATTATACTTTTGAAGTGTTTCGAAAGCTTTGACAGAGTATCCGTTAACCGACTTATTTAGCTCCCTGCAGAATATAGGAGTAAAATAGTTTATCAGCTCGGGTATATCCTCTCGTCTTTCTCTTAACGGCGGAATGTAAATCTCGTGATGTACCAGTCTATAGTATAAGTCTTTTCTAAAAAGATTTTTTTTAATAGCTTCCTTAAGGTTTTTATTGGTAATTGAAATAATTCTTAGGTCTACTTTTATAGGTTTTATACTCCCCAGTTTATAAAATTCATTTTCCTGCAATACTCTTAAAAGTTTTGCCTGAAAATTTATTGGCATATCACCAATCTCATCCAGCACTAAAGTTCCTCCGGATGCCAGTTCAAACTTACCTTGCTGGGTTTGAAAAGCTCCTGTAAATGCACCTTTTTCATAACCGAAGAGTTCTGATTCAAGTAAATTTTCAGGTATTGCCGCACAATTTATCCCGACAAACTTATTCCGGCTTCTATTTGAGTGATCATGAATTATTCTGGCGAATAATTCTTTACCTGTACCGCTTTCACCCCGAATCAAAACAAAGAGATTTGTTTCTGCAACTAAGATTCCTTGCTCAATTAGTTTTTTCATACGATGATTCTTTGAAACAATTATTTTATTGATATTATTCGATTTTTGTTTTGCAGGTACTCTTTTTTCTATCTTTGGTGTAGATCCGATAATCCGATAAATAGTTTCAATCTCCCTACAGAAGGTTTCTAAAAAATTATCGGAATGAGGATTTATCGGTGCATTTTCCTCACGGAATTGGATTAGAACGATTTGTCGCTTAGGAATTTTAATCGGAATGATTCTATAGGTGAAAGATGAATCAGGTAAAATTCCTGAAGTTTCGGAAAGACTTTTTTTAGGATCAAGTCTTAAATCAATCAATTTCTTTAATAAATCACCATGATTATCGGCTTCTTTTTTAGAGAATAAAACGGAATAATTCCCACTGTTAATATCAATAAGGAAGAGATTATCCAATCCATCCAGATCAAGGAAATAAGCGGGAAGTTCGGTTAAAAAAGTTTCGAAATCGGTTTGTTTTAAACCTTGTTGAAGAATATTTTTGGCTATTTCAAGATAGCCGTTGGAAATCGAAGAGGTTTTGGTTAATTTAAGTTTGAACTCCTGATCATTTAATAATCCATTGAAAACAGGTGTTAATTCATTGGAGGATTTGAACTCTTTTAAATCACCGGTTTTAAAAACAAACTCCATTCCTCCGAGATAAAAGGATTGATTCAGGCTTATCTCTGCCTGTTTGATACCTACCCCTTTAACGAAAGTGCCGTTTTGAGAATTCAGATCTTTGATTAAAATCATGTGATCACATACTTCAATACTCAGATGTTGCCGAGAAATAAAATCATATTCAACAATGAGATCATTATCCCGTTCTCTTCCTATGGTTATATGTTTTTTATCTAACGGAAATTTTTTCAGGAATCCCTTCCGATAATACAACAAATATTTCATTTTTTGATTATAAATCTTTAATGTGAGTATTACAATAAAACATCAATATGGTTTAAACGGTTTAAGACCAGTTTAAAACCGGTTGAAGAAAAAGAACCGAAAACAGGTTTGCAGGCACTCCGGAATATAATATTTGAGAATATAATTTTTAATAGTATAAACCTTTAATAAACGATAATTTGACGAATAGTAACAAGCTTATGTCCAACTTTTCAAGTAATTGCTTAAAATTGGCATCCTTATTGCGTATAGGGTAAATGAAAGTAAAAGGAGAAATATAATGGGGAAAAAATTATCAATCATATTGGCTTTAATATTAGCTATGATGTTGTTGAGTGCAATGAAATGTTCTGAAATGTTAAAAGAAAGAAACGTAATAAGTATACTGGTTGATTCAAAATGGTCGGTTATCAATAAGCATAGTGAGTCGGATCTGGTTTGGCCATGGACGGTTGTTTTTTCTGAAAGTTCCACAGGGGGAGTAATAGATATTAATATTACTCAAACTCTGTATGGGAGTAAAACAATCTATGGCACAGGGAGAGTAGTAGATGATACTAATTTTGTTTTTAATCTATCCGATGCGAATAACTCCGGATGGTCTGCCGAACTGGTAATACCGGTTGCCAGTATCACCGGGTCTAATTTTAACGGTCATCTTGATGTCAAGAACAGCGGTGCTCACTTTACTACCGAGGGAAAAGCTATTGATTAGCCTGAAGCATCAGCATTGGAAGAAATAGAAGTCGGTCAATATATGCAGGGAGTTGAGTGTTAATTGTTGTTGCAAAAATATATATAAAACTCAGTATCGCTTTTTTTCTTC
>CAYRAO010000050.1:0-5722 GCA_964422395.1 uncultured Clostridia bacterium
CTGTTCTTTCAAAAGTATTGTAATTTTCATTATTATACATATCTGCATATTTTTTAACTTTATCATTGGGCAATGCCTTTTGCAGCTGTATATATGGAGGATTTCCAATAACGATATCAAATCCGTCTTTAACTCCAAACATCCAGTCGGGATCGAACCATTTTGATGATTTGTAGGAAAACGGATCCCATGATGAAAGTATTCTTGTCTGATCGTCAAGTGCATTATTCTTTATTCCTTTTGTAAACATCTCATTCTGAGTTTCTTTGAATTCTTTTTTTATTCTTTCTTTTTCATTACTGAAACTTTCGAAATATTCTTCCCTTAAATATTTCAATCTGATTATATTTGTTTTATCCTCAAACAATCCTTTTTGATCCTCTTTCTTAGATCGAGGCAATCCGATTAGTGTATTTGCTGCTACATATTTGAATTCAAGGTTTGGCAGAGGTTCAATTCCATAATTTTCTTTATCCAAATCAATTGTTTCATCTACAACAAGAGAAAGAAATGTTCTTAACTTTGCAATTTCCACTGCAATTGGTTGTATATCAACACCATAAATTGAATTCTGAATTATCCCTAGCTTTCTGACATAATCCCAGTTTTTCTTCATTAGCAGATCTTCTTTCTCTTTTTTTTGGAGTTTGTCTTTAATTTTATCAACATGTTTAATTATCCACTGAATTCCATCCTCATCAATTTTCTGTAATATTAAAACAGTTTTCTGTAATATCCCCATCGGGAAAGCACCCGAACCGCAGGCAGGATCAAGAGTCTTCATTTCACTTAAAGCATCAAGGACTTTGTATTTTTCCTGAGGAGAAAAATTATCTTTAATATCTTCATTGTATTTAAGAAGATCAGAAAGTTTTTTTTCTTCAATTCCGGTTTTTGTTTTTAAATACTGTTTCAAACTTTCATCAACCATATATTCAACTATCGGTCTCGGAGTATAATAACTTCCGGTTGATTTTCTTGCCGACTCTCCTGTTTCCGGCACTATCTCTGCAAGAAGATTTTCAAATATCCTTCCCAACATTTCGGGATCAACTGATAGATCGGTGTCAAATGAAGTATTCTCATCTATAGTGAAATTGTATGTCTCAAGGAGATCAAATAATTCCAAAAACCACTCATTAGGAACATCAAGAGTATTCAGTGCTTTGGATACTCCTGTTAATTCATCATATTTATAATAATCATAAGGTTCCTGAGGTTCAAAAAGACCACCGTTAAGAAAAGGTATCTCCGAATAAATTCCCATTTTAAATTTTTCTTTTCTTTTTTCAAATGGGGTATTTAAAACCTGGAAAAATAGATCCTCAAGGATATGGTGGTAATAACTTTTTCCTTGTGTTGAAATATTTGCAACAGCTCCCTTAGATAAGATCTGTTCAGGTATCAATCCTTCATCACTTCCTGGGATCTTTTTCTTTTTTAAAAACCAGCAGAATATTATTCTTCCGAGTGTTCTGACTCCGAATTCCTGCAATGTTTTATGATCAGATGTATTCGGAAGTTTTAATTGAGCAGAAAAAGTTTTTTTCTTTCTTCCGCTACCGATCTCTCTTTCACCACCTACTAATTCCGTAAATCTAAATGCAATATTTTGATAAAACTCCTTGTTTACAACCTCGATTGAAAATCTATCTTCCAGATCTTTTATATCTTTTACTCTTCCTTTATCAATAAGGAATTTTTTTGGAGTAATTACTTTTGCTTCAGGTCCGAGAAAAAATGAATATCTTCTCGGATTGGAATATTCATAGTTTATTCTTTTTCCGTCAGGTTTCAACCCGATCGTTAAAAATGAAAATCTGTAATTTTCTGAGTTTTCAGATCTAAAAATTGCAAGGGAATAATAGTCGTTAAAATTCTTCATCAAATTAAATGCATCTCTTGTTAAAGTAACTCTCGGATCGCCTTCGGACTCATGAGTTATCTCATACACATTTAATTTTAAAGATTCAGAGTGACCGATTTTTCTTATCTTTTTTATTTTTACTAAATTAAAACCCGGCTTTATCTGTTCATCAAAAATTTCAAAATCTTCAGGTAAAAATTCGTGTTGCAGGAAATCGATAAATTCTTCTCTATTATATTTATCCCTAAAGTCCATTACCTTCCTCTCTTTTCTATTTATATTAAATCAACTCTTCAGACAATATCAGCATCTCTCTTGCATCCTCAATTCTTCCTGCTTTGTCAATAATACCAATAAGATATTCATGAGAGATCTCATCTTTTATTTTTTCCAGACTTTCCTCGACATGGTTAATATTAAGAGTCCTTATAAATTTTTTGTGATATTCAATAAGACCGTCTAGCTTTTCAACTACATAGATAAGATCTTCCAGATAATCCTTATGTTCCGGTATAGATTTGAGCAGATGATTTAAGTTTTTCAGTGTATCCCTCTTGCCTTTATCCATCTCTATCTGAGAACTTCTTTGGAAAAGCTTATTCTCAACATTTTTATAAATATTTTCAAATTTATCACTGACTTTTTCTGATTGTTCGAAAGGATCAGCAAAAAAAAGTTTTAGTGCTTCTCCAATCTTCAAATTTAGAATATCTTTATCATTTAAACCTAATTTAAATACCGTGTCTTTACCTTTTTTTCCGAATAAGATAACACCTCTGTATTCCTTTTTTACACCTCTTCTTATTCTGGTTCTTTCCGGGATTGTCAGAGCTTTTTTGATCAAGTCCGGTTTTAGTATCTTTATTTTTTCCAATTCATCAAGAAAAGGTGCATCCCAAGAGAGTTTATCGCTATCTTTTTCAGCGTTTATATATTTGTCGGCAAAATAACTGTTTAGTTCTTCATCACTTGTAAGTATTTTTGTGTCTTCACCGAGTAAAGCATCTATCATTGCCTTTTTTAAAGTTGAAATTCTTTTAATTCCTGTTTCAGACTCCCCTATATCGGTAGGGAAAAAGTTATAAATATAAAGTTTATCGAAAACCTTTTTGTTTATTCTGTTTATCCTTCCCACTCTTTGAATTACTCTTGTCGGGTTATAAGGAATATCATAATTGAAAATCGTTCCAGCCCTATGTAAATTAAATCCCTCAGATATAGCATCAGTTGCAATTAAAATATCATAATCATCTCTCATTTTATCTGAAGGAATACCTGCATCAAAATTGTATTTTATCTTTAGCTTATTCTCACGTGTCGCATCTTTACTTCCATACTTTATCAGTTTCAACTTATCTTTAAGTCTATCTTTTAGGTATTCAGCAGTATCATTGTAAGAGGTGAAAACAACTATCTTCCTTTCAGGTTCTTTTTTAAAACTTTCCTTTACAATATTATAAAAATGGTCTATTTTAGGATCGGTTTCATCTTTTATCTCTTCCCATTTCTCTCTGATACTCTTTAATAGAGAGATATCTTTTTCAAGATCACTTTTAAAAGAAATTTTCAATTCATTTGCAGGAATAAAATGAAATCCTTTTTCTTCCAACTTCTTAATTTCGTTTCCGAACAGTATCTCACTGAATTCTTCACTGAGAAAATCACTCTCGATATCTTCCTTCAAAGATTCAACATCCGGGATATATCCCTTCTTAAAAATTGGAACCAGTTTCGCAGATTCATACCAATCAAGCATTATTTCAGATGATTTGATCATATAATCAAGTGATTTTCTAAATGAGAATATTGAACTTTCAAATCTTGCAACAAGCAATCTCCGCATGAATTTTGCGATATTTATCTGTGATTGTCTGAACAACTGCTCATCTGAGAATTCCTTTTCGATTCTTTCTTTATACTTCATAAAGTTTTTTAGATAAATTACAGGTTTATATCTTGTACCTTGGAATCCCATATTCTCATCATCAGGTGCAATAACTTCAAGCGTCTCAAGGTAGATATCTTTTAACTCCACGAGATTGTACTCAAGGTTTCTTGGTGGTTCAACTTCAGGGAACTGTATCCCTTGAATCTCAAGGTCATCTTTATATTTTTTTATATAATCTAGATCTATTCTTGTCCTTCTGATTAGTAGAGGAAACAGAAGTTCTCTTATCTGCTCAGCAAGTTTTTCAATTCTTTTCTTTATAATTTCCGGTGTTTCTATCTTTTCTCTCTGTTTCTTTTGAATATCTTTATACTCTTTTACCAACTCCTTGAATTCCTGAGTCAAGTTATATACTGTCTGTATTGTCGATCTTGCAGGTATCTGGAAAAGTTTAATCATAGAAAATATATCTTCCGGTCTATTGTTAAAGGGAGTTGCAGTTAATAAAACCACTTTATTCCCTTGGCATAATTGATGGAGATTCACATAATTCTTTGTCGATTCATTTCTATATTTATGTGCTTCATCTATAATGATTAATTTTTCCTTCCCACTCTTATAATTAATTAATGCTTTTTCTATTGATCCACTGCTATAAATTTCGCCTTTAAAATCAAACTCTCTCTTGTAATCTTTCCATTGATCGACTAAATGAGGTGGTGCAATAACAATAGTTTGAATTCGAAGATTATATGCAATAGTTGAAGCAATAATACTTTTCCCAAGACCTACAACATCAGAAATTATAACACCGCCATGTCGTTCAAGAATTTCCATAGAATCTTTGATCGCATCCGTTTGATATTTCAGATTAATATATAAATTTTCAGTAATTTCTTCCGGAAATATTATCTCTTGTTCATCCTTTTTGCCGAATACTTCTTCCAGAACTCTTAAATAGATAAGATAAGGAGAGAACAGTTTCTCAAACCATATCTTTTTCACAACTTTTCTTTCAAATTCTCCAAAGTTATCATCTGAAATTAATTTTATGCTCCTATTCCATAATTCATCAAATATTTTTTTACCTTCTAAAAAATCAACACTATCTCTTAACTCAACATTAATTTCAGCTCTACCTTTTAATCCCATTCTCGAAAGATTGCTTGATCCAGTTATCAATATTCCTGGGAAATCACCATTATTGTTATGTGAATCTTTGTTTTCGAAAAGATAAAGTTTTGCATGATTAGGTTGAACCGTTTTTCTTACTTCCAGTGACCCGTTTTTAATTTTATCCAAATAGATTTTGAATGCTTCCTGTTTTTTTTTAGTATCAAAGAAATTGGTTTTATTGAAAAACTCAATAAACATATTGTAATAATTTTCTCTGATCTTTCCTCTTGATTGATTTATTGCATTAATATATTCAAATTCCTTGACCTTGTTCTTTATATCCTGCTCAATATCCATTCCAACAAGGATTCTGACTTTCTTGTTTTCAATCCCTTTGTAAATCTCTTCAAATCCGGAGAAATAGAAATATCCGATTAAAAAATCAAGATTCTTTGCAGAAGGTAAAATATTTGAAATTACATTACTTAATAGTCTATCCTGATTGGTTATCAATTTTCCCATGTTTTGTATTATTATCTATCATCTCCCGAAATTTAATTAACCATTAAACCAAATGATATGAAAATAATTAAAAAGATTCAACAGAGAACGTTATGAAAAAAATTATTGTGAAGGAGTTAAATATGCGTTTAACTTTTGGATATAATCCCTTTACCATAATTTTCCTGATTTTATCAGGTTATTATTATGTATTTTATGTAATCCGTTACACATTTGGATTTAAATGCACAAATTATATCACCCAGTGTAGGGGTAGGCCTTGCGTCTACCCTATAGGGAGCTTCGCCCTCTTCTCCTTTTCAGATTCGGGCAAACCGCCGTTTGCCCCT
>CAYRAO010000051.1:0-5402 GCA_964422395.1 uncultured Clostridia bacterium
ATTCAACTTTTAAAAAAGACATCATTTTTCCTCAGATTTTATTTTTATTTATACGCCCCTATGGACCACTTACCTGAAAATCTTCCCTTTGTGCTTCAGCCATCCGCCTATATGATATCCCCTTGGGTCGTGATGTGTCCAATGTATAACCCCGCCTTTGGCATTCCACTCATACTCACCATAAAATTGCACAACATCTCCTCTTTTTAATAATTTTATTCCGGGAGCAACATCAATATTATGTGCAATTAATACGGTATGACCGGAATCCAGTCGTAGGATGAATCTTTGATGACGATCACCATGGTTATCATCGCTGAGAACACGGCTTACACGCCCCACACCACCGACCGATACACCTTTTAAATGTTTTTGAACTGCATTTAAAACACTTTGATTATTCCCTGTGGATGACATGCGGGGCAAATCGGTAATATTCTGATTATGGTGAACGAACAGATAGACCCCTATCCCGATCACAACAAATATAAAAAACTTTTTAATATTTCTCATTTTTTAAAGAATTTTTTTAACTCGACCAACCTGTCCGTCTGTCAATCTAACTTTTATTCCATGAGGATGTATCGGTGATTTTGTCAGTATCTCTTTCACAACACCTTCGGTCATCCGGTTATTTCTCTGATCCTGTTTTAAAACAATTGCAACCTTAAACCCCTGTTTGATATTCTCTCTTCTATTACCATCCATACGGTTATTTTACCATGGTTCAACATAAAAAACAGTTTGATAACCAAAGCAAAAGAGTTTAAAATTCTTTTGACTGAGCACGTGCAAAAATTTCAAACACCCCATATTATCGGTAAATTATATATTGCATGGAATCATATAAAAAGATAGTTGATAGCAACATATATTTCCTGCCTGGGAACTCGAATATTTTAATTTTAATTTTGACGGGAATGTTCCTTTCTGATAGTATCAACTCCCTAATGTTTACCAATAATTAATGTATCGAGGTTACGGATGAAACTTATTTTGGATTGTACGGGAGGATTTGCAGGAGATATGTTTACCGCCGCACTAATTGATGCGGGAGCAGATTTTAATATTGTTCACAATGCAATGATAAAAAGTGGTGAAAAACTTGGAGATATTACGATAAAACTAACTAAGTCAAGTGATCATGCTGCACGGCTCAATATCTCTTTAAACCTGAAAAATGACCATATAGGTGAAAATAAGATAAGGGAATTTTTGAATCAAAGTTTTGATGAGTTAGGAATATCCGAACAATACAGATTATTTGGGAATAAAGTGTTGGAGAACCTTATAGACGCAGAAAGTGAAGCTCATAAATCACAAATATTTGAAGCGTTGGTTCATCATCACTCTCATAATCACACCGGAACGGTTCTCCATGAAGCCCAGGATATTCTAATAGACATTGTCGGAGCCGCCGTAGGGATGGAATCATTGAAAATAATTCCTTCAGCCTCTTTAACCGGACAGGTCGCTACAGGGAAAGGGAAGGTGAAATTTTCTCATGGAATTCTTGATATTCCAGCACCGGCAACCAAAATTTTACTGAATAAATATAATATTCAATGGGAAAACGGAGAGGTAAATTCCGAACTCTGTACACCAACAGGAGCAGCAATACTGGCAACACTTACTGATAAATCGGAAAAAACCCGATTGACAACTTCAAATATCATATTAAAAGGGTACTCAAGGGGGACGAAATCTCTTCCCATCCCCCCTCTTAAACTTTATGCAGTCGAAAACTCCTAAATACTATTTTTTCTTGGAATTAAATGAATACTGAACGTTTGCATAAATAATATCATTATCAATAGCAGTCGTATCCTCGCTTCTCATGACATAATTTGCTTGTAACTTAAAGTTCTTTGAATGATAATAGTTTATTCCGAATGAAATATTGGTATATTTTTCACCATCCTTAACCGGAGTAAAACTCTCATAACCAACTACAGGCTCAAATTTATTTATCATGTATCCGGCAACAGCATACATTCCCGAGTACTTAATTCCATTACTATCTCCGCCAATATACTCAAATTTCAGATTAATACCATCTTTCTTATAGTAGATATGACCGCCGTAAGAATTTCTCTTTTTATCGCTATCGGCTACGGCGGGATCAGACTCATTCCCAGATCCCATAAATCCACCGACTTTCAGTCCATGTACGGGATATACTTCGAGTCTGCCCCAGAAACCGAATCCGTTATGAGAGTTCGTAGTTGATAATTTCTTAACTCCCGGGAACCAGTTATTTGATGCCGTAAGTGCATTTGCTATCATAAGACCGTAGTAAATCTTTCCATCCATTAATTTACCGCTTAATTGTGCACCAAATGCTCTGTAGCCGTGCAAACCGCTATTCCCGCCCCACATCTGTACTATTGAAGCCCTCTCAATAAGGTCCAACTTTCCGGATGAAGTTAATGCAGCCGCTTTACTTCCCGGAGGTGCAAATTTACCAAATTTTAATACTGCACCCCTTGAGATAAAATATTCAAGATATGCATCCAAAACAACAGGAGTTGCAAATTTATCAAAGGCAAACTGAACGCCCCATCTCATTTTTTTACCCAAATTACCATATGGAGCTAACCTTATCCTCCGATTTGAGAACCCGTAAATCGAATTTGATGTATCTCCGTTTACCTGAGTAGACATTGAGAACCAACTCTGTACCAATCCCTTGAAATTTACTTCGCCATGTACAGATACAAAAAGGAAAACAATAATAAATAAAACAAAAATTAATTTTTTCACGCTCGCCTCCTAATAAAATATTATGAAATCCCTTTAGTATATTAATACAATAAAGGTTGAATAGTCAAGACGATTTCTTGGAATAATAGAGGAATCATCAATCAGGCGGGAAGCTCGATAATAAATCTGGTACCTTTGGGGGTATTATCAATAATCGATATCATCCCGTTATGTTCCTCTATTATATTATGAGCAATTGCAAGACCTAATCCGGTACCGTTACTTTTCCTCGAAAAGTAAGGCATAAACAACTTTTCTTTATCTTCATCACTTATTCCGCTTCCGTTATCTGCAATCTCAATCCGTACAAACTGACTCTCTTTGTTATATTTTGATACGATCTCAATAACTCCCGATTTATCAGTTGCCTCTATTCCGTTATCAATAATATTAACAAATATCCTCCTTATTTGTTCGGTATCCATTTTGATAAGGATCGGAATATCTACATCTAAATCCACTTTGAATTCGACAGTACTGTAAATAGAGGTATAAACAGATACAAGTTTTTCCAATATCTGATTAATATCACCTTTTGAAAACTTAATCTCAGGTAATCGTGCAAAGTTGGAAAATTCATCGGCAAGACTTTTTATCGAGTCTATCTCCGTAAGAATGATATTCAGCCCGTCATCAACTATTTTTCTGAATTTATCTTCCGGAAGATCAATTGATCTCAAAATCCTCTCTGAAGATATTGTAATCGGAGTGAGAGGATTCTTAATCTCATGAGCAATTCTCTTTGCTACTTCTCTCCATACCAGTAATTTTTGTGCTTTCATTAGTGCAGTAAGATCGGTTAGAACAACAAGAATACCGGAAAATTTATTGTTGACCGGATTTCTCGTCTGAGAAATTTTAACCGCAATATTAAAAATTTTCCCCTTTATCTTTATATCCAATTCTTTTTCTATCAGTTTGAATTTGGACTTAAACCCTTTTTCAATAAGCTTTTTAATTTCGGTATAAGGATTATCTGCAAAAATATCCATAAACTGTTTCTTGATAAATTTCTCTTTCTTAAGACCCAACATTTTTTCCACAGCAGGATTAATCTCCGTTATCTCACCCCTGAGATTCAAAGCCATTACACCCGATGTGATATTTGTAAGAATATTCTCCGTTATACTCCTTCGGTGTCTTAACTCAATAGTTCTTCGGCTAAGCTTATCTCTGTTATCTTTCAAATCCATAGTCATTTTATTGAATTCCGAAATGAGAATATTAAATTCATCCTTTGCAATATAATCGATCTTAGCATCAAGATTCCCCTTTGTTATTTCCGTTGCAGCCTCAATCAATTTTTCAATAGGAGTTGTTATACCTCTCGCCAAATAGAGAGCTACCCATGATGCTGAAAAAACTATCAAAATCGAAATAAATACAAAGAGCAGGTAATATGTGGTTTTGACAGGATCTCTAATTAATTTTAATTGAGAATACTTATCAACCATATTTTCAAGCTTTTTTAAATTTTGGATATAATTATCAGGATAAAATTTACCTACAACAACTAAAATTTTATCACCTTCGCTTGAATTAAACGGATTCCCGCTTCTGATAAGTTCCCCGTTTATCAGAGAATCAACTCTGATAAAATCACTTCCGCTCAAAACTTTATAAACATCCTCAAGGGAAAGGTCTTTATATTCTTGAAGAGGTATTACAGGATTAAACTGGGAAACAATCTCCTTTCTGTCCTTAAAGATATTAACAACATCAAGCCTGTAATTTTTCATCTGTTTTTTTACCCAGTTTCTTAAAAAAACAGTATTCTCCGGTGTATACATCCTTTTAAACTTAATACCGTCCGATACGATTTTTGAAAAATATTTCAAATCATCCTTTGATTTCTCGTAATAACTCTCCTTCAACTCTTTGGACTTGGTCATTATTGAATCGATATCTGTTTTAAACCACCTTTCGATTCCCCTGTCAATGAGTTCCGTAGAAAAGAAGAAAAGAAAAATAGTCGGAACTATGGAAAAAGTTATGAAGAAAAAAACCAATCTTTTTTTAAATCTACTTCCTGTCTTTTCCTTGTTTTTTTCATAATAGAGTTTGACCAAATTTCTCACAAAGATAAAAAGGAATGTGATGCTAAACAGTATTATGATTGTCCATAAAACGAATAATATAGTTTGACTACTCTGAATATTTGTCATGATGGAAGAAAGATTTTTACTCTCGTCAAAGAGAACTTTTATTATGACAAATATAATGAAAAACAGTGCCATACCGATGATCGCAAACCTTACTCCCCTGTTTTCTTCTTTTTCCATTTATTTCTCCAAAATCAGATCACACATCATTTCAATTATTATATCATTATCCGTTTTTTCATTCCATCCGTTTCCAATTGTTTTACATAATTTGGAATTGACCGTTCGGTATACCGATGATATAATAACGATAATTGCACCTGTAGCTCAGAGGATAGAGCTTGGGATTCCTAATCCCAGTGCCGCAGGTTCGAATCCTGCCAGGTGCGGTTGTTTTTTGATAAAGCATTGTGAAATAAAATCCAGTTTTTCTATTGAAAAATAATTCAAATCAGGTTATGTTGAATAAAAATTCAAAATTTTGAATAGAAAAACAATCCGGCAATAATTAAATAAACATTTTGTCTTTTGGGATTT
>CAYRAO010000052.1:0-3204 GCA_964422395.1 uncultured Clostridia bacterium
GCTTTGGTAACGAAGTGGGAAAGTAGGTCGTCACCGGGTTTTTTTTTCAAAAAATCATATTTTATTCAAAAAAGACAATTCAAATAATAAATCAAAGTGTTGACTTGAAGTGCATTTTTGTGGTATAAACAAGTTTAAATTCTATTTTTAGGAAATCAAAAAAAAATTCAGGAAAAAAGAATGGGAGGTACTATTTGCCTACAATAAATCAATTAATACGTTTTGGTAGAAAGAAGAGTAAAGGAAAGAGTGGTTCTCCGGCATTGGAAAACTCACCGTTTAAAAGGGGAGTTTGCACAAGGGTATTTACAACAACTCCGAAGAAACCGAACTCTGCTTTGAGAAAGGTTGCAAGAGTCAGGCTTTCTAATGGAATGGAGGTGTCTGCATATATTCCCGGTGAAGGGCATTCTTTGCAGGAGCACTCTATAGTTTTGGTTAGGGGTGGTAAGATTAAGGATATTCCGGGTGTTAGATACCACATAGTAAGAGGTACAAAAGATACTACCGGTGTAGAGAATAGAAAACGGGGCAGATCAAAGTATGGTACCAGAAGGCAGAAAACGGGATAAATTAGGAGATCATCATGCCAAGAAAAAAAACAGATAAAAAAAAAGAGGTTGTTCTTGATCCTGTCTATAATTCTTCAATTATTGCAAAACTGATCAACAATGTTATGCAGGATGGGAAAAAAGCACTGGCTCAAAAAATAGTTTACGGTGCTATGGACGTTATCAAAGACAAAATGAAGGATGACCCCCTAAAAGTTGTTCTTAAATCTATAGACAATATTAGACCGCAGGTAGAGACACGTTCGAGAAGAGTCGGCGGTGCAACTTACCAGGTCCCGATGGATGTAAGAAAAGAGAGATCTTATTCCTTGGGATTGAGGTGGCTGGTCCGTTATGCTTCGGAGCGTGGAGGAAAGTCTTTTAAGGATAAGCTTGTAGGTGAAATCCTTGATGGCTTTAGTGATAAAGGTGGAGCTGTAAAAAAAAGGGAAGCCGTTCATAAAATGGCGGAATCAAACAGAGCGTTTGCTCATTATAAATGGTAAATTAGATGGGTAGAATTTCGGTAAATAAAATAAGAAATATTGGTATTATGGCTCATATTGATGCCGGAAAAACCACTACTACCGAAAGGATACTCTATTATACCGGAGTTACGTACAAAATGGGCGAGGTCCATGAAGGTACAGCTGAAATGGATTGGATGGATCAAGAGCAGGAGAGAGGTATTACCATTACATCTGCCGCTACCACGTGTGTTTGGGATAATCACAGAATTAACATTATTGATACACCTGGACATGTGGATTTTACTGCGGAGGTTGAACGTTCTCTTAGAGTTTTAGATGGTGCTGTTGTTGTGTTTTGTGCTGTGGGCGGGGTAGAGCCACAGAGCGAGAAAGTGTGGCATCAAGCTGATAAGTATAATATTCCGAAAATCGCATATATAAACAAAATGGATAGAGTGGGTTCGGATTATTCCGATGTTGTTCTTGAGATTGAAGATAAATTCGGAGCTGATCCGTTGTTGCTTCAGCTACCTATCGGAACCGAAAGTGAATTTAAGGGTGTTATTGATTTGATTTCCATGAAAGCCCACATATTTAGTGATGATTTTACCGAAGTGGAATTTAAAACAATAGAAATTCCTGAGGAGTATGAAAAAATATCCGCTTCATATAGAGAATCTTTGTTGGAAAAATTGGCGGAGCATGATCTCGAGTTAATGGAATTGTTTTTGGAAAAGAAAGATATTCCTAAAAATTTGATTAAACGAGTTATTAGAAAACTTACTCTCTCTCTTGAGGGTGTTCCCGTGGTTATGGGTGCTTCTTTTAAAAACAAAGGGGTTCAGAAATTATTGGATGCAATTGTAGATTTTCTCCCCTCGCCGGAAGATAAAGGGAGCATAAAGGGTGTTCTTCCGAAGACAGGTAAATCGGTGGAACGTAAACTATCCGACAGTGAGCCTTTCTCTGCACTTGTTTTCAAGATAATGACGGATAAACATGCGGGCCAGTTGGTTTATTTCAGGGTTTATTCCGGAGTTTTAAAAACAGGTTCAACCGTTTTTAATCCGACTAAGAAGGAGAAAGTTAGAATAAATAGGCTTTTAAAGGTTCATGCCAATAAAATGGAAGAGATAAAAGAGGTATTTGCGGGGGATATTGCAGTTACGGTCGGTCTTCCGAAAGTTTCGACAGGAGATACCCTTTGTGACGAGAGAAATCATATTGTGCTTGATACTATAAGTTTTCCAGAACCGGTGGTATCGGTTACAATTGAGCCTAAACTAACTTCGGCTCATAACAAACTTGAGGAAATACTTAAAAAACTTAGTAACGAAGATCCCACTTTCAGAGTTAATATTGATCCGAATACAGGTCAGACTCTTATTTCCGGAATGGGTGAGCTTCATATGGAAGTTTTAAGAGAAAGAATTAAAAGGGAATTTGGCGTTCTTACAAAAATAGGGAAGCCCAGAGTAGCTTATAGGGAAACTATAAGGGTACAGTCTGTCGGAGAAGAAAAGTATGAAAAGCAGGCTGGAGGAAAATCTCAATACGGACATGTGGTTTTAAAGTTGGAACCTTTTTCCGGAGAATCGGTATATAAATTTAATATAAAGATTAAACCCGATGTAATTCCTGATGAGTTTTATAAGTCTATTGAAACGGGGGTTAAAGAGGCTATGGAATTAGGTACGTTAGCGGGCTTTCCGATAATTAATGTAAACATAACATTGGTGGACGGTTCTTATGATTCCGAAGATTCCAGTGAATTGGCATTTAAAGTAGCTGCTTCCAAAGCATTTTACAAAGCATTTAAAAACGGAAAACCTATTCTACTGGAGCCTGTTATGAAGGTTGAATTAACGGTTCAAGATGAATATCTTGGCGAGGTTATAAACGATTTTAATGCAAGGGAAGGGAAGGTTATAGGAATGGAGTTGAAGAATGGTGTTCATAATGTAGACGGTGTTGCTCCTCTTTCATCTATGTTCGGTTATGCGACGGTATTGAGAACTATTAGTCAAGGGAGGGCAAATTTTTCTATGGAATTTTATAAACATGAACAATTAACAGACAAAAAGATGGAAAGTATTTTTAAAAATCAGTTGGGAATTTATTCATACAATTAGGAGGAATATATGAGCAAGGAAAAGTTTGATAGGAGCAAGCCTCATTTAAAC
>CAYRAO010000053.1:0-2656 GCA_964422395.1 uncultured Clostridia bacterium
CTCATAAATTAACTTTATAACTACAATGTCAAATTGTCAAGCACCGTCACCCATTCCATATAAATTTGCCAGGAAGTACCTCTTATCGTATAATTACAAATTCTGATTCTAAAATTAGAGAGGAACATCTATGAAAAAAAGCAATATTTTGTTTACGATATTTTTTATAACATTTTCTACCGTAGTATTTGAGATCCTTTATACAAGGATTTTCTCCGTTATCTATTTCAGTTCATTTGCTTTTTTAATGATATCCCTTGCATTATTCGGTTATGGGCTAAGTGGATTCTTCACTTCTTTTAGTAAGATCACGGAAAACAAAAAAAGCTTGAAATACGTAGAATATTCTGTCCTTGGATACGCACTATTGCTTCCTCTCATCTTTAAAATCACCCTTATTGCAAAAATAGATTTTACACATCTATTCAACCCTATCACCAATTTATTACTTTTGATTGTAAACTTTTCAGTCCTTATAATACCTTTCTTTGCAGCAGGTATCTCTCTTGTTCTCCTGTTTTCTCTATATTCCGACGAGATTGGGAAACTATATTTTATTGATCTCGTAGGAGCGGCATTCGGAGGAATAGCAATAATTCCATTGATAACCGAATTTGGACCGGCACGTTCTATAATTCTGCTTTCGATAATTCTATCAATTCTCTGGTTCTCTCTTTCAAAAATAAAAATGAGAATAAAAATGGTGTTAATCCTGATCTTACTCATCTCTCTCGGTGGCATGTATAAATTTTCCGAAAAATTATTTCCAATTGTTCCCAAAAGAATTAAAAGAGGTTATATAATCGATTATCACAAAAATAGAATCGAACACTCCAAATGGAGTCCTATTAATAAGATAGACGTTGCGGCATTTTTTAAAAGGAAGAAAGTTGTCTGGCTTGATGCCGGAACACAGCAATCGTTTTTGGTCAAGCCACCCGAAAAAATTGAAAATATGAAACCGATCAAGTTCAATCAATCATCAATCCCGTATCAACTTGCTAAAAGCGGACCGGCACTAATAATAGGATCAGCCGGAGGTTATGAGGTGTTGTGTGCGTATACGAATAATTTCAAACCCGTAATAGCAGTTGAGATGGATCCGGAAATTTGTAATATCGTTGAAAACGTATATTCGGATTATATAGGAGATCTATTTAAAAAACGTGAAGTTACTATCATTAATGATGAAGGGAGGCATATCCTAAAAAAACTCAAGTGGAAATACAATGTTATTCAAATGGTGAACTCACACAATTCACACATTCTGCTTACCGGAGGATTAAGTTTTTCAGAAACTTTTATTTATACGGTGGAAAGTTTTAAAGACTATTGGAATCACCTAAACGATGATGGTTTTCTCTCTATCATCCACATGTTCGGTGAAAGAATGTTTACGACGTCACTACAGGCACTAAAAGAGATGGGGGTAAAAAATCCCGAGAAGAAATTCTTTGTTATTCAACCGGAAAAGGGATTTAACTATTTCTTTATGAAGAGAGGAGACATTAATAGCTCCGATGTAAAAATATTTGAAAAATTTACCAGAAAGAAAAATGTCGTATATTCTCCCGATAGGAAGTTAAAAAATATTTATTATGACCTTGCCGGATCAAATTTTAAAAATACAATTAAAAATTCATCCGTAAACATTTCTCCTGTATACGACAATTCTCCCTATTTTAATCAATCGAATAAAATAGGTCAATTCAGTTTCAAGAACAACGTTTTGATGAGCAGAGAAGCAAGGAAAGCAATCGGACAGAATATTAAATACACCAACAGTGTCTACCTTTCAATACTTGCAATTTCTCTTATTTTCTCCCTCCTATTTATTTATCTCCCGTTAAGAATAAAAACAAAAGAGATAGGTCATAAACCGATAGTTTTATACTTCTTTATGATAGGCATGGCATTTATTGTTGTGGAAATAATTCTGATCAAGATATTCCAATTATTTTTAGGAAATCCTGCATATTCAATTTCAGCCATTATCTTTGCATTGCTTGTATCATCGGGAATAGGGAGTTTGTTTTCTGACAAAGTTAACAAAATTTTAAAAGAAAAAACTATTTTGTATGTATCAATATTTATTTTTATTACTTTAATGGTCTATTCATTATTCTTATTCAATTTCACTTACAATATGATTCATTTTAGTCTTATTTTTAGATTGTTAATCACCCTTCTTTTTATCTCTATCCTCGGAATTCCAATGGGAATGATGTTCCCAACGGGATTGAAACATCTCGGAAGTGATAATAAGATTATGATAGGATGGGCATGGGGAGCAAATGCTTTTGCAACGGTAATTGGTTCAGTAATAACAGTAATAATCGCTATAAACTGGAATTTTTCAATTGCATTAATCATGGCTGCCATTTTCTATTTAATATCCGGAATAATATTTTTTAAGAATACTAAGAAGATAGTTTAAATTCATTTCTCCTTTATTAATTGAAATCATGAAATAATCTTGACAAACGGGACTATTATATCACATAAACTTAATTGACTACGTACACCCTTTCTGATAAAATAATTTCATCCGGAGAGTTGGCAGAGCGGTTGAATGCGGCGGTCTTGAAAACCGTTGAGCCTTAACGGGTTCCCGGGGTTCGAATCCCTGACTCTCCGATTTTTTTATTTGCCCGAA
>CAYRAO010000054.1:0-2636 GCA_964422395.1 uncultured Clostridia bacterium
TATGTATCAGCTTCCTGGTGAAGGAACTGGGGAGAACTTTCAACCTTTTTCAAATACCCACCTGAAATACAAATCCAGATCTATACTACAAATCCTATTGAGAGCATGAACCGGAGTATTAAAAAAATTGCAAAGAACAAGGCTGTCTTCCCAAATGAACAGGCTGTTTTTAAGATTGTTTTTCTGGCTGTTGAGGGAGCTTCTAAAAAATGGACTTCTCGTATCAGAAACTGGTCAGTGATATACTCTCAATTGAGTGTATTTTTTGGTGACCGTTTAGAGAAATATGAATAGGTGCTATTTTGGAGTTTACACAGAAAACTTTACACTCTCACTAAAACAATGAAATATTGATTTTATCAAGTATATATTTAAGATCCTTTTCTTCTCTGATTTTTTTCTTCTTTTTTATTTCAAATTTTTTGATCTTTTCATTAAGCGTAGTCGGTTTTACACCAAGAATAAAAGAAGCTACTTTCTGATTGCCTCCGGATACCTTTAGTGCACGACAAATCATCTCTTTCTCAAATTCATTGATAAAATTTCTAAGAGGAACATTTCTGCTAATACAATTTCTTAAGAGATAACTCCTTATCACTATATTTTTTGATTTAACAATATCACTACGTATATTCTTGAGATTCAATTTTTCGTATAATTTTTTCCGTTCCTTAATTTGTTTCATATTAAATCTTTATCCGTTTTACGAGTTTTTCCCGATATCTCCTCCCCCATTGCAAGGTCTTATTGTTCTTCAGTATTATTACATATTTATTGTTCTCAGATTCTTTCATCTCACTAATCCTATCAATATTTACAATTGTAGATCTATTTATCCGCAAAAATTTTTCCCCTCCTAATCTATCCTCCAAATAACTTAATGATTTCTTTACCACATAACTCTTTTTCTTACAGCAAATTCGAGAATGGTTATTCTCCGACTCAACAAAATCAATATCATCTTTATCAATAAAAAAATAATTCCGACCGGTCTTTATCACCAGTTTATCAATTTCCATACAAATCTCCATATCTTCTATAAATCGGGATTAATAACCTTCATCCATTTCCTTTTAATAATTAAGAATAGTATTCTTCAGTCTTATGGCAATCAAGATTTTTTCCATCATATGAAAATCACCATAACGACTTATCTCTATGGCATATATAGGGGACAAACTGTAAATTTTTAAGGATAAACTACATATAAAGTTTTACTAAATAAATAAAAATTAGATTTTGTGTTTTATAATTCATATATTTGAATTATAACTTCACAAAGATGAAGAGTTTGATTCGAAACCGATAATCGAACAAGACTAAAACAATGAAATATTGATTTCATCAAGTATATATTTAAGATCTTTTTTCTCTCTGATTTTTTTCTTCTCTTTTATTTTAAATTTTTTGATCTTTTCATTAAGTGTAGTCGGTTTTACACCGAGAATAAACGAAGCCACTTTCTGATTGCCTCCGGATACCTTTAGTGCACGACAAATCATCTCTTTCTCAAATTCATTGATAAAATTTCTAAGAGGAACATTTCTGCTAATACAATTTCCTATAAGATAGCTCCTTATCAAGACATCTTTGGATTTATCAAGATCACTATTTATATTTGCCGTATTTAATTCTTCATATGAATTTATTTTTTTTCTTGATTTTTTCATGTCAAATTTTTATCAGTTTTACCAATTTTTCCCGATACCTCCTTCCCCATTGTATGGTTTTATTATTTTTTAAAATTATCACATAGTCATTGTTTTTCAATTCCTTCATCTCATTTATTCTCTCTATATTAACAATCGTATACCTATTTATCCTTAAAAACTTTTTTCCTCCAAGTTTTTCTTCCAAATAATTTAATGACCTCTTCACAATATAATTCTTCCCGTCGCAAAAAATTCTCGAATAATTACTTTCAGATTCGATAAAATTGATGTCATTTTTATCTACAAAGAAGTAACTTCTACCTGTTTTTATCAGTAATTTATCCATTTCCATAAAAGGTTTCCCGTCTTCAATAATCATAATTAGTTCCAACCACAATTGTACATACGAATTTTTGCTACTTTTTCGGAAAAAATCTATTGAGAATAAAATTTTTATGATAAATAGTTTTAGATAAAATACTGCCCTGCATATTTTTTTAACATTTATATCTCCTTTTTTCACACCTGAACTATCTAAATAAAAAAGGACCGCTCCGAAGAGCGGTCCCATATATTTAATACTATATTTAACTAAGTATTAAAAGTTTACCCTTACACCGAATTGGAATACTCCGGGGTTAAGTATCCTTAGGACATCATCCTGTGTTTTACCGATAACGGCATTAACCTTCAATCTCGTTGAATTATTTGTAACATTGTAGCCATCAACAAACAGTGTCGTTGTTACGGTATCCGATACCTTAAATGTCTTCTCTAATCCAACATTTAACATCCAAAATGTGGGTAATCTGTTATCACCTATCTTCTTTCCGGGTTCATAGATTCTTGACCACTTAAGTCCGCCCGGTCTTTGAATTAACTCATAATAAGGTATTACATAACCTTCTCTTGCAGAAAAAACAGCTGTTGCATTGATTCCCCAAGGAAGTTGATATAAACCGGCTATCTTTAACTGCCATCTGG
>CAYRAO010000055.1:0-2591 GCA_964422395.1 uncultured Clostridia bacterium
TAGAACTGCAATTGCTACAAATAGCATAAATAACTTTTTCATATAAACCTCCTTTAAGTTTATTAAAACGTAATTAGCAAATGTATTTCCAAAATTGATAATCACCGATATACCGTGAAATACAACGACGACACGAATCTCAATCCAAATAATTGAATTATCGCTTCAAAATAATGAATACATATGCGGACTACCAAAATCCAAAAAGGATAATAATGTTTTTCAAGGGCTTCAATAACACGCCAATCGGAAAAAACAAAGTACAAATTGTTTTTAACGATGAATTAAAGTAAAATTGTTCTTGTTATCAGGAGAGAAATATGGATAGAAACATAATAAACAAAATATTGATTACGATCTTACTGTTTGCCCTGACAGAAATGATTCTAATATCAAACACACTCCCTACCGGAGTCTCAATACACCGCTTGGACAATGGTATGGAAGTGCTTCTGATAAGGAATCCGGGACTGCCCATGATCGGAGCAAACATGGTGGTAAAAGTAGGGTCGGCATACGAAACATTTGCAACAAGCGGAATGAGCCACATGCTCGAGCACCTCCTTTTTAACGGCACTAAAACCAGAACACAAAAGAAACTCTACGATGATACTGACAGAATAGGCGGATACAACAATGCAAACACGTCGGGTTTTTACACAAACTATATGATGGTGACACCAAAAGAAAATTTCGAACAAGGTCTTAAAATACAAGCGGATATGCTTTTTAATTCGACTCTTCCCAGAGAAAAATTTAATAAAGAGAAGGGTATAGTTCTTGAGGAGATATCAAAAAGTCTTGCAGAACCGAGAGAACAAATTGAGAGAAACATTATTTCCATTATTTACAAAGGACATGCCCTGTCACTGCCGACACTCGGGACATATTCCACAATCAAAAGTATGAGCAGAGATGAGGTATACTCATTTTACAAGAACAACTATGTACCTAACAATATGATACTCAGTGTTGTCGGTGATTTTAATTCTGCTGAAATGATTGATCTTATTAACAAAATTTACGGTGTGAAAAAACCATCGGATGTAGCAAGAACTGACAGCAAAGAGTGGATGACCGGATTTAGCAATTCCGTAGGGTTAAAAAAACTCTCCGGTATTTTTCACAAATTTTACGAGGGTAAAGAGAAAATCATCCATAATTTCTTTGAGATTGATAAAGAACTGAATCCTTCCTTGGAAAAACTCATAAATATTTCACTCCAAAGAGAATCACAAAAAATATCAAAAAAGTTTAAAATAAAATTTGCCGATGAGATAAAAAACATCAAATTCAACTTGTACACATCACCGTTTAAAAGTTATATTGAGGTTAGAACGATTCTAAAAAAGGATAGGAGGAATGAATCCGTATCAAGGGAAATTTCCAACTACATGAAACATTTTCATCCGGAAGTAGACAAATCCGCCGTAAGAGCAAAGATACTGAAATCAAAAACCGATTTCTTAAAAAACATTGAAAAACCTCATATGTTCGGAATATACAATGCACACAATTTTGCCGTATACGGGATAGAGTCGGTCTTATCTTTATATAACGGATCAGAGCTAATTAAATCCTCGGATATTCTGAAAAAACTTAAGTTTTCAGACAAACCGATTACACTCTATCAGCACCCGATCCAAAAAAAAGCGAAAAGCAAAGATACAAAAATCGTAAGTACAAAATTTTTTGGGAAAGAACAAACTGGAAAATCGTTAATAATAACAAATAACGGAGGATCGGAACTATTAGCCATTCATTACATGTTCAAACATAAATCAAAACTTGAGTCAAAATACGGTGAGAATATTGCAAAGGTTCTACATCAATGTTTTGGAAATAGGGTAAAATCGGAAGAAAATTTAAAAAAAATGTCCCGCTTCGGTCTCTCTTTTAAGGTAAATGACAATCCGTTCTTCCCCATGGATGACATATATTTACACCCCGACTTCGGATACATTCGAGTTGAAGGTCTGGCAAGTGATGTTTCCGCAGTTGTAAATTTTCTAAACTCCGAAATGGTAAATTATGAGCCGTCAAAATCGGAATTTGAAAAAGCTTACTCAGAAATCAAGAGGATGAGCAACCCTATGGGAATGGGTAATATGGCGAAAAGAATATTCGACAAGACATACGATTTAATAATCATTGAAAAAGATAAATATGAAAAAGGATCGAAAAAAATCACATTTGAGAACCTGTTAAAATTTACAAAAGAATATTTCTCCCCTGAGAATATGATCATTTCAATATCTTCTCCGGAAGAAATCAATAAAGTAAATAAGCTTTATGATGATTTTTTCACAAAAAACGGGAAAGTGGATGTTACGGCGTGGGATCCGGGATTCAGGATGAGAGATAAATCCATAAAAATTGAAAAGAAAGGGATGGGGAAAAGATCATACCTTTTTTGGGGTTATACAAAAAAAATTGATCCTAATGACCAAGTTGCACTTCAAGCATTATCTCTACACCTTTCAGACAAAATAGTTTTTGATATCAGGGAAAAGATGGGAATGGCTTACAGAATGAGTGCAGGTATAAAAGTAAAAAAAGGTAATGCTCTTTTCTACATAAAGCTTGGAACC
>CAYRAO010000056.1:0-2526 GCA_964422395.1 uncultured Clostridia bacterium
GTGTTAATTGTTGTTGCAAAAATATATATAAAACTCAGTATCGCTTTTTTTCTTCACCCAATGATCAAACAGGATACTCGTTGCTTTATCTATTAGGGGAGCCGGTAGAAAAGGTACCAGCAATTCGTAGATTCCTCCGTTTTTCATCTCCTTAAGATCGGATAGAACCTGATTAACCGGATGTTCTCCCCCTGACAACATCTCCCGTGCATCAAATTTCTTAGTGATATTTTCGGCATTGTACCATTCCGGTTTATTATAGTTGTAGTTTCCATCAATCTGATTATCAATCGTATCTTGACCTACTTCTTTTCTTAGAGTATTGATAAGATCTTCAACTTTGACACCGGCGATAGCGGATGTCTGTTGAAGAGTTGTTATCTTTGCTATTGTTTTTCTAAGTACAGGATTTTTTAGTTTTTTAAATGCGGGTGTATATTTTATTAAAATATCTTCTAATTCCGGATAGTTATTAAGTAATTCCGAAATCTTTGTTTTTGGTGTTATCATTGTTTTTCCCATTTATTTATCCTCCTCGTAAGATAATATTCTTTGTTCTCCCTTAAGTTTCCTTTTTTCGGACAAGTCCTGAGATACTTCCAGAGTCCCGAGGTATTCTCCCTTTTCATTTCTTAACGCAAAGTATTCAATGTGGATAAATTTATTCCCCATATTTATCCAAAAAGGTGCTCTGTCGGTTTTACCGCTTTTAAAATCATCAAGTATCTTATCAACGATATGGACGCTTCCGGGCGGGTGGCAATACCTTACATCTCTGTTCAATATTGATCTGTTTCTTTGAAATATTCTTTCCGAACTTTGTGAAAAATATTTTACCTTGTCATTTTTGTCAACAAATGTCATATCAAACGGAACCGTATTCAGAATACTCAAGAGTTCTTCCGAAGTAAAATTTCCGCTTGGCAGTTGAACCGAGTTGCCTTTAATTCTACTTTTCTCAGGCTTTTTAATATCTATTCCTTCCGGTTTCCATTCATCTCTCGGATCAATCAAACAATATCCAATTTGATCCGATTCATTGTAAATCTGCCACCAGTCAAGGTCTGTCAACTCGTCCAGAGCCATGGGTATTAGGATCTGCTCCTCCTTTGTTACCATTTCCGAGATATTTTTGACGGTGGGAATAAGCACCAATTCGGAACCGATTTTAAAATCTTCTATGTTCATATCGGATACGTTAAGTATTTCAACACTCCCTTTCAGTAATTCTCTTATCTCGTCATGTTTCCCCCACATAACTTTTGGAGGACCCGTGACACCTTTCTTCTCAAGGAAAGGGAATAGAAGATACTCTTTTTTCAGGTAGTGTTTTTCGGTATCAATAAGTTTGTTGAAAAGATCTTTGATCTTAAGAATATAATCGTGAAATTCATCTGATTTAATTGAATCGATTTCTCCCATTCTGTTTTCAGATTCAAGACAAACTTCAAGGATAGCCTTATTCTCTTTGTACATTGTATCAACGGGATGTCCATCCGGAACTTTTTTGCTCATCGAAAGATCTATCTTATCTTTTAAAACCGCAGAGTGAACATCACAAAGTCTTAAAATTTCATCCTCGGGAAGCCCTTCCTCTATTAATTCCTGCTCAACTTCTACTACTTCTCCGTATGGAATATTTGAAAGATTTATCTCAAGCTCTTTTCTAACACTATCTTGTGACTCACCGTCATGAATTTTAAGGATAAGTTCTTTTAACCTTTTTTTCCTTTTTTTCGAATTATCTATTAATTCACTCATTTAAATCCCCCCTTATTTTATAAATCCGTCTATTTTAAAATTGTTTAATTTTGTCCATGAAATTCTTCCCATATTGGAACACTCATCCCGAATAGGGCATATTGTTATTTCCGGACATCCGGAAGTACCGAAAAGTGTACATTCGGTGATCTCCGGTTCTCCGTCAAATATTCTGATTATATCGGCTGTACTGATTTTAATCTTATAATCGGGAAGCTTAACTCCACCATTTGGTCCGACACTCGAAAGTACGATCTTGTTGGTTATCAATACCTGAAATATCTTCCTTAAATAGTTTAAAGGTATGTTTTCTTCTTCGGATATTTTATTAATTTTAATATACCCCGATCCCCGATTTTTTGAAAGGTAAACAACTCCTCTTAGTGCATATTTTGAAGTTTTTGATAGTTTTAGCATTTTGACATCCATATATCCTAAACGTATAATATTATACTTATTCATATTTGTCAAGATGTTAAATGTCAATTTTACTCATATGGTTTTAATCTTGATTGACAGGAAAATATGGAAATGCTAAATTGAACAAAATGGATTTTGCTAACGGTAAATTTAAAGTACTGATGTTTCGAGGGGTTGAGACAATTCCGGTTAAATTATGAATTTAGGATTGTATAACATATAATGCAGTTCAATTCACTGATATTTCTTTTCTTGTTCTTACCTGTTTTTCTCCTTATCCACTATATCCTAAATCCCAAAAGACAAAATGTTTATTTAATTATTGCCGGATTGTTTTTCTATTCA
>CAYRAO010000057.1:0-2421 GCA_964422395.1 uncultured Clostridia bacterium
TTTTCTTTCCCTACTATTTAATATATACGATTATACCGACAAAAAACGGACTTCTTTTATGGGACGAAATTAGGGACAGTGATTTGATCTATTGATTTATCTCACATCCCTGTAAGTCAACACTGATTTTACCTGAAACAATCATTGCAGTATGAATCCCACGAAGCATACGTTTTATGATATTTGGCTTTTGCATCAAAATCATAACAAAAAACCGTAACTTCTCCCATACAACTTGGACCAAAGCAACGACCGCTATTTTTCTTAAATTTAGAATAAAGATATTCCTCTTTAAAAGCACAATGATCCTTAGCCTCTTCTTCATCATAGCAGAGACATATTCTTGCAAAAGAATATGATCCGATACAAACTGATAAAATCAAAAAACTAACGATAATAAAATTTGGAACTTTCTTATTCATGATTTTTCTCCTTAAATATTTTTATCTCATCACTCCAACGATCAATGGAATAAAAACATCCGTTCTTCTTTGCCATAAAATCAACTCTGTGTTTCCCAAAATGGTATAAAATGCTAACTAAATTACCTTGCAGATCATATTTGTACAGCAAATACTTTTTATCATTTCCGTAATAAGATCTACCTGTAAAATATATATATTTCCAATTATCCTGATCAAGAAAAAATCCAGGGAAAAACGGCAAATAAAAGTTGTTGTCTTTCAGTTTCTTTTTCTTTTTAACTATAGCATTTTTGTAAGATTTCAATTGATTCTCCGGAATTATAAAGAAAGACTTTTCCGAATTGTTTGGGCTAAAAATATGCAGCATTGATGAATTGGCAACGTATATTATTGCAATTTGAGATTTAGGAATTACTTTAACATATGTGTTTAAAGAATCCGGAAACAGAGGAGGAGACACATCAGGAAGATGAACAAGAAAGGGATAATAATCATACTTAGAAAGAAAGTATTGGATAATATTGTAATCTTTATTACATTTTCCAACATATGCCTTTCCTTTCATATTACCGGAAACTATATAGTTAATATCATCTGTAATCTTTACCTGATTCGGATCAAATTTTGGATTATTTCTCAAATCGGGACTGTGAATCAACATAGCTTGCAAGTTAATAGCCCTAAAAGTTATTAATGGGAAAACCATGTTAATATGTGGCGGAAATCTTATTTCTTTTTGAAATTTTCCATTTTCCGAAAAAAATATTAATTTATTCTGTTTATCATCAAAAACAATAATTTTATTTTTAAATACTCCTAACGATTTGTATTTTCTGATAGAACTAAAATCACCGGGTCCTTGTCCTGTTTTTCCAAACATTTTGTCAAAATTATAATCGGATTTAAACTTGATAATTTTATTTAGGAGGTCATCATAAACATAAAGATTCCCATTTTCATTTACGACTAACTCCATTGGTCGGGCAAAAAAGAATTTTTTACTAAAATCAGCAGGAATAGTATGGTGTTTAACGAGAGAAATAAATTTATGCTTTTTTTCAATATCTGATGGCATAGTTTTTTTAAGAAGAAACGGTTTCTTATTTGAAGAATATAATTGCTGATATGAGAGTAATACAAAGCAGATGGATAAAATCACGAAAGATCCAATAAATTGTATTAATTTTCCCTTCATTATTTGTCTCCTTACAATAACAATTTTACAACCCTTACGATCTCCAAATAATCATCGCCTGTTAAATTACCGGGTATATTCAGAATAATTTTACCTTTTAAACAAACAATTGTATATGATAAATTTGTTTTCACCTTATTCTTTTTTATAAATTTGTTAAAATCATTTGGTATATAAATTTTAAAATTTAGTTTTGCTTCATTCAATAAATCAAACATTTGTGAGGGAATTCCGGGAACAATTCCATATATTTTTACTTTTCCATTTAGTATTCTTGCAATCCTATTCCAGTATAGAATATTTCCACTGCAAGTTGAGCAAGGAAGTTTGAAAATGAATATTAAAGAAATGTTATTCTCTTTTAGGATTTCTATCTCCGTCCGGTGAGAATTTTTATCCATAAGATCAAAATATCCAACTTTTTCTCCTTTGATAAGATGAGGATATAACTCCTTTAAATTATTTTTTATTGAAACAGTTTTGATTAGAAGAAATACTAAAAAGAATATTATTAGATATGGAATATATTTCAAATAATTTTTAATAAATTTCAAAAGTATCCTCCGATTTTATATTTGGAATTTTGAAAAACTTTGATTTTAACAACCCTTTTTCTCTTTTCAAGCTTCCGCTCCCTAAAAATATTTCGTTAGCAATCAAATAATAAAAAAACAAAAAAAATAATGTCAATACTTTTTTTAAAAAATTTTCTTTCCCTACTATTTAATATATACGATTATACCGATAAAAAACGGATTTATCTTTTTTTATTTGTAGTAATATTTATAGCACAAAAATCAC
>CAYRAO010000058.1:0-2328 GCA_964422395.1 uncultured Clostridia bacterium
ATCACATAAAATAATATTGAAGAAAAAACGAAAATTCTGGCATGAGCACATTAAACTGAAGTTCCGTTTCGGTTTTGATAAAAATTTCCTATAATTATAGTGTGTTAACTATAGTCCCGGTGTGGCATCACTGACTACAAGTGAATTTTTTTAAGCAAATCAAACGCTTTCTGCTGTTTTTTATTTCGTTTGGTATCCATTATAAAAGTAGAAGGAATACCTTTTTCATCATAACAACGACAGGTAGCTCTGACAATGGCACCAAGGTGATGAAGAAGGCCGCGGAAGCTATAAACTTCCGATCCATCTTCAAGTTTTTTTGAATGTACTTTTTTCATTGCAGAATCAGATCTTTTAGCTGGAGCAACAGGGTCACGATTGTTTTTTACTTCCTGCTCTTCATCAGCAAAAAGCAAAGGACGCCATGCTTCCATCATATGCCATTGAATATAGTAAGCAAGCATGCATAAAAAAATATGAGCTCTGACGCGATCTTCAGTTCTATGTCGAATTGGACGAACCATGAGGTTTAGTGATTTAAATGAGCGAAATGCTTGTTCAACTTTACTAAGCTGTTTATATGACCGAACCGTTTCGTCAGCATCCATCCGTTCTTTTGATAAACTTGTTCGGACAAAATAAAGGCCATCAAGCGCAGCTTCTTTTTTGACTTTTTCCTGATTGATTTCAAAAGTAAAATGATTGTCACGAATATCGAGTTTGAAGTGCTTGCCCACCTTGTATTTATTAATAACTTTACCAATACGAACCCCGATATTCTCCTTTCCATAGAGTTTGCCTCTATTTGCCAATTGATTTATTTTACTCAACTTCAAAACAATTGATTCAATATGACAATCAGCTCTTTTAAGTCGTTTTTCGAATAGTTTATGATTATCTTTACTTTTTGTTTTTATTTCTTTAATAAGTTCTTTTTCATTTAATGTATAATCAAACCCGTTATCATTAATTTTCAGTATAAAATGTTTGCCAATTTTATATTTTTTTAATACACCACTTACTCGAATATCAATATTCTCTTTGCCATGTAAGCGTTTTTTCAGGACCATATTTCTTACTTTATCAAGTTCTTTGATTGTCGCCGAAATCAGTGCCTTTCGTTTTTTTGCTCTTCTTATAGCAAGATCCTCATTGCGACAAGCTATCAGCCGTTCTCCCGGAAAATCCTGGTGCTGTAATTCGAAAAGATTACGTTCATCAAATAGTCCCATTTGAAATGCGTTGTTATTGATAATCTTTTTAATGGCCCCTGGACGTAATGCCCCAATCCAGTCTATATCCTTGATATTACGCAACACATCAACTTGCTTTTGGGTTATCATGCCACGGTCACCGACTAAAACAAATTTTTCAAGTTTAAATTCTTTTTTTATTTTTGTGACCTGCGGAAGAATTGTCTTTGGATCGCCGGTATTACCCTCGAAGACGGATACAGATACAGGAATACCTTGCCTGTTCGTTAACAGGCCATAGTTGACCTGAAGTTTTCCTTTCTTCCCGTCACGATTATGGCCAAGAGCGGCAAGCGGACATGTTTCACCCTCAAAGTAGCTCGAAGTCAAATCGTACATAGCAAGACCATTCTCTTGCAAATGGCGTTTTGCCAATTTTTTTTCAATATTACCCTGCCGTTCAAGCAGCCAATCCATAGCACAATAGAGATCATCTTCATTGGCATCTTTAATATCTAATATTTCCGGTAAAGTCGTGTTTGACCACCATTGAGTAGTTGATAGTTTTGATTGGGATTCAAGAATGCGGGCAGCTGCCATGCCTACGACAATATCACGCTCAGGTGAACGCCTTGAAGAAATCAGCGTTGAAAAGTTTAATCTTTTCATAGCTGTTAATACTGCTTCGATATGACCGTGAGCAGGAGAACCGTTTTCAATAATTTCAAAAGCATCGTCTGTTGAAACAAGATTTTCGCCTTTTAGAGAACGGCGTAAAGCTGTAATGGCATTTTGCGGTAAAGCGGATAAATTTGCTAATGTACGATTTTTTACTTTTCCATTCTCTCTATAGCTTTCACGGAGTAAAATAGCTGGGGGTGATTTTCTGTTTGGAACCGTTGAGATATACATGACTATATATTTTCATATAAAATTTATTTTGTCAAGGATTATTTCAATTTGTTTTCTTATTTACATGACTACAAAATCGCAGCAAAAAGCACATGGGTTCCAATACAAATAGTTGAAATCATAAGTTTTATGCCTGTTTTAGAGGGGCTTTGTGCGGGGGAACTTCAGTTTAAAAGCGCTGGGGGTCTTACCTGAGAATTTTGTCACGCCATAAAATGACCCA
>CAYRAO010000059.1:0-2094 GCA_964422395.1 uncultured Clostridia bacterium
GACCATGGCAAATAATTCCATGTCCAAAAGACAATAACATGTTTTGGATATACGATATTTTAACAAGAAAATTAAAAAGATTTAGTATAAAGAAAGTTCTAAAAGATGAATTTGATCCTCCGGAAGAAATAATTAGTTTGACAGTTATCAAAGGGTATGGATTTCCTTTCCGGTTGGCAATAACTCCGCATGATAAAATTCTTGGAACTGGGAATTTTTCCAAAGGAAGAGTTTCGGTTTACAACATGAACGGGAATTTCATCAAAGATATTGGTAAAATTCCGGTTGTTTTAAAAAATGAAAAATTAGCAAATCAGCATTCGCACGGGTTTACGAGTAGAATTATCTATAAGAGTAGCTCAAAGGAAATATTTGTAGCAACAATGTATGGTTCCATAATTGAGCAGTATAGCTTGGATGGGAGAATGATCTCTACGTTTCACGGTCCCGATACATTTTTTCCGAAATACAGCATAGTTCCGGTTGGAAAATTTCACACAATGGCTATAAGTAACGAAACCAAACATGGATATCTTGATCTTTACTACAACAAAAAGTCGGATAAGTTGTTTTTGGTATATTCGGGAAAGTGTGAAGGAGAGGATAAACAAGCTAATTATGGAAAAATTATTTATGTTCTAAACGGGAAAGGGATAATTATTGAAGAAATTATATTGGATACAAAGGTTATACAAATAAATGTTTCCGAAGACGGGTCAACCATTTTCGGACTATCTTCTGAAAACGAAATAGTAAAATTTAAATATAAATAAAAATTGAAGTAGGGATAAAAACTCTGAGAAAAAAGGGGGAAAAATGAAAAAATTTTTAAAAATTATTGTATTAACATTGTTTGTCCTTCAAAAAATATAGCATATCATTCTTCAAATTAAGAAGTTTTGTATATTCGTTAGAAAGTGGTTAGTTGTGGAAATAATATATACCCATCATATTGCTTTTTAATCGGTATTGATAATTGTGTTTTGATATAACAAACATTTATATTATTATTATCAAAAAAAATATCTGCTAAAGGGATGAAGCAAACCTGATTTCCTACCAATTCATTCGTAATCCTGAAGATTTCATTTTTTGATGAAGAATCCAAAGTACTAAAATTTTCATATTTCTTGGTTGAACTATTCCAGTGAGTACCCTTTACCCCCGTATTATGCAAACAAAATGCATTATTCTTTGTGATAGGGCTGATATGTGACAAGTAATCTCCCAACCATTCCTGATTCGTACCCATATATCTTTTTTTTTGAGAGTGATAGTTTCCAATATAAATCATAGTATTTCCGGAATTCTCGCTAATAAACTGGTCTGCTAACTTTTTCAATAAGTTTTCCCGAGCAATAAAACCTTTTTTATTGCTTTCCTTAAATAAACTTCTAATGTTGATACTTTCTATTTCAACAACAGTCATAATTTTTACATATGAATAATACTTTAAACTAAGATCATTAACGTATTCATCTTTATACAAAGACAAATCCTTATGCAAATTTTCAAGATAATCAGTATAGGCTTTTCCTTTTAATTCTTTTATATCTGCAACAATTTTATCAATTTTAGTTGTTCGTGCTAAATGAAGAGTCATCAAACTCAAACTATCACGATATATTCTATCATTTGGATTATAATCCAAACATTTTACAACAATTCTATTATTGGCATTTTTTTGGTTATAAGATGAAATCCGATCGGTTAATATCCTGTAATATTTATTATAAGGATAAATTTTAGGATTTTCCTGCATATCCTCTTCAAAAATCCAACTTAATGTTTGTGCCCATTCTAAAAAGATCTGATTGAAATTATAATCCTTATTCAAAGCGATCATCAACTTACCGGCTAATTCCTGATGCTCTTTTACACGATGACATTCACCAAATATAACTACTTTTTTATTTCCAAGAACATCCAGCAATTCATATGGTATGGATTTATTCACAAAAATTTTAATATCATCAGTTAAAATTGCAGATAATTCCTCCTTGGTTACATCAGAATGATTGCTTACACAATTTTGAAAAATGAAAGAACAAAATATAAAAAAGCAACAAATCGTTTTTAAATCCTTAATAACTT
>CAYRAO010000060.1:0-2081 GCA_964422395.1 uncultured Clostridia bacterium
ACTTATATTAGATAAAGTGATTGCCAAAAAGACCGCTTCTTATATAGGCGAATTTATCATTCACGTTGCTGATAACATTAAAGAATAAGGCGTCCAAAAAATGAAAATTAAGCTTCTTGTATTTGTATCCCTAATTATATTTTCAGTACCTGGTTTTTCACTGGCAGATGAGGATCTTACCCATTTCAAAAAGGCTCTCAACCGATGTATTTCCTCAAGTTACCTGGGTTGGGCCTTTATTGCGGCCACAAACGAAGATGGTGCCACTTTTGTTGAAAAAATTGATTTTAGTAAAAAGAACGACGAGCGCTGGGTTCTGGTTTCAAAAAACGGAAAAAAAGTATCCGCGCGTGAGGCTGAAAAGCACCGCAAAATGAAACAAAAAGAGGATGAGACGGCACGTCTAAATCATGAATCTCCGGCCTGGATGCTTAACGATTTTCTAAAAACGATGATTACACCTGGCTCTGTGAAATTTATAGAAAGAGCTAATGGATATAATCTTTACCGTTTTCAACCTCATATTGGAGAAGATGGTGAAGATTTTGACAAAAATCTTTTGGGCGAAATATTTATAAAATCAGACGATACTGTACTCACCAAACTTCGAATATTTAATAAGACGGATTTTTCAACTTCAGGAGTTAGGATTGTTGAATTCAATCACGTTATGAAGTTTACGGAAACGGACAGTGGTGACGGACATGCAAATCCTGTTTTTTTAAAGTCTTCAGAGTCCAGGGTCAAGGGAAAAGTGATGGGTTTTACTGTTGTTGATAATAATCAAACGGTTATTTTCGAAAATTTTCAAAAAAAAGAACCGGTAAAAGAATGATTTTGACAATATCAGATCGACAGCGACCAGAGAGTCGTTCAGCTTTTCGGCTCTTAATTTAAACCCTTATTTTCTAATAAGATGAGAGGTATTGTAATGCCAGAGATTCAGATTAATTGTTTAGCCGTAACGGCTACCGTAATGGTCAACGTTGTATTTGGATTTGTTTGGTTCACGATTATATTTGGCCGTGCATGGGCCAATGAGATGGGGTTTGACCCTGATGGTAAAAAAGAAACTTCTGAAATGATCAAAGGAATGGCCTTAATGATTGTAGGAAACTTTTTTATAGCCTGGGTTCTCGCCAAAAATATAGCTGTCTGGAATCCTGAGACATAGGGATTGCCGGCTTCAAGGTTGCCTTCTTTTGTCTGTGCTATTATGGCCGCATTTTTACATGGTTAGGATTTTTTAACGGCGAACATATATTTGAAATTACAAGAATTAGTAGTAAGTTAATAACCCTTGTACAAAGAGAAGTTTTTACCGGTTTGTTGGTCTTGTTTTTATGGGGCAGCATTGCTGAAGGCACAAAAATGGGATTTTTAGCTATGAATGAAGCCCTGAAACTAAGGGCTGAATCGAATGTACGAAATCAAAGCATATAAAAGTAAAAAATGCATAAAAGCAAAAACACCGCAAAAGTTGTAGGGATTTTGATTTTGACTGCATACAGTTTGCTGGGAAGCAGCAATTCAGATGCAAAAATGCTGGGAATGGTTTTAGAGGTAATCAGCGGGCTATCTGTCATTGGTATTGCAGTACTCATGTATCCGCTTTTAAAACCCTACGGAAAAAGCCTATCTCTATGGTACCTTTCCTTAAAAGGTGTTGAAGGAATATTCATGGTTATTGCTGGCGTTTTATTTTTGATCCATACCAGCCCGATATTAAGATTCCGTGACCATATTTATCTGCTCCATGCCTATATATTCGCCATACCGGCCTTAATATTCTATTATTTACTCTATAAATCAAAACTCATCCCGGGATGGTTATCCGTCTGTGGCGTTGTTGCATCAATCTTATTAATAATCGTAAATATTTTAGAATTAATGTGGATTTTACCTTGGTTAAAAATTCTGTATTTCCCAATAGTTTTAAATGAAGTAGTCTTATCCATATGGCTGATGATTAAAGGTTTTAATAGCTCTGAAGTAAAAATACTTTAGACATTGATGTCTCTGGAATCGTTCGAAAAATCGAAAAAACAAGGGACGCCCGTTAGAAGATCGGGGCGTCCCTG
>CAYRAO010000061.1:0-2057 GCA_964422395.1 uncultured Clostridia bacterium
AAAAAAACTAAAATTTAAAGGAGGGTTAAGATGAAAAAAGGAATTAAAGTTATTTTTGCGTTGATTTTATTTGTTAGTTTCATAGTTATAAACTTTGTTGTATTGGATATGCCTGTTCAAGCTAGTGTGAAAAGTGTTGCGTGTAATGCAGTTGGATGTCCTAATGGTATTCGACCATGTGCAAATGTAGGTGCTGCACCTTTAGTATTCTTTTGCTATGAACCAATTCGTAGATAATAAAAAAATGAGAGGCACCGGAATTTCCGGTGCCTCAGTTAAAAAGCGTGTGATTTTTTTTGTAATCTTAATAGTATTATTATTTGTAACATTTTTAAATTATAAGAATTACAAAATATATGGCAGTAGCTTTTTAGACTTCATTAATAAAAAATGCGATATAAAGATTATAGAAAACAATAAAACAAATGTTTTTATAGTCTTATCTCCTTTTGATTGCAATATTTGTTTTAGATATTTGATATCTATTGAGTTTATTCAAGATCTCAATAAAATGAATTTTGAGAGAGGAACAATAAATTATATTGTAACTGGTAAATTAAAGGATAAGGAGATTAACTGTTTTTTGGGGGAAATATTGGGATTAACCGATATTTATAGTGATAAAAAAGAATACTTAAATAGATATCTTTATAAAAATTTTGGGAGTGAAAGGACCCCCTTTATCTGTGTTGTGGACAATAATGGGGATATCCCATATTACAAGTATATTAGTATAAAGGATCCAAAAGAGGAGCAAGAATATTTTAAAGAAATATTTCGGAAAATTAAGGAGGTAATATGAAGAAAATAGCACCTGTGTTTATTCTGACACTATCTTTTCTAATGATTTTTTTCTGTAGCAAAGAAAATGGAAAGGACATAATAAAAGAAATAAAAAAAGATGAAATGTCGAATGGTAAAGTTGGTATATTGAAGCAGAAGATAAAAGATCGGAGATATTCAAGAAATAAAATGAAAAAGACGGTTAGAGTTGATTTTTCAAAATTGGAAGAAAAAAAAATGATTTATTCTCCTAATAAATTGCTTTTGGATACTAAAGGGAATCTTTATATAATTGATTTTTTTAGTGGGCAATATGTGTTTCATAAATTTATCCCTGTTTCCAAATCATATGATAAATTCAATCATGTTCTTTTTTCCCCTCCGAAAGGATTGGGACCCGAGGATGTTTCCAGAATGTTGGACGTGAAAATGTTTAATGATAAATTATATATTTCGGATGATGGGACTCAGTCGATCAAAGTATTCAATTTAAACGGAAAGTTTTTAAAAACTATTGTTGTTTTTACAAACGGGAAAAAATACTTCGGATATTTTAGCTTTTTAAAAAATAGTCTGATTGTTGAAAATTACTATTATTATGGTGATGAAGAAAAGTTTGCACTGTGTGATGTGGAGGGAAAATCCATTAAGACTTTCGGCAGTGATATAGACAAAAAACATAAAGATAATAGGATTTATCATGATAATTATTTGTCTCAAGGTTTTGAGGATAATGAATATTATTATTTGCCTTGTTACCTTGGATTTGTAACCAAGTATAAAAATGATAAAGTGATTTTTACCAAAGAAACAATTGATGGATTACAGGATGTGATTGTAATTAAAAAGGAGACAAAGTTTGGTCCTTTAAGGAAAATAATAAAAAAGATATATACTGTATTAGATTATTATATATTCGGAGATTATATTTTGATTAAATCGTATAACTATAAAGATAAAAAATCGATTTGGGATATTTATACTCTTAATAATTTTGATTACCTGTTAACAATTAGTGATAAGCCATATTCTTATGTAGTCGGTATATATAAAAATCATTTAATATCTGCATGTGAAAAAGAATTGGTTATTTATGATATATCCGATTTGCTAAAGGAATTGAAAAGTTACGCAGAAAAGGGGTGACGGTGTCCAAAAGGGATTCCCTCTCTACGTTCGGTTTCCCGAAAAGGGATTCCTCCATGTTGGGGTGACGGTGCTTTATTTCTTTGATTTTTTTCAAGATATGGAATATGGAATCCGTCCTTACGGAA
>CAYRAO010000062.1:0-2007 GCA_964422395.1 uncultured Clostridia bacterium
TTTTTATCAGAAAGTGCACATTTTTTAAAGTTTGCTACATTTCCTGAAATTGACTTTTTTTTAGTAGCAGATTATGAAGGAAAAGAGTAATCAACTTTTGGTCAAAAATTTAATTATCTGCCTTTATTTACAAGATATTAAAGCCATAAGTTTTCTTAAAATCTCATGATTTCTCAATAAAAAAAAGATTTGCCAAGATAACAGCTTTTCATAAAATAAATCAAAAATGAACCTATAAAAGAATCAGTAAAATCAGTCATTGAAAAGGCTGTTAACAAAGGGAAAACAGCTGGCATTAGTTGCAAAGACGGGAAAATAATATTCCAAAGTGACGAAGCACTCAATTTTGAGATAGCTGATACGGAAAACAACCGAAAAGTCCTCTATATCCTTCTACGGTTGTTTAAAAACGAAAATGGGGAAAATGTGTTTACTTTTAGTGATATTTCTAAAGGTTTCGGGTTAAAGCATAGACAAGATAGCAATAATTTCTACCGTGAGTTTCAAGCCTGTGGTGAAGATTTTCTAATGTTTTTACAGAGAAAGCTAAAATTGGGTATTGCTTTTCTAATTATAGAAGATATTGTTTTACAAATGCCATTATTAACGATACACAGACAATATGAAATCTTTATTGAAAATTACCCCGAACATAAAATGTCTTTTACAACATTTCAAAAATATTTTCAGAGAATTGACTCAAAGAAATTGAAAAAACGCTATGATGAACTGATTACATCCAAGGAATGTCATATTGATAAAGAGCAACTGTTAAAAGAGCTTCTTAGTGAAGAAGACATTTCAAATAAGAGTCGTAAAAAAATCATTTCAATATTTCCGGAACTTGAGCAAGATGATAGTGAGATAAAGAATGAAATCTCTTTTACAAAAGATTGGAAGCCATATGTGAAATATCTCTTAATTATGTTTTTTATTGCTTCCGGTATGAGTTATGAATCTATCTCCTTACTTTTTGGCGTATGTAAGTCATCAATCCATAATTGGTTTTATAAACTTCCCTTTCTCAAAAAGAAGATAATATCATCTATAAAATGGTGGAGTGGGATTATTAGTGTTGATGAAAAATGGGTAAAGATTAATTCCAAATGGTATTTCGTATTATCCATTGTAGATGATATTACGGGATTTCCCCTGTATTTTATGGTGACTTCCGATATTAAAGCCGATACTTGGAAAATATTCTTTCAAAGATTCTATAAACTTTATGGTAATCCCAAACAAATTAATTCAGATGGCAGTCGTTCGTTGGCATCCGGCAGACAAGCGGTTTTCCCCGATATTCCTCATCAACTTTGCAAATTTCATAAGTTAAAGAATCTCATGAGATATATCTATTTAAATTATGAGAATCCCAAGAAACATAGAAGAATGATACGTCTTGCAAAAAATATCTTTAGCAATAAAACATATTTCGGAAGGAAAAGGGCTGCAAGAAAATTAATGAAGGTTGCTCCACCCAAAGTATCAAGGTATGTAGAAAAGAATATCTTGGGAAATTGGAAAAATCTTACAAAATCTCTTACCTCGAATGCTTCCGAGAGATGGAATCGGAAAATTGATAAGGTAATAGCAAAGAGGTATGGTCTAAAATCAATCAAATTTGTTGATCAATTAATCACAAGTTTATGGCTAAAAGAATCCATTCGTGACAAAAGACATTTTGAGAAATGCTTCATTCATCAGCTCAATTTGGCAAAAGAATGTCAAGAACAGGTTAAAATGTGCAATGTTACCGGACTTATACCGTATAAACTATTGAAAAAAATAGCTTGATAGGTGAACAGTCTCTTCTTTTCCCATTTCTTTGCGACAACAAAAATATTGACATTACTTTCACCCATTTGAATTTGCCTGCCGTAGTAAATTAAAAAAAAGGATAACAACAATGAAAAAAATAATCTTATTTATAATTTTAATATCTCTTTTAGGTTGTGTAGCAAAAGAAGATATTTTTACAGCGGCTGAAAAAGGGCATTTCCATGTTCT
>CAYRAO010000063.1:0-1973 GCA_964422395.1 uncultured Clostridia bacterium
AGGATTTATTAATGAATCGGTACTTTATTTATTTATACTTAATCAGATATTACATTTATTTTCAATATATGAACTCACTAATTCAGGCAAATGGTGAGGGGTTAGAGGAAACTGAGAATCACCTTATGATTCAGCAGTATATAATGAGTTGTTAGATAATTATATATTAACATTAGGACTTGACATTCTAAATACATGGTGTTAATGTCCTAATATGATTTCAGCTGAAACAATTGATAAGATATTTGATGCACTTAGTAAAAATATAGGATTGAATAAAGGAAAGGGAATATCGATAGTGGTTTGTGGGGGGACTGCATTGTTTGTATTGGATTTGGTAAGTCGAACTACTCGGGATGTAGATATATTGGGTACAGTGGATGAAAAAAGAGGAGAAATATCCTACCTCAGCAAATTTCCGGATTGGTTTTTGAAATCCGCTGCTACAGTAGCTAGAGATTTTAACCTTCCTGATGACTGGATAAACCTGGGACCGGCTGAACAGATCAAATCCGGATTACCTGATGGATTATTTAAAAGATTAAAAAAGAAAAAGTATGGAAAATGCCTGAACATATACTTTATCAGCAGGATTGATCAAATTTACTTTAAGCTGTATGCATCGCTTGACCGGGGAGGCTATCATGTGGATGATCTGTGGGAACTGAACCCAACGAAAAAGGAATTATTAAACGCAAGCAATTGGGTGTTAACTCAGGATGTATCTGCTGGCTTTAAGTGTATATTAATCAGTTTTCTGAAAAAATTTAATTACAATGAAATCGTTGAAGAACTATAAAAAGGAAATATTGAATTTGTATCTCAATATGCTTTGGCGGCAGTGGAGTGCTCTGGGGATTCAATCTCATATCCGGAGAACTGATTTTCCCATAGATATAGAAGCACTGCTTATCTCTACGTTTAAAATCGCCCCTAATGACAAAAGATTATTCCATGCAATGCTGGAATGGTTGGAAATAAATAGAAGTTTTGTAAGTCTGTCCAGGATAAAAAGTATTTTAAAAGTTTTTACCCCTGAATCAGCTGATAAACAATATTTCAAGTATACAGATTTGCTTATTCAAATATTGAAAGAGGGTAGTTTTAAGTCCGATATGATACAAGATAATACCGATCATCCATATTATGAGATTCTCAGGGAATATTCCAGAAGAAGTATTGTACAAGAAATGCCTTTCAATAATAATCAATTGATTCAACTCAAATTACGGGGCATTTTCGGAGTGAATGCCAGAGCTGATATAATCCTGTACCTTTTGTCAGAAAGAAAACAAAATGCCAATAAAATTGCAAAAGAAATCTATTATGATCAGAAAATTGTTCATCGGGTTCTGAAGAATTGGGAGATGTCGGAATTTGTCAGAGGAGAAAGGTCTGCCAATGAGATTTTATATTCCCTGAATAATCAGAGTCTTTTGAGAGGGGTAGGTAGAGCAAAGAATCGTGGGTATATTGATCACCCTTTTGTATTTTTTACCCTTGGAAGGATTGTTTCCGTTTTCCATTCCCATGAACTTCAGGATGATCCATATCTGATTTCGTCCCGATTAAGAGCTTTCTATCGGGATATAGAAAAATTAGCCAATTATGTTGGTTTAAAACTGGGAAATGAAGCAAACTATCCGGGTGAAGAATTGTTGTTTTCTCTTCAGAAAAAGATTCCCGAAATTATTGTTGAATTTTAATCTCATAATTGTCCTGTCGCTTGTCAAAAGTCGGATTTGGGATAATTTGACAAAATATTGATAAATATTTGTAGAAAATAAGAAAGAAATTGAAATATTTGTTTGGAAATTGAGTGCGGATACATTAAAAAGTTGAAAGTCCTGATTATATATTTTATAATTTCATTGGAACTTTAAGATGAATATAGAAGAGCATATCAATTATTGGTTGGAATCGGCAAAAAACGATATGGATGTTGCAGAAAGTCTTTTTAAATCACAAAAATA
>CAYRAO010000064.1:0-1936 GCA_964422395.1 uncultured Clostridia bacterium
ACCGTCGAATCGTCATCACTTGCAGACACCAACCTGTTCATATATTGAACATAAATGTAATATCTGATTAAGTATAAACAAATAAAGTACCGCTTCATTAATAAATCTTGATATCCTTTATTCATTTAACTTTCCTTAATCATCATCAATCCAACTTTTGGCGAGCGACAGTTGAAAAAATCAAATAAGTATAGTATATCTTATAAGGAGTTGAAAATATGTTAAATTTAAAAGAAATAAGAACGCAATATATCACTGATGAAATAGGAAAAAAGACCGCTGTAATTATACCTATTTCTGATTTTGAAGAGTTAATGGAAGACGTTAGAGATTTGGTTATTGTTGCGAACAGAAGAGATGAACCAACTATCACTCATGAAACACTAAAAAAAGAATTAAATATAAATTAATCTTATTGATTTTAAATAAAACAAAATGCCAAAATACAAAATGGAATGGAAAAAATCAGCTGTTAAAGAATTAAAAAAGCTTGATAAAAAACAAATTATAAAAATAATAAATGCAGTTGAATTATTATCGGATAACCCAACAGCTAACAATTGTAAAAAACTAATTGGTTCCGAGCATATATACAGAATTAGAATCGGAGATTATAGAATTATTTATTCAATTGAAAGCAATTTACTACTTATTGAAATCATCAAAATTGGACATAGAAAAGATATTTATAAAAAAAACAAATAGCCAATATCCACTTATACAATGATTCCCATAAGCCTCTTTCCAGCATCGTAAAGATAACTTATAGCACGAAAAGTCAAACACAGATTTGACCCCTTTGTCTCGAATGACAAAGTTGCCGTTGGAGATAACTCTGAAAGTAAAAGAGGGGAAACTTTTTGCTCAGGCAACGGGACAATCCGCATTTCAGTTAACTCCATTCGGCGAAACCGAATTCAGGTTTGAAGCGGCCGGAATTATCTTGAAATTTTCAAAAGATAAAAGCGGGAAGATCTTATATGACTCTTTTATTCTAAATCAAGCGGGAAAAGATTTCCTTTATAAAAGAAAGTAACTTTTTTCATTCTTCCTCCTTGTTTTCACCTATAATAGTATTGATCCGATTTTTATTCTGTAATCTGCTTCACAAAGCGACAGAGGTTGACAGAAGTTATTGATAATAATATATTTATAATCAGAGGGAAAAATGGAAAAATCATTTAATGTAATCATTGAGAAAGATACTGACGGGTATTTTATCGCATCAGTCCCTTCACTAAAAGGGTGCTATACACAGGCAAAATCTCTTGATGAATTAATGGTTAGAATAAAAGAAGTAATCGAACTATGTCTCGACTCGGAAGAAATGCCGACATTCAATGAATTTATTGGTGTTCAAAGACTGGCAATATCATTATGAGTAACTTCCCGTCCGTTTCAGGGAAAAATTTAATAAAAACACTTGAAAAATTTGGATTCTCGGTTATCAGGTCTAAAGGTAGTCATCATTTTCTAAAACATAAAGACGGAAGATGTACAACAATCCCTGTTCATTCGAATGAGGATATCGGTATTGGACTTCTATCAAAAATTCTTAATGATTGTGAAATGAAAAAAGAAGATATTTTCCAATAGAACATCTATAAATTCTTAAGAACTATACCCGTTCTTAATATCTCCTTTACAAACGGGTTGTTGACATTAAACTCTTTTGGAGAGAACGGTAATATTTCAAGATCAGAGCTGACTGATAGCGTGATAGATCTGATTTTATTTTTGTCTTTTATTCTGTTACCTTCAAATAATTCCGATACGATTGCCAAATCTATATCACTCCATTTATTATTATCCCCTCTTGCATAACTTCCAAATAAAACCGCTTTTTGTATAGAAATATTGTTTTTTTTTAATATCTTAAAGTACCTATTTATAATTTTTTTTATTTTAACAGGGATTGTTGCCATTTGAAAAACTC
>CAYRAO010000065.1:0-1914 GCA_964422395.1 uncultured Clostridia bacterium
ACTTTTATTCTATTTTCCGGATTTCAGGACACTTATGAAAATATCTCCACTATCCCAATCATAAATAGAAATATAAAACAACGTATTCTCTTTCTTTTTTTTGTTACTAATCGCCTTACACTCATGTTTTTATTTTTTCCTAACGGGTTATAGTACAAATACCTCTTGGTAACTTTCAAATCTTTTTTATCAATCTCATAAATTATTCCAACACCTAACTTGTCCATTCCCACTTTTATAGCACTAAGATTAAATAAAAAATATATTTGCATCATTCTTATCCGGCAAAATTTTAACCGGCTTTAACACCTCTGTCGGTACTTCATCTTTTAAATCTTTTGGAAAAACCGATAAAAACATCCTGAAAAATATCAATATCGCTATAATTAGTCTGATTTTCTTCACTTAGAACCCCCTTACCGAAAGGGGTGACGGTGCTTTATTTCTTTCCATTTTCAGTTTTTACTTAATCGCTCTTTCATCTAATTTATACAATAATTCCGATGATACACTGCCCGATATATTATCTCAACATTTATTACATCAAAATTTATCAAAGCACCTGTCCCTTTCGTTCACACCCTCCTGCAGCACCAGGGGAACCCCATGCGTAACAATCAGTTGCCTGAATATTGATTGAGTTTACCAAAATAAAGGATAAGCTAATGCTAACAATTGTAAATACCAGCAGTTTTGTTGTTTGATATTTCATTACCTTTCCTCCTTAAAAATATATATTTTATCAACATCGGTTGCATATATAAGCCCATTTCTTTTGCAACAATAATCAAGACCAATATGATCTTTATTACCGTTATACTTGGGATATCCCCAAGCAGAAATCAGATCACCTTTAACATTGAATTTATAAAGGGGATTATGAATGTTTTTTGTTGACACACCACCAACATAAAACTCTTCCTGATTATCCCGATCACTAAAAAAATCTGATATAACAAAATAAAACGCAGTGGATATAATTTCTTTTAACTTTGGATCATCTATATGTTTTTTTTTATCTGCTTCTGATTTTTTTACTTTCACCTTTAATGAATTTATCCACCTTTCCGGTAAGATTTGAAAGCTGTTTATGAGTTTTTCATTCTTAAAATAATAAAATTTGCCTGTATAACGACCTATAACGCCAAAAGTATACGGGCTGAATCGATCAACTTCAATATTACCACTGATCATTATATGCATTGTATCGGTTGGTCCCGATAAATTTTTTTTTGTAAAATCACGAACAGTTAGTAGTGTCTTAACATGCTTCTTGATATTTTTATCTAAAATATCAAAAGTATATCTCGTATATGCCAGCCATTGTCCGTTGTTCACTCTTATCGGTAAAACTACAACTCTTCTTGGATATTTCCACTCATGCAACAATTTACCTTCCAAATCATAAGCTATATTCTTAAATCCATCCATGTCATTAAAATAAATTGTATCATTCTCGAATATCCTGAAATCCTTTAAGAGATATCTATATGCTTGATACTCACCGGGACCTTTGCCCACTCGACCAAAGATTTTAATAAATTTATAATTCTTATCAAACTTAAAAAATTTAAAAGAAACATGGTCATATACATATATATTTCCGTGTCGGTCAACCTGAATTTTCCCTATCTGGGCTATAAAATGTTCATCATCAATATCGGGAGTAATTATTTTTACAAGTTTTAAAGTATTAACTGTTTTTGCTCTGTGAGTTGGTTTCGGATCTTTGATTATTTCAGTTTTCACATCTGAAAAAGAATTTTTTCTCTGACTGTATCCACTTATAACTACAATTAAAAGCAGTAGTAAAACCCAAATAATGAATTTAATTTTTTTCAATTAAATTTCTCCTTTTTTTTGCTTGTCAAGCCCCGCTCCCTTAAAATATCTCGTTAACAACCAAATAATAAA
>CAYRAO010000066.1:0-1907 GCA_964422395.1 uncultured Clostridia bacterium
CAAAATCCAATTTACCTCCTTGTCTTTTACGATGATATTATATTACAATAAAAAAAGGAACCATAGTAATAAAAACGGAGGAAAAATGTTCGAAGATCTGAAAAATAAAGTTGTTTTGATAACCGGTGCCACATCCGGAATCGGACTTGAAGCGGCAAGGAAATTTGCCGAACAAAAAGCCAAGATTCTAATTACGGGGAGAAACATTGAGAAACTCAAACAACTACAAAAAGAATTGACACTTCTGACCAAATCCCATTATATTCAAGGAGATCTCACCAATCAAACTTTTAGAAATGAATTGATAGACTTTACAATTAATAAGTTTTCAGGACTTGATGTTCTTATAAATTCAGCCGGAATAATCGGATCGGGAACTATTGAAAATACATCAATGGATGAATTTGATAAAATGATGGATATCAATTTGAGAAGTATCTTTCACCTTATTCAGATCTCCATTCCTCACCTTAATAAAACCAAGGGTAACATAGTTAACGTGAGTTCAATAACAGGTGTAAGATCATTTCCCGGAGTAATTTCATACGGAGTAAGTAAAGCCGCACTGGATCAGTTGACAAGATCCGCCGCTCTTGAACTTGCTGAAAAAGGAATTAGGGTAAATGCAGTTAATCCCGGGGTTGTTAAAACCAAACTCCATCTGAACGGAGGCATGGATTCGGAAAAATATGAAAATTTTAAAGAACATAGTAAAATAACGCATCCACTCGGCAGAATAGGAAATCCGGAAGAAATTGCCGATCTCATAGTTTTTCTTGCCTCTGAGAACGCTTCATGGATAACGGGAGTGACGTATAGCATAGACGGTGGCAGACAGTTGACGTGTGCAAGGTAGAAAACAATAGTGGTTTCCCAATATAAAAATAAACTTTAAAAGGAGATAATTATGATAAGTCATGAGATAGATTTTGAGATATTCGGAGATGATATGCAGGTGGTTGAGATAGAACTTGATCCGCAGGAGACGGTAATTGCCGAAGCCGGAGCTATGAACTGGATGGCTGACGGTATAACATTTGAGGCAAAGATGGGAGACGGATCAAAACCGGATGAAGGTTTTATGGGAAAACTTCTCGGTGCGGGCAAAAGGATGATCACCGGCGAATCGTTATTCATGACCCATTTCACAAACAACGGTTCAGGAAAGAAAAAGGTAGCGTTTGCAGCCCCCTATCCCGGAAAGATAATCCCGATAGAATTATCCCGTTACGGTAATGAACTTATCTGCCAGAAGGATGCATTTCTATGTGCTGCTCTCGGTACTGAGATCAGCATTGCATTTCAGAAGAAGATAGGTGTCGGATTGTTCGGTGGTGAAGGATTTATTTTACAACACCTTAAGGGTAACGGTAGAGCTTTCATTCATGTCGGTGGAACGGTTATCAAAAAGGAATTAAGAGGTGAAACAATAAAACTCGATACGGGATGTATAGCGGCATTCACGAAAGGGCTTGATTACGATATTCAGAGGACAGGCGGACTTAAATCAATGTTCTTCGGCGGTGAAGGACTGTTCCTTGCTACATTAAGGGGAACGGGTACGGTTTATATGCAGAGCCTCCCCTTCTCAAGACTGGCAGGAAGAGTACTCAGGTATGCTCCGGGGTTAACCGGTGGAAAGAAGGGCGAGGGATCGATCCTCGGCGGACTTGGTGACCTTTTAAACGGAGACAACGGATAAGTTTCAACTTGCTACTTTTTACTTTGATCTTGTGATCTTACCACTTATCACTAAGAACCGTAAGCTCACCAAAGGCTTGTCAAGCCCCGCAAAATTGTATATAATTACAGATAGAATTAAGAATGGTCCCTTAGCTCAGCTGGCAGAGCAATTGACTCTTAATCAATAGGTCGAAGGTTCGAACCCTTCAGGGATCATTTTTTTC
>CAYRAO010000067.1:0-1892 GCA_964422395.1 uncultured Clostridia bacterium
TTCGGAGATCATAAAAATGGATTTTTTCAGCAACATGAAAATTGATTTGCTGGGATCATTGTATAAAAGGACAAAAGAGAGCTTAATGAAAAAATAAAGATGCAAAGAAACAAAGTTAACTGACCGAAGGGAAGGAATCCTTTTTGGACACCGTCACCCTATGCCTTTTTGTTATTGCGATGATTATAGGAGGTGTCACAGCGGCAATTGTTAAGGGTATATTAGAAAATTAATTATATACAATCTTTGCTACTATTAAAAATTTGGAGATTTACACAGATTATCTTACACTACCTTCGAGAGTCGCTCCGGGTGCGTTTTTTTCTCCCCATAAATTATCTGTATATTTCAATATAATCTTTAAATATGAAGATCCTGTTTCTGCTATGACCTGTGGTTTCGCCCAATATCTTTTTTTCTGTGAAGATCTTTACAAGATCATTTGCAGCTTTGGGAGATAACCCTATCATAACTTCAACATCTTTTACCGAAACAACCGGTTTCCTGAATAAACCTTGCAAGAGATCTGTTCCATTCTTTATTCGTTTCCCCATTCTAAGGATATGATGTTCCATGATAAATTCTTTAAGATCAATGATTTTTTTCAGTGTCAGTACTGCCTGTTCCGATGTTTGAAATATGCCAGTGAGAAAAAATTTTATCCAACTTGTGAGGTCATTCTTTGTTCTGACAAAAGTCAGATTGTCGTAATACATAGTTTTATTCTTTTCAAAAAAATCAGAAAGATAGAGCAGAGGTTTCCCCAGAATTTCATTTGAAACTAGATAAAGTGTTATAAGTAACCTTCCGATCCTTCCGTTTCCGTCTAGAAATGGATGAATTGTCTCAAACTGATAATGGGCTATGGCAATTTTTACCAAATGAGGTATTTTAATTTTTGAGTTTTGAATAAAAACCTCAAGATCACTCATCAAGTCAGGAACTTCGGTATGAGCAGGAGGGATAAAACTTGCATTCGAGAGATTGATTCCTCCTATCCAGTTCTGAGAAATTCTAAATTCCCCCGGAGTTTTCCTTTCACCTCTGACACTGTCAAGCAATATTTTATGTGTATTTTTTATTAGTCTGTTTGATAAAGGGAGAGTTTTCAATGATTCAATTGCTTTGTCCATTGCTTTAACATAATTGTTTACCTCTTTCCAATCATCACGTTTCTCAGGGTTGATCTCTTTTTCTTCAACAAGTGCATCCTCAATATTGGTTTGAGTCCCCTCAATTTTACTTGATACTACGGCTTCCTTGAAAACATGCATGATAATAAATGAATCAGCATCAGGAATTAATTTTGAAAAGGAATTAAGTTCACCTAACTTAAATGAAGCTTGTTCTAATAGTTCATTTAACCCTACGTCTGTCCAATAAAAAGGATGATTTATTTTTTCGGGTAAGAAATATTCATATTCGTAACCCTTTTTATATGTTCCAGCTTCAAAATCCTTAATGTTCAAGATATCTCCTAAAGTAAACTATGTTTTTCTTTATTTTATCATAATGCATAAAAGTAAAACAAGAATGTTTATATTTTACTTTAAAGCCGTAAAGTAAAATATGGGGATTTATATTTTACTTTCATTAAATAATTTTTATGACAGTTATAAGAACTCAATCTTACAGATTTCTTCACTCTTCTTCAACCGCTCGATACTTTTGAACTGTTCTATTATTATCATTTTAAATTGACAATTTAATATATTGATTTAATATATAAGTATTAAAGGTTGTCAAGCGGCAGTGAGAACTATTCCAATTCATATTATTTGTTTCGTACTTTACAAAATTAATTAAGATTGTATTAATCTTTTGAAAATTTTTTGTCAAAATATATCTCCGGAGTTATTACGTAAAGAATTTTTCACTCTTTTTATGTGAGT
>CAYRAO010000068.1:0-1853 GCA_964422395.1 uncultured Clostridia bacterium
GACTTGGAAGCGATTTTGAGTCCAATTGCCGAGTTTGAAGGACTTTTGGGACATAGAGATGCGGTAAAGATTCGTCTTAAAAGATAATTGTCTTTATAGCGAGAAAAAATTATAAAATCTTTCTTTTTTGACTATTTTTATAATTAAAAACGATTAATCATTATATTTTTTGTTTATTTAAATGAATTTCTATTCCAAATACCAACGTACATCGGGCGTTAATTGCAACTGTAACTTCCCAATAAGATGATCCACACCGGTACAGTTGAGCCCATGAGTAAAGGGCGCCTTAAAACGACGATTCTCATACTCCATACTCGAACGATTTGCAGGAGTCAAAGATGGATCTGCCAAAAAAACATCCACGAAGCGGAGAATTGACAGTTTATGATGCTTAATCGTCGTTATCGCGGTTTGGAGTTTATCGGTAAAATGATCTTGAATAACAAGATCATCAATCTCCCTACCATCAATATCACACACATCCTTTGAATAAATTGAACCGAGACGAAGGGTTAAATCACGATATTCAACCAACTCGGGATATTTGGTTAATAAATCGGCGAGTTTGTCGGCTTGATCATCACTTAGATTGGAGGGTTGGATAAAAATTAACCATTTAAGATGGGAAAAATGGGTATTTTCTACGTCGAGTGATTTGCGAAAAACTAACAAGAAGGATTTTAATTTCTGCAATATTCTACGCTCAAAATGATAACGCTTCTTATTTGTAAAGCCTCTTTTTGGATATTTATTTCGTAACGCGGTATAAAGGTGCTGGACTGCCGGAAAATCATCGGAGATAGAAGTATAAAGTATTTGAAAAATTTGGGTCGAAAATTGGGATAAGGAACGAATTGATAATAATTTGAGGAATCTATTACATGTATCGAGTGCAACGGTATTAACGATTGGTTTTTCCGTGGGAAATGGATTGATATAACGGGATAGTTGAAAAGAAGAGGTGTGATGTGACTTTTGGATATCACAAATCCAATCCCGTAATTGATAAAGTTCATTTATCTCTTTTTTGAATAGATTATTTGCTAAAACCGCAAGGTCCTTGCGGATACCGTTGTTAAGGAGTTGCATTACATGGAAACCGTCTATTTGAAGAACATTCTCCCCAAAGACTTTTTTTACAGCAGAAGTCATACTCGGTGCGAAATCACATGTAACTAACTTTGGGTTTAACCCATATTTTTCCTTTGTCTGTCGTAGTGCTCTTTCAACGTTTTCTGAGTTTTCTACTCCCACCACATCAGCAGAAATCGTCCGTCGTCCAGTTTGGTCACCGATAAGGATTCCACATCCTTTTTTTTCCCAATAATATCTTTGCCTGCAGACACATATGTACCATCTACTGTTATTGTTTTTATCTGCGATACATCCAATTTCTTGTTTTCGATTCTTACTTTAAGGAATTCCGGGGAATATTCTTTTAACCATGTGTACACCGTTGCTTCAGGAACATCTACATTATGAACTCTCCTTAAACTTTGGCTTATTTGGTTTCCCGATGTATTCTCATAATGATATCGCATTAAGGCATAATCCACAATGGCCTTTGAATATTCCAATTTTGGCGGGAATGACGGGTGCTCGGGTTTAAATTTAGCTTTACAATCGGAACATGTGATATATGCGACCTTTAGGTTTATTGTAACCTTCTCGAAAGGTGAGCCCAGATCTTGTATTTTTCTTATTCTACTTGAGCGTATCTTAATGTTTTTTGAGTCACAGAACGGGCATTTCATGGAGAAATAGTCTTTTATTTTAATGTTTCTTTCTGTTTTTTTTATTTCCGAATCAAACTTCATATTTTTTGAAAGTTTTTTAATCTCTTAATATGG
>CAYRAO010000069.1:0-1797 GCA_964422395.1 uncultured Clostridia bacterium
ATCAAATATCGGTATTTTTATGCCAATATTTAATGGGTGTCCTAATTATTCCTCGTAGGATGGGCAGTGTTTTTTGCCCATCTTTTTTGCATAATTTGGTGGGCAGAAAAGATTGCCCACCCTTGTATATTCACTTCCAAGATTAGTTAATAAGTTTTTTTTATCAATTCTTCTCTTTATTATAGAGAGAGTTATCGGGAAGGTCGTCCCACCCTGAAGCCATTCTTTGAGTGAGCTTGTATGTAGATAGGCCTCCCGCCTTCTTCATCTAAAACCGTAGAGTATCCGAGACGATGAGTAAACCCATTAGTCTGCATTACAAGGTTGGTTGATGTCGATTCAAGGTCGGGAAACCTGATAATCATTGTAGATAAAAAAATAGAACAATGGAAGAATACAAATGAATGTATGTGGTATTGACGTGGGTAAAGACACGTTGGAAGTCGTTATTCGCAAGAATAATAAATCTCAAAAATCAAAAACATTTGAAAACTCACCTGAGGGACATTTCAAATTAATTGAATTTTTAATTAAACGAAAGATTGAATATATTTGTTTAGAAGCAACGGGAAGCTATCATTTTGATATTTCTATTTTAATTGCTAATAATGATCATTTAAAAATAATGGTTGTCAACCCAAAAGCTGCTCATAATTTTGCGAAAGCGATGATGCAACGCACTAAGACTGATGCAATTGATGCTGAAATATTAGCACAATATGCTGATCGAATGGAGTTTGTTGAGTGGCAAGCACCTGATCCAGAAGTTATTGCATTAAGGACATCAGGTCGATGGTTAGATGCTTCAAGCAAGGAATTAACACGCTTGAAAAATCAATTACATGCCCTTGAATCAACACAAGAAACCCCTGATTTTATTATTCAATCTGTTAAAAAACGTATTGAAACATTGACTGAAGATATTATTTTACTAGAAAAAGAAGGACATAAGCTCATCAAAGCAAATGAAAGCCTGATGATAAAATATGCTTTACTCCTTTCCATAGTAGGGATCGGTGAAAAAACAGCTCTAAAATTATTGGGAGAAATCATGATTTTACCCTCTGATATGACTGCGAAACAATGGGTTGCTCATGCTGGATTATTCCCTCAAATTATTCAATCGGGTAGCAGTGTCAATAAAAAAACGCGCATTGGTAAAGCAGGTAATCGCTATATTCGTGGCACACTTTATATGCCCGCTCTGGTCGCAGCCTATCGTGATCCTAATATTGGTGGTTTTTACTGGCATTTGGTGAATGATAATGGTTTGAAAAAAATACAAGCACTCTGCGCCGTTATGCGTAAATTATTACTCTCCATTCATGCCATGTTTCGTACGAATACCCCCTTTAATGGTGAATGTTTTTATACACTTAAAGAGGCTTAATTAATTTTTTACTCTGTATTAATCATAATCGAGTAAGACGTAAATATGACCTATTGGTTACAACCCTTTTTCAATTAACCTGTCCTATAGGAGGGCAAAAAAGCAATACAACGTGACCAATAGGTCAATATTTACAGGGATAAAAAGATAGATATTTATCTTTTTACATAAAATAACAACCCATCAATTCAAGGAGTCATTATCGATTAAAAGTCAATGAATCATAATTTCCAATGAAAAAATCAAGAAATATAATATGACTTGAGGCTTTCGTGTGGAAAATAAAAAAGCAAAACCTGATTAATTTATTTTATGAAAAAATTCAGATTTTGCTGGACTTGGAAGAGAGTATCTACAGGGCTATCGTCACTCCAACCTACCGTGCTTGGCTATTTTCTTTCGTCTTA
>CAYRAO010000070.1:0-1731 GCA_964422395.1 uncultured Clostridia bacterium
CCGTTACGGATCGATTCAAGGCATTTTTTGGATCTTTATTTTTACAATAATAGTGGTGACATTATGAAAAATTTAAAATATATTGTTTATAAAGAGGGAAAATATTTTGTTTCCCAATGCCTTAATGTAGATGTTTCCAGTTTCGGGAGCACTGTTGAGAAAGCTGTAGAAAGTTTAAAAGAAGTATTGGAATTATATTTCGAAGATAATTAATCGATAAAAGATAAGACTCTTGATATAAGATCAACCGCTCTCCCTTATTTTTTATAGTTAGAAAAGATCCTTTCTCTGTTTTCATTTTTTTTATCACTTTTAATATAGATTTCAATAAGTTCCAAAATATTTGTCTCGGAATCAAATTTATATATTAATCTCAATCCGGTTTTAACCCCTTTACCTTTAAGCGATCTACATGCAAATTTCCTGACTTTGAAAAACTTTTGGGGAAAGAGACTTAGGTCATCAATCTCAACAATGCCTTGATCAAGACCATTAAAGTGAAAATTCTTCAATGAATACTTAATAAGATTGTTCAGGTCTTCTTCTATTGTTCTGAATTTCTTTTTAAGTTTTTTCAGATCCTTATTAAATTCAGGTAGTCTTTTTTCTTCCGTAAATTCATTCGTCATATTTCCTTACCGAATATTCAGGTGTCCTGTAAAACACTGCTTCATATTCAATATTTTCTCCTTCCTTAACTGACATCCATGGTACATCTCCATGAGAATACTCACTCAACTCTTTTGCTGATTTATTTGAATGTTTTTCTAAAACACTATCAATATGCTTTATCTCTTTCCCGCTTAAGATCCCCAGATCACTCTCAACAAGAGGCAAATACTTTTTCTGTGGATAATCATAATATTTACTTTTTATTTTCTCGATTTTACCCGATTTTTCCATCTGATCAACAATTGTTTTAAACTCCTTTGGTGTTGGACCATGAGTATTCTTCTGATAAGTCGCACCAATCAATTGCTCTTCATATTTTTCATAAAAATCAAAATCAATAAAGTATAATAGTTTATAAATTACAGTCTCACCTACATTAGGTTTTGATCCGACCTTACTTAAAATATATAGGAGTACCTGCTCAAATTTCTCCCTATTATTTTGAGGAACATTGATTCTAAGGGTATTTGAATTATCCTTATCGTCATTTTTCTTTGATATGTTTTCAAGAACTATCTTTGCCTCTAATGAAGGATCAATCAGCTCGCTGATCGATTTCCCAAATACCTCGGAAAATTTCTGTATTTCATCTATGTTTATTTTCCTGTCATTATTTTCGATCTTTGACAAGGTAACTCTACTTATACCAATCTTCCTGCTAAGCTCCTCCTGACTCATATTAAATTTTTTTCTCAGCTGCTCAATTCTTTTACCTAGTTCGCTCATCGTCCCTCTCCTGTATGCAATATAGCATATGTTCTTATTTATTTCAATATTTTGTTATATTTTAGAACATTACATAATGATTAGAAGTTTATCTGAAATATTTTTTTCTAAGTTCTTTTACAATACGCTACAGACTTATCACCTGAAATACAATTTGGATGCTACCCCTCCCACTCCTGCCGATATCATCGAAACTCTCAAACGTGAAATAAAGACTTGACCCCTTCACAAAGTCAACTGACCGTTGGAAAGAAATCTCGGTAAAAGCCGTTCCTCTTTCTACCTAACATGAAAATGTCATACTGTCATGCACCGTCACCCCTCCCAAAAATT
>CAYRAO010000071.1:0-1598 GCA_964422395.1 uncultured Clostridia bacterium
AATGATTCCCATAAGCCTCTTTCCAGCATCGTAAAGATAACTTATAGCACGAAAAGTCAAACACAGATTTGACCCCTTTGTATTTGTGCTATTTTATAAAATATATTTGACAAAAACTTATATTTTTGTTAATTTTTGATAATGAAAAGAGAAATTGAAAGTGAATTAAAACAACTAATACTAAATAACCAAAAAAAAAATGTGATTATTATCGAAGGAGCAAGACAAGTCGGGAAATCTTACCTCGTCAACAGAGTACTCAATTCAATAAAAAAACCAATCTCATCATTTGATCTCGAAAAAGATTTAAAGTTAAGAAAAGAGATTGGTAAAACCGAAAACTTTAATGATTTTAGAGCATTAATGACAGATCGATACGGTGTTAAAAACGGTTCGATACTTTTCCTTGATGAAGCACAGGAAAGTAGAAAACTGGCAAGATACATCAAGTCATTTAAAGAAGATTGGGCAGGCGTACAGGTAATTCTGACAGGTTCATCAATGAATCGATTTTTTGATGAAGAGACAAGAATTCCGGTTGGAAGAACAAAAACCGTAAGGGTCTTCAGCTTTAGTTTTTCCGAATTTGTCGAGTATGTTCAAAATGAAGAACTAGCTGATTATATAAGAGATCCACAGGAAGATATACCATTATCGAGACATAATTTCTTACTTGAGCTTTTTGATAATTACATGCAGGTTGGGGGATACCCCGAAGCTGTAATCGCATACAAAAACGGAGAATCATATACGGAAATAATCGATGATATCTTGTTTGGACTTGAGGAAGACTTTCTGAGAAAAGAAGAGTATAAACCCTTAATATTCAGAAATATAATTAAAAATGTTGCTAACCATATCGGAAGTCAATCAAAACTAACTCATTTTAATACAACAAAATATTATGCAAAAAAAGCAATTGAAGCATTGATTGGTTGGCATATCCTCATTGAAGTTGAACAAGGAACAACTGATACCAAAACCATAAATTTTCTTCCGAAACGATACCTGTTTGACATAGGTGTCGTTAACAGAAAAAGGGCATTACCAATGCCTTCAATTTCTATTCTTAATACCATTGAACCGATTCTCAGGACACCTCTGGGAGGTCTTTTTGAAAATGCTATTTTATTAAATCTGATAAGTGGAAAATCTGCAAGCTATAAGATCTCAACTTGGAAAAAAGGTAAAGGATCGGATATTGAAGTTGATTTTATTTATGAAATTCCAAAACATAATTTAAAAATTCCAATAGAGTGTAAAGCCTCATTACAAGTGAAAAGTAAGCATTATAAAAACCTGTTGCATTATCTGAGACTCACGGGAAACAAGTTAGGTATCCTTGTTTCCGCAGCTCCTTTCAAAAAGATAATTACAAATGATAATATCACAATAATAAACATACCCATTTATTCTGCTAATTCAAAAAATATATTATCATACATCCTAAAGAATTTTAATAAATAATTATGAAGGGATTCCTTCCCTCCGGTCAGTTTCCCGAAAAGGGATTCTTTCCCTCCGGTCAGTTAACTTTGTTTCTTTGAATTTTTAATTTTTGCTTAATCGCTCTCTTGCTATCTTATACAATGATTCCC
>CAYRAO010000072.1:0-1583 GCA_964422395.1 uncultured Clostridia bacterium
TTTTTAGAGATCCCCTTATGATTTCATAAAAATTTGTAATACCTACTTAAAAAAAATTATAATGTCAAGCAAATACAATAATTACAGGGTGTCTCTAAAAACCCATTCTTTAAAGCCAGATATTGAAAATGGCTTGAAAAAACAAGGTTTTTAGAGGTGCCCTTCTAATATTGCCTACCTGTTTTTCGTTTAATTCGATTTGCTATTACCAAAATGGCAATGTCCCGCGCAATGTTGTAAATAGTGTGGCATCTCCTAATCATTATTATTAAATAATGGTTCACAAAAACAAAAAAAGGAGACACCACATGAAAAAACGTAAAAAAAATGAGATAATAAGTCAAGGCATTATTAAATTTAATCAAGAAATTGATGCAGAGCAGGGTTTCTTTGATCTGATATTAACACTGGGTTATGACGCTTTTTATGATCAAATTGATGAAGAAATTAGACATATTTGCGGGGAATGGTACGCGAATCTTTCTGAACGGCAATTCACTCGCTGGAGTAAGAAAAACTCAGTGATCATTTTCGGCGGTAGAAAAATAATACTTCGCCACCAAAGAGTTAGGGATCTTAAAAATAATAAAGATATACCGCTAAAAACCATCACAGAAGCTCAAAAAATTGATTTGCTTCAGGATCGTCAATTTGAAAATATGGTTATTGGGGTATCAACCAGAAAATACAAAAGATCTCTTGAAGGAAATATTACTGATCCTCAATCCTATGGAACTTCCAAAAGCTCTGTTAGCAGAAATTTTATTGCAAAAACGGAAAAAATGCTCTTGAAATGGCAAAATAGTCCTATCACAAGGTCATTTCCTATAATTATGATTGACGGCATAAATTTTACGAATCACACGATCATTGTTGTTTTAGGTATCGATAATCAGGGTCAAAAAGAGGTATTGGGGCTAAAAGCCGGTTCTACGGAAAACAGTAGAATTTGTATTGATCTGCTAAATGAGCTTGAAGAGCGGGGCTTAAATATGGAAGCCGTTAAGTTAGGCGTTATCGATGGCAGTAAGGCACTCCGAAAGGCGGTGAGGGAGAAATTTGGTAATAATTTTGCTGTTCAAAGATGTCAAGAACATAAAATAAGGAATGTTCTAAGTTATTTGCCGGAAGAAAAAAAAGAACTGATTAAGTTTAGTATTCGAGAGGCCTATCAAATGCGAGGATATAATGATGCACATAATCATCTTTGTGTAATCATAAAAAATCTCGGTAAAGAATATCCAAGTGCTGCCTCTTCTTTACGAGAGGGTTTAGAGGAAACGCTTACTCTTCACAAACTGGATGCAGCTCCTTCTTTGCGTAAAAGTTTACGCTCTACTAATCAGATTGAGAATTTAATGGGTACAATTCGATATGTAAGTAAAAGAGTTAAAAAATGGAAAAATAGCAGGATGGCCATGCGTTGGACGTTAACCGGTATTCTTGAAGCGAGAAAAAACTTCCGTCGTATTCATGGCTATACAAAAATAGAAAATTTACTTGACTCAATTAAAAAAAATGAGAAAATAAGAAACAGGACGGCATAGGTGTCACACATTTACAACATCAGACGGGACATTGCC
>CAYRAO010000073.1:0-1354 GCA_964422395.1 uncultured Clostridia bacterium
GTCCATTCTTTTGTTCCTAATTCATTGTAAGATATAAAAGCCTGTTAAAAACAGGTTGCAATAAACTGTTTAGTGTTATATTCACCACGTTTTAACGTGGTGTTAATCAGATTATTAATAACTTATTAGTCTAACCCTCAGTTTTAACCGGGGTGTTAAAAATACAGTGACATAAAATAAAAAAAACTCATATAACTGCGGAGTTTTAAAGTAATAGGGATAGGACTAACCCGAAGTCCGCCTTGGCGGATATGAGCTTGCTCGTAGCAACAAGATTATTTTGCAGATAATTTAATTATCTTTTAAAGTTTCATTATCTTTATAAATAAAAAATTATGCCTGAAATTAGTAGATTTTATGGAATATTAATAAAAATGTTTTATAATGATCATAATCCACCTCATTTTCACGCAGAATATGGAGAATTTAAAGCAATAATAACAATAGACAAAGGCATAGTAGAAGGTAAAATGCCAAAAATAGCTTTAAAATTAATATTTGACTGGTTGGATTTACATAGAGATGAACTAATGGAAAACTGGCAGAATTGTAAAGAAAAGAAAAAATTAAAAAAGATAGAACCTTTAATATAAAGTGATTTGATTATGGAACTAATAAATGTTATTCAAGCAAAATATATTGAAGATTTTAAGATACTGCTGGAATTCAATAATGGAGTATCAGGAATTATAGATTTACAGCCCTACCTTGAAGGTGAAATTTTTCAACCATTAAAAGATATTAATTTTTTCAAAAATTTTAAATTAGATTCTTGGACTATATATTGGGAAAATGGTGCTGATTTTGCACCTGAATTTTTATATGATATAATAATAAAACAAGAAAAAAACGTGGGCTAACTACTGCTTTCTACTTTGCAATGTGTAAAACGTATTCTACCGATAGCCTTAATAAGTTGAGAATCTTTTCAATTTGTTATGTCATGAATATGTCTCTATATGAATAACTATCCAAGGGCGATAACTTTTAGTCCATCCTTTTGTTCCTAATTCATTGTGAGATTTAAACCTAGCAATTAAATTAGATGTAACACCAATATATTTTTTCTGATATTTTTCTGAAAATAATATGTAAACTAATATTTCTTCCATAAAAAAAACCTCACACACTTGCGAGGCTTTTTTAAGTAGCGGGGACCGGACTTGAACCGAAGTCCGCCTTGGCGGATATGATCCCTCTCGCTAAATATTTAAATTTTGCTTTATCCATTGTCTTCCTTTACCTGATTTTAAGAATTTTTCTCTACGAAGAGCTTCTTTTTTGTTAAAATAAACTTCAATATGAATAACTATCCAAGGGCGATAACTTTTAGTCCATCCTTTTGTTCCTAATT
>CAYRAO010000073.1:1454-1529 GCA_964422395.1 uncultured Clostridia bacterium
AAACCTCACACACTTGCGAGGCTTTTTTAAGTAGCGGGGACCGGACTTGAACCGATGACCTTTGGGTTATGAGCC